>NZ_JBIRXG010000014.1:0-256516 GCF_044388685.1 Streptomyces sp. NPDC020192 | reverse complement strand
TCGACGTGCTGTGGGCGCTCCTGCGCGACAACAGGGTCTTCACCTCCGCCCCGCCGATCGCGCAGGCAGCTTGACTCAGTCATTGAAACTCCCGGGACGGGCAGTACGGACGCGACCCAGTTCAGCACATGACCGGGCGCGAGCCGAGTCCGGGGATCATCGTTTCTTACTGACCTTCGGGTCAGCGTGCGGCGAGGCTGGAGCGGCGCACCACCAGCTCCGGCTGGAGCACCACCCGCCGGTGCTCGTGCGCCCGCTTGCCCTCGCCCTCCTCGGTCTCCTCCAGCAGCAGCTCGGCGGCGAGCGCGCCCATGGTGACGGCCGGCTGCCGTACGGAGGTGAGCGGTACGGCGGCCGCCGCCGCGAACTCGATGTCGTCGTAGCCGACGATCGCCAGGTCGTCCGGGACGGTCACGCCCGCCGCGTACATGGCCTGGAGCACGCCGAGGGCGAGCAGGTCGTTGGCGCAGAACACAGCGGTGGGGCGGTCGGCGAGGCCGAGCAGTCGGGCGCCCGCGTCCCGGCCGGCGGCCACGTCGAGCCGTTCGGTGGGCAGCTCGCGCAGCGCCTCGGGGCCGAGCCCGGCCTCGGCGAGCGCGTTCAGCGCGCCGGTACGGCGGTCGCGGACCTGGTTCAGGCCGGGCGGTCCGCTGACGTAGGCGATCGAGCGGTGCCCGGCGTCCACCAGATGGCGCACGGCGAGCGCGCCGCCCGCCACGTCGTCGACGGAGACGGAGCACTCGGTGGTGCCCTCGGCGACCCGGTCGACGAGCACGAACGGGATGCCGTGGCGGCGGAAGGCCTCGATGTTCCGGCCGGTGGCGTCGGCCGGGGTCAGCAGCACGCCCCGCACCCGCTGTTCGGCGAACAGGGACAGGTACTCGGCCTCCTCGGCGGCGTGCTGCGCGCTGTTGCAGACCATCACGCCGAGCCCCGCCTCCCGGGCGGCCCGCTCGGCACCGCGCGCCACGTCCACGAAGAAGGGGTTGCCCATGTCGAGGACGAGCAGGCCCATGATCCGGCTGCGGCCCGCGCGCAGCTGGCGTGCGGACTCGCTGCGGACATAGCCGAGCCGCTCGATGGCCGACTGCACCCGGGCGCGGGTCTCGGAGGCGACCGTGTCCGGGCGGTTGATCACGTTGGACACGGTACCCACGGACACGCCGGCGGCGCGGGCGACGTCCTTGATACCCACCGACTGGGCCATCGGGCTTCTGACCTCCTGAGAGACGAGGGGCGGCGGGCAGTGCTTCACAGTACCGTCACCGCCCCGTACGGTTTGTCCCCTTGTCCGCTCACGCGGGCAGGGCGAACTCCACGACATGCAGCGCCGAGGGCGTCGTACCGCTGGACTTCTCCTGGTACATGAACGCCAGCACATTGTCGGACCTGGCCCGCAGCTCGTCGATGACGACCTCGCCGAAGGCGTTGAGTGTGCTGCCGTCGTACAGCAGGGTCCAGTCGGTGTAGCCGGAGGACTTGGAGGCGCCGGCTATACGGCCGTAGGGGAAGATCGCGTACGCGTTGTCGTATGTGTCCAGGATCAGCTTGGTGCGCTGGCTGGAGTCGAGGGCGACCGGGATCTCGGTCTTGGTCCAGGTGCCGGAGGAGTTCTTGCAGAGGTGGAAGGCGCGGCCGTTGGCGGTGCGGTCGGAGACGTAGTCGGTGGTGCACTGGCCGAAGCGGCCCGGGACGTAGCTGATGATCGCGTGCGGGAGGCCGGCGGAGTCGGTGAACTGGCTCTCCTGGTTCATCAGGGAGTGGTCGGGGTTGAGCGAGTCGACCACCAGTCCGGAGTCGGTGACGGCGACCGTGTCCGACGTACCCGTGGTGCCGACGACGGTGCCCGCGTCGTTGAGCCAGGTGCGGCCGAGGTCGGTGGAGTAGACGTAGCCGGTGTCGTGGTTGGTGATGCCGCCGCTGTTGCACATCACGGCGGCGTTCTGCTCGCGCCAGGTGAAGAAGGAGTGCAGGCGGCCGTTGACGTCGTAGTCGATGCCGTGCAGGTACATGTTGCGGGCGGTGCTGGAGCCGTGCGAGCTGGTGTACGTGCCGGTGGAGCTGGACCACTCCCCGAGGTCGGTCCAGGACGAGCCGTCGTACTCGGCGATCGCGTTGCGGCCGTTGCCCGAGATGCCGACCCGGTAGCTCAGCTGGAGCTTGCCGTCGGGCCGGGAGATGAACTGAGGGTAGGTGAACTGCGAGGTGAGCGGGAGGCCGTCCATGCTGGTCTGTACGGCGCCGAAGACGGAGGACGTCCAGGAGGTGGTCGACGGGTTGTCGAGGAGTCCGGCGATCGACTTCACGTAGAAGTAGCCGTTGCTGTGGGAGTCCATGGTGAGGTGGAGCCGGCCGTCCACCTTGGAGACGCCCATGGAGATGACGTTGTGGGAGTCGCTCGCCTTGAGGACGTGGGCGAGAGTGACGGTCGCCCAGGTGGAGCCGCCGGTGACGCGACGGGCGACGACCGCGTTGCCGGTGGAGGTGTACCAGGTGGCGTACTGGTAGCCCTTGTAGGTCAGCAGGCCGTTCTTCTGGAACGAGTTGTTGTTGACCAGGCCGTCGTAGGACACGAAGAAGATGGCCTGGGAGTCGAGGGTGGTGGTGCCCTTGAGGGTGACGGAGGGGCCGGGGTCGGCGGCCCGGGCGATGCCGGAGCCGAGAGCGGGGGTGGCCATGGCGCCAAGGGTGGCGGCACCCAGCAGGGTGCGTCTCTTCATCTCGGGGGACTCCATTGTCGTGCGAGGGCAGGGGGTGTTCCCTTGAGGGGTTCAGGCGAGGTGGAACACCTCGGTGAGCGGCTTCATCGCCTCGTCGGGGCGGGCTCCGTCGAGGGACTCGAAGAAGGGGCCCATCTCGGCCTGCCAACGGGCGTTGACCTCGGTGGCCTCCATGCCGGCGAGCGCGGCCTCGAAGTCCTCGGTCTCGAGGTAGCCGACGAGCAGACCGTCGTCACGCAGGAAGAGCGAGTAGTTGTGCCAGCCGGTGGCCGAGAGCGCTTCGAGCATCTCCGGCCACACGGCGGCGTGGCATTCACGGTACTCGGCGATGCGGTCCTGTCGGACCTTGAGCAGGAAACACACGCGCTGCATGAAGTACTGCCCCGTGACTAGAAGTTGAACTGGTCGATGTTCTTGGCGTCGAACACGGTCGGCTTGCCGAGGGTGATCACGCCGTCCTTGCCGATGGTGTACGTGGTGTCGCCGGCCTTGAAGGTCTCGCCCTCCTTGCCGGTGATCTGGCCGGAGACCAGGGCGACGGCGGTGCGGGCGGCGAGGTCGCCGAGCTTCGCCGGGTCCCACAGCTCGAAGGCGTCGACGGTGCCGTTCTTGACGTACGTGCGCATGTCGTTCGGGGTGCCGAGACCGGTCAGCTTGACCGTGCCCTTGTACTTGGAGCCGGACAGGTACTGGGCGGCCGCCTTGATGCCGACGGTGGTCGGGGAGATGATCCCCTTCAGGTTCGGGTACTGCTGGAGCAGGCCCTGGGTCTGCTGGAAGGACTGCTGGGCGTCGTCGTTGCCGTAGGCGACCTTGACCAGCTTGACGTTCTTGTACTTCGGGTCCGTCAGCTCCTTCTTCATGTAGTCGATCCAGGTGTTCTGGTTGGTCGCGGTCTGCGCGGCCGACAGGATCGCGATCTCGCCCTTGTAGTTGATCTGCTGGGCGAGCAGTTGCACCTCGGTACGGCCCAGGTCCTCGGCGCCGGCCTGCGAGATGAAGGCGTTACGGCAGTCGGCGGTGGTGTCGGAGTCGTAGGTGACGACCTTGATGCCGTTCTTCATGGCCTGCTTCAGCGCGGTGCACAGGGCACCCGGGTCCTGCGCGGAGACGGCCACCGCGTTCACCTGCTGCTGGGTGAGCGTGTTGACGTAGGAGACCTGGCCGGAGGTGTCGGTGGCGCTGGACGGGCCGACCTCCTTGTAGCTGGAGCCCAGCTCCTTCAGGGCCGCGTCGCCACCCTTGTCGGCGGAGGTGAAGTAGGGGTTGTTGACCTGCTTGGGCAGGAAGCCGACGGTCAGCCCCTTCTTGGTGGCCGCGTTCGGGTCGGCCGTGCCGGCCGCCGCGTTGGAGCTGCTGTCGCTCTTGACGTCGCTCTTGGTGGTGCCGCCGCAGGCGGTGACGGCGAGGGCGAGAGAGGTGGCCGTGGCGAGGGCCGCACAGGCACGGCGGATCGACGACTTGCGCATGGCGAGTTTTCCTTTGCGAGAACGAGCGGACGGAGTCATGCGGCAGGCGTGGGGGCCTGGGGCACCGGCGCCGGGGCGGCTCTGCGGCCGGCCCTCGCGACGGAGATCTGGCGTGCGACCCGGGGGCCGAGCACGGAGACGACGAGCAGGACGCCGGTGACGACGATCTGCGACTGGGCGGAGACGTTCAGGAGACTCATCACGTTCTGCAGCGCGCCGAGCAGGAAGACTCCCGCGATCGCGCCGCCGAGCGTGCCCTTGCCGCCGTCGAAGTCGATGCCGCCGAGCAACACGGACGCGACGACGGAGAGTTCGAGGCCGGTGGCGTTGTCGTAGCGGGCGCTGGCGTAGTGCAGGGCCCAGAAGACGCCGGTGAGGGAGGCCATGAACCCGGTGGCGACGAACAGCAGGAGCTTGGCCCGCTTGACCCGTATCCCGGCGAACCGGGCGGCCTCCTCGCTCGCGCCGATCGCGAACAGCGAGCGCCCGAACGGGGTGGCGTGCAGGACGACGACGGCGATCGCGAGCAGCACCAGGAAGGGCAGGAAGGCCTGTGGGAGGAAGGAGTTCCCGAGCCGTCCGGCGGCGAAGTCGAGGTACTGGGTGGGGAAGTCGGTCACCGCGTCCGAGCCGAGGATGATCTGTGCGATGCCCCGGTAGGCGGCGAGGGTGCCGATGGTGACGGCGAGGGAGGGCAGCCCGAGCCGGGTCACCAGCAGGCCGTTGCCCAGCCCGCACACGACACCGAGCAGCAGGCAGATCGGGATGATCTGCTCGATCGCCATGCCCTCGTTCCACAGCTTGCCCATCACCGCGCCGGACAGGCCGGCCGTGGAGGCCACCGACAGGTCGATCTCGCCGGAGACGACCAGCAGGGTCATCGGCAGGGCGATCAGCGCGACGGGCAGGGTGTTGCCGATCAGGAACGACAGGTTGAGGGCGTTGCCGAAGCCGTCGACGAAGGAGAAGGACAGCAGGAGCAGGACGATCAGCAGGGCGCCGACGACCGTGTCCCAGCGGATGGCTCGGGTCAGGGACTCAGGCACGAGCCTCCCCCTTCTGTGCGGTCGGCTTCGCGGAGGCCGACTTCTTCTTGAGGGCGGCCGCCACCCGCAGGGCCACGATCCGGTCGACCGCGATGGCGAGCAGGAGCAGCACGCCGTTGATGGCGAGGACCCAGACGGAGCTGACGCCGAGGGCGGGCAGCACGCTGTTGACGGAGGTCAGCAGCAGGGCGCCGAGGGCCGCGCCGTAGACGCTGCCGGAGCCGCCGGTGAAGACGACGCCGCCGACCACGACCGCGCTGACGACGGTGAGTTCGTAACCGTTGCCGGTGCCGGAGTCGACGTTGCCGAACCGGGCCAGGTACATGGCGCCCGCGAGGCCGGCGAGGGCGCCGCAGAAGGTGTAGGCGACGAGGATCCGCTTGCGGACCGGGATACCGGCGAGGCGTGCGGCCTCCGGGTTGGAGCCGAGGGCGTACAGCTCGCGGCCGCCGCCGAAGTGCTTGAGGTAGTAGGCGGTGGCGACCAGCACGGCGAGGGCGATCATCGCCAGGTACGGCACGGCGGACAGGCCGCCGGAGCCGAAATCGACGAAGGAACCGGGCAGGTCGGCCGCGGTGATCTGCCGGGAGCCGACCCAGATGGAGTCGATGCCGCGAATGATGTACAGCGTGCCCAGGGTCACCACCAGCGCGGGCACCTGGCCGAGGCTGACGAGCAGACCGTTCACCAGGCCGAAGCCGATGCCCAGCAGCACCGCCAGCACGATCGCGACGGCCGGGTTGCCGCCTCCCTGGAGGTAGACGCCGGCGCCGAAGGCGCTGATGCCGAGGGTGGAGCCGACGGAGAGGTCGACGTTGCGGGTGATGACCACCAGCGACTGGCCGGTGGCGACCAGGACCAGGATGGTCGCGTTGAGGAGCAGGTCCTTGATGCCCTGCTCGGACAGGAACTCGCTGTTGCCGGCCTGGGTGACGCCGATCATCGCCAGGAAGACGACCAGGATGGCGAGTTCGCGCATCTTGAAGACGCGGTCGACGAGCCGGGTGCCGCTGGACCTGGGCACGTCGGCGACGGGGGTCTCGTGCGGGGTGGTCACCGTCATGCGGCGGCCCTCCCGGTGGCTGCGGCCATCACCGTTTCCTCGGTGGCTTCGGAGCGCGGGATCTCGGCGGCGAGGCGGCCCTCGTGCATCACGAGCACGCGGTCGGCCATGCCGAGGATCTCGGGCAGGTCGGAGGAGATCATCAGGACGGCGACGCCGTCCGCGGCGAGCTGGGACAGCAGCCGGTGCACCTCGGCCTTGGTGCCGACGTCGATGCCCCGGGTGGGTTCGTCGACGATCAGCACCTTGGGGCCGGTGGCCAGCCACTTGGCGAGGACGACCTTCTGCTGGTTGCCGCCGGAGAGCGTGGAGACGGTGTCGGCGATCCGGGCGTACTTGACCTGGAGCTTGACCGCCCAGTCCAGGGACCGGCTGCGCTCGGCGCCCCGGTCCATCAGGCCGGCCTTGACGGTCGTACGCAGCCCGGTCAGGCCGATGTTGCGCTCGATGGACATGTCCATCACCAGGCCCTGGGCGCGCCGGTCCTCGGGGACCAGGGCGAGCCCGGCCGCCATCGCCGTGGAGGGCGCGCCGTTGGTGAGCTTGCGGCCGTCGATCTCGACCTCGCCGGCGTCCCACCGGTCGACGCCGAAGACGGCCCGAGCCACCTCCGTACGGCCGGCGCCGACGAGCCCGGCGAGACCGACGATCTCGCCGCGCCGCACCTCGAAGGAGACGTCGGTGAAGACGCCCTCCCGGGTCAGCCGCCGTACGCTCAGGGCGACCTCGCCGGGCTCGACCTCCTGCTTCGGGTACAGCTCGTCGAGATCCCGGCCGACCATGCGCCGTACGAGATCGTCCTCGGTCATGCCGTCGAGGGGCTCGCCGGCGATCCACGCGCCGTCGCGCAGGGTCGTCACCCGCTGGCAGATCTCGAAGATCTCCTCCAGCCGGTGGGAGATGAACAGCACCGCCGCGCCCTGTTCGCGCAGGGTGCGCACGACGCCGAAGAGGCGGGCGACCTCGCTACCGGTGAGGGCGGCGGTCGGCTCGTCCATGATCAGGACGCGGGCGTCGAAGGAGAGCGCCTTGGCGATCTCGACGATCTGCTGGTCGGCGATGGACAGACCGCGTGCGGGGCGGTCGGGGTCGAGGTCGACGCCGAGCCGCTTCATCAGGGCGGCGGTGGCCGCGTTGGTGCCCTTGTGGTCGATACGGCCGAAGGCGCGCCGGGGCTGGCGGCCCATGAAGATGTTCTCGGCGATCGACAGGTCGGGGAAGAGCGTGGGCTCCTGGTAGATCACGGCGATGCCGGCGTCGCGGGCGTCGCCGGGTCCGTGGAACTGGACGGGCTCACCGTCGAGGAGCACCTGGCCGGCATCCGGGCGGTGCACCCCTGCAAGGGTCTTGATCAGGGTCGACTTGCCCGCGCCGTTCTCACCGGCGAGGGCGTGAACCTCGCCGGCGAACAGCTCCAAGGAGACGCCCCGCAGGGCGCGTACGGCACCGAAGGACTTGGCAACGTCCCTCAGCGCCAGCACCGGGGACGGTCCCGGGTCGGACGGGTGGGTCATGGGTGGCTCCTCGACGACGCCGGCGGGAGAGCCGTCGCAGCGCCGTGAAAGGTTTCAACTGGATTGCCGGGACGTTAGGCATGGCAGCCATGTCACGTCAATGGGTATCGCTCGAAAAATTTCGATAGCCGAAGGCCATGCCCGGGTCACGGAAAAAAGGCCTGGCAGCAGGGCTTGACACGCCTTCGGCGGGCCCATAGCTTCCCGTCCTGAATCGTTTCACACGAAAGCCCTTCCGGACCGATGTCACAGGAGCCCGAAGTGACCGACCTCGCCGCGGTGAAGGCCGCGCTGAAGACCCAGGCCGTCGAGACGCCGTCATGGGCGTACGGGAACTCGGGGACGCGTTTCAAGGTGTTCGCCCAGCAGGGCGTGCCACGCACTCCGCAGGAGAAGCTGGAGGACGCGGCGCAGGTCCACGCCTTCACCGGTGTCGCGCCGACCGTCGCGCTGCACATCCCTTGGGACAAGGTCGAGGACTACGCCGCGCTGGCGAAGCACGCCGAGGAGCGTGGGGTGAAGCTCGGCGCGATCAACTCCAACACCTTCCAGGACGACGACTACAAGCTGGGCAGCATCTGCCATCCGGACGCGGCGGTGCGGCGCAAGGCCGCCGACCACCTGCTGGAGTGCGTCGACATCATGGACGCGACCGGCTCCGCCGACCTCAAGCTGTGGTTCGCGGACGGGACGAACTATCCCGGTCAGGACGACATCCGCGCCCGGCAGGACCGGCTCGCCGAGGGCCTGGCCGAGGTGTACGAGCGCCTCGGCGACGGGCAGCGGATGCTGCTGGAGTACAAGTTCTTCGAGCCCGCCTTCTATACGACCGATGTTCCGGACTGGGGGACGGCGTACGCGCACTGCCTGAAGCTCGGGCCCAAGGCACAGGTCGTCGTCGACACCGGGCACCACGCCCCCGGGACCAACATCGAGTTCATCGTCGCCACGCTGCTGCGCGAGGGGAAGCTCGGCGGGTTCGACTTCAACTCTCGGTTCTACGCCGACGACGACCTGATGGTGGGGGCGGCGGATCCGTTCCAGCTGTTCCGGATCATGTACGAGGTGGTGCGCGGGGGTGGGTTCTCGCCCGAGGTCGCGTTCATGCTCGATCAGTGTCACAACATCGAGGCCAAGATTCCGGCGATCATCCGGTCGGTGATGAACGTGCAGGAGGCTACGGCGAAGGCGCTGCTGGTCGACCGCGTCGCTTTGGCCGATGCACAGGCTGCCGGTGACGTACTCGGGGCGAATGCCGTGCTGATGGACGCGTACAACACGGATGTGCGGCCGTTGCTTCGTGAAGTGCGGGAGGAGATGGGGCTGGACCCTGAGCCTCTTGCTGCTTACCGGCGGTCCGGGTGGGCCGAGAAGATCGTTGCCGAGCGGGTTGGGGGGAAGCAGGCGGGGTGGGGGGCGTAAGCGTCTGCCGGGTTCTGTTTGTTGCGGGGTGCGGGCCGTGTGTGGCTGGTCGCGCCCACGCGGCGGAGCCGCAAATCGATACAGCCCCGCGCCCCTGAAAGCACCTCCACTCACCCTCATTCAAGTAAGGACAGGACGTTCATGTCACCGCACCTCGAAGCCGCCGCCCTCCTCGCTCGCTCGCATCGACTGGGGGCCGATCCCCGTAACACCAACTACGCCGGCGGCAACGCGTCCGCGAAGGGCAGTGACACCGACCCCGTGACCGGGGGCGACGTCGAGCTGATGTGGGTGAAGGGGTCGGGAGGTGACCTCGGAACGCTCACCGAGGCCGGGCTGGCCGTGTTGCGGCTGGACCGGCTGCGGGCCCTGGTCGAGGTCTACCCCGGTGTCGAGCGCGAGGACGAGATGGTCGCCGCCTTCGATTACTGCCTGCACGGCAAGGGCGGGGCCGCTCCCTCCATCGACACCGCCATGCACGGGCTGGTCGAGGCCGCGCATGTGGACCATCTGCACCCGGACTCCGGGATCGCACTCGCCTGCGCGGCCGACGGGGAGAAGCTGACCGCCGAATGCTTCGGGGACACGGTCGCGTGGGTGCCCTGGCGGCGGCCCGGGTTCCAGCTGGGCCTGGACATCGCCGCCGTCAAGGAGGCCAACCCGCGGGCGATCGGCGTCATCCTCGGCGGGCACGGCATCACCGCCTGGGGTGACACCGCCGAGGAGTGCGAGCGGAACTCGCTGCACATCATCCGGACCGCCGAGAAGTTCCTGGAGGAACGCGGCAAGGCCGAACCCTTCGGTCCGGTCATCGAGGGGTACGGCGCGCTGCCCGAGGCCGAGCGACGGGAGCGGGCCGCTGCCCTCGCGCCGCACGTCCGGGCGATCGCCTCGCAGGACAAGCCGCAGGTCGGGCACTTCAACGACGCGGACCCGGTACTGGAATTCCTGGCCCGGGCCGAGCACCCGAGGCTCGCCGCGCTCGGTACCTCCTGCCCCGACCACTTCCTGCGCACCAAAGTGCGGCCGCTGGTCCTGGATCTGCCGCCCGCCGCTCCGCTGGACGAGGCGGTCGCGCGGCTGAAGGAGCTGCACACCGAGTACCGGGCGCAGTACACCGCCTACTACGAGCGGCACGCCGAGCCCGGCTCCCCCGCGATGCGCGGCGCCGACCCGGCGATCGTGCTGATCCCGGGCGTGGGCATGTTCTCCTTCGGCAAGGACAAGCAGACCGCGCGGGTCGCGGGCGAGTTCTACGTCAACGCGATCAACGTGATGCGGGGCGCCGAGGCCGTGTCGTCGTACGCGCCCATCGAGGAGTCCGAGAAGTTCCGCATCGAGTACTGGGCACTGGAGGAGGCCAAGCTTCAGCGGATGCCGAAGCCGAAGCCGCTGGCGACCCGGGTCGCGCTGGTGACGGGCGCCGGCAGCGGGATCGGGAAGGCCATCGCCCAGCGGCTGGTGGCCGAGGGCGCGTGTGTCGTCGTCGCCGACCTCGACGCGGAGAACGCCGTCGCCGTCGCCGAGGAGCTCGGTGGTCCGGACAAGGCCGTCGCCGTGACCGTCGACGTGACCGACGAGGAGCAGATCGCCGGTGCCTTCAAGGCCGCCGTGCTCGCCTTCGGCGGGGTCGACCTGGTCGTGAACAACGCGGGCATCTCCATCTCGAAGCCGCTGCTGGAGACGTCGGCCCGGGACTGGGATCTGCAGCACGACATCATGGCGCGCGGTTCCTTCCTCGTCTCGCGCGAGGCGGCCCGGCTGATGATCGCGCAGGAGCTGGGCGGGGACATCGTCTACATCGCGTCGAAGAACGCCGTCTTCGCCGGTCCGAACAACATCGCCTACTCCGCCACCAAGGCCGATCAGGCACACCAAGTACGCTTGCTTGCCGCCGAGTTGGGTGAGCACGGCATCCGGGTCAACGGCGTCAATCCGGACGGCGTGGTGCGCGGCTCCGGGATCTTCGCGGGCGGCTGGGGTGCCCAGCGGGCGGCCGTGTACGGGGTGGATGAGGAGAAGCTGGGCGAGTTCTACGCACAGCGGACCATCCTGAAGCGGGAGGTGCTGCCGGACCACGTGGCGAACGCGGTGTTCGCGCTCACCGGCGGGGACCTGACCCACACCACCGGGCTGCACATCCCGGTCGACGCGGGCGTGGCGGCCGCGTTCCTGCGATGAGCGGCGGTGCGAAGTCGTACGCGGCGGTCGACCTGGGCGCGTCCAGCGGGCGCGTGATGGTCGGCCGGGTCGGGCACGACTCGCTGGAGCTGCGGGAGGCGCACCGGTTCGTGAACCGGCCGGCGCGGGTCCCGGAGGGGCTGCGCTGGGACGTCCTCGCGCTGTACGCGGGCGTGCTGGACGGGCTGCGGGCGGCCGGCCAGGTCGACTCCGTCGGCATCGACAGCTGGGCCGTGGACTACGGCCTGCTGGACGCCGACGGTGCCCTGCTGGGCAACCCGGTGCACTACCGCGACGCCCGCACCGAGGGCGTCGCGGAGAAGGTGTGGGCGAGCGTGCCGGCGGCCGAGCTGTACACGGCGACCGGCCTCCAGTACGCGCCCTTCAACACCCTGTACCAGCTGACGGCGGCCCGCGACACGCGTCAACTTGCCTATGCCGAGCGGCTGTTGCTCATTCCGGACCTGCTGACGTACTGGCTCACCGGCGAGCAGGGCACCGAGCTGACCAACGCCTCGACGACCCAGCTGATCGATCCGCGGACGCGCGAGTGGTCGTACGACGTCGCCGCCCGGCTGGGCATCGACCTGAACCTGTTCGCCCCGCTGCGGCAGCCGGGTGAACCGGCCGGTCTGCTGCGGCCCGAGGTGCTGGAGGAGACGGGCCTGACCGGGCCGGTTCCGGTGACGGCCGTCGGCTCGCACGACACCGCTTCCGCGGTGGCCGCCGTCCCGGCGACCGGTGAGCGGTTCGCCTACATCTGTACCGGCACCTGGTCCCTGGCGGGGCTGGAGCTGGCCGCTCCGGTGCTCACCGAGGAGAGCCGGGCCGCGAACTTCACCAACGAGCTGGGGCTCGACGGCACCGTCCGGTATCTGCGCAACATCATGGGGCTGTGGCTGCTCCAGGAGTGCCAACGAGCGTGGGGCGAGCCCGACGTGGGGCTGCTGCTGCGCGAGGCGGGCACGGTGCCGGCGCTGCGTTCGGTGGTGGACGCCGGGGACGAGGCGTTCCTGGCGCCGGGGCGGATGCCGGAGCGGATCGCCGCGGCGTGCCGGGCGACGGGGCAGCCGGTGCCCCGGTCGCGGGGCGAGATCACCCGGTGCATCCTCGACTCGCTGGCCCTCGCCCACCGGCGGGCCGTCGCGGACGCGCAGCGGCTGGCCGACCATCCGGTGGACGTGGTGTACATCGTCGGCGGCGGCACCCGCAACGCGCTGCTGTGCCAGCTGACGGCCGACGCCTGCGGGCTGCCCGTGGTGGCGGGTGCGACGGAGGCGGCGGCCCTCGGCAATGTCCTCGTCCAGGCCCGCGCCCACGGGCTGGTGGACGATCTCGCCGCGATGCGCCGGCTGCTCACCCGGACCCAGCCGCTGACCCGGTACGCGCCGCGCGGCGACGGGGCCCGCTGGCGGGCGGCCGAGGCACGGCTCGCCACACGGTGAACCCACCCCACGGTGAACCCACCACATGGTGCGACCGCCACACGGTGAGTCGCCCTCTCCCCTCGGCGGTATGCGCCGACTACCCTGCACTCGTCCGATGACCGATCCCGAGGAGCCGCGATGCGTGTCGCTCTGTTCCTGACCTGTGTCAACGACACGCTCTATCCGGACACCGGCCGGGCCGTGGTGAAACTGCTGACCAGGCTGGGCGTCGACGTCGATTTCCCGATGGGCCAGACGTGTTGCGGGCAGGCGCACTACAACACCGGTTACCGGCATGAGACGGAGCCGCTGGCCCGGCACTTCTCCGATGTCTTCGGCGAGTACGAGGCGATCGTGACCCCGTCCGGGTCGTGCGCGGCGATGGTGCGGGAGCTGTATCCCCGGATGGGCGAGCGGGCGCGTGCCGAGGGGCGCGGGGACTCGCTGGCGCGGACGCTGGCACCAGTGGTGCCGAAGACGTACGAGCTGACGGAGTTCCTGGTGGACGTGCTCGGCGTGACGGATGTGGGCGCTCACTACCCGCACAAGGTCACCTACCATCCGACCTGTCACGGCCTGCGCGGCCTCGGACTGGGCGACCGGCCGAGGCGGCTGCTCCAGGCGGTCAAGGGCCTTGAGCTGGTGGAGCTGCCGGGCGCCGAGGAGTGCTGCGGGTTCGGCGGCACGTTCGCGCTGAAGAACGCGGACGTCTCGGCGGCCATGGGCGCGGACAAGGTGCGCGCGGCCGAGTCGACGGGCGCGGAGGTGCTGTGCGCGGCCGACAACTCGTGTCTCATGCACATCGGCGGCACGATGAGCAGGCTGCACACGGACATCCGGCCGGTGCACATCGCGGAGATCCTGGCGAGCACGGAGGAGGAACCGGCCGTATGAGCGGGACGTTCGTCGGCATGCCTGCATTCCCTGCGTTTCCGGAGGCGGCCCGCGAGGCCGTCGGCAACGCGACCCTGCGCGGCAATCTGCGGCACGCCACCCACACCATCCGCGCCAAGCGTGCCAAGGCGGTCGCGGAGGTGTCCGACTGGGCGGCGCTGCGGGAGGCGGGCCGGCGCATCAAGGACCACACGCTGCGCCATCTCGACCGGTACCTGGAGCAGTTGGAGGAGTCGGTCACCGCGGCGGGCGGTACGGTCCACTGGGCGGCCGACTCCGACGAGGCCAACCGGATCGTGACCCGACTGGTCAGGGAGACCGGTGAGTCGGAGGTCGTCAAGGTCAAGTCGATGGCCACCCAGGAGATCGGGCTCAACGAGGCCCTCGAGGCAGCCGGCATCCGGGCCTACGAGACCGATCTCGCCGAGCTGATCGTGCAGTTGGGCAAGGACCGGCCCTCGCACATCCTGGTCCCGGCCATCCATCGCAACCGGGGCGAGATCCGGGACATCTTCGCGCGAGAGATGAGCGAGTGGGGGCGCCCGGCGCCCGAGGGGCTGACCGACACGCCCGCCGAACTCGCCGAGGCCGCGCGGCTGCATCTGCGGGAGAAGTTCCTGCGGGCCAGGGTCGGCATCTCCGGCGCCAACTTCATGGTCGCCGAGACCGGCACGCTGGTCGTGGTGGAGTCCGAGGGGAACGGCCGGATGTGCCTGACCCTGCCCGAGACGCTGATCTCGGTCGTGGGCATCGAGAAGGTGGTACCGACCTGGCGGGACCTGGAGGTGTTTCTGCAGACACTCCCCCGCTCCTCCACGGCCGAGCGCATGAACCCGTACACCTCGACCTGGACCGGCACCACCGACGGCGACGGCCCGAGCACCTTCCATCTGGTCCTGCTGGACAACGGCCGCACCGACACCCTCGCCGACCAGGTCGGCCGCCAGGCCCTGCGCTGCATCCGCTGCTCGGCCTGCCTCAACGTCTGCCCGGTCTACGAACGCGCGGGCGGGCATGCCTACGGCTCGGTCTACCCCGGCCCGATCGGCGCCATCCTGAGCCCTCAACTCCGGGGCACGGCAAGCGAGATCGACGCCTCGCTGCCGTACGCGTCGAGCCTGTGCGGGGCCTGCTACGAGGTCTGTCCCGTCGCCATCGACATCCCGGAGGTGCTGGTGCATCTGCGGGAGCGGGTGACCCAGGGCGGTCCGGCGGTGCGTGAGGGCAACCGGGTGCTGCTGAAACCGGCCAAGGGGCATGCGGCGGAGCGGGCGGCCATGCGCGCGGCCCGCTGGGCGCTGGCCCACCCCGGCGCCCTGCGCACCGGCCAGCGGCTCGCCTCCCGCACCCGCCGGCTGCACCCCCGTACCCTGCCGGGCCCGGGCCGGGCCTGGACCGGCACCCGGGATCTGCCGCCGGTGCCGGCGGAGCCGTTCCGGGACTGGTGGCAGCGCACGCACGGCGGAAAGGACGGCAAGTGAGCAGCAGGGACAGGGTGTTGGGCCGGGTACGGCGGGCACTCGCCGATGTGACTCCGGACGAGCGGCCGTACGAGGAGGTCGTCGGCCGGGACTATCTGCGCGAGCACGGACACCGTACGACCGAGGAGACGGTGGAGCTGCTGGCCGAGAACCTGGCGGACTACCGGGCGATCGTGCACCGCGCCGACGCCGACGAGGTGCGGATGCTCGTCATGCGGCTGCTGGCCAAGCGCGGCTCGCAGGAGATGCTCGTGCCGCCCGGGCTGCCGCCGGACTGGCTGGCCGCCGCCGACCCGGTGTGGATCCACGACCGGGCGGCGAGCACACCGCAGCAGTTGAACCGGGTGGGCAGTGTGGTGACGGGGTGTGCGGTGGCGATCGCCGAGACCGGCACGATCGTCCTCGACGGCTCCCCCGACCAGGGCAGGCGCCGTATCTCGCTGATCCCGGACCATCACATCTGTGTCGTCCGCGTCCCGGACCAGGTCGTCTCCTCCGTCCCGCAGGCCCTCGAACGCCTCGATCCGGCGCGCCCGTTGACCTGGATCTCGGGTCCGTCGGCCACCAGTGACATCGAGCTGGACCGGGTGGAGGGGGTGCACGGCCCACGCACGCTGGAGGTGATTCTGCTCCGCGGAGACTGAATTACGACAGCCATCAAAATTTGACACCCATCGAACTTTCGCGCACAGTGGTCCTCGATCACCAGGCGAGCAGGGGGAGTTGAGATGGCGAGGACGGTGCGGTTCCACGAGACCGGCGGACCCGAGGTGCTGCGGGTGGAGGAGCTGGAGCCGGGCGAGCCGGGCCCCGGAGAGGTGCGCCTGCGGATCGAGGCGATCGGGCTGAACCGGGCGGAGGTCCTGTTCCGCCGGGACGTCTACATCGAGCCGGTCAAGCAGCTGCCGGCGCGGCTGGGCAACGAGGCCTCCGGGGTGGTGGAGGCGCTCGGCCCGGACGTGACCGGTTTCGAGGTCGGCCAGGCGGTGAGCGTGCTGCCGAGTTTCTCGCACAACGACTACGGGGTGTACGCCGAGCGGGCGCTCGTGCCGGCCGCCGCGCTCGTGCCCCGGCCGGACGGGGTGGACGCGGTGACCGGGGCCGCCGTGTGGATGCCGTATCTGACCGCGTACGGGGCGATGGCGGAGATCGGCGGGATGCGGGCGGCGGACGTGGCGGTCGTGAACGCGGCCTCCAGCAGCCTCGGGCTGGCCGCGGTCCAGACGGCGAACCGGCTCGGCGCCACGCCCGTCGCGGTCACCCGGACCCGGGCCAAGCGGGAGCGGCTGCTGGCGGCCGGCGCGGCGGAGGTGATCGTCTCGGACGAGGAGGACGTGACCGGCCGGGTGCGGGAGCTGACCGGCGGCCGGGGCGCCGAGTTCGTCCTCGACGCGGTGGCCGGGCCGGGCGTGACGGAGCTGGCCCGGGCGGTGGCGGCGGACGGAACGCTGCTGTTGTGGGGTGCGCAGAGCGGGCAGCCCACGCCGTATCCCGGGTTCGAGCTGAACATGCCGGCGCTGAACATGCGGACGTTCACCATGCTGGAGATCACCCGCGACCCCGGCAGGCTGCGGCGCGCGAAGGCGTTCATCACCTCGGGGCTGCGCACCGGCATGCTGCGGCCGGTCGTGGACCGGCTCTTCCCACTGGAGGAGATCGTGGCCGCCCACCGCCACCTGGAGTCGAACGAGCAGTTCGGGAAGATCGTCGTGACCGTCTGACGGTGCGTGCCCCGTTCCGCCGCACCGGCGCGCATGCCGCGCACAGCGCCGTTAGCGTGAGGGAATGATCCGGTTCGAGCAGGTCACCAAGCGGTATCCGGACGGTACGACGGCCGTGGACGACCTCTCCTTCGAGGTCGCCGAGGGTGAGCTGGTCACGCTCGTCGGACCGTCCGGCTGCGGCAAGACGACGACCATGATGATGGTGAACCGGCTCATCGAGCCGACCTGCGGCCGGATCCTCGTCGAGGGCGAGGACGTCGCCGGTGTCGACCCCGTGCGGCTGCGCCGCCGCATCGGCTACGTCATCCAGCAGGTGGGTCTCTTCCCGCACCGCACCGTCCTGGACAACACCGCGACCGTGCCCGCGCTGCTCGGCTGGAAGCGGGCGAAGGCGCGGGCGCGGGCCGCCGAGCTGCTCGATCTGGTCGGGCTCGACCCGACGACGTACGGCCCGCGCTACCCGGAACAGCTGTCCGGCGGGCAGCGGCAGCGGGTCGGGGTGGCGCGGGCGCTCGCCGCGGACCCGCCGGTGCTGCTGATGGACGAGCCGTTCGGCGCGGTCGACCCGGTGGTGCGCGAGCAGTTGCAGGACGAGTTCCTGCGCATGCAGGCCGCGGTGCGCAAGACGGTCCTGCTGGTCACCCACGACATCGAGGAGGCCGTCCGGCTCGGCGACCGGATCGCCGTGTACGGGCAGGGCCGGATCGAGCAGTTCGACACGCCCGGCGCCGTGCTGGGGGCGCCCGCCACGCCGTACGTCGCCTCCTTCGTGGGCGCCGACCGGGGGCTGAAGCGGCTGTCGGTCACCGCGATCGAGCCGGACGACCTGGAACAGCCGCCGGTGGCCCGGCTGGACGAGCCCGCCCCACACGCCGTGGAGCGGCTGCGGGCCGAGGGCGCGCGCTGGGCGGTCGTCCTCGACCCGGACGGCGACCTGGCGGGCTGGGTCGGCATCGAGGCCCTGACGGCGGGCGGCACGGTCGGGGACCACACCCACCGGATGACGGCGTGGGTGCCGGTCGGCACGCCGCTGAAGCAGGCGTTCGGGGTGATGCTCCAGTACGACGCCGGGTGGGTCGCGGTGCTGGACGGCGCGCGTTTCCTCGGCGTGCTCACCCCGGCGAAACTGCACGAGGCGCTGCGCCGCTCGGTGGACGCGGACGCGCGGGGCGTGGCGCGCGGGCAGGTGCCGTTCGACTCGGTGTCGGACGCCTGAGACGTGTCAACTCGCCTGTTTCAGCAGGCCCTTGTCCTTCAGATAGGTGCGGGCCACGTCGGAGGGCAGCCGGCGCCAGCTGTCGACCTGCTGGTTCATCGCGGCCAGGTCGGCGGTCGTCAGTACGTCGTTGAGCCTGCCGAGTGCCTTGGTCACGCCCTCGCCGCCCGCGCGGGAGCGGTTGACGACCGGGACGATGTAGTCGGCGTTCTGGAGGTGTTTGTCGTCGGCGAGCAGGACCAGGCCGAAGGAGTCGAGCGTGGCGTCCGTGGTGGTGGTCAGCACCATCTGGTCCCGGCCCTCCTGCACGGCCCGCTTGGCCTGGGTGGTGCCGACGCCCTTGGGGTCGACACCGGTGATGTCGATGCCGTACACCTTCGTCAACCCCGGTTTGCAGTAGGGCCGTTGGACACACTCGTCACCGGCGGCGAGCCGCACCCTCAGCTTCGCCGCGCCGAGTTCGCTGAGGGTCTTCAGGCCGTGCTCGCGAGCGTAGTCGGCGCGTACGGCGAAGGCGTTCTGGTCGACGGCCCGGCCGGGCGGGAGGACGGTGAGGCCGCGGGGTGCGGCGAGCCGGCGCAGGGCCGTCATCGTCGCGCCGAGGTCGGGGGAGCCGACGGGCTCGGCATCGGCGCCGTGGGTCTTGGCGTTCAGCCAGTCGGCGAAGGTGGCCGCGTACTCGGGCACGACGTCGATCTGGCCGGACTCCAGCGCCGGTTCGTACAGCTCCCGGTTGGCGACCGTGATCATCGACGCCTTGTAGCCGGCCTGGCCCAGCAGCTGGGCGTACATCTGGGCGAGCAGATCGCTCTCGGTGAAACCGGCCGAGCCGATGGTGAGGCGGTGGCTGTCGCCGGGCGGTGCGCTGACCTCGCCGCGGTTCTCCAGGGAGGGGCCGGTGGTGCAGGCGGAGAGGGTGCGGAGCATGAGGAACGTGAGGAGCGCGACGGCCGGCAGGGCTCTTCTCATCGGCCGCCCCTGGCCCATGCCGGTGCCAGTCGTTCGGCGATCTCGAAGACGCCTTCCACGACGAGCGCGAACCCGGCGACCAGGATCGCTCCCGCGACGACCTGGGGCGTACTGGCCAGGTTGAAGCCGGCGGTGATGATCCGCCCGAGGCCGCCGCCGCCCGCGAGCGCGGCGATGGTGGCGGTGGCGACCAGCTGGACGGCGGCGAGCCGCACCCCGGTGAGGACCAGCGGGAGCGCCAGGGGCAGCTCCACGCGCAGCAGCATCTGCCGTCCGGTCATCCCCATGCCCCGGGCCGCCCGGACGACACCTCGGTCGACCTCGCGCATGCCGACGTAGGCGTTGGTGAGCAGGGGCGGCACGGCGAACAGCACCAGGGCCACCACCGTGGGACCCTCGCCCCACCTGCCGACCGGGGTCAGGAGCAGCAGGACCAGCACGGCGAAGGTGGGCACGGCCCGGCCGACGTTGGAGAGGTTGACGGCGAGCG
Organism: Streptomyces sp. NPDC020192; assembly: GCF_044388685.1. Lineage (NCBI taxonomy): Bacteria > Bacillati > Actinomycetota > Actinomycetes > Kitasatosporales > Streptomycetaceae > Streptomyces > Streptomyces sp. NPDC020192. The sequence goes on along the minus strand of NZ_JBIRXG010000014.1, from coordinate 236,900 downwards.
CGCCGCCCTTGCCGAGGTGGCCGAGGACCAGGGCGACCGGGAGCGCGATCACACAGCTGACGGCGAGACAGACGACGGTGAGGACGAGGTGCTGGAGCAGCCGGTGCCGGATGCCGTCGTCGCCGGACCAGTGTGCGGGGTCGGTGAGCCAGTGCCAGGCCGCGGTGAGCGTGCTCATGCGTGGCCCGCCCGGGCCCAGGGGGTGATCAGCCGCTGCACGCCGAGCAGCAGCAGGTCGGCGGCGACGGCGATCAGCACGCACAGCACCGACGCGGTGAGCACCTGGGCCTTGAAGTAGGTGTTCATGCCCGCGTAGATGAGGTTCCCGAGGCCGCCGAAGCCGACGATCGCGCCGACCGTGACCAGGGAGACCGCCGAGACCGTGGCGATGCGCAGCCCGGCCATCGCGGCGGGCAGGGCGAGGGGCAGTTCCACGGTGAGCAGCAGCCGGACCGGGCCGTAGCCGAGGCCGCGCGCGGCCTGCCGGGTCTCCTCCGGGACCGCGCGCAGGCCCGCGAGGATGTTCCGGACCAGCAGGGTGAGCGAGTACAGCACCAGCCCGGCGACGACGAGTGTCGCCGACAGGCCGTAGACCGGCAGCAGCAGGGAGAACATGGCCAGCGACGGGATGGTGTAGAGGATCGTCGTCAGGGCGAGCACCGGCCCGGCCGCCCAGCCCCAGCGGCGGGCCAGCACCGCGAGCGGCACCGCGACGACCAGCCCGATGAGGACCGACAGCGCGGTCAGCTGGAGATGCTGCACGACCGCGTCGAGCAGGATCTGCCGACGCGTGCTCAGGTAGGCGCCGCAGACCCAGTCGTTGCGCGCGAGGCAGTCCTGCGGAGGTGCGGTCACGCATTCATTGGACCGGGCGGGCGGGCGCGGGGGCGCGTCGGGCTGGCCCGTACGGGGGTTGGGGGGAGAGCTAGTCCATCCCGGCCGCGTCCATCAGTGCCGTCACCGTCGCCGTGGCGAGCCCGTCGTCCAGGTTCTCCACCTTCGCGCCGGCCCTGGCGCTCGCGCCGTCGAAGATCAGGACCAGCTGGCGGGCGAGCAGGCCGGGGTCGTGGGCGCCGCCGCGCTCCGCCTCGGCGCGGAAGGTCTGCGTCAGGTGGTCCTTGACGCCGCGGGCGACGACGCTCGCCGGGTGCTCGGGATCCTTCAGCTCGACCAGGACGGCCAGGTACGGGCAGCCGTGGTAGTCGGGGTCCGCGGCGGCCTTCGTCACCTGCTCGAAGACGTGCAGGATGCGCTCGCGCGGGGTCGCGGTCTCCGGGTGGGGGTGGGCGAGCTGGGCCTCGTACCACGGGGCGCGCCGCTCCAGGCTCGCGGCCAGCATCGCGTCCTTGCTGTCGAAGAGCTGGTACATCGACCGCTTGGAGACGCCGGCCTCCCGGCACAGCGCCTCGATGCCGACAAAGACGCCGTCGCGGTAGGAGAGCCTGGCGGCCGCGTCGAGCAGCCGGTCGCGGGAGGACGCCTTGTCGGTGGTGGTGGCCATACGGCGAGGATACCTCGGCGCGGGCAGCAGGGAAACCGATCGGTGTATACACGTGACAGGAGCGCTGAACAAGCGCTTAGATAGGAGCCCGGACACCACGTTCCCGATCCGCCGGAGGCCCCGTTGTTCACGTCCGTCGACGACGTCTCCGCCCGCCTCGCCGAGACCGGCTACCTCGCCTCGCCCGCCGTCGCGACGACCGTGTTCCTCGCCGACCGGCTGGGCAAGCCGCTGCTGGTCGAGGGCCCCGCCGGGGTGGGCAAGACCGAGCTGGCCAAGGCCGTCGCCCAGGTGGCCGGGGCCCGGCTGGTCCGGCTCCAGTGCTACGAGGGCGTGGACGAGTCCCGCGCGCTGTACGAGTGGAACCACGCCAAGCAGCTGCTGCGGATCAGCGCGGGCCGCGACGAGAGCTGGGACGAGACCCGCACCGACATCTTCAGCGAGGAGTTCCTGCTCCCCCGCCCGCTGCTGACCGCGATCCGCGGCGACGGGCCGACGGTGCTGCTCATCGACGAGACCGACAAGGCCGATGTCGAGATGGAGGGGCTGCTGCTGGAGGTGCTCAGCGACTTCCAGATCACCGTCCCGGAGCTGGGCACGGTCACCGCGACCCGGCGCCCCTTCGTGGTCCTCACCTCCAACGCCGGCCGGGAGCTGTCCGAGGCGCTGCGCCGGCGCTGTCTGTTCCTGCACATCGGCTTCCCCGAGGAGGAGCTGGAGCGTCGGATCGTACGGCTGAAGGTACCGGGGCTCACCGAGGCGCTGGCCGAGTCGGTGGTCCGGGTGGTCGGGGCACTGCGCGCGATGGACCTGCGCAAGGCGCCGTCCGTCGCCGAGACCATCGACTGGGCGCGCACCCTGCTGGCCCTGGGCGCCGGTGCGCTGGACGAGACGGTCGTACGGGACAGTCTCGGGGTGATCCTCAAGCACCAGGACGACATCCAGAAGGCGGCGGCCAAGCTCGACCTGGACGCGCTGTGACCGAGGTCGCCGAGCGGATCACCGGCCTGGTCGGGGCGCTGCGCGGGCACGGGGTGCGGATCGGCACCGGCGAGACCGTGGACGCGGCCCGCGCGGTGGAGGCACTCGGGCTCGCGGACCGGGAGCTGCTGCGGGAGGGCCTGGCCGCGACACTGCTGCACGGACCGGGACAGCGGGCGGTGTTCGACCCCGTCTTCGACCTGTACTTCCCGCGCGCGGTCGGGGGCCTCGACGGCTCCGGCTCGGACCGGGAGGAGCTGCGCGACCGGCTGGCCGAGGCGCTGGCCGCGGACGACCAGGCGATGATGGCCCAGTTGGCGGCGGAGGCGGTGGACGGCCTGGGCGGGTACGGCAGTTCACCGGGCGCGGACGGCTTCTCGGCGTACCAGACCCTCGAACGGCTGCGCCCCCAGACCCTGTTGGCTCGGGTGCGCGCGGACGTCCGTGGTCGGGGCGGGAGTGGCGGCGGGAACGGCGACGGCTTCGCGGACCGGCTGCTGGACGACGAGATCCGGCGCCGGATCGAGCGGTTCCGGCGGATGGTCGGAGCGGAGGCGCGGCGCCGGGTCGCCGAGCGGCGTGGGCGGGAGGAGATCGCCCGGCGCGGTGTCCTACCGACCGCCGACCGGGTGGACTTCCTGTTCGCGGGCCGGGACCAACTGACCGAACTGCGCAGGGCGGTTCAGCCGCTCGCGCGCAAGCTGGCCACCCGGCTGGCCGCGCGCCGGCGCCGGGCCGCGCGCGGCACCGTCGACCTGCGCCGCACCCTGCGCTCCTCGCTGTCCACCGGCGGGGTGCCGATGCGGCCGGTGCTGCGCCGGCGCCGCCCGGTCCGCCCCGAACTGGTGCTGCTGTGCGACGTGTCCGGTTCGGTGTCCGGCTTCTCCGACTTCACGATGCTGCTGGTGCAGGCACTGCACGACCAGTTCAGCAAGGTGCGGGTGTTCGCCTTCGTCAACCGGCTCGACGAGGTCACCGGACTGCTCGACCACGGCCGCGCCGACCCCGACGGGCTGAGCGCCCGCATCCGCGCCGAGGCCACGCTGACCGGCTGGCACGGCAGCAGCGACTACGGCGTGGCGCTGGGCGAGTTCGCCGAGCGGTACGGCGACGCGGTCGGCCCGCGCACGACCGTGTTCGTCCTCGGGGACGCCCGGACGAACATGAGCGACCCGAACCTGCCCGCCGTACGGGAGGTCGCCCGGCGGGCCCGGCGCGTGTACTGGCTGAACCCGGAGCCGCGCGGCCAGTGGGGCACCGGCGACTCGGCCGCGCCCGCCTACGCCGAACTGGTCGAGATGCACGAGTGCCGTACGGCCCGTCAGCTCAGCGCGTTGATCGCCCGGCTGCTGCCGGTGTGATCGACTGGTCCTCGAACGACCGCGATCCGCACAAAGGACGTACGCCATGGGCCACTCCCCCGTCTCGCTCGGTACCTTCCCCACGCCCGTCGAACCGGCGCCCCGGCTCGCCGCCGCGCTCGGGCTCGGCCCGGAGGACCTGTGGATCAAACGGGACGACCTGACCGGCCTGGGCGGTGGCGGGAACAAGATCCGAAAGCTGGAGTGGACGGTCGGCGCGGCCCTCGCCGAGGGCGCGGACACGCTCGTGACCACGGGTGCCCCGCAGAGCAACCACGCCCGGCTGACCGCCGCCGCGGCCGCCCGGCTGGGCCTTGCCGCCGTCCTCGTCCTGCGCGGCGCGCCGGGCGCCTCGCGGTCCGGGAACCTCGCCCTGGACGGGCTGTTCGGGGCGCGGATCGCCTGGGCCGGTGACGTGGACCAGGCGGGGCTGGACGAGGTGGCGGCCGAGGTTGCCGCGCGGCTGCGGGCGGACGGTGCCCGGCCGGCGCTGATCCCGTTCGGCGGGTCGGGCGTAGCGGGCGCCCGGGGCTATGTGCGCTGCGGCGAGGAGCTGGACGAACAACTGCCCGAGCTGCGGACGGTGGTGGTCGCGCTCGGCTCGGGCGGCACCATGGCCGGGCTGGTCGCGGCCCTGGGCACCGGCTCGGTGCTCGGCGTCGACGTGGGCGCGCTGGCCGACCCGGCCGCGGCGGTGGCGCGGTTCGCGGCGCCGCTGACGACGGAGGAGGTCAGCGCCGAGGGGCTGCGGGTGCGCCGGGACCAGGTGGGCGCCGGGTACGCCACCCTGACCGGCCCGGCGAGCGAGGCGCTCCGGCTGGCCGCCCGGACCGAGGGTCTCGTCCTCGACCCCGTGTACACGGGCCGGGCGCTGGCGGGTCTGCGCGCGGCGGTCGCCGACGGGGACGTCCGGCCGGGCGAGAAGACGGTGTTCGTCCACACCGGCGGCCTGCCCGGCCTGTTCGGGCACGCGGACGCGGTGGCCTTCGCGGAGGCGGGGGTGGCGCGGTTCGGGGGGTGAGGGCGGGGCGGTGAGGGGTGTTCGGGGGCGGCGGCGCCGCACGGATCCGTACAGCCCGCCGGGCCGCACACGTGCGGCCCGGCAGACGGCGGGCTGACCGCCCGTCCGGTTGCTAGCCCTTCGCGTACTCCTTCGCCATGGTCCCGGCGAAGTCGTAGACCACGACCTGCTCGTCCCCCACGACCCAGGCGTCGTGGCCGGGCGGGCAGACGAAGACGTCGCCGGGGCCGACCTCGCCCTCTCCGCCGTCGTCCATGCGCAGATGCATCCGTCCCTGCACCACATAGCCGCAGTGGGGGACCATGCAGCTCGAGGTGCCCGCGATCGGTGCCACGGACTCCGACCAGCGCCATCCGGGCTCGAACGTACCCACCGCGAAGTCGAGGCCCGTCAGGTGCAGGGCTTCGAGGTGGCCGCGGGGGAAGTCGCGCCGCTCGTCCGGCTTCTCGACCGTCTTCACTTCCAGCATGACGGTGCCCTCCTTCCGGCCGCTGACCGCGGCCGGGGCCGGCCTCCGTCCCCCGGCGGCCTCGGACGACGCCGGCGGCCTGCCACGAGTACTCCGTCGGCGGTCCCCAGCCCGGTCGCCCCGACCACGGCCCAGCCCTCCCCGAGCGCACCCAAGCCGTGAACGACGCCCCGGCGTGGGCGAGTTCCATGTCGAGGTCTGCGCGTCGGCGCTGGAGACGGTCACCCCGGCGGCCCGGGCGGATGGCCGGCCGCGATCAGCGTGTACCGGCCGCCGTCCAGGTCGCAGAAGGCCGACCAAGGAAAATCCGGGCTTCCGTACCCTCCTCCACGGCTTCCGCACCGCTAAGTTGGGCGGCATGAGCAACCTTGACCGCGCGCCCGTGCCCAGTGTCTGCGGCGGCCGCGGGTTCGTCGTGGCCGAACCCGTGCGCGAGCTGCTGAGCCCCCGTCGTGTGAAGCTGGGCGAGTCGACGGAGGTGCGCCGGCTGCTGCCCAACCTCGGCCGGCGCATGATCGGCGCGTGGGCCTTCGTCGACCACTACGGCCCGGACGACATCGCCGACGAGCCCGGCATGCAGGTCCCGCCTCATCCGCACATGGGCCTGCAGACGGTGAGCTGGCTGCACGAGGGCGAGGTGCTGCACCGCGACTCGACGGGCAGCCTGCAGACGATCCGGCCCAAGCAGCTGGGCCTGATGACCTCGGGCCGCGCGATCAGCCACTCCGAGGAGAGCCCCCGCCCGCATGCCCGCTTTCTGCACGGGGCCCAGCTGTGGGTCGCGCTGCCGGACGAACACCGCCACACCGACCCGGCGTTCGAGCACCACCCGGACCTGCCCACGGTCACCGCGCCGGGCCTGACCGCCACGGTGATCCTCGGCGACCTCGACGGCTCCGTCTCCCCCGGTACGACGTACACCCCGATCGTGGGCGCGGACCTCACCCTCACCCGGGGCGCCGACGTCCGGCTGCCCCTGGAGCCCGACTTCGAGTACGGCGTGCTGGCCATGTCCGGCGAGGTGCACGTGGACGGCGTGCCGGTACTGCCGGGCTCCATGCTCTACCTCGGCTGCGGGCGCACCGAACTGCCGCTGCGCGCCGAGTCGGACGCCGGGATCATGCTGCTGGGCGGCGAGCCGTTCGCCGAGGAGCTGATCATGTGGTGGAATTTCGTCGCCCGCACCCAGACCGAGATCGAGCAGGCCCGCCAGGACTGGACGAGCGGGTCGAGGTTCGGGGAGGTGAAGGGTTACGACGGGGATCCGCTGCCTGCGCCGGAGCTGCCGCCCGTGCCGCTCAAGCCACGGGGTCGAGTGCGCTGAGCCGGCGTTTCCCGAGCTGGAATCGCGTACGGCCGGGCGAGGGCACGCGCGCCCCGCCCGGTTCACTCGGGGATCAGCGGCTGCCCCTGACCTGGGAAGAACCCCGGATCACCGCACGGAACGGCGCCTTGACCTGCGGAAACCCCGCGCGCTCGGTCCTCGTCGGCATCGCACCGTGATGGCTGCCTTGCCCGAGCCAGGCGCCCAGCGCAGTCTGGTCCTATGGGTGTTCAGGACGGCCCCACGCTCATCACGTCCGTGCAGCGGGCCTTCCGGTTGCTGGAGGCGGTGAGCACGCACGAGAACGGCGCGCCGGCGAAACAGCTGGCACGCGAGACCGAGCTGCCTCTGGCCACCGCCTATCACCTGCTGCGCACCCTGGTGTACGACGGCTACGTGCGGAAACTGCCCGACGGCGGCTTCGTCCTCGGCGACAAACTGATGTCCCTGCACTCGGCGGGCCACGCGCAGACCCGGCTCAGCCGCGTCCGCCCGGCGCTGGCCGCCCTGCGGGACGAGCTGTCCACCGCCACCTACCTCACGTTCTACGAGGACGGCGAGATCCGGGTCGCCGAGATCGTCGACAGCCCCCGTACCCCGCGGGTGGATCTGTGGGTGGGGTTCGAGGATGCCGGCCATGCCACCGCCCTGGGCAAGTCCGTGCTGCGTGAGCTGGACGAGGACGCCCGCCTGGACTATCTGTCCCGGCACCACCTTCCCGATCTCACGCCACGGACGATCACCAGTGTTCCGGAGCTGCTGCGCAGGATCGAGTCGTCCTCCCTGGCGCCGGCGGTCACGGATCTGGAGGAGTACGCGCTCGGCACGGTGTGTGTCGCCGTGCCCGTGTACAGCGGAGACACCCTCGGCTCGCTCGGTGTCTCGCTGCCGGTGGAACGGCAGGCCCAGCTGCAGGAGATCCGGGCCCGCCTGCTCCCGATCGCGAGCCGGGTGACCAGGAGTCTCTCGCTCACTATCTGAAAATCCGCTCCTTGTGGCGGCCCACGCCCAGCCCGTTTGCTTATTGAAACGGACATTCCGGGTGCGCACCCCCTGCAGGCGAGGACAGCGGACGAAACATGAGCCAGGCCCGACACCATGCCGACCACCGCACGCCGATACGGCTGTTCAGCAGCCGTGCGGCCGGTGCCTGGGGAGCGGTCCGCCGGTGCACCGACGGGCACCTGGTCCCCGGAATGCGCGTGCTGCCCGTTCTGGTCCTCGCCGTCGTCGTGTTCGTCGACGTCGCCGGGGGGATCTGGCTGCCGCTGCTGGCGGCCGGCCCCGCGCTGGCCGCCGCCACCAACGGGCCGCGCGGTGTGCTGGGCGCCGGACTCCTCGCCACGACACTGGGCGCGGTGCTGGGCCTCGAGCACGGGGTTCCGGCCGGCGAGCTGGCGGTCGTACTGTCCTCCGTCCTGGCCGTCACCGCGGCCAGCGGCCTGGCCAGCGCGCTACGCGGCCGTCGTGAACGGGTGCTCGCGGCCGTCCGCTCGGTCGCCGAGGCCGCCCAGCACGCGCTGCTCCAGCCCGTCCCGGAGACCGTCGGCCCGTTCCAGGTGGCCGTCCGCTACAGCGCCGCGGCCGCCGAGGCCCGGATCGGTGGGGACCTCTACGCCGTGGTGCCCACCCCGCACGGGGTCAGGCTGATCGTCGGAGATGTGCGCGGCAAGGGGCTGCCGGCCGTGCAGTCCGCCTCCCTCGTGCTCGGAGTCTTCCGCGAGGCCGCCTATGACGAGCCCGACCTGCTCTCCGTCGTCGGCAGGATCGAGCGGAGCCTGGCCCGCAACCTCGGCCCCGACGACTTCGTCACCGCGGTGGTCGTCGGACATCACCGGTCAGGGCATCTGGAGGTCGTGAACTGCGGACACGCGCCGCCGCTGCTGATATCCGCCGCCGGCGACGTCACGGCGGTGGAGCCCACTCATCCGGCCCCGCCCCTCGGGCTGCGCGCCCTCGCCGGGCAGGCCCCCCGCCTGCAGCATCTGCCCTTCGCCGTGGGGGACCAGCTGCTGCTCTACACCGACGGGGTCACCGAGGCCCGCGATCACGCCCGCGCGTTCTATCCGCTGGCCGCGGGCGTGGCCCGCCATGTGTCCGACGACCCGGCGCACACGCTCGGCGCGGTCCACGACGAGCTGCTGGCGCACGTGGGGGGCCGGCTGCACGACGACGCCGCCCTGCTGCTGCTCCGCAAGCGGACGGCGGACGGACAGGTCCCCGCGCTGCCCCGTACCGAGGTCGCGCTCTAGCAGGCTGCGAGTTCGGCCCAGCGAGTGACCCCGCCGGGGTGGACGCGTATGCCATGACGCGTGGCCAGGGCGTGGACGATCGTCTCGCCCCGGCCGTGCTCGTCCGGGTCGGTCCCGGCAAGGGACCGGCCCGCCGAGAGCGCGGGCCCCGCGTCGGTCACCTCGATGCGGGCACCGTCACCGGGCACCCAGGACAGCCGCAGTACGGCCGGGGGGCAGGCGTGCAGGATCGCGTTGGTGACCAGCTCGGACACCACGAGGAGCGCGTCCTCGACGATCGCCGGAGCCACACTCCATTCGGCGAGGACCGCCGCCACGCTTCGGCGTACGGCCGAGACGGCGCCGGCGACGGGCGGTACCGGACACACGTGTTCGTATGCCGCCCGAAGCAGCGTGTTGAGCTGTGCCGCCATGGTCTCTCCCGGTGATGTGTACGGCCGGGTACGGCGCCCATGCCTGAAGCGCATACCGGTTGCGCAAAAAGCTACGGAGACTGTCCGGGCGGGTCAATGAATGTGGGTCGGCATTACCGAACGCGGAGCTCCCGGCGGCACCGCAGGGACCGCCCTTCCGTACGGCGAAGCGTCCCTGGCGGTAATAGGCTCGCTTCATGGCCGGACCGGTCCAGTCGATCGAACGGGCGGCGGCGATTCTGCGTCTGCTCGCCGGCGGGCCCCGTCGCCTCGGGCTCGGCGAGGTCGCTGCCTCGCTGGGGCTGGCCAAGGGGACCGCCCACGGCATTCTGCGCACGCTCCAGCACGTGGACTTCGTGGAGCAGGACACGGCGACCGGGAAGTACCAGCTCGGAGCCGCCCTGCTGCACCTCGGCACCAGCTACCTGGACGTCAACGAGCTGCGCTCGCGCTCCCTGAACTGGGCCGATGCCCTCGCCGCCCGCAGCGGAGAGGCGGTCCGCCTGGGAACCCCCCTGGAGGGCAGCGTGCTCGTCGTCCACCACGTGTTCCGGCCGGACGACACCTTCCAGACCCTGGACGTGGGCTCACTGCTGCCCCTGCACGCCTCCTCGCTGGGCAAGGTACTGCTCGCCTACGGAACCGCGACGACCGAGCCCGCCAAACAGCCGGGGCTGGAGGCGTACACCCGGCACACCCTGGTCGATCGCGAGCAGCTCGCCCGGGCGCTCGCCGAGGTGCGGGAACTCGGCTGGGCCGCCGAGATCCAGGAGATGAGCATGGGCGAGGCCGGGCTCGCCGCGCCGATCCGAGGGCACGGCGGCCTCGTCGTCGGCGCCATCGGGCTGTCCGGGCCGGTCGAGCGGATCTGCGACAGCCAGGGCCGCCCCCGCCCCACTCTGATCACCCTGATCCGCGAGGCCGCGCGGGCGATCTCCAGGGACCTGGGGGCCGCCCGCTGGTAGGCAGAGCAGGCCGCCCCTCGACGCGTCGGAAGGCAGACCCGATCATGGCCGAACGGTTTGTAATGTCCATCGATCAGGGCACCAACTCGACCCGGTGCATTCTGTTCGATCACCGCGGGCGTCTGGTCTCGGTGGCGCAGAAGGAGCATCAGCAGCACTTCCCCGAGCCCGGCTGGGTCGAGCACGACGCCGTCGAGATCTGGCAGAACCTCCGGCGCGTCGTGCCCGAGGCCCTGTCCGTCGCCGCTGTCGACACAGGACAGGTCATCGCCATGGGGCTGGCCAACCAGCGCGAGACGACCGTGCTGTGGGACCGGCGGACCGGCACCCCCCTCGGGCGGGCGATCGTGTGGCAGGACACCCGCACGGCGCCGCTCGTCGAGGAACTCGGCCGGCACCCCGGCGAGGAGTTCTTCCTGCAACGGTGCTGTCTGCCGCCCTCGACCTACTTCTCGGCGCTGCGGATCCGCTGGCTGTTCGACCACGTCAAGGGGCTCCAGCAGCGCGCCGACGACGGCGAGGTGCTGTTCGGCACCATGGAGAGCTGGCTGATCTGGAACCTCACCGGAGGCCCCGAAGGCGGTCTGCACATCACCGACGTCACCAACGCCAGCCGCACCATGCTCATGAACATCCGCACGCTCACCTGGGACGACGAGCTGCTGGACTTCTTCGGGGTGCCCCGCTCGATGCTGCCCGAGATCCGGTCCTCCGCCGAGACGTACGGCGACGCCCGCTCGCTGCTGCCGGGCGTCGCCATCACGGCCGCGCTCGGCGACCAGCAGGCCGCGCTCTTCGGCCAGACCTGCTTCTCCCCCGGCGAGGCGAAGTGCACCTACGGAACGGGCAGCTTCCTGCTGCTCAACACCGGCAAGGACATCGTGCGGTCCCGGCACGGGCTCCTCACCACCGTCGCCTACAAGATCGGGGACCAGCAGCCGGCCTACGCCCTGGAGGGGTCGATCGCCGTCACCGGCGCACTCGTCCAGTGGTTCCGGGACCGCCTGGGCCTGATCAGCAGCGCCCCGGAGATCGAGACCCTCGCCCGGACGGTCGAGGACAACGGCGGCTGCTACATCGTCCCCGCCTTCTCGGGTCTGTTCGCGCCTCGCTGGCGCAGCGACGCACGCGGGGTCATCGTCGGCCTCACCTCGTACATCACCAAGGGACACCTGGCGCGTGCGGTCCTGGAGGCCACCGGATGGCAGACACGGGAGGTCGTCGACGCCATGAACGCCGATTTCCCGGTCTCCCTCCAGCAGCTCAAGGTGGACGGGGGCATGACCGCGGACAACCTGCTCATGCAGTTCGTGGCCGACGTGCTCGACGTGCCCGTGGTGCGGCCCATGGTCGCCGAGACGGTCTCCCTCGGCGCCGCCTACGCGGCCGGGCTCGCCGCCGGCTACTGGCCGGACCTGGAGGTACTGCGCCGCAACTGGCACCGGGCCGGGCAGTGGCTGCCCGACATGGACCCCGAGCTGCGGGACGCGGAGTACGACAACTGGCAGCGGGCCGTCGAACGGTCCCTGGGCTGGGCCCGGCCCGCCGCCTCGGGCCCGCCGTGACGCCGTAGGGTCACTTCTGCCAGCCGACCGTCTCCGGGAGCGGGGTGTAGAAGATGGTCGCGCCGACGTTGGCGAGGCCCTTCTTCACGGCGTAGGTGGAGGGGCCGCTGTACAGCGGGAGGAAGGCGTACTCCTGGAGCGCCGTGCGCTCGACCTTGTTGACCGCCGCGATCTGCCGGTCGAGGTCGGCGATGTCGGCGGTCGCGCGGATCTCCTTGTCCAGCGCGGGCGTACCGGAGCCGGTGATGTTGGAGGCGCGGTCCGAGCAGTAGAAGTCGCACAGGTAGCGGGCGCCGAACGGGTCCATGGAACGGTTTCCGGAGACGAACAGGTCGAACTTGCGCTCGCTGAGGATGCTCGAGAAGTCCGCGTCGTCGGCCTTGTGGATGACCAGGCGGATGCCGGCCCGCTTCAGCATCGCGGCGAAGGCGCCCGCGGTGGCCTTGCCCAGGGGGTCGTCGCCGAGCAGGGTGTAGCCGACCTCCAGCTTCTTTCCGTCCTTGGCCCGGATGCCGTCGCTCCCCGTCTTCCAGCCCGCCGCGTCGAGTTCCTTCCCGGCCGCGTCCGGCGCGTACTTCAGGACGGCCGAGACGTTGTCCGCGTACCCCTTCTGGAAGCTGTACAGCATGGCCGAACCGGGCAGCGGCTCCTTGTAGTCGAGGCCCTGGAACTGGATTCTGGCGATCTGGGTCCGGTCGACGGTCTCCTCGATGGCCCTGCGTACGGCTTTGTCCCCGAGGACGGGGGACTTGGTGTTGAAGTAGAGCGCGTACTCGAAGGGGCTGCCGCCGCTGCGGATCTCCGTGCCCTTGAGGCCCTTGACCTGCTTGAGGCTCTCGGCGTCGACGGCGGAGACGTAGTCGAGCTGGCCGTTCCTGAACGCGTTGACCGCCGCGGTGGATTCCAGGTTGACGTAGACGCGCTTGTCGAGCTTTCCCTTGCGGCCCCACCACTTCGGGTTGCGGACGAAGGTGATGTTCCCCGAGTGGGTGTCCCACGAGCCGACCGTGTACGGCCCCGCGCCCCACTCCGGGTGGGCCTTCTTGACGTACGCCTTGTCGAAATTGTCGACCGTGGCCGCCTTGGGGTGCAGGAAGGTGGTGAACAGGGCGGACCAGGAGGCGTTGACGCCCTTGAAGCTGATCACGGCCTGCTTGGCGTCACGGCCCTTCTCGACGGAGGTGATCTGGTCGTAGCCGTCCGTGGACGAGGCGGCGTAGGCCTTGTTCGAGCCGTTGTTCGCCTGCCAGGTCGCCTTGATCGCGGTCCAGTCGATCGGGGTGCCGTCGTTGAAGACCGCCTTGGGGTTGATCGTCAGCGTGACCTTCTGGTTGCCGCCCTCGACGGACACCTTCACGTCGCTGTAGTAGTCCGGGTTGTACTGCACGTCGCCGGTCGGCGAGTAGGTGATCGCGTCGGCGTTGTACCAGGCCCACACCCGGGACGCGGTCAGCGTGGCATTGACGTTGAACGGGTTGCCCTGGTCGTCGAAGGTCCCGGCCGTCGTATAGGTGCCGCCGTCCTTGATCCGGTCGTAGGGCGTGGGGTTGTAGTCGGCCGCGCCCGACGCGGCGGACGGGGTGCCCTTCGCGTCCGAGGCCGTGGAGTTCGTGCCGGACGAGGACTGGCACGCGGTGGCGGTGACGGAGATCGCGGCCAGGAGAGCGACGGGCAGGGCCAGTCTTGCGCGCATGACGGATCGTTCCTTCTGGGTGGACGGGTGGTGGGGTGGGTGCTCAGACGCCGTGACAGGCGTACTCGTGGCCGGGCTGCCCGGCCACGGGAGCCGGCACGGGACGCTCCGTACGACAGCGCTGCCGTACGGTCTCGTCGGCGAGGCGGTACAGCGGGCAGCGGTCCACGAAGACGCACCCTTGCGGAAGGCGTGCGGCGCTCGGCTGCTCGCCGTCCAGCACGAGGCGTTCACGGGTGCGCTCCCGCGCCGGATCGGGCACCGGGACCGCCGACAGCAGTGCGCGGGTGTAGGGGTGCTTGGGGTCGGAGAAGATCGTCTCGGTCTCGCCGGTCTCGACGACGTGGCCGAGGTACATCACCGCGATGCGGTCGGAGATGTACCGGACCACGGCCAGGTCGTGCGCGACCACGAGGTAGGCGAGCCCGAGTTCCCGCTTGAGCCGGGCGAGCAGGTTGATGACGCCGGCCTGCACGGACACATCCAGGGCGGAGAGCGGCTCGTCCAGGGCGAGCAGTCTCGGCTCCGTCGCCAACGCGCGGGCGATGCCGATCCGTTGGCGCTGGCCGCCGGAGAGGGCGGCCGGGAAGCGGTCGCTCACCGTGTCGTCCAGGCCGACCAGGGCCAGCAGTTCGCGCACCCGGGAGCGGATCGCCTCGCGGTCGCGGCCCGCGGCCCGCAGGGGTTCGGCCAGCAGCTGGAAGACGGGCATGCGCGGGTCCAGGGCGCCCAGCGGGTCCTGCATGACGATCTGGACGTCCTGGCGTACCGCGCGTGCCCGCGCACGGGAGGCGAGGGTGCCGACGTCGGTCCCGGCGATCTCGATCCGGCCGCCCTCGGGCTGTCTGAGCCGGAGGATCTCCATCAGCGTCGTGGTCTTGCCGCTGCCGGACTCGCCCACCAGGCCCAGGGTCTGCCCGGCGCGCAGCTCGAAGCTGACCCCGTTGACGGCGTGCAGCGTGCCGATCCGGCGCTTGAGGAGGGCTCCCTTGGTCACCGGGAAGGTCTTGACGAGGTCCTCGACACGCAGGATCACCTCACCGGCCTCGGTTCGGCCGGAGGGCGCCTGTTCCTCGACGGGCGCGGCGCCGCCGGTGGGGTCGAGGGATCCGTCGGCGATCTCCTCGGCGCGCAGGCAGGCCACGTGCCCGTGCCCGGTGACATGGCGCAGCCCGGGTTCACCGGTGCGGCACGCGTCGAGGGCGACGGCACAGCGGGGCGCGAAGGGACAGCCGGCCGGCAGGCCGACCAGGGCGGGCGGTTCCCCGCCGATCGGGACCAGGGGACGGCGGGCCCCGCCGTCCACGGTCGGCACGGCGGCGAGCAGCCGTGCGGTGTACGGCATCGTCGGCCGGCGGAACAGTTCCGCCACGCCCGCGCGCTCCACGAACCGGCCGGCGTACATGACGGCGACGTCGTCGGCGTGGCCCGCGACGACCCCGAGGTCATGGGTGATCAGGACGAGGCCGGCACCGGTCTCCCGCTGCGCCCGGCGCAGGACGTCGAGGATCTGCGCCTGCACGGTGACGTCGAGCGCGGTGGTGGGCTCGTCGGCCACGAGCACGGACGGCCGGTTGGCGATCGCCAGGGCGATGACCACGCGCTGGCACATGCCACCGGAGAACTCGTGCGGGAAGGCGGCGGCGCGGCCGCGCGGGTCGGGGATGCCGACGAGGTCGAGGAGTTCGACGGCCTGCTCCCAGGCGGCCCGTTTCGTCAGGTCCTGGTGGACGCGCAGGGCGTCGGACAGCAGCCGGCCCACGGAGAAGATCGGGGTGAGCGCGGACAGGGGGTCCTGGAAGACCATGCCGATGGACCTGCCACGGACGCGCGACAGCTCCTGGTCGCCGAGGCCGACCAAGTCCCGTCCGCCGAGCAGTACGTGGCCGCTGAGGTCGGCGGAGGGCGGCAGCAGGCCCATGATGCCCAGCGCGGTGGCCGACTTGCCCGAGCCGGACTCGCCGACGATGCACAGGGTCCGGCCGGGCAGCAGGTCGAAGCCGACGCCGCGCACCGCCTCGACGGTGCCGGCCTCGGAGGGGAAGGAGATCCGCAGGTCGCGCACGGAGAGCACGGGGGCGGCCGCGGTGAGGGACGCGGGATTCGGCACGGGGGTCGCGAGGGTCATCGTCGGCCTCCTGCCGCGCCGGTCACCGAAGTGGGGTCGAGGGCGTCGCGCAGTCCGTCGCCGATGAGGGTCATCGACACGGTGAGCAGGACGACCAGTCCCGCCGGGAAGGCGAAGAGCCAGGGGGCGCTGGTGACGGTGCCCGCCCCGTCCGCGAGCATCGTGCCGAGGGAGACGTCCGGGGTCTGGACGCCGAACCCGAGGAACGACAGGGCGGTTTCGCTGAGCACGGTCGCGACGACCCCGAGCGTCAGGTTGACGATCAGCAGGGAGCCCAGGTTGGGGATGATGTGGCGCAGGATGATGCGCAGCGGACCGACGCCCATGAACTCCGCGGCCGTCACGTAGTCCCGTTCACGCAGGGAGGTCGACACGGACCAGATCACCCGCGCCGTGGACATCCAGCCGAACACGGTCAGTACGACGATGAGGACGCGCCAGTCGCCGGCCAGCCGGTGGGAGACCAGGGCGAGGATGAGGAACGACGGGACGATCAGCAGGAAGTGGATGACGGCGAGGGTCATCCGCTCGACCCGGCCGCCGAAGTACGCGGCGCCGGCGCCGACGACCGCGGCGACGACGATCGTCAGCACGGCCACGCTCACCGCGATCACCAGTGAGCGCTGGAGTCCGTGCACGGCACAGGCGTAGATGTCGTTGCCGCCCTGGTTGGTGCCGAACCAGTGCAGGGCGCTCGGCGGCTGGGTGAGGGCGGTGAAGTCGGCGTCGGTGTAGGCGTAGGAGGTGAACTCGCCGCCGAAGGCGGCGAACAGCACCAGCAGCACGAAGATCACCACCCCGGCGACGGCGAGGCGGTTGCGCAGGAAGCGCCGCAGATAGAGCCGGCCGAGGCCGGTGCGCTGCGGCGCGGGCCGTGCCGCCGTACGGGACAGGGCGTCGGGTGTCGTGTCGGTGGCCATGTCAGCTCACCCGCACCCTCGGGTCGAGGAGGACGGTGGCGATGTCCGCGAGGATCGCGCCGATCGCGGTCAGGGCCGCTGCGAAGGCGGCCGTGGCGACCGTGCCGTGCACGTCGTTCTTGCTGATGGTCTGGATGAGGTAACGGCCCATGCCGTTCCAGCCGAAGACCGTCTCGGTGATGACGGCGCCGGTGAAGACGGCCGGGATGCCGAACGCCACGGAGGCGGCCGTCGGGATGAGCGCGGCCCGCAGCGCGTGCCGGCGGATCGCCTGGCTCCGGGTGAGTCCGGTGGCCTGAGCGGTGCGGACGAAGTCGGCGTTGATCGTGTCGAGCAGCAGCGAACGCTGTGTCAGGTGGTAGCCGACGTACCCCATCAGGGTCAGTGTCAGGGTCGGCAGGATCAGATGCAGGAGGCGGTCGCCGATCGTCGGGAGCAGTCCCTGGACGTCGGGTGAGTTCTCCCCGGCGACGTAGAGGAAGTGCAGCCCGGCGTGCTGGTTCAGCCAGATGGCGACGAAGACGACGGCGAGCGCGGCGACGGACGTCGGTACGTTGAACACCAGGATGGACACGGCCTGCGAGATCCGGTCGGCCCAGCCGTACTGCCGGGCCGCGGCGTACACGCCGAGCGCGACGCCCACCACGACGGACAGGACCGTCGCGACGACGACCAACTCGGCGCTGACGAGCGCCCGGTAGCCCACCTCGCCGTTGACGGAGACACCGGTGGGAGATCTGCCCCAGTCGAAGTGGCGGACCACCGAACCGAGCCAGTCCCACCAGCGCCGCGCCAGCGGCACCCGCGGGTCCAGGTTGTACGGCGCGAGGGCCCGGTCGATCTGGGCCTCGCTACGGACGGGCCGCAGCTCCTTGAAGTTCGACCGCGGGTCGAGGAACCAACTGGCCAGGAAGTACGTCGCGTTGGTCGCAATCACGATCATCAGCAGCCAGCCGGCCGCTTTGCGCATCACGTAGCGCACCATCCGCGGTACCTCCCCAAGGTGTGATCGTCAGCTTGGTTCGTACCTTGCGGAGAACGCCAGGCCCGGGCCGCTCCTGCCATGAGCCCGACATACTGCCGCAGCAAACGGTCCGGAGCAGGGCGGCATTTCGGATGAGCGAGACGTGCGCGCTGTTACATTCCGAGTCCTCGGGTCAGGCGTCCGCGACCGTCGCCGTCACCGGTGTTCCCGTCTCCACCGTGCGGCTGACCGTGCACAGGCGGTCGTGGGAGGTCTTCACCGCGCGGGGCAGGATCGCGCGGGCCCGTTCGGCGCCCTCGCCGTCGGGGAACGTGACGTGGAAGGTCACCGCGAGGCCGGTGAGGCGGTTGCCGAGTTCGTCGTCCGTCCTGGTGCCCCGCACGGCGACGGTGAAGGCGCTGGGCTCCGCGTGCCGGCTGGTCGCGAGGTCCACGTCCACCGCCGTGCAGCCCCCGAGCGCCGCGAGCAGCAGCTCGACCGGGGTGAACTCGGTGTCTCCTTCGGCTCCGGTGCCGAAGGAGATCGTGCCGCCGCGTGCGTTCGTCGCCACGTAGTGGCCGGTACTGGTGCGCTCCACGGTGACGGAGCGCAAGGAGTCATCGGTCATACCGGCGACCCTAACTCTCCGGACCGCCTCACTCCGGTCTGCGGACGCCTCCAAACATAGTAGCCATGTACATAGTAGCCATGTACCGTATTTCTCATGAGCAATGGTTCCGAAGGAGCCACGCCCGGTTTCCTGGTGTGGCGGCTGTCGATGAAGTGGCGCGTCGCGGTGGACCGTGCGGTGGCCCCGCTGGGGCTGACGCACGCGCAGTACTCGCTGATGGCCTCGCTGTACGGCATGCGGCGCTCCGGCCTGCGGCCCAGCCAGCGCCAGCTCGCCGATCGCACCGGGCTGGAGGCGCTCTACGTATCCAAGCTGGCCCGCGGCCTGGAGTCGGCCGGCCTGCTCGACCGCACCCGGGACCCGGACGACCCGCGTGCCGTCCGGCTCGCGCTCACCGAGCAGGGGCGCGAGGTCACCGGGAAGGCGATCGACGTCGTCCAGGGGCTGCTGCGGCAGCTGCTGGCGCCGCTCGGCGGACTCGACAGCCCGCGCACACGGGAGTTCAGCCGCGACCTCAGGACCCTGCTCGACGCACCGCTTGACCCGTTCGGCACCACCGATCACGAGACGGAGCAGTCATGACCACCACCACAACACCCCTCGTCGGCCCCCGCGTCATCGGCCTCGCCCACTACGCCTCGCGCGCCGTCCTGGAGCGCGCCCTCGCCCCGCACGGGATCGACTTCCTCCAGTCCGTCACCCTCCGGCTCACGGTCGTGGCCGACGGCCCGGTCGAGCGGGCCGGCCTCGCCGCCGAGGTCGTCGACACGGTGAAGGTCGCCGAGGCCGACGCACAGCGCACGATCGACACACTGGCGGCCGTCGGCCTGATCTCCGTCGAGGAGCCGTCCCTCGTACGGGTCACGGCCGCCGGACGGGAGCTGTACGCCACGACCTCCGCCGCGACCGCCCCGATCTCCGCCCGGATCTACGCGGGCATCTCCGAGGAGGACCGGGCCGTGGCCGGCCGCGTGCTCGCCCTGATCACGGAGCGGGCCAACGCGGAGCTGGCCGCGCTGAGCACGCAGAACAGTTAGTGGAATATTGAACAACCGCGTTCCGTTGAGGCCGTCGAAGGAGGTCACAGTGGAGACGCGAGTGGAGACGACGTACTACGACCACGGCACGCCCGCCGAGCGCTGGGAGCGCGCGCAGCGGTTCTTCGGCGCCAAGGACTACGCGGGCGCGGCACGGGTGCTGACCGGGCTGGTCGAGGAGGTGCCGGAGCAGACCGGACCCCGGCTGCTGCTGGCCCGCGCCTACTACCACTCGGCCCAACTGAGCCGTGCCGAGGCCGAGTTGCGGGTCATCGTCGAGCATGACCCGGTGGAGCACTACGCCCGGCTGCTGCTGGGCCGCACTCTGGAACGGCAGGCCCGGCACGAGGAGGCCGAGCGGCACCTGCGCATCGCCTCGGCGCTCGCGGGTGACTTCCCGCAGGAGTGAACAGCGCGCCGCGGGCCCGGTTCCCGTACGGGGACCGGGCCCGCGGTATACGGACATACGGCGGGGGCGGCGGGAGGGCATGGCATCCTGGCGCGATGGCACCCTCCCCTGATCACGCGCCGCTCGCCGAGCGGGTCGAGGAACTCCTCGCCGCCGGCGGCCCGTTGCCCATCGTCGCCGCCGGACAGCCCGTGCTGCGGCGCGTCACCGAGCCGTACGACGGCCAGCTCGGCCCCGCCCTGCTGGCCCGCTTCGTCGAGGCCCTGCGCGTCACCATGCACGCCGCGCCCGGCGTGGGCCTCGCCGCGCCGCAGGTCGGCGTGCCGCTGCGGATCGCGGTCCTCGAGGACCCGGCGCCGGTGCCCGAGGAGGTCGCCGTGGCCCGGGGCCGGGTGCCGCAGCCCTTCCGGGTCCTGGTCAACCCGGTGTACGAGCCGGTCGGCAGTGCGCGGGCCGCGTTCTTCGAGGGCTGCCTGAGCGTGCCGGGCTGGCAGGCGGTGGTGGCCCGGCACGCCGAGGTACGGCTGCGCGGCCAGGACGAGCAGGGCCGCGAGCTGGACGAGGTGGTCAGGGGGTGGCCCGCCCGCATCGTCCAGCACGAGACGGACCACCTCGACGGCACGCTCTACCTGGACCGCGCCGAACTGAGGTCGCTGTCCACCAACGAGGCCGTGGCGGCCCTGTGGGCCCAGCCGACGCCGGACGCGGCCGGCACGGCCCTCGGCTTCGAACTGCCGTAATCCAGCGGTCAGTTGTCGCGGTAGGCCTCCAGCAGCCGCAGCCACACCTCGCTCAGCGTCGGGTACGACGGCACCGCGTGCCACAGCCGGCCGACCGGGACGCGGCCGGCGACGGCGATCGTCGCGGAGTGGATGAGTTCGCCGACGCCGGGGCCGACGAAGGTGACGCCGCGCAGGATCTCGTCCTCCAGGTCCACGACCATCCGGGCGCGGCCCTTGTAGCCGTCGCCGTACAGTCCCGCCCCGGCGACCGAGGAGAACTCGACGTCGACGGCGCGCACCCGGTGGCCCGCCTGTTCCGCCTCGGCGAGGGAGAGACCGACCGCGGCCGCCTCCGGTTCGGTGAAGACGACCTGGGGTACGGCGTGATGGTCGGCGGTGGCGGCGTGCGCACCCCAGGGCTCCTCCAGCGGGGTGCCGCCGACCGCGCGGGCGGCGATGGCGGCGCCGGCGATACGGGCCTGGTACTTGCCCTGGTGGGTGAGGAGGGCGCGGTGGTTGACGTCGCCGACGCCGTACAGCCAGTCGGTGCCGGTGACGCGCAGGCTGTCGTCGACGTCCAGCCAGGAGCCGGGCTCCAGACCGACGGTGTCGAGGCCGATGTCGTCGGTGTGCGGGACGCGCCCGGTGGCGAAGAGGATCTCGTCGGCCTCCAGCCGGTCGCCCGCGGCGGTGACGGCGACGACGGTGCCGTTCTCGCGGGTGACCGAGGCGACGGAGGTGCCGGTGCGGACGTCGACGCC
This sequence comes from Streptomyces sp. NPDC020192, assembly GCF_044388685.1. Lineage (NCBI taxonomy): Bacteria > Bacillati > Actinomycetota > Actinomycetes > Kitasatosporales > Streptomycetaceae > Streptomyces > Streptomyces sp. NPDC020192. The sequence continues at coordinate 215,783 of NZ_JBIRXG010000014.1, read as the reverse complement.
CGCCTCGGTGAGCGCCTCGGCGACCAGTTCCCCGGCGAACGGCTCCATCCGGTTCAGCAGCCCCTTGCCGCGCACCAGCAGGGTGACCCGGGAGCCGAGGGCCTGCCAGGCGGTGGCCATCTCGGTGGCGACGACACCGCCGCCCACGACGATCAGCCGGGCGGGGGCCGCCTCGGCGCTCGTCGCCTCACGGCTGGTCCACGGCTTCACCTCGGCGAGTCCGGGCAGGTCGGGGAGTTGGGCGCGGGTGCCGGTGGAGACGGCGACGGCGTGCCGGGCGGTGAGGGTGGTGACCGTGCCGTCGGGGGCGGTCACGGTGACCGTACGGGGGCCGGCGAGCCGCCCGTGGCCGCGGAAGAGGTCGGCGCCGATGCCGTCGAGCCAGCCGACCTGGCCGTCGTCCTTCCAGTGGGAGGTGTACTCGTCCCGGCGGGCGAGGACCGCCGGGGTGCCGAGCGGGCCCTGCACGTCCTGGGCCAGGCCGGGCAGGCGGCGGGCGTCCGCCTGGGCGATCACCGGCCGCAGCAGGGCCTTGCTGGGCATGCACGCCCAGTACGAGCACTCGCCGCCGACCAGCTCGCTCTCCACGACCGCGGTGGTGAGGCCGGCCGCGCGCGTGCGGTCGGCGACGTTCTCCCCCACGGGCCCGGCCCCGAGCACCACGACGTCGTACGCGATGGATTCCGTTTCCGTCATGGGGTCAGTCTGGTGGGTGGTGTGCGCGGCGGCCACACGGGTACGCGCGCGGGACACAGGCGTGCACCTGTGGAATAGGCGGCCTGACGGCCGTGTTTCCGCCGACGGCACAACCCCACACCGGGAAGTAGGGATTCACACCATGAGCAGCACCGTGGAGCTGACCAAGGACAACTTCGACCAGACGGTCACCGAGAACGAGTTCGTTCTCATCGACTTCTGGGCGTCCTGGTGCGGGCCGTGCCGGCAGTTCGCGCCGGTCTACGAGAAGGCCGCGCAGGACAACCCCGACCTGGTCTTCGGCAAGGTGGACACCGAGGCCCAGCCGGAGCTGGCGGCGGCGTTCAACATCCAGTCGATCCCGACGCTCATGATCGTGCGCGACAAGATCGCCGTGTACGCCCAGCCGGGTGCCCTGCCCGAGCCCGCGCTGACGGACATCATCGGGCAGGCCCGGAAGCTGGACATGGACGAGGTCCGCAAGAGCGTCGCCGTCGAGCAGGGCGGCGCGCAGTAACGCACACGCCGAACGGGGGCCTCGGCGGCGCCGGTCAGCTGGACTCGCGCCGGATCACCGAGGCCCCCAGCACCTGGTGCACCTCCGGCTCGCTTCCCGGGTCGCGCACCGCGCGGTCGACCAGTTCGGCGAGGTCGCGGCCCGAGGGCAGTTCGATGCGGACCGTGCTGAGCCGGGGGCGCAGCAGCCGGCCCAGCATCAGGTCGTCGGCGCCGATCACGGCCACGTCCTCGGGGACGCGCAGGCCCTCGTCCTGCAGGGCGCGCATCAGCAGCATCGCGTACTCGTCGTTGTAGGCGAACACCGCGTCCAGATCCAACTCCCGCCAGCGAGCGGCAAGTTGAGCGGCTGCCTGCTCCGTGTAGGCGAGCGGCAGCTCGGTGACGGCCGCGTCCGCGCTGCCGCGCAGGGCCTCGCGCACACCGGCGAGCCGGGGCTGGGAATAGACCTCCAGACCGGGCTCCTCGGGCACCACGACACCGATCCGGCGTCTGCCCTCGGCGTAGAGGTGGGCGCCCGCGCAGTGGCCGACCGCGTCGTGGTCCATCAGCAGGGCGTGCGCGCCGTCGACGCGCACGGGGCCGAGGGTGACCACGGCCCGGGCGCCGGAGCGCTTGAGCACCGCCACGCCCTGCGGTCCCAGTTCGACGCCGGGCACCAGGACGGCGACCGGCCGCAACTCGGCCCAGGCGCGGGCGGCTTCGTCGCCCTGCAGGCCGACCGTGCCGTACTGCACGACGGTGTAGTCGAGGCGGCCGAGCGCCTGCTGGAGTTCGTTGAGGAATCTGCTGTACAGGGGGCCCGCCGGGACCGCGGCGGCGGGCATGAGGACCATACGGCTGTGTCCGGCACGCAGGCTGCGGGCGGCGGCGTGGGGCACGTACCCCAGTTCCCGCGCGGCCTCGTGGACGCGTCGGCGCGTCGGTTCGCTGATCCGGACGGCGCTGGTGTTGTTGAGGACGTAGGACACGGTCGCGCGCGAGACGCCGGCCAGGCGGGCGACGTCGGCGCTCGTGGGCGTGTTCGGTATCTGCACCATGACAGACCGCATCTTGGCAGAGGGGGTGGGGGCCGGAGCGGGCGGGGCGATGTGGTTCACCGTTCGACGAAAAGTGGTTCGCCGACGCACGGACGGGCGAACACGTTCGTAACGAACTTGTTCGCAGCGAACATGTTCGTTACGATGGACCCATGACCGCCGATTCCCCTGATTCCCCCGGTTCCCCCCGCTCCCGCCGCGAGCGCCCCGCCAAGGCGGCCCTCACCCGGGAGGGCATCGTCGCCACCGCCGTCGCGATCCTGCGGACGGAAGGGCTGCGCAAGGTGACCATGCGACGCCTCGCGCAGGAGCTCGACACCGGCCCGGCCTCGCTGTACGTGTACGTCCGCAACACCGACGAGCTGCACGCGGCCGTCCTGGACGAGCTGCTCGGCACGATCGGGCCCGCCCCGGCCGAGGGCACCTGGCGGGAGCGGCTGGAGAAGGTCCTGACCGCGTACACCGCGGTGCTGCTGGAGCACCCGAGCCTCGCCCGCTCGGCGCTGACCTCGTGGCCCGGCGGCCCGCACTATCTGCGGCTCATCGAGACCCTGCTGGGGCTGCTGCACGAGGGCGGGGTGCCGCGGGCACAGGCGGCGTGGGGCGTCGACCTGCTGCTCCAGCACGCCACCGCGACCGCCGCCGAGCACGCCGGGGAGGAGCCCCCGGGCGACTGGCAGGCCCTCACCCGCGCCCTGCGCGCAGCACCCGCCGACACGCACCCGCACATCGCGTCCAGCGCCGACGCCCTGCTCTCCGGCACCCCCGAGGCCCGCCTGTCATGGGCCTTCCGGACCCTGCTCAACGGCATCGAGCGAACCGCCGTACCGGACTGACACGGCCGGGGGTCCACGGGCCCACGCCAGGCGACTTGCCACACGCCGGGCTGCCGCGCCGACCCGGCGACCCCCAGATCCCGCGACTGTACGACCCACCACCCAACCGACCCGCACCGTCCGGTGGGCGGGCGGACTGTCGCGGCCTTGCACACCGACACCGCCACCGAGCCACCCAGCCGTCCCGGCGACCCGGCGACCCGGCGACCCGGCGATCCGGCGATCCGGCGATCCGGCGATCCGGCGATCCGGCGATCCGGCGACGGTACGACCGACTCACCCCGTCCGACGGGCAGTCGCCGCCCCGCACACCAACCCACCACGCCGACCCGCCGACCCGCCGATCCCGCGCCTGTCCGGCCCACCACCCGACCGACCCACCCCAGCCGACGAGCCGGCACAGCCCCACACCAACCCACCACCGGACCACCACGCCGACCCGCCGGGTCGGCGGCTGTGCGGCACGGCGGACGGCCGACCCGCCGCCGGCCGGTCCACCCGGTCCGGGGGCCGTTCGGCCCGCCGTCCAGGCGGTGCGCCGCGTGGCCGGCTTTCGTGTCCGGCGCCCCGCCACCCCGTCGGCCCCACAGCCCACCCGTCCGACCCACCCACCAGGAGCCCACCATGACCAGCCCCTCGCACGCCGCCTCTCCCCTCCCCCACCACCCCATAGCCGTCGTCGGTGCGGGGCTCGGGGGGCTTGTGCTGGCCCGGGTGCTGCATGTACACGGCGTCGAGGTCGCCCTGTTCGAGCTGGACGCCTCGCCGAGTGTCCGGATGCAGGGCGGCATGCTCGACATTCACGACGACTCCGGGCAGGAAGCGCTGCGGGCCGCCGGGCTGTACGAGGAGTTTCTGGAGCGTGTCCATCCCGGGGGTCAGGCCATGCGGGTTCTGGACCGGTACGGCACGGTCCGGCTGGCCGAGGGTGACGACGGCAGCGGCGGGCGGCCCGAGATCGACCGGGGTGAGCTGCGCGCGCTGCTGCTCGGGTCGCTGCCCGAGGACACGGTCCGCTGGGGTGCCAAGGTCAGCGGGGCGCGCCCGCTGGGCGGTGGCCGGCACGCGGTGACGCTCGCCGACGGCACCGCGTTCACCACGGACCTGCTGGTCGGCGCCGACGGCGCCTGGTCCCGGGTCCGCCCGCTGCTCTCCCCGGCCCAACCCGCGTACACGGGCGTGTCGTTCGTCGAGGCGGACCTGGAAGAGGCCGACCTGCGGCACCCCGTGAGCGCAGGGGTGGCCGGCGGCGGGATGCTGTTCGCGCTGGGCGCGGGCCGGGGCTTTCTCGGGCACCGTGAGAGCGACGGCAGTCTGCATGTCTACGCGGCCGTCGAGGCGCCGGAGGACTGGCTGGACGGCATCGACTTCGGCGACCCGGACGCGGCGAAGGCGGCCGTACTGAAGGAGTTCGACGGCTGGGCAGAGAGCCTGCGGGCGCTGGTCGCCGACGCCGACGGGCCGTTGGTGCCCCGGCGGATCCATGCCCTGCCGATTGGGCACCGCTGGGACCGGGTCCCCGGGGTCACGCTGCTCGGGGACGCGGCCCATCTGATGTCGCCGTTCGCGGGCGAGGGCGCCAATCTGGCACTGATCGACGGCGCCGAACTGGGCCTCGCGCTGGCCGCGCACCCCGGGGACACCGAGACGGCGCTGGCGGCCTACGAGGAGCGGATGTTCCGGCGGGCCGAGGTGTCGGCGCAGGATTCCGCGGACAGTGCCGCCCTGCTGTTCCGGGCCGACGCCCCGCAGGGTCTGCTCGACATGTTCACGGCCACACCGGCCGGCTGACCGCCCTCAGCGGAGCGGCTCCGTGCGGGTCACCCGGGCGACCAGGTCGGTCCAGCCGCCCTCCAGCCGCTCCAGGGGCATCCCGCACTGCCGGGTCTGGTGGTGGATCAGGGCCGGGTCGAGCGAGGCCAGCAGCGTGTGGGTCAGCAGCTCGCAGTCGGCGTCGGGCACGATCTGCCGCAGCAGCATCGCGACGTGTGTGCGCAGGGCCCGCGACGCCGGGTGGGAGAAGCGGCGGGTGGGTTCCGGCTGGGCGGCCAGGAGGAGCTCGAGCCGCTCGGCCGACCGGTACAGCACCGCCACGCCGAACGCCCGCAGCCGGTCCAGCGGCGGCGCCCCGGGGCCCAGCGGCGGGGGGCCGCCCATGAAGTCGGCCTGGAGCTGCCGGTCGGAGTGGTCGAGCAGGGCCATCAGCAGCCCGGTGCGGTCGCCGAAGCGGCGGAAGACCGTGCCCTTGCCCACCTTGGCCGCCGCGGCCACGGCCTCCATGGTGACCCCGGCCACGCCGTGCTCGGCGATCAGCCGGGCGGCGGCCTCGAGCAGCGCGGCCCGGTTGCGGGCCGCGTCGGCTCGCAGGCACGGCTCCTCGGCGGAGGGTGCGACCTGCAGCAACTCAGGCGTGTCGAAGGGCTCCTCGGGCGTCGGGAAGGGCGGCAGCGCGGCGGACATGAAGCCAGCGTAAAGCATCGGGAACAAAACTGGACCGCGGTCCGCTTAGAGTGATACAAACTTAAACGGACCCCGGTCCGGATCGTAACAGCGATGTTTCAGCCCCCTTGGAGTTCCCATGTCTGTTCGCATCCTCGCGCTCGTCGGCAGCCTCCGCGCCGGCTCGCACAACCGCCAGCTCGCCGAGGCGGCCGTCAAGCTCGCTCCCGAGGGCGCCGAGGTCGTGCTGTACGAAGGCCTGGCCGAGATCCCGTTCTACAACGAGGACACCGACGTCGAGGGCAGCGTCCCGGCCGCCGCCGCGAAGCTGCGTGAGGCCGCTCAGGCCTCCGACGCCTTCCTGCTGTTCTCCCCCGAGTACAACGGCACCATCCCGGCCGTCCTGAAGAACGCCATCGACTGGCTGTCCCGCCCGTACGGCGCCGGCGCCTTCGGTGGCAAGCCCGTCGCCGTCATCGGCACCGCGTTCGGCCAGTACGGCGGCGTGTGGGCGCAGGACGAGGCCCGCAAGGCCGTGGGCATCGCCGGCGGCAAGGTGGTCGAGGACATCAAGCTGTCCATCCCGGGCTCCCTGACCCGCTTCGCCGAGACCCACCCGGTGGACGACAACGAGGTCGCCGCCCAGCTGACCGAGGTCGTCGCCCGTCTGCACGGCAACGTGGGCGAGACCGCGGCCGCCTGAGCCGCGGGCATCCCGTGAAGGGGCCGGAGTCGCACTCCGGCCCCTCTCTCGTGCGCGGAAACGGCTCAGTCGAGCCCGGCCAGCCGCTCCACCACCGGAGCCGCGAACCGTTCCATCCACGCGGCGGTCCCGGGGAGCCGCGGGGCCAGGACCACGGTGTCGACACCGAGCCCGGCATAGCCCTCGATGTCCCGCAGGCACGCGTCGAGGTCGCCCGTGGTGGTGTGCTCGCCCGTGTAGACGAAGGTCTTGCGGATGCCGTCGTAGTCCCGGCCGACGCTCTCGCAGTGGCCGCGCAGCACCTTCAGCTTGTGCCGCATCTCCTCGGGTGAGGAGGGGATGATGTTGCACGCGTCGGCGTACCGGGCCACCAGGCGCAGGGTCTTCCGCTCGCCCCCGCCGCCGATCATGATCTCCGGGTGGGGGCTGCTCACCGGGGCGGGCACGCACAGGGTCTCCGCGAGCCGGTAGTGCCGCCCCTCGAAGGGGCCGTCGCTGTGCGGGTCCCACATCTGCAGACAGATCCGCAGGGTCTCCTCCAGCCGCTCGAACCGCTCCGCCAGCGCCGGGTAGGGCACCCCGAGGCCGTGGTGCTCGCGGTCGTACCAGGCGGCGCCGATGCCGAGCGTCGCCCGGCCGCCGGACAGCACGTCGAGCGTGGTGGTGATCTTGGCGAGCAGACCCGGGTACCGGTACGTCACCCCCGTGACCAGGGCGCCGAGTCGGACCCTGGAGGTGTGGGCGGCGAGATAGCCGAGCGTGGTGTAGGCCTCCATCATGGGGGCCTCGGCGCCGCCGTTGAACTCCATCTGGAACCAGTGGTCCATCACCGACAGCCACCGCACCCCGGCCGCCTCGGCCGCGGCACCGGTGGCGGCGAGTTCGGGACCGATGGCCGGCCCGCCCCCGGGATGGTCGAACCGGTTGATGTGCACACCCACACGCATGGCCGTCTCCGTCCGCGCTGACCGTCGTACGTCGCATAGGTCATAGAGACCGTAGAGATCGCCGACGCTAGCCGCTGAAGCGTGCTCGACGTCAACCGTGCGCGGGCGGGTCGCCCGACACCAGCCGTTCGGCCAGCTCGCTGCGCCGGTACAGCACCCGTCGTCCGTCCCGGGCTCGGGTGACCAGGCCGGTGGCGTCCAGGATCCGCAGGTGCTGGGAGACGGCGCTCGGGGTGACGCCGAGCCGGCGGGCGAGTTCGACCGTGGGCAGGGGCTCGGCGAGCAGGCGCAGCAGGGTGGTCCGGGGCGCCCCGAGCAGCTGGACGAGGGCGGAGGCGCCGGGATCGGGCGGGGGTTCCCACAGCGTCGCCGTGCCGCGGCCTGGATAGGCGAGCATGGGCGGGGCCTCGGCGCTGATCGGGGGCGCCGGTTTGTGCGCGAACACCGAGGGGACCAGCCGCAGTCCTCGCCCGGCGCCCTCCACCGCGTGCCGGCCGATCATCTTGTCCACGGTCAGCACACCGTCGCGCCAGCCGAGGTTCGAGTGCAGTCCGGCGAAGAGCGAGCGCGCGCCGCCGGTGGCCAGCTGTCCCGCGCGGTGCGTGATGTCGGCCTCCAGGACGAGCCGGATCCGGGGCCAGTGCGGCAGCAGGGCCGTCTCCCAGTAGCAGAGCAGCAACTCACAGATGGCGTCGAGGAGTTCGAGGACCGGTCCGTCCCCGGCGGCGCCGGCCTGCCGCAGTGCGCCCGGGAGCGGGCGCGGGGCGTGCGCGGCGAGCAGGTCGCGTCGTACGACGTCCGGGGGCGTGGCCCGTACGGCGGTCAACTCCTCGGCCGGCGTGGGGGCGTAGGCGGTGGGGCGGGGTGTGAGGAAGTCGGGCAGGGCCAGGGTGGGACCGACCAGAGCCAAGAGCAGGGGCAGGTCGGCGGGGGCGAGAGCGGGGAGCACGGCCTGGCGCCAGCCGCGGTGCAGGGGGTGCAGGGCGGGTGCGCGCAGCACGCGCAGGCTCTCCATCAGCTGGCTCAGCGGGGAGATCGCGAACCGGGTGTCGGCGAGGTCGTCGACCCCCAGCACGATGCTGATCATTTAGCCCCCGCCTACATCGTTTGGCAACGGCCCGCGTGTGCCGTGGACTTCCGCCCATGACGGATCACCACACCGGGCAGCGTACCCGGTGGCTCATTCCGCTGCTGGTCGTCGCGTGCGGGGTCGCGGTCGGCAACGTCTACTTCCCGCAGGCCGTCGTCCCGCTCGCGGCGACGGGCCTCGGCGTCTCCCCGGGTACGGCGGCCGGGGTGGTGACAGCGACCCAGTTCGGCTACTCGGCCGGCATCTTCCTGCTCGTCCCGCTCGGCGACCGGCTGCCGCCCCGCCCGCTGCTGGTCACCCTGCTCACGGTGACCGGTCTCGGGCTCGCCGCGGCGGCCGCCGCGCCCGCGCTGCCGGCGCTGCTCGCGGCGAGCGTGCTGGTGGGCGCGGCCACGGTGGTCGGTCCGCTGGCCGGGCCACTGGCGGCCGGGCTGGTCCCGGCCGGACGGCGGGGCGTGGTCGGCGGCACGCTGCTGAGCGGCTCCCTCGCGGGCATGCTGCTGTCCCGCACGGCCGGCGGCGCCCTCGGCGACCGGCTGGGCTGGCGGGCGCCGTACGTCCTCGCGGCCGTCCTCACCCTGGCGGTTGCGCTGTTGCTGTCCCGGACGCTCCCGCGCCTGACCCCGCCGACCCGGCAGAGCTACCCCCGCCTGCTGGCCGCACCGCTCCGCCTCCTGCGCACCGAACCCGACCTGCGCCGCTCCGCCTTCTACCAGGCGACGGTGTTCGCCGGATTCTCCGCCGTGTGGACCGGGGTGGCGCTGCTGCTGGCCGGCCCGGTGTACGGGCTGGGCGCGGCCGCGGTGGGGCTGCTCGCGCTGGTCAACGCGGTGACGATGGTCGTCACGCCGTACGCGGGCCGGCTGGTGGACCGGCGGGGCGCGGACGTGGTGAACCTGGGCTGCTTCCTGCTGGTCGCGGCCTCGGCCGGGGTCCTCGCCCTCGGGAGCCTGGGCGGCGGCCCCGGCCTGCTGTGCCTCGTGGCGGGCACGCTGCTGCTGGACGTCGGCATGCAGTCCGGCATGGTCGCCAACCAGGTGCGGATCTACGCCCTCGGCGCGGACGTCCGCAGCCGCCTCAACACCGCCTACATGACCTGCGCGTACCTCGGCGGCAGCCTCGGCTCCTGGCTGGGCGCCCGGGCGTACGCGGGGTGGGGCTGGCCGGGGGTGTGCGCACTGACCGCCGTACTGACCGCGCTGGGCCTGGTCCGGCACCTGCGCGCCCGGACCGGGATCAGGACACCCGGGACCCGGATCAGGACACCTGGGCGAAACCCGTACGACGGTTCCCGTCCAGACGTTACCGTTCGGTAGACATCGTGCCCGGAGCCGCCCGGAGGTGCTCGCCATGCCGCCCGACCGTGCCGCAGGTCTCGCCGAGAGCAGGTGTGCGCTCGCCGAGGGGGAGGTGACCTCACGGGCTCTGGTGGAGCGGGCGCTGGCCCGGATCGAGGCCGCGCAGCCGACGCTGAACGCGTTCCGGATCGTACGGGCCGAGGCCGCGCTCGCCGAAGCGGACGCCGCCGACCGGGAGTTGGCCGCCGGGGTGCGGCGCCCGCTGCTCGGGGTGCCGGTGGCGGTGAAGGACGACATGGACGTGGCGGGCGAGCCGACCGCGTTCGGCTGCCGCGGCGACTTCCCGCCGGTGGCCGCGGACGGCGAGGCGGTACGGCGGCTGCGCGCGGCCGGTGCCGTGATCGTCGGCAAGACCAACACGTGTGAGCTGGGCCAGTGGCCGTTCACCGAGGGGCCGGCGTTCGGCGACACCCGCAACCCGTGGCACACCGGGCACACCCCTGGTGGCTCGTCCGGGGGTTCGGCCACCGCCGTCGCCGCCGGACTCGTGCCCGCCGCGCTCGGCTCCGACGGCGCCGGCTCGGTGCGCATTCCGGCCTCGTGGACCCATCTGATCGGCATCAAGCCGCAGCGCGGCCGCATCTCGACCTGGCCGCGCGGCGAGTCCTTCCAGGGCATCACGGTCAACGGCACCCTCGCCCGTACGGTCGCCGACGCGGCCCTGCTGCTGGACGCGGCGAGCGGCAACCACGCCCGGGACCCGCACCGGCCGGCCGCCCTGACGGTGGCGGACGCGGTCGGCCGCGACCCGGGCCGGCTGCGCATCGCGCTGTCCCTGAAGCCGCCGTTCACCGCCGTACCGGCCCGGCTGGACCCCCGGATCCGCGCCCGGATCCTCCAACTCGCCGACAAACTAGCCGCGTTGGGGCATGTGGTCGAGGAGGCCGATCCGCCGTACGGGCAGATCGGGCTGACCTTCGTCCCGCGCGCCACCGCCGGGAACGCCGAGCACGTCCGCGAGGCTCCCGACCCGGCACTGCTCGACCCACGCACCCGGGACGCGGCCCGGCTCGGGCGGCTGCTCGGCGGTGCCCCGCTGCGGGCGGCCCGACGCGCGGAGGCGGTACTGCACCGCCGCGTCGGCCGCTTCTTCGGGACGTACGACGTGATCCTGACCCCGACGACGGCCGCTCCCCCGCCCCGGATCGGCGCCCTGCACCGGCTGGGCGGGCTGGCCACCGACCGCGCGATGATCGCCGCCTGCCCCTACGCCTGGCCGTGGAACGTGCTGGGCTGGCCGGGCGTGAACATACCCGCCGGCTTCGTCGACGGCGACCTCCCGATCGGCGCCCAACTCCTCGGCCCCGCCGACAGCGAGCCCCGGCTGATCTCCCTCGCCGCGCAGGTGGAGCGGGAGTTGCGCTGGCACGAGCGGTGGCCGCCGGAGGCGGTGGTGGGCGCTCCGACGGTGTGACGGAGCTTCATGCTCGCGCGGGGTCCGGGGCGGGATGGAGGTCGTTGGCTGGGTGGGTGGGGGCTGTGGGGTGGAGTGGGGATCGCCGACCGGGGGCAACGGCCGTTGGCCGGAGCGAGGGCCGTCGGTCGCGGCAGGGGCCGTCGGTCTGGGCCGGGGCCAGTCGCTGTGGCGCCACCGTGGGGCGTGGCAGAGTGCCGTCGGTCATGGCCGGGCGGGTCGGGGCGGGCGGGGTCACCAGGGGCCCCGGCCTGCTGTGGCCAGGAGTCTGTCGATCGTGGCCGGGGGCAGTGCCGGGTTCGCGGCGGCCGCGTGGGCGAGGTCGGCGTCCGTTTCACCGGCGAGGAGTTCTGCCAGACGGGTCGGCGGGAGGTATGGGTGGCGGGCGAGGGCGGTGCGGACCTGGGGGTCGGGGTCGCGGGTGAGGCGGGCCACGGTGGCGGGCGGGGTGTCCGGGTCGCGGGCGGCCAGGGCACGGACCTGCGGGTCGGCGTGATCGGCGTACGCGGCCAGCCCGGCGCGCGGGAAGTTCGGCCGGGTGGTCAGGCGGGCGCGCTCGGGGCCGGTGTACTCCAGGAAGCTGCGCAGCAGCAGGGCCGCCGGGGCGTCCGGGTGGTTCTGGGCCAGCAGGACGCGGACGCCGAGATCCTCGTCCTCCGCCAGGCGGGCCACCAGGTCGGCCGGGAGCGTGTGGTCCGTCGCGGCCTCCCGGCGCAGCAGCGGGTGCCCGGAGAGTGCGTCCCGGCGGACGGCTTCCGGGTCGCGGGGCGTCCGGTACCGGCCCCGGGCACCGAACCTGCCGTCTGTCGGGACCGTGTAGTCGATGCGCGCCCGTTCCTCCTCGCTGAAGGCCGGATGGACGGACACGGCAAGCCGTACCCGCGGGTCCGGGTCCACGGCAAGGGCACGGCGTTCCCCGGGGCCGAGGTCCGGATGGCGGGCCACGGTCCGGCGGACCCGCGGGTCGGGGTCAGCGACCAGGGCGTGGCGTTCGGCGGTGCCCAGGTCCGCGCGGCCGGCGATCTCCTCGCGCACCTTCGGGTCCGGGTCGGCGGCCAGAACGGTCACCACGTCGGGCGGCAGCGTGGGATTGCGGGCGATCATCGCCTTGTCGTCCGCGCCGGCCGGTGCGGTCAGGACGCCGTCCACGACGGCCCGACTGAGCGCCGAGTGGAGCAGCAGACGGGTGCGGGCGTGGCAGGGGCGCTCGGGCAGCGCGCTCTCCACCCACGCCGGATCGTCGTGCCGCGCATACGCCCGCGCCACCTCCCGCACGCGCTCGTCCGGGTCCGCCAGCAGCGCGGCCCGCTGGTCGTCGGACAGCCCGTTCCAGCCGAACACCCCCTGCAGGCGCACCTCGGCGACCGGATGGGTGGGGAACGAACAGATCAGCTCGGCGGACGTCTGCCGGTACAGCGACCACAGCAGTTCGGCCTCGTACGTGACGAGCATGCGCACCACGGTGGCGTCGGGCAGCGGCCGGGGCCGGTCCGGCTCGGTGCACCGGGGCCCGTCGGCGAGGTTGCCGCGCACGAGCCACTCCGGGTCGTCCACCAGCCACGCCCGCTGGGCCGGGTCGACGTGGGGGTTGACGGCGAAGAACGTCCGGGTGCGCGGGTCGGGATGCTCGACCACGGCGTCCACGACGGCGCCGGGCAGATCACGGTCCCGGCACAGCACCATCCGTACGGCGAGCGGGCCTTCGGCGAGCAGCCGGAGCAGTACCTCCGGTGCCGCGGACGGATTGAGCGCGAGCCCGGCGAGCCGCCGTGCGGGCAGGTCGGCTGCCGCCCAGATCTCATCAGGCGTGGGCATGCCGTGTCTCCCCCGTCGATGTGAACCGCCCTGGCGGGCTCCCGGCGGACGACCTTACGTGACCGGCCCGCCCAGGGTTGGTCACACCGCGAGCAGGGCGACTCCCAGGCCGATCAGGGCGGCCACCTTGAGGAGTTCCAGCGCCACGTACCAGAGGTGGCTGCGGGAGCGGGGCAGTTCCTCGCCGGCGAGGACGCGGTCGGAGCGTCGGTTCAGGACGGGCCGGACGACTGCCAGTTGTGCGAGGAGCAGCACCGCGACGGCCGCGGTCAGCCCGGTGACCCGGGCCGGGGCGCCGCCCGCGGCCGCTGCGGCGATCACCACGACCGCCAGGGCGGCCTCCACGGTGTTCAGCGCCCGGAAGACCAGCCGGCCTATGCCCAGGCCGACGGGAATCGTGACGCCCGGTGCACGGAACTTCAGCGGGGCCTCGAGGAAGGAGATCGCCAGCACCATCCCGAGCCAGACGAAGGTGACGGCACCGGCGAGGGCGGCGGACGTGGCGTTCATGTGCGGGGGCCTTTCTCCGCCGGGGGCCGGCGGGTGGGATGGGGTTCGTCGCTTCCGTCAGGCGGCCGTGGTCCCGGCCAAGTGGGCCACGCAGGAGTCCGGTTCGGCGAAGGGTTCCAGGGCGGTGGCGGTCAGGGGCGCGTCCAGTCGGGCCAACGCGCCCTGGATCAGGCCGAGATGGAGCGGGCAGACCAACCGGCCGTGTTCCTCGGCGAGTTCCAGGAAGGGACAGTGCCGCAGCCGGATCCGTCGCGGCGGTCCGCCGGGCATGTCCGCTGCCTCCGTCTGTGGGGCGAAGCCCAGTTCGTCCAGCAGGGCGACGAGCGCGGCCATCGAGTGCTCGGCCGTCGGCCGCTCGAACGGGGGCGGTGGATCCACCAGGTAGCCGCCCCATGCACGGCCGGTCTCCATCGCCTCCGCGCGTGCCTCGGCCGGGTCGGCGGCCGCCCACCGGCTGAGCAGGACGCGGGCGAGGAGCCGGTAGTCCCGGATGCCGCCGCGGTCCATGCCGGGACGCGCGGTGTAGACGGTGCGGGGCCGGCCGGGCCCCGAGGACCGTACGGTACGGCGCTCGACCAGACCCTCGGCCGCCAGGGCGTCCAGATGGAACCGGACCGTGTTGGGGTGGACGCCCAGCCGCAGCGCCGTCTCCGCGACACCGAGCGGCGCGGGTGCGGCACGCAGCGCGTCCAGCACCTCCCGGCGCCGTGGGCTCTCCCGTGTGGTCATCTCCGGCCCCCTCTCCGCTCTCACCTGCGCTCATTTTTCACGAATCCTACATGTGTTAATTGTAAAATGGACCTTCACGGATTCAGCAGGGAAAGCGGAAGACCCGAGAGCGACGGAGGAACAGCAGATGACGTCGCCGTCCGCGAGGAACACCGGGCCGATCGCCGCCACGGCGCCCGGCCCACGCGTGCTGTGCGACACCCGGGCCCTGGCCGAGGCCCCGCCGCTGCCGGGCGGGGTGCTGTGGAAGCTGACCGAGAGCGGCCGCCAGCTCGACGCCAACGTCGTACGGCTCGGTCCCGGCCGGCAGGTCACGGCCCACACGGAGCCACAGCTGGATGTGATGCTCCTCGTCATCGCCGGTGACGGCGTGCTCGGCGCGGGTCCCTCCGACGCATCGCAGCCGCTGGCCGAGGGCGCCCTGGCCTGGCTGCCGCACGGCGCCGCACGCAGTATCACCGCCGGTGCGGCCGGGCTGACCTACGTCACCGTGCACCGCCGCCGCCCGGGCATGCGGATCGGCACCCGCCCCGACGCCTGACCGGGACGCCCGCCTGCACAACACCCGCACAGCGGACGCCCCTTGCCGGGAGGCGGCCGACCGCTAGGGTGTGCCCCCGTGAGCACGTTTACCGAAGAGAACGTCCCCGGCCGCTACGGCCCCCACGCCACCACCGAGGCCGACCCGCACGAGGTCGGCCGGGTGCGCACCGAGTACTCCCCGGCCCACGACGGCGACCCGGACCCCGGCGAGATCGTGTGGACCTGGGTGCCCTTCGAGGAGAACGACGGCCGGGGCAAGGACCGCCCGGTGCTGGTCGTGGCCCGGGAGGCCGAAGGCACCTTCCTCGCCGTGCAGCTGACGAGCAAGCGGCACGACGGCGACCGGGACTACGTGGCGATCGGCAACGGGCCGTGGGACCGCTCGGGCCGGGACTCCTGGGTGGACGTGGACCGCGTGCTGCGGCTGCACGAGGAGGGCATGCGCCGCGAGGCGTGCGCGCTGGACCGGATGCGCTTCGACCTGGTCCGCCGGCGGCTGCACGAGCGC
The DNA here is from genome assembly GCF_044388685.1 of Streptomyces sp. NPDC020192. NCBI lineage: Bacteria > Bacillati > Actinomycetota > Actinomycetes > Kitasatosporales > Streptomycetaceae > Streptomyces > Streptomyces sp. NPDC020192. Next base: position 200,639 of record NZ_JBIRXG010000014.1, on the reverse strand, counting down.
TACGGCTGGACCTGACCGGCCGGTGCCTCGAGGAAACGCCCAGGCGCCTCAGGGAAACACCCGGGCGAACGCCTCCCGCACCGCCGTTCCCGGCGTCCGGTCCAGCACCCCGAACACGACGTGGTCGAAGGTGTGGGCGAACCGGCTGCCGGGGCCGAGCAGTTGCCGGAAGGCCGTCGCGACCTGCGCCGGGTCGTTCTGGAACACTCCGCAGCCCCAGGCACCGAGCACCAGCCGGCGGTAGCCGTGGGCGGCGGCCGTCTCCAGCACCCGCTCGGCACGGACCGCCAGGGCGCCCGGCAGACCGGCGGCGCGCTCCGGCGCCGTACGCCGTACGACGCCCGCGTTGGGGGCGGCCGCGGTCAGGAAGCCCACGCGGTACGGCTCGGCCAGCAGCCGGCCGCGGTCGTCGCGGAAGACCGGGACGGCCGGTGAGTGGATCACCCGGTCCGTGTAGAAGGCGTCGCGGTCGGCACGGTGGTGGTCGTAGAAGGCGCGGGCCGTGAGCAGGCAGGTGTACAGCGCGGAGGCGCGGCACAGGGCCTCCTCCTGGGCCTGCGCGCCGTTGAGATAGCCGCCGCCGGGATTCCGGGCCGAGGCGAAGTTCAGCACGGCGACCGGAGCACCGGCCAGCCGGCGGGCGGCCTCCAGGCTGCTCTCGCCGGTGACCTCGAAAACGGTGCCCTCGGCGACAGTGCCCTCGGCGACGGAGGCACCGGCAACGGAGACACCGGCCCCACCCGATCGGCCTACGGAAACCGGTTCCGGAACGGGAACCGGTTCCGGGCCGAACATCCGCGTCCCCGCCCGCGCCGCCTCGATCTGCGCCGCGAGCGAGACCTCGCGGCCGTCCGGCGCGCGGTACCGGCCCGCGGCCACGATCTGTTCCGTCTCCGCGGCGATCCCGCGCAGGCGCGCGCTCACGGCGCCACCCCCGTGGACGCCCTGACCACCGCCTGTGCGGTCTCCCCCGTCGTGCTCATGTACGCATCCTGGGCGATGCTGGTGATGCGCCGCAACGGAGTTTTCCCCACCCCCCAACGGCCCGGAGAACGCATACGGAAACGGAGATGACCGAACCGGAACGTCCGGTGGGGCACCCTTGTGCGAATCGGCTCGAGGGTCTTGGGTGGAACGCATGCCTGCCCGGCCCTGGGACAAACCGGGCCGCTGGCATGGTGGAATCTCAGGAGGATCCCGACATGTCCGACTCGAAGAGCGACGGCGGCGACTGTACCGAGCACCGCACCGCCGTCACCGAAGCCGAGGTGGAGGCCCTGGTCAAGGGCATCTGCTTCAAGACCGGGCCGCCCCGCGCGCTCGGTGTCGAACTGGAGTGGCTGGTCCACGAGCTGCACACCCCGCAGCTCCCCGTGACACCCGAACGACTCGAAGCGGCCTACGCCGCCCTGCGGGCCGTACCCCTGCGGTCGCCGCTCACCGTGGAGCCCGGCGGCCAGCTGGAGCTGAGTTCGCCGCCCGCCGCCTCCCTGATGGAGTGCATCCGTACCGTCTCCGCCGATCTGGACACCGTGCGCGGTGTCCTCGCCGAGGACGGGCTCACCCTCGTCGGCATCGGCCACGAACCCTGGCACACCCCGCGCCGGTTCCTGCACGAGCCGCGCTACGACGCCATGGAGATCTGCCTGGACCGTACCGGTCCGGCCGGCCGGCACATGATGTGCGCCTCCGCGTCCGTGCAGGTGTGCGTGGACGCCGGGCAGGAGGAGCCCGGCCCGCTCGGGCATGTGCGGCGCTGGTGGCTGGCGCATCACCTGGGCGCGGTCCTGGTGGCCGCGTTCGCCAACTCCCCGCTGATGGGGCGGGAGCCGACGGGCTGGCTGTCCACCCGGCAGCTGCTGTGGATGGAGATAGGCGCCGGCCGGGCGGGCGCTCCCCCGCTGGACGGCGTCCCACGGGCCGCCTGGGCCCGGCATGTGCTGGACGCGCCGGTGATGTGCGTCCGCCGGGACGGCGGGCCGTGGGAGGTGCCCGAGGGGCTCACCTTCCGGGAGTGGACCCGTTCCGGGGCACCCCGGCCGCCCACCCGGGCGGACCTGGACTATCACCTGACCACCCTGTTCCCGCCGGTCCGGCCGCGCGGTCATCTGGAGCTGCGCATGATCGACGCGCAGCCCGGCGAGGACGGCTGGATCGTGCCGCTCGCGGTGACGGCGGCGCTGTTCGACGACCCGGAGGCCGCCGAGACGGCGTACCGGAGCGTGAAGCGGCTCGCGGAACGCTCCCTGGGGCTGCCGGCCCCGCACAACCCGCTGTGGACCGACGCGGCCCGGTACGGGCTCGCCGATCCGGAGCTGCGCGAGGTCGCCGACGTGTGTTTCGCGGCGGCACTTCAGGCGCTGCCCCGGCTCGGGGCCACCGCCGAGGTGACCGACGCGGTGGCCGCGTACCGGGACCGTTACGTCGCCCGGGGCCGCTGCCCCGCCGACGACCTGCTGGATCTGCGGCGCGGCCTGGACGCGTCCGGGTCCGGCCGCACCGGGGGCACCCCCGCCGACCGACGGAGGAAGGACATCCGCACATGACCGCCCCCGAGCAACCGCATGTGACCACCCCCGAGGCCGGCACCGAGACGCTGCGCGAGCGCGCGCTCGCCTCCCTCACCACCGCCCGTGCCCGGACCACGCTGCTGACCAGCTGTGTCGAGGACCCGGACCTCACCGCCCAGCACTCCCCGCTGATGTCCCCGCTGGTGTGGGACCTCGCGCACATCGGCAACCAGGAGGAGCTGTGGCTGCTGCGGGCGGTGGGCGGCCGGGAGGCGATGCGACCGGAGATCGACGGCCTGTACGACGCCTTCGAGCATCCGCGCGCCGAGCGCCCCTCGCTGCCACTGCTGCCGCCCGTCGAGGCCCGGCAGTACGCGGCCGAGGTGCGCGGCCGGGTGATGGATCTGCTCGAGGGCGCCGACTTCGGCGGCTCCCGGCTGACCGAGGCCGGCTTCGCCTTCGGGATGATCGCCCAGCACGAACAGCAGCACGACGAGACGATGCTGATCACCCATCAGCTCAGAAGGGGGCCGCGGGCGCTGACCGCCCCCGATCCCGAGCCGGCGCCACCGTTCACCGGTCCGGCCGAAGTCCTCGTGCCCGGCGGCCCGTTCACGATGGGCACCTCCAGCGAGCCCTGGGCGCTGGACAACGAACGCCCCGCGCATGTGCGGGAGGTGGCGCCGTTCTGGATCGACACCACTGCGGTGACGAACGCGGCGTACCAGGCGTTCATCGAGGACGGCGGCTACGACACCGAGCGCTGGTGGACCCCGGAGGGCTGGGCGCACATCCGGCAGCACTCGATCACGGCCCCGCTGTTCTGGCACCGGGAGGGCGGGCAGTGGCTGCGCCGCCGGTTCGGGGTCACCGAGCCGGTCGTACCGGACGAGCCGGTGCTGCACGTGTGCTGGTACGAGGCCGACGCCTACGCCCGCTGGGCCGGGCGGCGGCTGCCCACCGAGACGGAGTGGGAGAAGGCCGCCCGCCACGACCCGGCCACCGGCCGCTCCCGGCGCTACCCGTGGGGCGACACCGATCCGGCACCGCAGCACGCCAACCTGGGTCAGCGGCACCTGGGCCCGGCGCCCGCCGGGAGTTATCCCGCCGGTGAATCACCGCTCGGGGTACGGCAGTTGATCGGTGACGTGTGGGAGTGGACGGCGAGCGACTTCCTGCCGTACCCCGGCTTTCAGGCGTTCCCGTACAAGGAGTACTCGGAGGTGTTCTTCGGCCCCGAGTACAAGGTGCTGCGCGGCGGTTCGTTCGCGGTGGACCCGGTGGCCTGCCGGGGCACGTTCCGCAACTGGGACTATCCGATGCGGCGGCAGATCTTCTCCGGGTTCCGCACCGCCCGCTCGGAGGCTGTCTGATGTGCCGTCACATCGCTTATGTGGGGCCGGAGACATCCATCGGGCAGGTGCTCACCGAGCCTGCGCACAGTCTGGTGCGCCAGTCGTGGGCGCCGCAGCGGCAGGCTTCGGGGACGGTCAACGCCGATGGTTTCGGCGTGGGTTGGTACGCCCCGGGCGATCCCGTCCCGGCGCGTTACCGGCGGGCCGGGCCGATCTGGGCGGACCTGTCCTTCGCCGACCTGGCCCGGGTGGTGCGTTCCGGCGCCGTCCTGGCCGCCGTACGGGACGCGACACTGGCGGGCGCGGACGCCGAGGCGGCCGCCGCGCCCTTCGTGTCCGGGCGGTGGCTGTTCAGCCACAACGGGGCCGTCGCGGGCTGGCCGGACTCGGCCGCCCCGCTGATGTCCGGGCTGCCCCCGGTCGAGCTGCTGGCGCTGGAGGCCCGTACCGACTCGGCGTTCGTCTGGGCGCTGGTCCTGCACCGGCTGCGGGCGGGAGACGAGTTGGGTACGGCCCTCGGCGAAACGGTTCGCCAGCTGGCCGAGGCGGCCCCCGCCTCCCGGCTCAATCTGCTGCTGACCGACGGCGCCACGATCGCCGCCACCGCCTGGGGCGACAGCCTCTGGTACCGCACGGAGCCCGGCCGGAGCGCGGTCGTCGCCTCCGAGCCCTACGACGACGACCCGCTCTGGCAGGAGGTCCCCGACCGCACCGTGCTCACCGCGAGCCGCGCCGGCGTGCTGCTCGCCTCGCTGGACGATCCGGCGTCCTCCCCCACTCTCGACTCCGCTCGACCGGGGGGACCCCCATCATCAAAGGAGCCTTGTACGTGAGCCCCCTGCACGTCACCCGCACTCTTCCCGAGGACGCGACGGACGCCGCACTGCGCGCCGACGTCCGTGGCGGCCTCACCGTCCAGCCCAAGTGGCTGCCGCCGAAGTGGTTCTACGACGCCCGCGGCAGCGAACTGTTCGAACAGATCACCGAGTTGCCCGAGTACTACCCGACGCGCGCCGAGCGGGAGATCCTCGTCGCCCGGTCCGGCGAGATCGCGGCGGCGAGCGGCGCCCGCACGCTGATCGAGCTGGGTTCGGGCTCCTCGGAGAAGACCCGCCATCTCCTCGACGCGCTCGCGCCCGCCGCGTACGTCCCGGTCGACGTCAGCGAGAGCGCCCTCACCCAGGCCGGGCAGGCGCTGGTCGAGGAGCGCCCGGATCTCCAGGTGCACGCGCTGATCGCCGACTTCACCGCCCCGCTGACCCTGCCCGCGACTCCCGGGCCCCGGCTGCTGGCGTTCCTCGGCGGCACGATCGGCAATCTGCTGCCCGACGAGCGCGCGAAGTTCCTGGCCTCCGTGCGCTCCCTGCTCGCGCCGGGCGACGGGCTGCTGCTCGGCACCGACCTCGTCAAGGACGAGCGGGTGCTGGTGCGGGCCTACGACGACGCGGCCGGGGTGACGGCCGCGTTCAACAAGAACGTGCTGGCCGTCGTCGACCGTGAACTCGGCGCCGACTTCGACCCGGACGCCTTCGACCACGTGGCGCTGTGGGACGCCGAGCGGGAGTGGATCGAGATGCGGTTGCGCTCCCGTACCGCGCAGACCGTGAAGGTGCCCGCGCTGGACCTCGCCGTGGACTTCGCCGCGGGCGAGGAGCTGCGCACCGAGGTGTCGGCGAAGTTCCGCCGGGACGGAGTCACCGCCGAACTGGCGGAGGCCGGGCTGGAGTTGACCCACTGGTGGACCGATACGGAGGGCCGGTTCGCACTGTCGCTGAGCGTGGCATCGTGAGTCAGAGGTCCGGGGTCAGCTCCTCGGTGATCCTGCGCGAGGCGCGGCGGGCCTCCGCCCGCGGGTCCGCCCCGTTCAGGACCCGGGTCATGTACTCCTTGATCGGGTTGTCGGCCTCGACGTCGGCCCACTGAGGGGTGCTGGGGGTCGCCCGCCCGTGTGCCGCGCCCGCGGCCATGGCGGCGACCCCCTCCTCGCCCGCGACCGCGCCCGCCAGCGTGGTCTTGTTGGGCACGTAGTTCATGGTGCGGGCGAGTTCGGTGTCCCACTTGGCGCCGGTGAGCGCGCCGACGACGGCGGTCGCGGCGAACTGGTCCTTGGTGTTCCGCGGGATGACCAGGTCGGAGCCGCCGGTGAACACGGCGCCGGGCCGCGCGGCGGTCTTCCCGGGCACCGGGAAGAAGCCCAGCTTGCCCTTCAGGTCCGGGTTCTGCTGCGTGATCGACTGGGCGAGCCCGGGTACGGCGACGATCTGGGCGACCGTGCCTCCCGCGAACACCCCGGCCTGGGGCGGGTGTTCCTCGTCGGCGCCGGCAGGACCCCGGCCGAGTGCCTGGAGCCGCCGGTAGAAGTCCATGCCGCGCAGCGCGGCCGGGGTGTCCAGGGCGCCCGTCCAGTCGTAGTCCTTCTGCACGGCGAGGTCGCCGCCCTCGTCCCAGACGAAGCCGGAGAGCGTGTACCAGTCCTGCCCGGCGAGGTAAATGCCCTGATGGCCGCCGGAGTCGAGCCTCTCGGTGTCGGCGAGCCACTCGTCGCGGGTCTTCGGCGGACGGGTGATGCCGGCCGCCTCGAAGAGGTCCTTGCGGTAGATGACGACGCGGTTGGCCGCGTACCAGGGGATGCCGTACTGGGCGTTGCCGTCCTTGCCGGGCTCGGCGAGACCGGGCAGCCACGCGTCCTTGCCCCAGTCGCGCATCGACTCCAGGGTGAGATCGGCGAGCCGGCCGCCGTCGGCGTACAGCGGCACCTGGGTGTTGCCGACCTCGATGACGTCGGGTCCCTCGCCGGAGGGGCCCTTGAGCGCCGTACGGACCTTCTCGACGATGCCGGTCCACTGCTGGATGCGGATGTCGAGGCGCAGGTCCGTGTGGGTGCGCTCGAAGTCCTCGGTGAAGCGCTGGAGGAACTCCTTGGAGGCGCTGTCCTTCATCAGCCACACGGTGACGGTCTTGCGCTCGTGCCCGCCCGGGAGCATCCCGCAGGCGCTCAGGAGGGAACCGGTGACACAGACGAGGGCGAGCAGACGACGTCTCACGAGGGGTCCTGTTCTGTCTGGCAAGGGGTGCGGACAGGCGTGGGGGCCCGACATGGGGGGGACGAGCGGCGGCGCTCGTACGGGTGTGCTGGATTTTGGTATGGACCAATCCGGAGGTCAAGGGGCGGGCGGGGCGGGGATGGGGCACGGTGGAGTACGGCGTGACACGAGAGGAGCACCCTCATGACGAATCACACCTACCGGGTCACCGAGATCGTCGGCACGTCGCACGAGGGCATCGACCAGGCCATCCGCAACGGCATCGCCCGCGCCGACCAGACCCTGCGCAACCTCGACTGGTTCGAGATCACCGAGGTCCGCGGCCAGATCGAGAACGGGCGGATCGAGCATTACCAGGTGGCGCTGAAGGTGGGCTTCCGCATCGAGGACGCGGACTGACCTTCTCCTGGCGTCAGGTACGGCCGTCCCGCTCCTGAGCCTGCTGAAGCGCGGCGGACTTCGCGGCCCAGCGGGCACGTACGACAGTGAACCCGGCGCATTCGGCGTCGTCACAGACCAGTTCGTCGTCGTCCACGAGGAACCGGACCTCGCGGCCCTGGGCGAGCCGGTGCAGGATCTCCAGCTTGGTGAACCGGGCGGGCCTGCGGTCGGCGTTTCCCCGCATGTACACGCGCCCCTCGGGCAGCCCGTGGGCCGCGAGCCAGTCCAGGGTGTCGCGCCGGCACCGCTCGGGGCGGCCGGTGAGATACAGGACCTCACACTCGCGGGCGCTGTCCATGGCGAGCGCGATGCCCTCCGCGAGGGGCGGGTCCGCGGGCGCGGCGGCGAAGAACGCGACCCAGTTCCTCGGCCGTACCTCCAGGAAGTGCTGCCGGTGGGCGGTGTCGGCCAGGGTGTTGTCGAGGTCGAACACGGCGAGCGGCCGCTTGCTGCTGTCGGTCACCGGGCCACCCTAGCCAGGACCCGCCGCCCGGGAATCCCCAGCCCCTCAGAGCGTTGAAACCCGTGTGAGCAGTTCAGTGATCGCCCGGACCCGGTTCTCCGTGCTCGACCGTTCCCGCACCCGCGAGGGGCGGCCGCCCGGCGAGGCGCTGCGGGACACCGTCGCGCTGTCCCGGGAGGTGGAGGCGCTCGGCTACCACCGCTTCTGGGTGTCCGAGCACCACGGCGTGCCCGGGGTCGCCGGGTCCGCGCCGACCGTGCTCGCCGCCGCGGTCGCCTCGGCCACCCGCACGATCCGGGTCGGCACCGGCGGGGTGATGCTGCCCAACCACCAACCTCTCGTCGTCGCCGAGCAGTTCGGCGTGCTGGAGGCACTGTTCCCCGGCCGGATCGACATGGGGCTCGGGCGGTCCGTCGGCTTCACCGACGGGGTGCGCAGGGCCCTCGGCCGGGACAAGGAGGACGCCGAGGACTTCGCGGCCCAGCTCGGCGAGCTGCTCGGCTGGTTCGAGGGCACCTCCCCGACCGGGGTGCACGCCCGCCCCTCGGAGGGCCTGCGGGTGCCGCCGTTCGTGCTGGCCATGGGCGAGGGCGCGCGGATCGCGGCGCAGGCCGGGCTGCCCATGGTCATCGGGGATCTCCGCAACCGCGAGAAGCTGCTCCGGGGCATCGACGAGTACCGCTCCCGGTTCCGCCCCTCGCCCTGGGCCTCCGAGCCGTACGTGGTGATCTCCGGCACGATCGCGGTCGCAGGCAGCGAGGCGGAGGCGCGCCGGCTGCTGGTGCCCGAGGCCTGGTCGATGGCGTACTCGCGCACGCACGGCACCTTCCCGCCGCTTTCCCCCGCCAAGCAGACCGAGGCCCGCGCGATGACCGCGAAGGAGCGCGGTTTCTACGAGTCCGGGCTCGCCGGGCACATCGCCGGCACCGGGGAGCAGGTGGCGCACGAGCTGGCGACGGTGCTGAAGGAGTCGGGCGCGGACGAGGTCCTGGTCACCACCAGCGCCTACGGCCGTACGGCCCTGGTGGACTCCTACCGGCGGCTCGCCGGCCTCTTCGCCCCGGGCCGCTGACGCCCCGAGATGCGAACGCCGCCGGGGCCGGTGACCCTGGAGGGGCAAGCCTCTAGCGACGAGGAGGGCTGCCATGTCCGTGATGGACAAGCTCAAGGGACTGCTCAAGGGACACGAGGACCAGGCCTCGAAGGGCGTCGACAAGGCGGGGGACTACGTGGACGAGAGGACCCAGGGCAAGTACAGCGGCCAGGTCGACACCGCGCAGGACCAGCTGAAGGAGCAGCTGAGGCAGCAGGACACCGACAACCCTCCGCAGTAGGAGTGCACGGGCGCGGATAGAGTTGCCCGTCGATGCACCACCCACATGACCCCTACGTCCGCGTCCGCGGCGCCCGCGAGCACAACCTCAAGGGCGTCGACGTGGACATTCCGCGCGACGTGCTGGCCGTGTTCACCGGCGTGTCCGGCTCGGGGAAGTCGTCGCTCGCGTTCGGCACGATCTACGCCGAGGCCCAGCGGCGGTACTTCGAGTCGGTCGCGCCGTACGCGCGCCGGCTGATCCACCAGGTCGGGGCGCCCAGGGTCGGCGAGATCACCGGGCTGCCGCCCGCGGTCTCGCTCCAGCAGCGCCGCTCGGCACCGACCTCCCGTTCCTCGGTGGGCACGGTCACCAACCTCTCCAACTCCCTGCGCATGCTGTTCTCGCGCGCCGGGAAGTACCCGCCAGGTGCCGAGCGTCTCGACTCGGACGCGTTCTCGCCGAACACGGCGGCCGGTGCCTGCCCGGAGTGCCACGGTCTCGGCCAGGTGCACGAGACGACCGAGGAGCTGCTGGTCCCGGACCCCGGACTGTCGATCCGCGAGGGCGCGATCGCCGCCTGGCCGGGGGCCTGGCAGGGCAAGAACCTGCGGGACATCCTCGACACGCTCGGCCACGACGTGGACCGGCCCTGGCGTGAACTCCCGGCCGAGCAGCGCGCGTGGATCCTGTTCACGGACGAGCAGCCGGTCGTCACCGTCCACCCGGTACGCGACGCCGACCGCATCCAACGGCCGTACCAGGGCACGTACATGAGCGCCCGCCGGTATGTGCTGAAGACGTTCTCGGACACCAAGTCCCCGACGCTGCGGGCGAAGGCGGAGCGTTTTCTGACCAGTACGCCGTGCCGGGTGTGCGGGGGCAGCCGGCTGCGGCCCGAGGCGCTCGCGGTGACCTTCGGCGGCCGGACCATCGCCGAGCTGGCCGCGCTGCCGCTGACCGATCTCGCCGCGCACCTCGACGGCGGCACCGAGGCCGATCCGGGACTCCGGATCCTCACCGAGGACCTGAAGTCCCGGATCGCACCGGTGGTCGAACTGGGCCTCGGCTATCTCAGCCTCGACCGGTCCGCCCCCACCCTCTCGGCGGGCGAGCTGCAACGGCTGCGGCTCGCCACACAGTTGCGCTCCGGGCTGTTCGGGGTGGTGTACGTCCTGGACGAGCCGTCGGCCGGGCTGCACCCGGCGGACACCGAGGCGCTGCTGACCGTGCTGGAGCGGCTGAAGGCCGCGGGGAACTCGGTGTTCGTGGTGGAGCATCACCTGGAGGTGGTGCGCGGCGCCGACTGGCTGGTGGACGTCGGCCCCGGCGCGGGCGAGCACGGCGGACGCGTGCTGTACAGCGGTCCGCCGGCCGAGCTGGCGTGCGTCGAGCAGTCGGCGACGGCGGTCTTCCTGTTCGACGAGTCCCCGGGGCCCGCTCGCCAAGTCCGCGAGCCACGGGGCTGGTTGAGGGTGGGTCCGGTGACCCGGCACAACCTGCGCGCGGTGACGGCGGACTTCCCGCTCGGCGCGTTCACCGCGGTCACCGGGGTCTCCGGTTCCGGAAAGTCCACGCTCATCGGCGAGTTGACGCAGGAGCTGGCGGGAGTGGAGCGGCTGGTCCGGGTCGATCAGCGGCCCATCGGGCGGACCCCGCGCTCGAATCTGGCCACCTACACCGGCCTGTTCGACGTGGTCCGCAAGGTGTTCGCCGGCACCGGGGAGGCACGGGCGCGCGGGTACGGCGTGGGACGGTTCTCCTTCAACGTGGCCGGAGGGCGCTGCGAGACCTGTCAGGGCGAGGGGTTCGTCAGCGTCGAGCTGCTGTTCCTGCCGAGCACGTACGCGCCCTGCCCGGACTGCGGGGGCGCCCGCTACAACCCCGAGACGCTCCAGGTGACGTACCGGGAGCGGAACATCGCCGAGGTGCTCGATCTGACCGTGGAGGGCGCGGCGGAGTTCTTCGCGGACGTCCCGGCCGCCGCCCGGAGCCTGGGCACCCTGCTCGACGTGGGCCTCGGCTATCTGCGGCTGGGGCAGCCGGCGACCGAGCTGTCCGGCGGCGAGGCCCAGCGGATCAAGCTGGCGAGCGAGCTGCAGCGCGGGCGGCGCGGACACACCCTGTACCTGCTGGACGAGCCGACCACCGGACTCCACCCGGCCGACGTAGAGGTGCTGATGGACCGGCTGCACGGGCTGGTCGACACCGGGCACACGGTCGTGGTGGTCGAGCACGACATGACGGTGGTCGCGGGCGCCGACTGGGTGATCGACCTGGGCCCGGGCGGCGGCGACCGGGGCGGCCGGGTCGTGGCGTCCGGCCCGCCGGAGCGGGTGGCCGGGTCGGCGGACAGTGCCACCGCGCCGTATCTGGCACGGGTCATGCCCTGAGTGCCGCGCGTTGCCGACGGGTGCCCAATGCATCGATGTGGTAACCGAGTTGGACCGCCGGGGCGGCCCCTGGGTGATCCCTGGCGATAATGTGGCCGTGTCCACTTCAGCCGAACCCACACGCGAAACCGAACTCGAACTCGACGACGGCACACCGGTCCGGTTCGTCCTCGCCCCGGGCGCGGGCGCGGCCCCCGTAACGCCGGAGCCGGACGACGACCTTCCCGCGGGCATGGGCCGGGTGGTGCCGGTCGGCGCGGGCGGCCGGGCCGTCGCGAACTTCGCCGCCGACGCGCTGCGCGGCGCGCTGCGTCCGATCGGTCCGCTGCTCCAGGAGGTCCACGACGCGGCCACGGCGGTGCCCGAGCCGCCCACCGAGCTGAGCGTGACCTTCGGCGTACAGGTGGGCCAGGACCTGAAGTTCGGGATCGTCGGCGCCGCCGGGCAGGCGCATCTCACCGTCACCGCCAGCTGGAAGCCGACGGCTCCGGACACCGGCACGGGCCCCGCGGACTGAAGCGTGGGCTGGTTCCACACCCCGGGGGGCGGCGGCGACCCGTCCCGGTACGTCGTGACCGTGCGGCGGGCGGAGGACGGCAAGACGGCGGGCGCGGGGCTCGTCCTCGGCCATGACACGGTGCTGACCTGCGCGCATGTCGTCAACGCCGCGCTGGGCCGGGACATGTTCCACACCCGCGCGCCGGGCGCCCTGGACGTGCCCGTCGAGGTGCGCGACACCACGGACTCGCAGCGCTACCTCGCCCGCGTGGCCCACTGGATCCCGCCGCGCGCCCGGGACGGCGGGCCGGTGCGGCCCGGCACCGACGAGTGGCTCGGCGACCTCGCCGTCCTGCGCGTCGACGCCCCGGCCGCGGGACTGCCGGGCGGCCCCCGCCAGGCGGCCCTGTCCGTCGGCCAGAAGCTCCGCGCCTGGCACGGCAGCAGCCGCGACTCCACCGTCGCCCGGCTCACCGTCGCCTCCGTGCACGGTCCGCACGGCTATGTCGACGGCGCGCCCACCGGCATGGCGGTCGGCCCCGGCTACAGCGGCGGGCCCCTGTGGTGCCAGGAGGAGAAGGCCGTGGTCGGGCTCGTCGCCGGGCACTTCATGCCGCTCGACGCCGCCGGACAGCCACTCCCGCTCGACTTCCAGAACGTCATACGGCGCAGCTGGGTCATCCCCTGGCAGGCCGTCGAGGCCGAACTGCTCCCCCTCGGCGTGCTGGACCGCGCCCTGCCCGGACCGGCCGACACCGACGAGCACGCCTTCGCGCTGCTGAAGGAGGCGATCTGGGACGCGTTTCCCTCGGACAGCAGGCGCGGCGACTACGCCCGTCGGCTGGCCCGGCTGTGCGGAGTGGAGCCCGGCAGCGACATCTCCCCGCCCTACAGCAGCGAGTTCGCCACGTTCCTGCTGACGCATCCGCGCGCCCTCGCGGCACTGACCGGGCTGCTGCGCCGGGACGACCCGAGGTCCGCCGACCGGCTGCTGGCCGCCGGCGCCCTGTCCCGCACGCCCCGGCTGCTGTCCCCGTCCGAGTACGCCCAGCTGCGCGGGCACCTGCGTGCCCTGCCGCCCGCCGTGACCGGACGGATCCCCGAGGCGGTCCGCGCCGCGCTGCCGCACCTGGCGGCCCAGCCGGGCGGCGACACCGTGGACGCCCTGGTCGACCGCCTGGAGCTGCTTCCGGGCGACGGCCACGCGAGCGGTGACGAGCGCCGGGTGCCCGCCCTGCTGCGGGTGGTGGAGTACGTCGGCGCCCTCGTGCCCGACCCCCAGCGGGCCCGGCTGCGGCTGTGGTCGGACGGGGTCGCCGCCCGGCTCGGCATCGAGCGCCCGGCGATGGGCGAGCGGCGCTACGACGCCCAGGAGTGGGCGCGTTCGATGCGCGGACGGGCCGCGCGCGTGCGGGTCCTGGTGCAGGTGACGCAGGCCGGGCGGGGCCGGCACCGGCTGCGGATCTGGTGCGACGAGGGCGCGGGGCCCCGGCAGGTGTCCACCGAGAGCGTACGGACGTACACCGCCTCCGAGGCGGCCCGCGAGGTGCTGCGGGCCCTGGACTCGCTCACGCCCCCGCCCGAGGACGAGCGTCCGCCGCTGGTGGAGGTGCTCGTGGACCGCGGCGGCCTCAATCTGCCCGTCGACGAGTGGGCGGCCCGGGATCCGGCCGAGCTGCTGCCCGGGGTGCTCGGCGTGGAGTTCCCGGTGGTCGTGCACTGCCCCGAACTCCTGCGCCGCAACGGGCGGTTCGTGCCCCGCTGGCGCAGCAGATGGAGCCGCCTCGACGAGGGCAAGGCGCTCGTCGTCTCCGATCCCGCCGACGGGGGCGCCCTCTACCCCCAGCTCGTCAACCAACTCGACACGGTACGCGTCTCCGTGGACGTACCGCCCGGTCCTCCCCGGGACCGCATCGTGCAGACCTGCCTGGCCGTGGGCATACCTGTGGTGATGTGGGACCGCGGCGAGGACGGCCCCTCGCACAGCGTCCGGCACATGGCGCAGGTCGCCACCCGGGAGCTGCCCGACGGCGTCCACAGCTACCGGGCGGACGCCTGGGCCAATCCACCCGAGTTCCCCGGCCGTCCGGTCCTCGCCTGGGCCGACGCCGACCGCACCGTCCCACGACTGCATCTGTCCGAACCCCAGGAGGGCCCATGACATCCGCCCCCGACGCCACGTGGCGACTGTTCCGGGGCGACGGCGTGCCCCGGGACGTCGCCCTGCCCTCCGCCCCGCCCTGGCGGCGCTTCGCCCCGGCGCGTGCGCCGCGCCCGCAGCTGCCGTACGTGATCGATCCGCGGCACGCCGACATCGTCAACGCGGCGCTGCATCTGCGCCGTCCGCTGCTGGTGACCGGGCCCGCGGGCACCGGCAAGTCGTCGCTCGCCCGGGCCGTCGCGCTCGAACTGCGCCTCGGCGAGCTGCTGCGCTGGTCCGTCACCAGCCGCTCCACCGTGCCGGACGCCCTGTACGTCTACGACGCGATCGGCCGACTGCGCGAGACCACGCTCAGCCGGGACCGCGACGAACCCGAACCGTCCATCGGGCAGTTCATCCGGCTCGGGCCGCTCGGTACGGCGCTGGTGACGTCCGCGGCCCCGCGCTGTCTGCTGATCGACGAGATGGACAAGGGCGACGTCGACCTGCCGAACGATCTGCTCACCGTGTTCGAGGAGGGCTACTTCGAGATCAAGGAGCTGGTGCGGCTGCCGGAGGACACCGCCGACGTGGAGGTGCAGACCTCCGACCACCGGGGCACGGTCCGGGTCCACCAGGGGCTCGTGCAGTGCGCCGAGTTCCCCGTCGTGATCATCACCAGCAACGGGGAACGGGACTTCCCGCCCGCGTTCCTGCGCCGCTGCCTCAGGCTGGAGCTGCCGGTGCCGGACGAGGAGCGGCTGCGCACCATCGTCGCCGCGCACCTGGGCGAGGAGGCGCTGCGGGAGGCGGACGACCTGATCGAGGCGTTCCTGCGCCGCCGTGCCCTCGGTGAACTCGCCACCGACCAGCTGCTGAACGCCGTGTTCCTGCGCACCGGCGGCGTCGACCTGGACGCCGACGGGCTGCTGAACGCCGTACTGCACCAGCTCACCGGGGCGATGTGACCGTGGCGGGCGGGGGCGGGCGGCTGGCCGAGGCACTCAGGGTGCTGGCGGCCTGCGGGCACGACCTGGACGCGGACCAGGTCCTCGACGTGCTCTGGCTCGCCCGCCGCCTGCCCGCCGGCACCGACGCGCCCCTCCTGCGCGAACCGGAGCCCGCGCCGGAGCACTCCGCGCCCGGCCCCGCCCCCGAGCCCGGCCCGGCCGCCCCGCAGGCACCGGCCCCGGACCCCGACGACCCGGACCTGCCCGACCTCACCGCCCCCGCCCTGTACGCGGCGGCCCGCCGGGCTCCGGTGCCCGAGGTGCGGTTCGCCCCGTCCGCGCCCGAACCCCGGCGGGCGATGCCGGTGCGGGTGCCCGGGGACAAGGCCCTCGCCGATGAGCTCGAACTGGGCCGGGCGCTACGGCCGTTGCGCCGCCGCCTCGACAGCCGCCACCGCACGGAGATCGACGAGGAGCGCACCGCCGCCCAGCTGGCCGAGACGGGCCTGCCCGACGTGGTGGAACGGCCGGTGCGCGAGCGCTGGCTGAATCTGGCGCTGCTCGTCGACGACGGTCTGTCGATGCTGCTGTGGCACCGGCTCGGCGCCGAACTGCGCACGCTTCTGGAGCGGTTGGGGGCCTTCGCCACCACCCGGGTCCTCGGCCTCGACACCCGCACCCGTGAACCCGGTCTGCACGTACGGCCGTTCCGGCCCGAGAGCGGCGCGCTGCCGCTCAGCACGGTCAACGACCCCTCGGGCCGTACCCTCGTCCTCGTCGTCAGCGACGGCATGGGCGCCGCCTGGCGCTCCGGCGCCCTGCACCGGCTGCTGGCCCAGTGGGGCTCCCGGGGACCGACCGCGGTGCTGCAGACGCTGCCGCCGGACATGTGGGAGGCCTCCGGCATCGCCGCCGAGCGCTGGCAGGCCACCACCCGGCGGATCGGCGGTGCCAACGGGGCCTGGCAGGTGGGCGATCCGCTGCTGCCGCCGGAGCTGTCCGAGTTCGACGGGGTGCCCGTGCCGGTCCTGGAGCCGACGGCCGAGTCGCTGCGGGACTGGGCGCGGCTGCTGGCCTCGCCCGGCACCACGGTCGAGTTGCCGCTGCTGGCCCGCCCCGATCCGTACGGCAGCGTGTCCGACGCCCGGGACCTGACCAGTGCCCAGCACTTCCGGGACGCGGCCACCCCGGAGGCGTACCGGCTCGCGGCGCATCTCGCGGCGGTCTCCCCGCTGTCGGTACCGGTGATGCGGCTGGTGCTGTCGGCGGTGCCGTCGGCCACGACCTCGCATCTGGCGGAGGTGTTCCTGGGCGGCCTGGTCCGGCCGCATCCGGCCCCGGTGCCCGGCCCGCTGCCCGCCAAGCACCGGGTGTTCGACTTCGCCGAGGAGTCCAAGTCGGTGCTGCTGGACTCCGTCCCGCAGGCCGAACTGCTGCGCACCAGCCGCCAGATCGGCCGCCATCTGGAGGAACTCGCGGGCAACTCCCCCGACTTCCCGGCCTGGCTCGCCCATCCGGACGGCTCGGCCCAGCTGCCGGGTTCCCACCAGCCGTTCACCAGTGTCGAACGCCGGCTGCTCACCCGCTTCGGGGTGTCGTTCGACCGGATACCCCGCCTGCCCTCCCGGGAGTCCGAGCGCACCGCCGCGGGCGCCGACGGCTGGACGCCGCTGACCGACGCGGACCCGGTCCGGCTCGGCCCCTACACCCTGCGCGACCGGCGCCGGGGCCGCCGTACGATCGTGTACCGGGGCACCGACGCACACGGCATCGAGGCGGTGCTGCGCATGCCCCGGCCCGATCTCCCGGCGGCCAACGCCCAGTTGATCGCGATGGAGGCGGAGGCGCTGTCCCGGCTGCAGGGGCAGTACGCGCCCGCGCTGCTCGCCACCGGCCTGGAGGACTCCCCGCCCTGGCTCGCGATGGCGCCGATCGGCGACCGGGACGCGGACGGCCGGCCGGCCCGGCTGTCCGAGGTGTTCGCGCAGGCCCTGCAGGACGGCACCGCCCCGTTCGACCTCGTGCGCGGCCTGCTGGTGTCCTGGCATCTGGCGAACGCGCTCGCCCTGTGCCACGCCGCCGGGCTGGTCCCCGCCGACTTCGGCATGGACAGCGTGTACGTGCTGCGCCGCACCGTGGCCCTCGGTGATCTGTCCGACTACGCCGTCGACGGCCGCTATCTGGGCTCCGGCCCGGCGCCGACCGTCGCGGACAGCGTGCGCGCGCTGGGCGTGCTGTTGCAGCTGATCAGCAGCAAGGCGGGCGTGGAGGTGCCGAGTCTGCCGGAAGGCATGCACCGGTGGCAGGGGGACGGCTGGGAGCAGTTGCGGCGTCTGGTGCTGCGCTGTCTCGACGACGACCCGGCTCGCCGCCCCAGCGCCAGCGACGTCGCCGACGCCCTGGCCAAGTACATCGCGCTGGCCCGGCTGAAGGCCGGCGACGACACACCACCCGTTGTCCCGGCGGGCATCCTGTCGGCCGCACCCGTGCCGCTGACCCCGCCGGTCGTGCACCAGGACGATCCGCAGGCCGGGCAACTGCCGCTGTCCCGCTTCAAGGCGGCCCGCGCGCGGACCAAGGAGCGGCTGGCACGGGTGCGCGAGCCGCTGCCGTTCAGCAGGCGGGTGACGCTGATCAGCGCGAACTACTACAGCGGCCGGGCCACGACGACGATCGCGCTGGGCTCGCTGCTGGCCGCCGTACGGGCCGAACCCGTCCTCGCCGTCGACGGGGCCGCCACCGAAGGCGCGCTCGACGCCTTCCTCCCGCACGACCGCAACCCGGCCGTGCCGCGGGATCTGGCCGCCCTGCCGCTCGGCCCGTCGTACGAACAGATCCGCGCCCACACCACGCGCCTGCCCTCGGGCCTCGAGGTGATCGCGCACCGGGCGCGTCACTACGGGCCCAACTCCGCGCACGCCCAGGAGTACATGCGTGTGCTGGCCCACACGGCGCCGTACTACTCCTTCGTCCTGACCGACTGGGCGCCGGTGCGCATGGAGCCGCCGCCGGAGGTGATCCTCGGCCACACGGACCAGCTGATCGTGTGCTGCGGCACCGCCGACGCGTCCCGCGACGCCGCCGTGCACACCCTCGGCCGGATCCGGCAGGCCGAGCACCACCGGCTGGCGGACCAGGCGGTCGTCGTGGCCACCCGGGCCGACGGTCCCGACCGCCGTAGCCTGCCCGGCGACTTCCACTGGCAGCTGAACGTCCTGCCCGACCAGATCGTGGACGTGCCCTTCGACGCGGCGCTGCAATCGGCGCACGGAGGGCTGAAGGACCTGCGCGCGGCGACCGTGGACGCCTATCTGAGGCTGGCGGAGCTGGTCGTACGACCCCTGCCGTAGACGGCGGACCCGGACTCGTTCCCGGGCCGGTCCGCGACCAGGGCCGTATGGGTCCAGGCCGGTTCGGGGCTCACCGGCTGGGCCGCGCGGGCCAGGGTACGGCGGTCGGGGTGGGCGCCCGGCGGGATCAGCGGCCGTATCTCCACCTCGGCGATCAGGCCGCGGGCGCGGGCCACCCGCCACAGGGAGGCGAGCAGGGTGTCCTCGCCGACGAACGCCGCCGCCGTGCCCGGACCGCCGCCCTCCTGCCGGTAGCGCAGGCTGACGGGCTGCACGGGCACGCCGGCGTCGAGCGCGGCCTGGAAGACGGCCCGGTGGAAGCGGCCGTGGGCCCGTCCGCACCAGGTGCTGCCCTCGGGGAACGCGGCCACGGCCGCGCCCTGGCGCAGCGCCCCGGCGATCCGGGCGACCGTCTCGGGCAGGGCGCGCAGCCGGTCCCGCTCGATGAACAGGGCCCCGCCGCGCGCGGCCAGCGCGCCCGCCACCGGCCACTGGCTGATCTCGGTCTTGGCGAGCATGCGGGCCGGGCGTACGGCGGTGAGCAGCGGGATGTCCAGCCAGGAGACGTGGTTGGCGACCAGCAGCAGTCCGCCGGCCGGAGCGGGGGTGCCGGTGAGGCGGACCCGGACCCCGATGGCCCGCACGATCGCCCGGCACCACCGCCTGACCCACTCGGCGGGGATCCTCCCACCGAGCGGCGACACCATGACCCCGGCCAGCACCAGGGCCACGACGGCGGTCAGCCGCAGCACCGCCCGCGGTACGGCCGCCGCGGTGCGGGCCCGCTCCACACAGGCGCCCGGGGTGCAGGGCGCGCTGGGCAGCCAGACGCTCATCAGGCCGGCACGAGGGAGAGGAAGTGCCGCAGGTAGCGCGCGTTGACCCGGCGCATCGACAGCAGCACGTACAGGTCGGCGACGCCGAAGTCCGGGTCGTGGGCGGGCTCGCCGCAGACCCAGGCGCCGAGGCGGAGGTAGCCGCGGAGCAGGGCGGGGAGTTCAGGGCGGGTGGGCGGGGGAAGAGGTGCGTGGCCGGCGGGGGCCTCGGCGTTCGGGGTCCACGGCAGCAGCGGCCGTACCCGGAACTCCTCGGGGGCCAGGTGCTTGGCGCGGACCCGCTCCCAGGTGGCCGTGGCGAGGGTGACGCCGTCGGCGAGCGGCACCGAGCAGCAGCCGGCCAGCCACTCGTGCCCGCGGTCGACCATGTAGCGGGCTATCCCGGCCCAGATCAGGCTGATGACGGCGCCGTCGCGGTGGTCGGGGTGCACACAGGAGCGGCCGACCTCGACCAGGCCGGGCCGGATCGCGTCGAGCGAGGCCAGTTCGAACTCGCCCTCCGAGTAGAGCCGCCCGGCGACCGCGGCCCGCTCCGGGGGCAGCAGCCGGTAGGTGCCGACGACCTGGCCGGTCACGGTGTCGCGCACCAGCAGGTGGTCGCAGTAGGCGTCGAAGGCGTCGACGTCGAGGCCCGGCTGCGCGGTGGCCAGCAGGGCCCCCATCTCCCCGGCGAAGACGTCGTGCCGCAGCCGCTGGGCGGCACGCACGTCGTCCTCGTCGCGGGCGAGCGTGACGGTGTAGCGGGTGGGTGCCGCGGGCTGCGGGGGACGGTCGAGGGTGGACACGCCGGTCATGGCTCTCTCCATGGTCACGGGCCGGTTCGGCGACAGCGGCGGCGGGCTCGGTACGTACGGCCCGTCGCTCCTGTTCTTCCGATGCCGGTTGGCGTGCGCGTGACCTGAGCGGGGAGAGCGGATGTGGGAATGCTGAACGCCGAGGTCCCACGATCATGGAAACCAGACGGGGCCGGGGATGAGCACCACTCCCGGCCCCGCCCGTCCGCCCCCTTGTCGGCGAACGTCCTGTGTCGGTCGCGCTACCTCTTCCCGACCTTCCGGGTGGCGCGCAGCCACTCCCTGTTCATGCTCGTGATGGACACCAGCGGAATCCCCTTGGGACAGGCGGTCGCGCACTCACCGGTGAGCGTGCAGCCGCCGAAGCCCTCCGCGTCCATCTGGGCCACCATGTCCAGCACCCGGGTCTCCCGTTCGGGCGCGCCCTGGGGCAGGACGCCCAGATGGTTGACCTTGGCGGAGGTGAACAGCATCGCCGCGCCGTTGGGGCACGCGGCCACACACGCCCCGCAGCCGATGCACTCCGCGTGCTCGAAGGCGAAGTCGGCGTCGGCCTTGGGCACCGGGGTGGCGTGGGCCTCCGGCGCGGAACCGGTCGGCGCGGTGACGTAGCCGCCGGCCTGGATGATCCGGTCGAACGCGGACCGGTCGACGACGAGATCCTTGATCACCGGGAACGCGGCCGCCCGCCACGGCTCGATGTCGATCGTGTCGCCGTCCTTGAAGGACCGCATGTGCAGCTGGCAGGTGGTGGTGCGCTCCGGGCCGTGCGCGTCGCCGTTGATCACGAGGGAACAGGCGCCGCAGATGCCCTCGCGGCAGTCGTGGTCGAAGGCGACGGGGTCCTCTCCGGACAGGATGAGCTGCTCGTTGAGGACGTCCAGCATCTCCAGGAAGGACATGTCGGACGAGATGCCGTCCACCTCGTACGTGGACATCGCTCCGTCGGCGTCGGCGTTCTGCTGCCGCCAGACGCGCAGGGTGAGCTTCATGCGTAGCTCCGCTGGGTGGGGTGGACGTACTCGAAGACCAGGTCTTCCTTGTGCAGGGCGGGCGCCTGGCCGGTGCCGGTGAACTCCCAGGCGGCCGCGTAGGAGAACTCCTCGTCCCTGCGGGCGGCCTCGCCGTCGGGGGTCTGGGACTCCTCGCGGAAGTGGCCGCCGCAGGACTCGGCGCGGTGCAGCGCGTCGAGGCACATCAGCTCGGCGAGCTCCAGGTAGTCGACGATCCGGTTGGCCTTCTCCAGCGACTGGTTGAACTCCTCGCCGGTGCCGGGCACCTTGATGCGCCGCCAGAACTCCTCGCGGATCTGCGGGATGCGCTCCAGTGCCTTGCGCAGCCCCGCGTCGGTGCGGGCCATGCCGCAGAACTCCCACATCAGCTCGCCGAGTTCGCGGTGGAAGGAGTCCGGAGTGCGGTCGCCGTCGACGGACAGGAGCAGGTTGAGCCGGTCCTCCGTCTCGGCCAACACCTCCTGGACGACCGGGTGTTCGACGGTCACCTGCTCCTGGTGCGGGTTGCGGGCCAGGTAGTCGTTGATGGTGGCCGGCAGGACGAAGTAGCCGTCGGCGAGGCCCTGCATCAACGCGGAGGCGCCGAGCCGGTTGGCGCCGTGGTCCGAGAAGTTGGCCTCGCCAATGGCGAACAGGCCCGGGACGGTGGTCTGCAGGTCGTAGTCGACCCACAGTCCGCCCATCGTGTAGTGCACGGCCGGGTAGATCCGCATCGGCACCTCGTACGGATCCTCGTCGGTGATCCGCTGGTACATGTCGAAGAGGTTGCCGTACTTGGCCTCGACCGCCTTGCGGCCCATGCGCTGGATCGCGTCGGCGAAGTCGAGGTAGACGCCCTGGCCGCCGGGGCCCACTCCCCTGCCCTCGTCGCAGACGTTCTTCGCGGCGCGGGAGGCGATGTCCCGCGGGACCAGGTTGCCGAAGGACGGGTAGATGCGCTCCAGGTAGTAGTCGCGCTCGTCCTCGGGGATCTGGTGCGGCGGGCGGGTGTCGCCCTTGGCCCTGGGCACCCAGATCCGGCCGTCGTTGCGCAGCGACTCACTCATCAGCGTCAGCTTGGACTGGTGGTCGCCGGTGCGCGGGATGCAGGTCGGATGGATCTGCGTGAAGCAGGGGTTGGCGAAGTACGCGCCGCGCCGGTGCGCCCGCCAGACGGCGGTCGCGTTGGAGTTCATGGCGTTGGTGGAGAGGTAGAAGACGTTGCCGTAACCGCCGGAGGCGAGGACGACAGCGTCCGCGAAGTAGGTGTCGATCCTGCCGGTGATCAGGTCCCGGGCCACGATCCCCCGGGCCCGTCCGTCCACGACGATCAGGTCGAGCATCTCGGTGCGCGGGTGCATCTCCACGTTCCCCGCGGCGATCTGCCTGCTCAGGGCCTGGTAGGCGCCGAGGAGGAGCTGCTGGCCCGTCTGGCCGCGGGCGTAGAAGGTGCGGGAGACCTGGACGCCGCCGAAGGAGCGGGTGTCGAGCAGGCCGCCGTACTCACGAGCGAAGGGCACGCCCTGGGCCACGCACTGGTCGATGATCTCGACCGAGATCTGCGCGAGACGGTGGACGTTGGACTCGCGGGCGCGGAAGTCGCCGCCCTTGACGGTGTCGTAGAACAGCCGGTGGATCGAGTCGCCGTCGTTGCGGTAGTTCTTGGCCGCGTTGATGCCGCCCTGCGCGGCGATGGAGTGGGCGCGGCGCGGGGAGTCCTGGTAGCAGAACTGGACGACGTGGTAGCCCTGTTCGGCCAGGGTGGCGCCCGCGGAGCCGCCGGCGAGGCCGGTGCCGACGACGATGACGGTGTGCTTGCGCCGGTTGGCGGGGTTGACGAGCCTGGCCTCGAAGCGGCGCCGGTCCCAGCGCTCGTGGACCGGGCCGGAAGGGGCCTTGGCATCGACGGCCGGTTCGCCGGTCGTGTAGTTCACGTAGTCGGTCATGTCAGCTCACCACTCCGGTCATGACGCCCACGGGTACGGCGATGAAGCCGGCCGTGAGCAGCAGCGCGAGGACGTTGGCGATGGTCTTCAGGGCGCGGTCGCGGGCGCGGCTGCCGACGCCGAGGGTCTGCGCGGCGCTCCAGAAGCCGTGCCGGATGTGCAGGCCGAGCGCGAGCATCGCGACGATGTAGATGACGTTGCTGTACCAGTGGGAGAAGTCGGAGACGACGTTCTGGTACGGGTGGCCGTGCTCGAAGCGGCCGGGGTGCACGGTGCCGGTGGTCAGGTCCAGGACGTGCCAGATCACGAACAGGCCGAGGATGATCCCGCCCCAGCGCATGGTGCGGGTGGCGTAGCTCGCCCGGGGCTTGGAGTGCACGTACTTGCTGGGCCGTGCCCTGATGTCCCGGCGGCTGAGCTGGTACGCGGACGTGGCGTGGGCGACCACGGCGACGACCATGACGATCCGGATGAGCCACAGCGTCCACATGTGGTGCATGAACGGCTCGCCGATGCGGCGCAGCCAGTGGCCGTAGTGGTTGAACTCGCCCGGACCGAAGTAGATCTTCAGGTTGCCGATCATGTGCGCCACCAGGTAGCCCAGCATGATCAGGCCGCTGACGGCCATCACGGTCTTCTTGCCGACGGAGGAGTCCCACATCGTGCGCGCCATGGACGGCCGTCGGTCCGTCCGCGTTGCCAGAGCCATGCCCCGAACGCTAAGGCCGACGGAACCAATCGGTCCAAGACATGGTCCGCCTGGATTCAATAGGTGGAAGCTATCGTGGCACCATGCAGTTCCAGCAGCTTCAGTACTTCGTCGCCGTCGCCGAGACCCGGCACTTCACCCGGGCCGCCGAGCTGGTGCATGTTGCCCAGCCGTCGTTGTCGCAGCAGATCAAGGCGCTGGAGCGGGAGCTGGGCGCGGATCTGTTCCTGCGCGCCCGGGGCAACATCACGCTCACCGACGCGGGCGAGGCGCTGCTGCCGCTGGCCCGGCGGATCCTGGCCGACGCGGACACGGCACGGCACGAGGTGCTGGAGCTGGTGCAGCTGCGGCGGGGGCGGGTGCGGCTGGGGGCGACGCCGAGTCTGTGCACGGGGCTGCTGCCGGACGTGCTGCGCGCCTTTCACGACCGGTATCCCGGCATCCAGCTGCTGATCGAGGAGAGCGGTTCGCACGACCTGGTGCGGGAACTGGCGCGGGGGGCGCTGGACCTTGCCCTGGTCGTGCTGCCACTGCCTACACCGGCGCCCGCGCTGACGACCGTGGAGTTGCTGCGGGAGGAGCTGGTGGTCGTGTCCTCACCGGAGGCGCCGGCACCCGGCCGGGGTGGGCGGGTGGTGCGGGTCGCCGACCTGGAGGGCGAACGGCTGGTGATGTTCCGGCACGGTTACGACCTGCGGGAGCTGACCGTCGCCGCGTGCCGGGCGGAGGGGTTCGAGCCGGAGTTCGCGGTGGAGGGCGGGGAGATGGACGCGGTGCTCGGCTTCGTCCGGGCCGGGCTGGGCGTCGCGGTCGTCCCCCGCATGGTCGCGGCGCGGACCGGGCAGGGTCTGCGGGTGACCCCGCTGGCCCGGCCCGGGCTGCACCGGACGATCGCGCTGGCGCACCGCAGTGACGTGGCTCCACCGCGTGCGGCACGGGAGTTGCAGCGGATGCTGCTGGAGCGATGAGCGCCGACGCACCCGCAGCCGAAGACAGTCCGTGCCGCTCAGCCCGTCGCGTCCACCAGGGCAAGCTCGTGCAGACGCTCCGGTGGGCCCGGGCGGGCGTAGTACCAGCCCTGGGCCGTGTCGCAGCCCAGTATCCGCAGCTGTTCGGCCTGGGCGCCGGTTTCCACGCCCTCGACCGTGACCGCGAGGTCCAGGCTGTGGGCGAGCGTGACGATGCCCTCGACGATCTTCAGGTCGACCGGGTCGGCGGGGAACTGCTGCATGCCCTGGGTGAACGAGCGGTCCAGTTTGAGGATGCTCACCGGCAGGCGGCGCAGGTTCGCCAGGTTCGAGTAGCCCGTGCCGAAGTCGTCCAGGGCGATGTCGACGCCCATCTCGGCCAGCCGGCGCAGGGGTTTGAGCAGATCGTCGTCGGCGCCGATCAGGGCCGACTCGGTGACCTCCAGGCACAGCGCGTCCGGGGTGACGCCCGCGCGCTCCAGGATCTCGACCGTGTC
Organism: Streptomyces sp. NPDC020192; assembly: GCF_044388685.1. NCBI lineage: Bacteria > Bacillati > Actinomycetota > Actinomycetes > Kitasatosporales > Streptomycetaceae > Streptomyces > Streptomyces sp. NPDC020192. Next base: position 175,440 of record NZ_JBIRXG010000014.1, on the reverse strand, counting down.
CTGGACCAGGGCCGGATGACTGAGCTGGCACGGCGAGAGGTTGACGTTGATGCGCAGCGGTCCGGCGGCCGTCTCCTCGCCGTACCGTTCGCGCCAGGCGCGGGCCTGGCGGATGGACTCCTCCAGTACCCAGCGGCCGAGCGGAACGATCAGGCCGGTGTGCTCGGCGAGCGGGATGAAGCGGTCCGGGCCGAGGACGCCGTGCTGCGGATGCAGCCAGCGCACCAGTGCCTCGGCGCCGCGTACGCTGCCGTCGCCGAGGTGGACCAGCGGCTGGTACTCGATGAAGAACTCGCCGCGCTCCAGGGCCATCGGCAGGGCCGTGGTGAGACCGTGGCGGGTGATGGCGCGGGCGTCGGCCTCCGGGTCGGCCAGTTCGGAGCGGTTGCCGCCCGCCGATTTCGCCCGGTACATGGTGATGTCGGCGCTGCGGAGGACCTCGGCGGCGGTGCGTTCGCCCGCCGGGCCCTCGACGATGCCGAGGCTGCCGCGCACCATGAGGTCCCGGCCGTCGATGCTGATGGGGGTCACGAGCGCGTTCATGATGCGCTCGGCCAGCTCGTCCACCGTGCGCTCGGTGCCGGGGCCGGTGGTCAGGGCCACGAACTCGTCGCCGCCGAGCCGGGCGACCATCTCGCCGGGCGCGGTCGCACAGGACTGCAGCCGGTCGGCGACCTCCACGAGCAGGCGGTCGCCGGCCGCGTGCCCGAGGCTGTCGTTGATGGTCTTGAAGCCGTCCAGGTCGAGATAGCACAGACCGAACCGCTGGCCCTCGCCCGCTGCCAGCGCCTTCTCCAGGCGCTCGAAGAACAGGGTGCGGTTGGGCAGGCCGGTGAGCGCGTCGTGCGTGGCCTCGTAGCGCAGGCGGAGGTTGAGCAGGCGGCGCTCGGTGGTGTCCTCCATGAGGGCCAGCTGGTACTGCGGAGCGCCGTCGGCGTCGCGGAGGAGGGAGACCGTCAGGTTGGTCCACAGGACCGTGCCGTCGGGGCGGTTGAACGCCTTCTCCATGTGGTAGTGCTCGCGCGCGCCGCGGACCAGCTCCTCGTAGAGCTTCCAGGTCTGCGGGGCGTCCTCGGGGTGCACCCAGTCCTGCACCCGGCGTCCGCGCAGCGTCTGCTCGGACAGCCCGAACATGCGCAGCAGCGCCTCGTTGACCTGGAGGACGTTGCCCTCGAGGTCGGCGATGCCGATTCCTATCGCGGCGCCCTCGAACACCGCGCGGAAGCGGGCCTCGCTCGCGTGCAGCGCCTGCGCGACCACGCCCTGGGCCCTGAGCGCGGCCTGGGCGATGGACTCCTGCTCGGCCAGCGTGCGCTCGCGCAGCGCCTGCGCGAACCCGGCGGCCATCGCGTGCTGCAACCGCGAGGAACGCAGCCGCGGTTCGTCCTGCGGCGCCTCGGGGCCGTCCTCACCGCAGTACAGCACCAGATAGGCGTCCACGCAGTCGAGGGTGCGGGTCAGCGTCTCGGGGTCGGTGCAGTGCGCGTCCACCAGGGCTGCGCCGACCGCCCTCGCGCCGTCGGCGTCGAAGCTGTGCGCGCGCAGCAGCTCGCTCAACCGGCGTGCGAGCGGCAGCAGTTGCTCCTCGAGCTCCGCCCGGGTCAGCGACGTCGAGGTCACCGGGTAGACCGCCCGGCTCCAGATCGTCGCGAACCGGCGCAGTCTGCCCTCCGGCCCGTCCGGCTCCGCGCTCACGCCGTGCGCCCCACGCCGGCGAATCCGGAGAACGCGAACGGATCCTCGTCCTCCGGTGCCGTGTCCGGGCGCCAGTGCGGCATCGGCACCAGTCCGGGTTCCACCATGTCGTACCCCTCGAAGAACCGCGCGATCTCCTCGCGCGAACGCATGACCAGCGGGTTGCGAATGTCCTTGTATACGTCCACCGCGCCCTCGGCCCGCTCGGCGGGCAGCGGGATTCCCTCGTACGAGGCATGGGTGAGGATCAGCATGCTGCCGGGGGCGAGCGCCCCGCACAGCTCGGCCACCGCACCGTAGGGGTCGTCCGCGTCTTCCACGAAGTGCAGTATGGCAACGAGCAGGAGGGCCACCGGACGGTTCAGGTCGATCAGGGCCTCCACCTGAGGGCTCGCGAGGATCTCCCGCGGCTTGCGCAGGTCCGCCGCGACCACGTCCGCGTCCGCGTTGCCCGCCAGCACCGCCTGGCTGTGCGCGACGGCGACCGGGTCGTGGTCGACGTAGACCACGCGCGCGCCCGGCGCGGCCGCCTGGGCCACCTCGTGGACGTTGCCGAACGTCGGGATGCCGGAGCCGATGTCGAGGAACTGGGTGAGACCCTCACCGGCCGCGAACCGCACGGCCCGGCGCATGAACGCCCGGTTGGCCTGCATGATCTTCGGCAGGCCCGGCATGAAGTCCATGGCCCTGCGCGCCGCTTCCCGGTCGACCTCGAAGTTGTGCGAACCGCCCAGGTAGAAATCGTAGATCCGCGAGACGCTCGGCACCGAGATGTCGATGCTCCGTGGGGCCCAGGCGGGACGCTCCATGTATCTCTCCAAGGCGTGGACGACAGTCGTAGGCGATCCGGTGTTCGAGCTGAGGCTACTGATCGCCCGCCAAAGGAGCGACCCGAACCGGAAATTGACCGTCCGTTCCCGGTCACTGCCTGCGGCATGTGCCCGTATGACCCCGCTGTGTGACGGCTGTGCCGACCTGCGCTTCTCCCCCAAACACAAGGGGTCCGCCCCCTCCGTGCGGTGCGGAGGGGGCGGACCGGCGGTGGCGCCCCGGGCCGGGCGGGACGATCGACCCTGGGGAGGTGATCAGCTGCTCGGAGCGCCGACCGGCTTGCCGTCGGGCGAGACGGCGTACCAAGTGCCGCCCACGCCCTGACCGTTGGTGTCGCCGGGGGCCTTGTCCCCGGAGAAGGTGTAGATCGGCCAGCAGTTGACGGTCATCTGCTTCACACCGTCGGGACGGGTGAAGCCCATCAGACCCTTCTTCTTGACGCCCTGGGTGTCCTCCGGCTTGACCGGAGCGACGGCAGGCCACTTCTCGAGGCAGGCTCCGGCGCAGTTCGAGATGACCTTCGGCCAGGCCTTGTCCTTCAGGAAGCGGTAGACCGTCCTGCCGTTCTTGTCGACGATGATGTCGCCGAGCTTGGGGTCCTTGCGGACGGACAGGCCGGGCAGGGAGGCCAGCGAGGCCTTCTTGCCGTCGGGGGCCAGCGCGAACCACTTGCCGCCCACGCCCTGGCCGTTGACGTCACCGGCGTTGACGTCCTTGGCGTAGCGGTACGCCGGCCAGCCGCCGATGGTGAGCTGCTTGGAGCCGTCGGCCCGGGTCACCTCGCCGAGCAGCGACTTGTCGATGCCGGCACCGGCGGTGGCGTCGCTCGCGGGCACCGGCGGCCAGATCTTGGCACAGTCGTCGACGCAGTTCGACTTGGGCGGGTTGGCGGTGTCCTTGTCGAACCGGTAGAGGGTGAGGCCGGAGCCGTCGGTCAGCACGTTGCCGAGGTCGGGGTTGGCGGCAACGGTGAGCTTGCCCGCGGGGGCGGCCGTGGTGGGGGAGCCGGAGCTCTGGTTGCCGTCGGCGCCGTACCCGTTGCCCGCGCCCGTGCCGGTACCGGTGCCGACACCGCCGCCGGCGGTCGGGCTGCCCGCGGGCGCGGTGGCGCCGACGTTCTGGGCCGCGGAGGCCGGGGTCGTGGCGTTGTCCTGACCGCACGCCGTCGTCAGCACCAGCACCGCAGCCGCTGTGGCCCCCAGTGAGGCGGCCCGCCAGGAGGTCTTCATCTTCCAACTCCCCATCATCGCCTGGATGTTGCAGCGCCTTGCTGCGCCGCCGCACGGCCATGGGTACGCGGCGGAGGGGGCAGAGTGTTCAACGGAGCCCGGAATTTCTTTCGGGAACCTGTGTCCCGCCCCTCGGCCGGAGGCGCACGCGGGGCGCATATTTCACGCCAACCGCGCACTTCACCGCGTCAAACCCCTGATCACGCAATGTCCCTCCTTCGAAGCAATCACGGTGCACCACGGCGCACTTCCCGTCTCCGCGCCCCATGATCTTCGTCGTGCATGGACCCGAAGTGACCCGATGCGCGCCCGCCGTAAGGGTGTTGGCCCTGTTGACGCTGAGCTGGACCCTGGTGGGCTGCCCGGCCGGCACCGCGTCGGCCGACGCCTGCGCGTCCGCCTCCACGGGACCGGACGGCACGGTGGCGGTGGCCTGGGCCGGTGACGGCGATCACTGGCCCGACCCGCCCTGCCCGGAGCCGACCCCGCCGCCGTGCCCGCCGACCCCGACGCCACCCCCGGCACCACCACCGCCCCCACCGCCGCCGAAACCGACCCCGAAGCCGACGCCGCGTCCGCATCCGACGCCGAGGCCGAAGCCCGATCCGAAGCCTCCGGCCCGGCCCGCGCCGCCTCCGCCGGCCCCCCGGCCGGTACCGAAGCCCACCCCGACGCCCAGGCCGGCGCCGAAGCCGAAGCCCGCGCCGCGGCCCTCGGCGACCCCGGTGCGCTACCCCGCCTACCGCCCCCACCCGGTCCGCCACCAGGCGACGGGCACCACCACGCCGGTCACCTACGTCCTGCTCATCACCGTCCCCGCGATCGTCGCCGTCGCGGCCCTGCGCCCGCGCTGACGCGCCGGCCCGCTCACCCTTGGAGGTATCCGTTGCCGGATTGGCTTGTTCTCGTCCTCGCGATGCTGGGGGCCTGTGCCGTCGTGGTGGTCATCACCGTCGTACGGAACAGACGCGCTCCCGACGACGAGGACCCCAGCGAGACCCCGGACGTCATCGAGTACATGACGATGTGGATCGGCGTCGTGTACGCCATCGTCCTCGGCCTGGCCATCGCGGGCGTGTGGGAGGCCCGCAACTCCGCCCAGGACTACGTGCAGAACGAGGCCCAGGCGCTGCACGAGATCTCGGAGCGGGTCCGGGTGTATCCGCCGGACGTCCGTGACCGGATCCGGAACGATGTCAACACCTATGCCGGCTATGTCGTCGACCACGAGTGGAAGAGGATGGCGAACCAGGAGCAGGTCACCGACCGCGGTACCGAGCTGCTCCAGAAGGTCCGCCACGACGTCACCGACTACCGGCCGAAGAACGACTTCGAGGCGCAGGCCTACCAGCCGCTGCTGGACCAGATGACCGCCGCCGACCAGGCGCGCAACGACCGCGCCGACTCCACCGGGGCCACCATGCCGCCGGTGGTGTGGTGGGGGCTGCTCGTCGGCGGGCTGGTCACCGTCGGCATGGTGTTCGCGCTGCAGATCCGGCGCACGAGGCGCGAACTGGTGCTGGCCGGGCTGTTCTCCGCGACCATCGCCTTCATGCTGTTCCTCATCTGGGACTTCGACGCCCCCTTCAGCCGGGGCATCGCGGTGACCGCGGAACCGTTCACGAACCTCTTCCCGACCCTCGCCAAATAGTCCGGCACGTTTCGCCCCGGCTCCGCGCCGGCCGGGGCCCCGGTCGTCCCTCCCGGGAAGGACCCTCGGACCCGGGGAACACGCCCGCATGTCGAGAATGGTCCGTCCTGGTGAGGCAACTCTCCGGACCGAAAACACACAATCGGATATTGCCGCAGGTCACGGACCGTCAGAAAGGTCCTGGAGACGGCAACTCGGATGGCGCACCGCACCCCCCGCGGGCCACCCGTTCGTCGCTCGCCCCGTCGCCCGGACCGCGCGCGGGATTTAGCGTTTTCCCATGCGCGACGCATGCGGCGGCGGCCGCGTCGGGAGGGGATGACGAATGTCTGCGTCCGGACTGTTCGACCTCGCCGACGAGGAGGAGCGGCGGAGGAGGCGCGCCCCGTGGGGCGTGGTAGCGCTGGTTCTGCTGACCGGTCTGGCGCTCATCCGGAACGGTTCGGGAGAGTTCGACCTCGGCCCGCCGCAGCCCGCCTCGGCGGCGGCCGCGGACAGCCGTACCACCGCGAAGCCCTTCGGCGCGGCTCCGGCGCCGCTCGCGTTCTCGGCCGTCGGCCGGGTGCGGATCCCCGCGATCCAGGTGGACGCGCCGGTGATGCCGGTCGGCCTGGACCCGGACGGCTGGGTCGGCGCGCCCCCGCCCGAGGACCCCGGCCTCGCGGGCTGGTTCACCGGCGCGGTCTCCCCCGGCGAGAAGGGCACCGCGGTCATCGTCGGGCATGTCGACAACCAGCGGGGCCCCGCCGTGTTCTACGGACTCGGCGCCCTGAAGAAGGGAAACCGGGTCGAGGTCCTGCGCAAGGACGGAAAGACCGCGGTGTTCGAGGTCTACGGAATCGAGGTGTTCCCGAAGGCCGGTTTCCCCGGTGACCGGGTGTACGGCTCGAAGGGGACACCGGAATTGCGCGTCATCACCTGCGGCGGCGGTTTCTCGAGGCAGAACGGATACGACGGGAACGTCGTGGTCTTCGCGCGGCTGGTCGCGGTGAACTGAGCACATCGCGACCGGCCGGGCGAAATCCCACGGCGAAGGGTCACACACGCCGGCGCGGCACGGTCATGTGATATCCGGAGTCGATGAGGTGGGGCAGCCATTCCCGGATCGCGCGGACGGTCTGCGAACGGTCGCCCCCGGCGTCGTGGGAGAGCACCACGACGCCGGGGGCGGCGCCGCTCTCCACCCGGTCGATGATGGTGGAGGTGCCCGGCGTCATCCAGTCGGTGGTGTCCACGGTCCAGGCCATCGGCTCCATGCCCATCTCGGCGCCGAGCTGGAACGCGGCCCGGTTCCAGGCGCCGTAGGGGGCCCGGAACCACTGGGGGCGCTCGCCGTAGGTGTCCTCGATGGCGTCGCTGGTGCTCGCCATCTCGTCGCGGATCTTCCTGCGGTTGAGGGTGGTCAGCAGCGGATGGGTCCAGGTGTGGTTGCCGACGACATGGCCCTCCTCGGCCATCCGGGCCACCAGTTCCTTGTTGTCGACGACGCACTCGCCGCACAGGAAGAACATCGCGCGTACGTCGTACTTGGCGAGGGTGTCCAGGATGTGCGGGGTGTAGTCGGGGTTGGGGCCGTCGTCGAAGGTCAGCATCATGTGCCGGCCGCGCCCGGAGATCTTCAGGATCGGCTCGGTGCGGACCTTCAGCCTGCGCGGGGCGGTCCGCGGGGGGCCGTAGCCGGTGAGCGGCTGGAGCCGGAAGGCGGAGGGCTTGAGCGCCTGACGGGCCTGCGGGCCGGGGCCGGGGGCGGCGGCGGTCGGGGCGGTCTCCTCGGTGCAGGCCGCGAGGACGGCGCCGGCGCTGCCCGCGGCCCCCAGTGCGGCGGCGCCGGCGAGGAGCATCCGGCGCCGGGTGACGAACTGATCCTTCTGCATGACTCATCACTCGCCCCACCGGGCTCCGGCGCTTCCCAACGGCACCGGTGCGGCGGTGGGAAAGCACCCGGTCGGACCAGCGGGGGCCGGTGTGGAACCGTCACACGACTCTGATAGTCATTCAGTCCGCAGAGAGCACCGGACAACCTATGTGGGGGTGAGCCGAGTTGGTGCACGGGGGAGAGAGCGGGCCGTGGCGCGGGGCGTTGGCGGTGGTGCTGCTGGCGGTCGCCCAGATCCTGGTCGTCTTCGACACGGCGGTCTTCGCGGTGGGACTGCCGTTGATCCAGGCCCACCGGCACCTGTCGTTCTCCGGGCTGACCTGGCTGCTGTCCGTGTACAGCGTGTGCTTCGCCGCACTGCCGGTGCTCGCGGGGGCGCTCGGCCGGGCCTTCGGGCACCGGCGGGTGCTGATGGGCGGGTTCGCGCTGTCGAGCCTCGCCGCGGCGGCGCCCGCGCTGTCGCTCTCCGCCTCGGTGCTGCTGGCCTCGCGGGCGGTGCAGGGTGTGGCGGCGGCGGTGATCACGGCGGGCGCGCTGGCGCTGATCGACGCCACGCATCCCGCGGGCCGGGACCGCGACCGGGCGCTGAACGTGCACTTCGCGGTGGTCGCCTGCGCCACCCCGGCGGTGCTGCTGCCGTGCACCATGCTGCTGGACAGCGTGCGGACGGAGGACACCGTCTTCTGGGTGCAGGCCGTTGCCGGTGGGGTGCTCCTGCTGCTGACCCCGGTGGCGCTGGCCGAGACCGCGCCCGTGCCCGGGGCCCGGACCCGGGTGGCCGGCGCCGCGCTGGCCGTCGTACCGCTGGGCTTCCTCGCGTGGTTCGCGGACCGGCTCGGCGACAAGAGTGTGTCCGTCACGACGGTGATGGCCATCGCCGTGGGCGCCGCGCTGGTGCCGTCGGTGCTGGGCTGGCTGGGCCGTGGTGAGCGGGTGCCGGCGCTGCTGGCCCGGCTGTACCGGGAGCGGTCCGCGTTCGGGGCGTACACGGTGGTGGCGCTGCTCGCGGCGGGCCTGGCGGGTGCCGTGCTCGTCCTCACGATCGCTCTGCAACTGCTGGGCGGTCTCTCCCCCATGCAGGTCGGCTGGGCCCTGCTGTCCGCCGTCGCCGGGGTGGTGCTGGGCTGTCTGGTGCTGCCCGTCCTCGCCGCCCGCGTCGGTCTCGCCGGTACGGTGGCCGGGGCCTGCGTGGTGGCCGCCGCCGGGTTCGTCCTGCTGAGCCTGCCGGGCGCGAGCTACCGCTTCGCCGATGTGCTGCTGCCGCTGCTGCTGATCGCCTTCGGCTGCGGGGTGCTGGCGCTGCCCGCGGGGTTCGCGCGGTCGGGGAGCGGCGCGCTGCCGCAGGAGCTGAACTCGTCCCGGCAGTTCGGCGCCGGTCTGGGCGCGTCGTTGTTCGTGGGCGTCATCGCGGTCGCCCAGCAGCGCACGACGGGCACGTCGCTTCCCGTGCTGAAGGCGTACAAGGCCATCATGGCGGGCGGGATCCGTGACTGCTTCGCACTCGGTACGGCCCTGTGCCTGACCGCCGCACTGGTCGCGCTGGTGGCCCTGCCGCGCCACGGCGGCCGTACGACGGGCCCGGAGCCGGACCTCAGCGGCGGCGCACCAGCGGGAACGGCAGGGTCTCCCGGATCGTCAGCCCGGTGAGGAACATGACGAGCCGGTCCACGCCGAGGCCGAGGCCACCGGTCGGGGGCATCGCGTACTCGAGGGCCTCCAGGAAGTCCTCGTCCAGTTCCATGGCCTCCGGATCGCCGCCGGCCGCCCGCAGCGACTGCTCGGTGAGCCGTCGGCGCTGTTCGACGGGGTCGGTCAACTCCGTGTAGGCGGTGCCGAGTTCGGTGCCGAAGGCGACGAGGTCCCAGCGCTCGGCGACCCGCGGGTCGGCGCGGTGCTGCCGGGTCAGCGGGGAGACGCCGGTCGGGAAGTCCTTGTAGAAGGTGGGCAGCCGGGTGCGTTCCTCGACGAGCCGCTCGTACATCTCCAGAACGACGTCGGCGGGGGTGTCGTCGGCGGTGTACGGCACCGCGGTGCGGTCGCACAGCCGGTGCAGCCGGAGGAGTTCGGTACCGGGACCGATCTCCTCCCCGACCGCCTCGGAGAGCGCCCTGTACACGGTCTTGACCGGCCAGGGCCCTGAGATGTCGTACTCCTGGCCGTCCTTGCGGGCCACCGGGGAGCCGAAGGCCGCGCTCGCGGCCTCCTGGATCAGTTCGCGGGTGAGGTCGAGCATCACGGTGTAGTCGGCGTGCGCCTGGTAGGCCTCCAGCATCGTGAACTCGGGGTTGTGCTTGTAGGAGACGCCCTCGTTGCGGAAGGTCCGGCCGAGTTCGAAGACCTTCTCCAGGCCGCCGACGCAGAGGCGTTTGAGGTACAGCTCGGGGGCGATGCGCAGGTACAGGTCGAGGTCGTAGGCGTTGATGTGGGTGGTGAAGGGGCGGGCGGTGGCGCCGCCGTGGATCGGCTGGAGCATCGGGGTCTCGACCTCCACGTAGCCGCGCTCCAGCAGGCCCTGGCGCAGCGCCTGTACGGCGGCGGAGCGGGCCCGCAGGACCGTGCGGGCGGCGGGGCTGGTCGCGAGGTCGAGGTGGCGGCGGCGGACCTTGGCCTCGGGGTCGGTGAGGCCGCGCCGTTTGTCGGGCAGCGGGCGCAGGCATTTCCCGGTGAGCCACCAGTCGGTGACGAAGACGGTGGGCTCGCCCTTGTCGCTGCGGCCCGCGTGGCCGGTGGCGGTGACCTGGTCGCCGATGTCGGCGTCGGCGGTGAAGCGGTCGAGGGCGACGGCGCCGGAGCCGTCGCGGGTGAGGGCGATCTGGTGGTCGCCTGACCAGTCGCGCAGGACGGCGAAGACGATGCCGCCGAAGTCGCGGACCAGCATGACCCGTCCGGCGACGGTGACGTCCGCGCCGGCGGGAATGTCGGCGAGGGCGTGGGTGGGTGCGGGGACGCCGACCGGGTAGGGGTCGGTGCCGGTGGCGCGCAGCCGGTCGAGGGTGCGGTGGCGGACCCGGACCTGGTCGGGCAGGCGCGCCTCCGGGGCCGCGGGGACGGCCTGCTTCCCTGCTTCGAGGCCGAGCGCCGTCAGGGACGGCAGGCCCGCCGTGGTGGCGGGCCGCGGGCCCTCCTTCGCGTGCCCCTTGCCCCAGAGCTTGCGCAACGACGGTACGGGGACGAAGCCCTCGGCGATTCCGGAGGCGAGGCCGATGCGGGCGAGGGAGGCGGTCTCGCCGTAGCAGATGAAGCGCGGGTACCACTCGGGGTGGTACTTGACGTTGGACCGGTACATCGCCTCCAGTTGCCACCAGCGGGAGAAGAACAGCAGCAGCCGGCGCCAGAACCTGAGGACGGGTCCGGCGCCGATGCGGGCGCCCTCCTCGAAGGCGGAGCGGAAGACGGCGAAGTTCAGCGAGATCCTGCGCACGCCCAGCTTCGGTGCGACGGTGCACAGTTCGGCGATCATGAACTCCATGACCCCGTTCGGAGCGGCGCGGTCACGGCGCATCAGGTCCAGCGAGATGCCGTCGCGCCCCCAGGGCACGAAGGACAGCAGGGCCAGGAGCCGGCCGTCCTCGCCGAGGGCCTCCACGAGGAGGCAGTCGCCGTCGGCGGGGTCGCCGAGCCGGTCCAGGGCCATGGAGAAGCCGCGTTCGGTCTCGGTGTCGCGCCAGGCGTCCGCCTTGTCGATGACCTCCTCCATCTCCCGCTCGCCGAGCGAGGCGTGGCGGCGGATCCGGGTGGTGGCGCCGGTGCGGGCGACGCGGTGCACTGCCTGCCGGGTCACCCGCATGTCCCGGCCGTCGAGGTCGAAGGAGGCCACCTGCATGATCGCCTCGTCGCCGAGCTGGAGGGCGCCGAGCCCGGCGCGGGCGTAGGCGCGGGCGCCGTCCTCGGAGGCGCCCATCACGGCGGGCGCCCAGGCGTAGCGGCGGGCCAGGGCCAGCCAGGCGGCGATGGCGTGCGGCCAGGCCTCCATGTCGCCGACGGGGTCACCGCTGGCCAGACACACCCCGGCCTCGACACGGTAGGTGACGGCGGCCTTGCCGCTGGGCGAGAAGACGACGGCCTTGTCCCGGCGGGTGGCGAAGTAGCCGAGGGAGTCCCGCTCGCCGTAGCTCGCGAGCAGGGCGCGGATGCGGGCCTCCTCGTCGTCGTGCAGGGCGGCCTCCAGGCGCTGGGAGCGGAACAGCGTGGCGGCGGCGTTCAGCAGGGCGAGGGCGCCGAGCAGGCCGAGGACGAAGGTGACCTTGCGCGGCGGGCGGCCGGTGAAGGTGCTGGGCGGGAACAGTCCGCCGAGGACCCGGTCGGCCGCCCAGGCCAGATGCTCGTTCGCCGGGAGCGTGCCCGGGAACATCATGACCAGGCCCCAGCCCAGCAGGATCGCCACCGCGAGTCCGGCGAGCAGCACACCGAGGGCCCGCCACACGGCGGCGCGGCGGGAGGCGGCGTAGAACTCCCGGCGGGCCACGACGAGCAGGGCCAGCAGCAGGCCGGACACCACCAGGGACAGCAGCGACACGGTGTACAGCCCGACGCCCACGCCGAGCGCGTCGCTGAGGACGACCAGGCCGAGGTAGACGACGACCAGCCACCAGGCGACCTTCTTGCGGGCGCCGGTGGCGCCGGCCAGCAGGAACAGGAAGACCGCGTAGGCGAGGTTGGCGCTGAGGGGCAGCAGGAGCATGTCGAGGGTGTGGACGACCGGCTGGAGCAGGTCCCGCAGGGGTTCGATGAGCGCGATCAGGGCGCACAGCAGGCCGAGCGCGCCGAAGAGGGTCGCGAAGGCCTCGGGCACCCAGCCGAGGCGCCCGCCGGCGGGCGGACGTACTGGTTGCGTGGGGTCCCTCGGTGTGGCGGTCTCCGCGCTCGCGGTCATGGTTCCGACTGTAGGAAGCGGCCGGGCGGCTCGCCCGTCGAGAGCCCGGCGCCGGGTCCCGGACGGCGCTTTGTCCTGCTGCGATACGGCCCCGTTCCTTATAGGGAACCGGAGGTTCCGATAGCCTCACGGCCGTGACGGAACAGCAGGGGCAGCACGCGCACGCGCACCGGTTCGAGCGGGGTACGGACGGACCGAAGGTCATCGTGGTCGGGGTGGACGGCTCGGACTCCTCGCTGCGCGCGGCCGCGTACGCGGGCGGGCTCGCCCGGCGCCAGCACGCGCTGCTGGCCGTGGTGTACGTGCAGCCGGTGCTCGCGGCCGGGGCGGCGCTCGGGGCGCCGGTGGCGGAGACGACCGACGAGATCGCCGAGGACCTGATCACGCAGATCCGGGAGGCGGCCGAGCGGGTCAAGGGGATATTCGACGTGCGCTGGGAGTTCCACACCTTCCGCGGCGACCCCTACAACGGGCTGGTGAAGGCGGCCGACGAGCTCAAGGCGGACGCGGTGGTCGTGGGCGCCTCGGAGCAGGCCGGGCACCGGATCATCGGCTCGGTGGCGGTGCGGCTGGTGAAGGCGGGGCGCTGGCCGGTGACGGTCGTTCCGTAGGCCGCGCGGGGCGCCACAGCAGCAGCGGGGTCGCGAGGAGCAGGACTCCGGCCGCGGCGATGGCCGTGCGCGGGCCGGTGAGGGCCGCGAGCAGGCCCCACAGGGCGGTGACGGCGGCGGTGGTGGCCTTGCCGGTGACCGACCAGGCGGCGAGGGTACGGGCTACCCGGTCGGAGGGGGTCAGCTCCAGGCGCTCGGCGGCGAGGACGGGACTGAAGATGCTCGAGCAGGTGATCAGGCCGACCTCGCTCACCATCACCACCAGCAGGCCGGGCACACCGGGGCGGACGAAGGCGAGGCCGATGGACCAGAGCGCACGCAGCACGCCGGTGGTGAGCAGGATCCGCCGGCGGCCGTAGCGGGTGGCGAGCGGGCGGGCCAGCCGGGAGCCGAGCAGTCCGCCGAGGCAGGGCACGGCGAAGGCGAGGCCGTACTGCCAGGGCGCGAAGCCGAGCCTGCCCAGCATCAGGACCGAGAGCACCGGCGAGACGGCCATGATCAGGGCGTTGGCGGCCAGCACGTTGAGGAACAGCGGTCGCAGGGCGGGGCTGGTGAGCAGGTGCCGCCAGCCTTCGAGGAGGTCGCCGGCGCGGGGTGCGGCGGTGCGCTGCGGTCGGGGCTCGTCCGTGCCGATGGCGCGGATGCCGAGGGCGGAGAGCAGATAGCTGACGGCGTCCGCGACCACGGTCGTCACGGGCCCGAGCAGGCCGATCACGGCGCCGCCGAGCGGCGGGCCGAGCACCGTGGCGGTCCAGGTGGTGGACTCGAACCGGCTGGTGGCGGTCAGGAGACCCGCGGACGGCACGAGGGCCTTGAGGTGGGCGCCGGAGGCGGCGGTGAAGGTGATGTCGGCCGCCGCGACGACCACGGAGACGATGAGCAGCTGCCCGAAGCGGAGCGCCCCGAGCGCGTAGGCGGCGGGCAGGGTGAGCAGCGCGGCGCAGCGCACCAGGTCGGCGGTGATCATCACGGGACGCTTGCGGCGGAACTCCACCCAGGGCCCGAGCGGTACGGCGGCCACCGCGCCGACGGCGACACCGGCGGAGGCCAGCAGCGACACCTGGGCGGAGCCGGCGTGCAGCACGAGGACCGCGATCATCGCGAACGCGTCGAACGCGAGCCAGGTGCCGAGGGTACTGACCGCGTACGCGCCCCACAGCCATCCGAACTGCCGACCCAGCTTCATGCACAACCTCCCGTTGACCCGGGACATGAAATCCGGCGGCCCGGCCTCGGGGCAAACAACCGGGAGGGTGACAGCCACAACCGCTGGTTGTACGCGGCGGGGCCGGCGCGGGCCCGGGCCGTGCGTGGCGTCTTCCGCACCGGTCCTGGCTGAGTCATGATCCGCTGATAGCCGTTTGCCGTCGGGGAAGAGGTGAGGCTCATGGACAGGATTCGCGCGGGTGAGGGGATTCTCCGTCGCAAACCCATCGAGCACATCGAGGAGACGGAAGTCCGTGAGGGCGCCCGGCTGGACCGGTCGCTGGGGCTGTGGCAGCTCACCGCGATCGGCGTGGGCGGGATCATCGGTGCCGGCATCTTCACGCTGGCCGGTACGGTGGCCAACGGCACGGCGGGCCCCGCGGTGCTGGCGTCGTTCCTGATCGCCGGTGTGGCGAGCGCGTGCGCGGCGCTGTCGTACGCCGAGTTCGCCGGGCTGATCCCGAAGGCCGGGTCGGCGTACACCTACGGCTACGCGGTGCTCGGCGAGTTCGCGGGCTGGTTCATCGGCTGGGACCTGCTGCTGGAGTACACCGCGATCGTGGCGGTGGTGGCGATCGGCATCTCCGGATATTTCGGCTTCCTGGTCGAGGAGATGGGCGCGAACCTGCCGCACTGGATGCTGGGCGCGCCCGGCACCGGGGACGGCCACCGGGTCGACCTGTTCGCGGCCGTGCTGTGCCTGCTGATCGCGTGGCTGCTGAACCTGGGCATCCGCAGCGCGGCCCGTTTCGAGACGCTCGTGGTGGCGCTGAAGGTGCTGGTGGTGCTGCTGGTGATCGGCGTGGGCGTGCTCCACATCGACACCACGAACTACCACCCGTTCTTCCCGTACGGCGTCGGTGGCGCCTTCACCGGCGCGGCCACCGTGTTCTTCGCGGTGTTCGGCTACGACGCGATGTCGACGGCGGCCGAGGAGTCGAAGGACGCCCAGCGGCACATGCCGAAGGCGATCATCTCCTCGCTGGCGGTCTCCATGGTGCTGTACGTGGCGGCCTGCCTGGTGCTGACCGGCATGCAGAACTACCGGCACATCGACCCCAAGAGCGGCTTCTCCACCGCCTTCAAGTCGGTGGGCCTGGACCGGCTGGCGGACGTGATCGCGGTGGGCGCGATCATCGGCATCCTCACGGTGATGTTCACGTTCATGCTGGGCGTGACCCGGGTCTGGTTCTCCATGTCCCGTGACGGCCTGCTGCCCGGCTGGTTCGCGAAGACGCACCCGACACGCCACGTGCCGACGCGTGTGACGTGGATCGTCGGGGTGGCGTCGGCCGCCATCGCCGGGTTCGTGCCGATCGGCTCGGCGGCCGAGCTGACCAACATCGGCATCCTGCTGGCGTTCGTGGTGGTGTGCACGGCCGTGATCGTGCTGCGCTACCGGCAGCCGGACCTGCCGCGCACCTTCCGTACGCCGTGGATGCCGGTCGTGCCCGCGCTGGGGATCGTCTTCTCGATCTGGCTGATCACGTTCCTGATGTGGGAGACGTGGGTGCGGTTCGCGGTGTGGTTCGTGATCGGGTGCGTGATCTACTTCGGCTACTCCTACAAGCGCTCGGTACTGGCCGCCCGGCAGCCCGCCGAGTGACCGGCGCCTGATCACTCCCCCATGACGTCGACCACCCGGCCGGCGTCGGGGTCGTACCGCTGCGGGATGAACTCGGCCCTGGTGACCTGCCGGCGGTCGCCCGGCCTCGCGGGCGGGGCGACGGTGAAGCGGCCGAGGGTGGACTCGTTGCCGCGCGGGTCCTGGACGCCCCGGTGGTGGTCCGTCTCGCCGGTGATCCGGTCGCCCATGCCGTAGATCACCCAGGCGCCGTTGACCTTCTCGTACGCCTGCGGGACGTGGGCGTGGGTGCCGAGGATCAGGTCGATGCCCGCGGCGGCGATCATCCGCTGCTCGTCGACGAGGTTCACGGCCCAGGGCTCACCGGCCGGCGGCGGGTGCCGTTGGTGCCGAAGGTGTACGACAGGTGCGCGACCCTGGCCGGACCGGCCTGCAGGATCGTCACCGAGCGGGCCTCGGCCGCGCTCCGGGCGGTGCCGGCGTGCCGCAGACCGGCGGTGGAGCAGCCGTCGTAGCCGGTCTCGGCGAGGCCCCGGCGGTGCCGTAGGCGGTCTCCAGGTGACACAGCGCCAGACCGGCACGGGAGACGACGGCGGGGCCGGCGCCCGGGTGCGCGGACTGCTGCCGTACGTGGTTCGAGCAGGCGGCCGCGGCCGCGAGGAGGACGGTGAGGGCCAGGGCCACCTGTTGTCTGCGTCCGAACATCAGCTCACCCCAGAATGTCGTATTTACTGACAAAGCAGTGACGGGCATATGGGTATGAATCCGACCGGGGAGATAAACGGACCAACTGCTGCCGTTAGCCCATCCAGCGCTGTGCCGACCGTTCGCCGACCCGATCGACCGCCCGTCGCACGGCCGCGCCCATCCCCTGTCCCCCGCCCGCCCACTGCGCTGGCATACGGCCATGACGGCCGCAACCTCACTCCCCCGCGGGACGACGACCGCCGAACACGAACTGGCCACGCTCCAGCGCGAGCACGGCGGGCCCCTGTTCGCCCTGCTGCTCCGGCTCTGCGACGGGGACCGGCAGCGCGCCGAGGACCTCGTCCAGGAGACCCTGGTACGCGCCTGGCAGCATCCCGAGGCGCTGCACGCCGACGACTTCGACTCGGTACGGCCCTGGCTGCTGACCGTCGCCCGGCGGCTCGCGATCGACGCCCGCAGGGCCCGGCAGGCGCGGCCCCCCGAGGCCGGCGGAGAGGTCCCCGAGACCGCCCGGGTCACCGCCGATCACGCCGAACGGGCAGCCGCGATGCTCGATGTGCGCGAAGCTGTGAAGACCCTCACGCCGGAGCACCGTGACGTGCTTGTACTCGTGTACTTCCTCGGGGCCAGTGTGGCGGAAGCGGCGCAGACCCTCGGCGTACCACCCGGTACCGTGAAGTCCCGCGCGTACTACGCGCTGCGCGCGCTGCGCCGGGTCCTGCCGGGTTACGCGGCCGACCTGCACTGAAACCGGAGGCCGGGTCAAACCTCGGTAAAGCGCCTTGCTGTGGCCCCTGTTGGGGCAATGGGCTGTCCTCATCGGCATTCCGGGCGGGGACCGGTCCGGGGTTCGTTCGGGCCACGCGCACGTACCGGAGGAAGGGCAGGAAGGGATGCTGCACAGAGGGCACGAGAGCACGGACGGCACCGACGGCGGTGAACTGGCCGTCCCCATGGCCTGGTTGTACGCCGAGTACATCGCCGACGAACTGCTGCGCACGGGCGATCTCATGCCGCCGACGTCCTTCGAGTTCCGGGCCGGCCGGGACGCGCTGGCGCTGACCGTCTTCCTGTCCGACACCGACGGGGAGCTGTCCGGCATCCGGGTGATCTCCCAGCTGGAGCACTGGCTGTCGCTGACGGCCTACGACCAGCCGTGGCGGGACTGGGTGCGCGAGCGCATGGCCGAGCTGGCCGAGGGGGACGCCCGGGCCGGCACCCGCTCGCCCGACCTGGCCCTCGCGGCGGACGCCTGGCGCTGGCTGGAGGAGACCGAGCTGCTCGCACCGGACCTGGACGCGGTGCCGGGCGGCGCCGGGGTGCTCGGCGAGGACGACGGGCCGAAGGTGTGGACCCCGGCCTGGCAGCTCGGGCTGCCGCTCGGGCATCTGGCGATCCACCTGTTCTGACCCGCCCGGTGTCCGGGGCCGGGGGCTGTGGGGCCCCGGGCTCCGGGCTCCGGGCCCGCAGACTTTTTTGAAGATCGGACCAATCCGCGGGCCGGGCCGCTCCGAATCTCCTCTCCGGGATTCTGCGGGTGGCTTGAGTGATTCGGCTGTCGGCTGCGTACGGGTGGGAGCAAGGAGTAACCCCACCCACACCCATCGGCACGAGGATTCGGCATGAGGTCCCAGGAAAGGCATCGCGACGTCGGCGCGTACGCGCTCGGCGTGCTGAACGAGGCGGAGGCCTTCCGCTTCGAGGACCACCTCATGGAGTGCCCTCAGTGCGCGGCACAGGTGACCGAATTCGGCCCTGCCGCACGGCAGTTGATGCTGTACCGCCGGGCGACACCGCGCTTTGTGCACCCCATGGCGCAGCCCGGCCCCCGGCTGCTGGAGCGGCTGCTCGGCGAGGTCGCGCGTCGGCAGCGGGTACGCCGTCGGCGCTTCCTGTACGGCCTGGCCGCCTCCGTGGTGCTGGCCGTGGCCGGCTCGGGCCTGATGGCGTTCACCAGCCACGACGAACCGGCCGCGCACGTCACCGCGGCGACCGATCCGCGGACCGGGGTGTGGGCGGAGGTCACCGCCGACGACGGGGACACCGGCAGCCGGCTGCTGCTGCGGGTCAGGGACCACACCGGCCCGCACACCTGCCGGCTCGTCGTCGTGGGCCGCGACGGCTCCGAGCAGATCGCCGGCACCTGGACCGAGACCGGCCGTGACGCCGGCACCTTCACCGCGCTCGGCTCCGCCCCGCTGCACCCCGACCAGATCGCCCGCTACGACGTGCGCACCACCGACGGACAGCACCTGGTGTCCGTCGAGAGGCAGTGAGACTCACTTCAGCAGCCGGGACAGCCTGCGGTCGGCCAGCGGCTTGCCGCCCGTCTGGCAGGTGGGGCAGTACTGGAGCGAGGAGTCGCTGAAGGAGACCTCGCGGACGGTGTCGCCGCACACCGGGCAGGGCTCGCCGGTACGGCCGTGGACGCGCAGCCCGCTCCTCTTCTCCGCCTTCAGCCGTCCGGCGGCCACGCCCCGGGAGCGCTCGACCGCCTCGGTGAGCGTGGTGCGCAGCGCCTCGTACAGGTGCCGGGTCTCCTCCGGGGTGAGGGAGGAGGCGAGCTTGAACGGGGACATCTTCGCGGCGTGCAGGATCTCGTCGCTGTAGGCGTTGCCGACGCCCGCGATCAGGGACTGGTCCCGCAGGGCCCCCTTCAGCTGCCGTCTCTCGCCCTTGAGCAGGGCGGCGAGGCGATCCGCGTCGAAACCGTCGGCGAGCGGGTCCGGGCCGAGCCGGGCGATGCCCTCGATCTCCCGCGGGTCGCGGACGACGTACACGGCGAGGCGCTTTTGGGTGCCGGCCTCGGTGAGGTCGAAGCCCGCGCCGGTCTCCAGCGCCACGCGCAGCGCGAGCGGGCCCTTGCCCGGTTTGGGCGGACCGTCCGGCAGCCGGTCCTTCCACTGGAGCCAGCCCGCGCGGGCCAGATGGGTGACCAGGTGCAGTCCGCTGTTTCCCTCGATGTCGAGGAACTTCCCGTGCCGGTGCACGGCGGTGACCTCGCTTCCCTCGAACGCCCCGACCGGGGGGTCGTACGTCTTCAGGACACTGATCGCGACCGGCAGCACCCGTACGACCTCGTGGCCGACCAGGTGCTCGGTCAGGAAGTCCCTGAGGGCTTCCACCTCGGGCAGTTCCGGCATACGTCCAGAGTGCCATCCGGGATCCGCGTGGTCAGTGCGGTCAGGTGCGGTCGGGCAGCGGGAACTCGCACCACACCGCCTTGCCGCCGCCGCGCGCCTCCACACCCCAGACGTCGGCCAGCCGGTCCACCAGCAGCAGGCCCCGCCCGGAGACGCCGTCCTCGCCCGCCTCGCGCCGGCGCGGCAGGGCGCTGGAGGAGTCCTCGACCTCGATACGGAGCCTGTGGTCGGTGCCGTCCAGCGCCCGCAGGGTGACGACCGCGGAGCCCTCGGTGTGCAGCAGGACGTTGGTGATCAGCTCGTCGGCGACCAGCTCGATCTCGTCGGCCCGGTCGCCGGCACCCCAGGCGCGGACCGCGGCCCGGATCCTGTGCCGGGCCTGGACGAGGGCCTCGGGGTCGCCGGGGGCCACGTGCTGCTGGAGCCGGCCGCCGGCCCTGGGGGCCTCCGGGGCGCGGCGGCGCAGCAGGAGCAGCGCCACGTCGTCGTCGCCGCAGCGCTCCTCGGCCAGCTGGATCAGCCGGTCGGCGAGGTCCCGTACGTCGTCCGGGCCGCCGGTGATGAGCGCCTCCAGGCCGCGCATGCCGTCGTCGAGGTCGGCGCCGGGCTGTTCGACCAGGCCGTCGGTGCACAGCAGCAGGGTGTGCCCGGGGTCGAGTTCGAGGGTGGAGACGGGGTACTCGAGGCGGCCGAACTCCGCGGAGAGCCCCAGCGGCAGCCCGCCCTCGACCGGCGCCCGGCAGCAGATGCCGTCGCCGTACCGGATCAGCGGGTCGATGTGCCCGGCGCTCACCGCCTGGACGACTCCGGTGGCCAGGTCGGCCTCGGCGTACAGGCAGGTGGCGAAGCGGTCGGTGTCGAGTTCGTGCAGGAAGACGGAGGCACGCGCGACCACGGTGGCCGGGGTGTGCCCTTCGGCGGCGTAGGCGCGCAGCACGATCCGCAGCTGGCCCATGACGGCCGCCGCGTGGGTGTCGTGGCCCTGGACGTCGCCGATGACCGCGCCGACCCGGCCGCCGGGCAGCGGGATCAGGTCGTACCAGTCGCCGCCGATGTCCCGGCCGAGGGCGCCCGCGGTGCTCCCCGCGCGGTAGCGGACGGCTACGTCGGCGCCGCGCACGCTGGGGATGGTGCGCGGCAGCATGGCCTGCTGCAGGCCCTGGGCGAGGTCCTTCTCCTGCTCGTAGAGCATGGCCCGCTGCAGGCTCTGCGCGATGCTGCTGCCGAGCGCGACGAGGACGGCGCGTTCCTCGACGGAGAAGCCGCGCCGGTCGCTGTAGAGCAGGCCCATCCCGCCGATCGGGCGGGCCTGGGCGATCAGCGGGAGATAGGCGGCCGAGGTGATGTGCAGGTCGGTGAGGTGCGGCCAGAGGACGGGGTAGCCATCGGCGAACTCCTGCGGGGACTCGATGAACCGCGGGCGGAGCGTGCGGACGACCTCGCTGATCGGGTAGGGCTCGTCGATCCGGGTGAGCTGGGTGCCGGGCACGGAGGCGGTGGCGGGGCCCTCGGCGACCAGCCGGATCCGGCCGGCCTCCACCAGGCCCATCACCAGGCTGGCCGCGCCGAGATGGCGGACGCCGTGGGTGTCCTTGAGGACGTCGATCACGTCCTGGACGGTGCGGGCGTGGGCGAGGGCGGCGGAGACGACCTGGACGACGTTCGTCTGCTGACGGAAGGCCGCGTCCTGGGCCGCGCGCAGGCTGCGGGCGGTGCTGTCGGCCAGTTCCTCGGTGGCGTCGCGGAGGATGCCGGCGACCCTGCGGGGGCGGCCGGTCTCGTCGCGGCGGATGTAGCCCTGGGTGTGGGTCCAGCGGAGGGTGCCGTCGACAGCGGATGCGGAAGTAGCCGCCGTAGTTCTCGCTGCCGTCCTTGATGGCCTGGGCCACCACGGCGTCCAACCGGGCCGCCTCGGGCCGCGGCACCCGGGCGGCCAGGGACTCGAGGCGTCCGTCGTACTCCCCGGGCAGCAGGTCGAAGATCTCATGGGCCCGGGCGTCCATGTGGAACAGACCCGTGTCCAGGTCCCAGTCGAAGGTGCCCATGCGGTTGAGCGCCAGGATCGGGTCCGGGTGGGCGGGCCAGTCCTCAGGGAGTGACAGGGCACTCGCTCCCCGATCTGCCATGGGGCCACCTTGCCAGCATTTGCCGGATTCTTCGACCTGATCAGGAAGGTGATCGGGGACCTGACCGGCCGGGCGGCTCGTCCGTCGGGCCGGGCGGGCCGGTCTCGTACGACGGGTCGGGGCCGTCGGGGGTGTCCAGGGTGAGGTCGAGGGACGGCGGGTTCTGCGGGAGGGCCAGTCCGGGGGCCGGGGTGTTCGGGGCGGCGGGACGGGTGGTGCCGTCCGTGGGCGGGGTACGGCGGCCCGGCAGGGCCGCGGCGGAGGGCATCGTGACGGTGCTCGGCTGCGGGCTGGGCAGCAGGGTGTACGACGGCGGCGGGCCCGTGGGAGGGATGTACGGCGGCGGGCCCGTGGGACGGGTGTACGGCGGACCCGTGGGAGGGGTGTCCGGCGGGTCGGGCTCGGGCAGGACGGTGGCCCAGGCGGGCGCCGGGACGACGTGGTCGTGGCGGACGTCGTGGCCGATCCGGCGCTCGATCCAGGTGCGCGTCCTGACGTTGACGAGGGTGATGCTGGTGATGGCGCGGGGTGCCGGGGTCACCGCGATGACCTGGCTCGGCCGGTAGCCGGACCAGGCGGTGCCGCGGGCACCGAGCCCGCCGCCCGGCGCGGGCGGCCGCAGCGGGTTGCCGCAGGCGCAGCGCACCCGGGGCACGCCCCGGTCGTCGACGAGGATGGCGGTGCCGGCCTGGAGCACGGCCTGGTAGGCGGCCGCCCGCCCGGCGCGGTAGGCGTGACCGGTGACCCGGGTGTCGGCGCGCAGCACGACCGGGGTCAGACCGCGCAGATAGCCGGGCAGGGCCGTCACGGAGATCCCGGCCGCGCCGGCGAAGGCCTCGCCCCGGTCCCGGTCCGCCGTCAGATACCCGAGCTGCCGCTCGACGTCACAGCCGGCGACGTGCGCGGTCCCGCCGTAGAGCCCGGGAGTCCCGCCGGGCAGGGCGTGCAGCCCCCCGAGGGGGACGACGGGCACCCCGGCGGGCAGGACCGGCTGGGAGGGCACGGGGCCGGTCGGGACGGTGACGCCGGCACCGGGGGGCGTGGCGGGATAGGGGTTCGGGGTGGGATCGGCGTCACCGGCCGCAGGGGACGTGGTCGGATCGGCGCCGTCCGTGCGCGCGGCCGCGAGGGGCTCGGTGGCCGTGGAGGCGGTGAAGGGCTCGGGGCCCTGGGAGGCGGCGGGCTGGAGGTAGACCTCCACGCCCATCGGGGCCTCCTTGACGCCGGGGCGGACGCAGCCGGCCACGAGGAGCGCGGCCGAGAGCACGCAGGCCGTGACGATGGATCCGGTGGGTATCCGCACCGTACACTCCGCATCACTGTGGGTAACTTCCCTCTATTGTCTGCCTTGCACCCGTTTGGCTGGCAACTCGAGGACGGTCATGATGGAGACGGCCCCGGCGGTGTGGCCGTGACGAAGGGCGCGCAGCCGTGAACTGGTTCACCGCTCCCGACTACTGGCTGAGCCGGCTGGTCCTCCAGCGGGCTCTGGCCGTGCTGTACCTGGTCGCCTTCCTGGCGGCGGCCCGGCAGTTCCGCGCCCTGCTGGGCGAGCGCGGCATGCTGCCGATCCCCCGCTTCGTGGCGCTGGCGCCGTTCAAACGGGCTCCGAGCCTGTTCCACCTGCACTACTCGGACCGCTTCTTCGCGGGCTGCGCCTGGGTGGGCTGCGCGGTGTCGGCGGCCCTGCTCGCCGGGGCGGACTCGCTGCTGCCGCTGTGGGCTGGGGTCCTGCTGTGGCTGGTGCCGTGGGCGCTGTATCTGTCGATCGTCAACGTGGGCCAGACCTGGTACGCGTTCGGCTGGGAGTCGCTGCTGCTGGAGACGGGTTTCCTGGCCGCGTTCCTCGGCAACGACGAGGTGGCGCCGCCGGTCGTGGTGCTGTTCCTGCTGCGCTGGATCCTGTTCCGGGTGGAGTTCGGCGCCGGGCTGATCAAGCTGCGGGGCGACGCGTGCTGGCGCGAGCTGACCTGCCTGTACTACCACCACGAGACACAGCCCATGCCGGGCCCGCTGAGCTGGTTCTTCCACCGTCTGCCGAAGCCGCTGCACCGGGTCGAGGTCGCCGCCAACCACTTCACACAACTGGTCGTACCGGTGCTGCTGTTCACCCCGCAGCCGATCGCCTCGGCGGCCGCCGCGCTGATGATCGTCACCCAGCTGTGGCTGGTGCTGTCCGGCAACTTCTCCTGGCTGAACTGGATCACCATCGTGCTGGCCGTGTCGGCGCTGCGGATCCCGGTGACATCTCCTCCCACCCCCTCGGCCCCGCTGGGATACGAGATCGTGGTGCTCACGCTCGCCGCGCTGCTGCTGTACCTGAGCTATCGCCCGGTGACGAACATGATCTCCCGGCGCCAGGTCATGAACCGCTCCTTCGACCCGCTGCACCTGGTGAACACCTACGGCGCGTTCGGCAGCGTCAGCCGGGTCCGCTACGAGGTGGTGGTCGAGGGCACGCTGGACGACGTACCGCGCGAGGACTCGGACTGGCGGGAGTACGAGTTCCGGGGCAAGCCCGGGGACGTCCGGCACTGGCCGCGCCAGTTCGCGCCGTACCATCTGCGGCTGGACTGGCTGATGTGGTTCGCGGCCCTGTCCCCCGCCTATGCCGGCGACTGGTTCGGCGCTCTGGTGGAGCGGCTCCTGGAGAACGACCGCGACACGCTACGACTGCTGCGCCGCTCCCCCTTCCCGCCGGACACCCCGCCCCGCTATGTCCGGGCCCGCCTCTTCCGCTACCGCTACACCACCTGGCGGGAGTTGCGGGAGACGGGTGCGTGCTGGGAGCGGACGTATGTGCGGGAGTATCTGCCGCCGTCGCGGCTGGCCGGGGTGGTTCAGAGGTCGTAGACGCGCCGTGCGGTGGCCTCGTACACGGCCGTGTGCTCCGTCACGCTGAGTCCTGCGGTCAACTGCCGTGTCACATCGAGCACGTGGGTGTAGGTGGCGGTCTCCGTGCACACCGGCCAGTCCGAGCCGAACATCAGGCGGTCCGGCCCGAAGGCCTCCAGGACGGTCTCGGCGTACGGGAGCAGATCGGCGACGGTCCAGGAGGCGGGGTCGGCCTCCGTGACCATGCCGGAGAGCTTGCAGACGGTGTTGGGCAGGGCGGCGAGAGCGCGCAGGCGGGCGGCCCAGGGTTCGAGGGCGCCGGAGGCGATCGGCGGTTTGCCCAAGTGGTCGAGGGCGAAGGTCAGTTGGGGAAGGGTTTCGGCCGCCTTGGCGCAGGCCGGGAGCTGGTGGGGCAGAACGACGAGGTCGTAGGTGAGTCCCGCGTCGGCGAGCGCGGTCAGGCCCCGGCGTACGTCCGGGCGCAGCAGCCATTCCGGGTCGGGTTCGCCCTGGACCTGGTGCCGGATGCCCTTGAGGTGGGTGCCGCCCGGGAGTTGGCGCAGCCGGGCCAGTTCCTCGGCGATGTCCGGGCGCGTCAGGTCGGTCCAGCCGACGACGCCGGCGATGAGGTCGTGCGCGTCGGCCAGGGCCAGGAACTCGGGGGTCTCCTCGGGCACGGTGACCGTCTGGACCAGGACGGTGCGGGTGACTCCGGCCGCCCGCGCCTCGGGTGCGAGGTCGGCGAGGGTGAAGTCACGCCTGAGCGGGCTGTGTTGGGGGATCCAGTCCTGGTCCCGCACCGAGAGGTCCCAGACGTGGTGGTGGGCGTCGACGGTCACGGCAGCTCCCAGACGACGGGCAGCCCGGCGCCCGCGCCGTCGCCGGAGTAGTCGTGCACGACGTCGAGCAGCTCGGCCATGCGGGCCTGCCAGGCGACGTTCACCGGCAGTCGCTCCAGTTCGGCGAGCAGCCGGGCGTAGTCCTCGCATTCGAGCAGGTGGAACAGGTCGGTGCGTCCCCCACGTCGCTGCGGACCTTGGTGTGCAGGGCGACTCTCATGACGGCTCCTTCTCGCGGGGCAGCAGGCCGGTGTCGCGCAGCTCCTGCCAGAGCTCCGCCGGGACGGACGCGGCGAACTGGTCGGCGCAGTCGTGGACTTCGGCTGCGGAGCGGGCGCCGATCAGGAGAGATGCCACGGCGGGCGGTGCGGCGGAGAAGGCCAGCGCGGCGGCCCGCAGCGTGATGCCGTGCCGTTCCGCGACCCCCTTCATGCGCTGGGCCCGATCCAGTAGCCCCCGGGGCGGACGACCGTAGTTGTACGTCGACCCGGGGCTCGGGTCGGCGAGCAGGCCCGAGTTGAAGACACCGCCGAGAACGACCGACACCCCACGCTCGGCGGCGGCCGTCAGCAGCTCGGTGCCGGCGCTCTGGTCGAGCAGGGTGTACCGGCCCGCGCACAGGACCACGTCCACGTCGGTGTCGTGGACGAACCGGGTGAGCATCTCCGTCTGGTTCATGCCCGCACCGATCGCGCCCACCACGCCCTCACCGCGCAGCTTCTCCAGGGCCGGATAGCCCTCGCGGAAGGCCTGCTCGGCATGGTCGTCGGGGTCGTGCAAGTACACGATGTCGACGCGGTCCAGGCCGAGACGGTCCAGGCTCGCCTCCAGGGAGCGGCGGACGCCGTCGGCACTGAAGTCCCACACGCGCCGGTGGGTCGCGGGTACGGCGAAGCCGTTCGCCAGGTCGTCCCCGGTCCCGTCGGCGGGTTCGAGGCGGCGACCGACCTTGGTGGAGACGGTGTAGTCGGCGCGGTCGTACTCCCGCAGGGCCGCGCCGAGCCGGCGTTCGGACAGGCCGAGGCCGTAGTGCGGGGCCGTGTCGAAGTACCGGATACCGCGCCGCCAGGCGGCCCGCACCGCCTGCGCCGCCTGGTCGTCGTCCACCGGGGTGTAGAGGTTGCCGATCGAGGCGGCGCCGAAGCCGAGTGGGGTGACCTCGACGCCGCCGCGGCCGAGCGTCCTCACCGGCCCGCCGGACGCAGTCTGAGGCCCTGCATGCCGCCGTCGACGGCGAGTGCGGTGCCGGTGGTGGCGCCGGACAGGGGACCGGCCAAGTAGGCGACGGCGCCCGCGACTTCGGCAGCCGTGACGAGGCGGCCGGTGGGCTGGCGGGCCTCCAGGGCGGCGCGTTCGGCGGCCGGGTCGGGGGCCGCGTCCAGCAGCCGGCCGACCCACGGGGTGTCCACCGTACCGGGGTTGACGCAGTTGACACGGATGCCCTCGCGGACGTGGTCGGCGGCCATGGCGAGGGTCAGGGAGTACACGGCGCCCTTGGTGGCGCTGTACAGGGCACGCCTGGGCAGTCCGGCGGTGGCCGCGATGGAGCAGGTGTTGACGATCGCCGCGTGCGCGGAGCGGCGCAGGTACGGCAGGGCGGCGCGGGTGGTGCGGACCACGCCGAGGACGTTGACGTCGAAGACGTGCCGCCACTCGGCCTCGTCGTTGTCCTCGACCGTGCCCTGGGCGCCGACACCGGCGTTGTTGACCAGGACGTCCAGGCCGCCGAGGTCCTCGGCGGCGCGCTCGACCGCCGTACGCACCGAGGTGTCGTCGGTGACGTCGGCGCGGTACGCCAGAAGCGGCTTGTCGACGCCGGTGGTGTCCCGGTCGAGGACGGCGACCTGGGCGCCCCGGGCGGCGAGGAGGTCGGCGGTGGCCCGGCCGATTCCGGAGGCGCCGCCGGTCACGAGGGCCCTCAGGCCGGCGAAGTCGCTCATGCGGCATGTCCCTTCTGAGTGTCGGGGTCGGCGGCCCAGTAGGTGCCGCCGGGGAAGGTGTAGCGCGCGACGGACTCCGGGCGCAGGGCGGCGGAGAAGCCGGGCGCGGTGGGGGCGGTGTAGTGGCCGTCGCGGATGACGACGGGGGTGACGAAGTGTTCGTGGAGGTGGTCGACGTACTCGATGACCCGGTCCTCGGTGGTTCCGGAGATCGCCAGGTAGTCGAACATCGACAGGTGTTGGACGAGTTCGCACAGGCCGACTCCGCCGGCGTGCGGGCAGACGGGGACGCCGAACTTGGCTGCGAGCAACAGGATGGCGAGGTTCTCGTTGACGCCGGCGACGCGGGCCGCGTCGATCTGGACGATGTCGAGGGCGCCCGCCTGGAGGAGCTGTTTGAACATGACCCGGTTGTGCACGTGTTCGCCGGTGGCGACCTTGACCGGGGCGACCGCGCGGCGGATCGCGGCGTGGCCGAGGACGTCGTCGGGGCTGGTGGGCTCCTCGATCCAGTACGGGCGGAACTCGGCGAGGGCCTTGGTCCAGCGGATCGCCTCGTCCACGTTCCAGCGCTGGTTGGCGTCCACGGCGAGGCGGATGTCGGGTCCGATCGCGGCGCGGGCGACGCGGCAGCGCCGGATGTCGTCGTCGAGGTCGGCGCCGACCTTCAGCTTGATCTGCGTGAAGCCGTCGGCGACGGCCTGCCTGGCGAGCCGGCCGAGCTTGTCGTCGTCGTAGCCGAGCCAGCCCGGGGAGGTGGTGTAGGCGGGGAAGCCGCGCTCCAGCAGCCGGGCCCGGCGCTCCTCGGCCCCCGCCCTGCCCCGTCCGAGCAGGTCGAGGGCCTCCTGCGGGGTGAGGGCGTCGGTGAGGTACCGGAAGTCGATCTGCGCCACGAGCCACTCGGGGTCGGCGTCGGCGAGCAGCTGCCACAGGGGCTTGCCGGCCCGGCGGGCGGCGAGGTCCCAGGCGGCGTTGACGACGGCCCCGACGGCCATGTGCATCACGCCCTTCTCGGGGCCGAGCCAGCGCAGCTGGCTGTCGCCGATGAGGTCCCGGAAGAGCCCGCCCGGGTCGGCACACAGCTCCGCCACGTCGCGGCCGAGCACATGGTCGCGCAGCGCGTCGATCGCGGCGACCTGGACGTCGTTGCCCCGCCCGATGGTGAAGACGAATCCGTGTCCCTCCAGCCCGTCGGCGGCGTCGGTGCGCAGCACGACGTAGGCCGCCGAGTAGTCGGGGTCCGGGTTCATCGCGTCGGAGCCGTCCAGCTCGCGCGAGGTGGGGAACCGGATGTCGTGGGTGTCGACCGCGGTGACGCGGGCGGGGGCCTGGGACACTGAAGTCCTTTCGGTCGTCGGGTACTTGACGCACGCCGTCTCTCGCCTGATGGCCCGTCAGTCCTGGGCGCGGCCCGTCGTCACGCGGGCGATCACGAGGGCGACGAGGATGATGCCGCCGTAGATGGCCTGGATCCAGAACGACGGGACCTGGGCGAGGGTGAGCAGGTTCTGGACGACACCCAGGAGGAGGACGCCGGTCAGCGCGCCGAACATGGTGCCCTTGCCGCCATCCAGGCTGATGCCGCCGATCACCGCGGCGGCGAACACGGTGAAGATCATGTTCTGGCCCTGGTTGGCGCTGATCGCGCCGACGTACCCGGTCTGCAGCAGGCCACCGATGGAGGCGAGGACGCCCGCGATGACATACACGCCGAGCATGACCCGGTCGACGCGGATGCCGGCGGCACGGGCGGCGTCCGCGTTGCCGCCGATCGCGTACAGGGCGCGGCCGGTGCGGTGGTACTTCAGCAGGAAGCCGGTGACGGCGAAGGCGACCGCGGCGAGCCACACGGACATGGGGACGTTGAGGAAGGTGGTGGTGGCCAGCGAGTAGAAGCTGTCGGGCATGCCGAACAGGGTCTTGCCCTTGGTGGCGCCGACGAGCAGGCCGCGCAGCACGATGAGCATCGCGAGGGTGACGATGAAGGCGTTGAGCCGGAACTTCACGACGAGGACGCCGTTGAAGGCGCCGATGGCCGCGCCCACCAGGGGAATCGCGAGCAGGGCGAGGGCGGCCGGGAACTCGCTCCCCCAGCCGGACTGGCTCGCGGGCAGCACCAGCAGGGCGCCGATGGCCGGGGCGATGCCGACCACCGATTCCAGGGACAGGTCGAACTTGCCGGTGATCAGCACGAGGGACTCGGCGAGCACGACCATCGCGAGCGCGGCGGAGGCACCGAGGATCGAGATCAGGTTCCGCTCGGTGAGGAACGAGTCGTTGACCACGGCGCCGAGCACCATGAGCAGCAACAGGGCCGGAACGAGGGCGAGTTCACGGGCGCGGCGCAGCAGGACGGTCCTGGCCGACCGCGCGTCCGGGGTCTTCGGGGGCGCGAGCGGCGGGGCGGCCCGGGTGTCAGCCATGGTCAACTCCTTCGATGGAGGCGATCAGCTCGTGGTCGCGCCAGCCGGCCGGGTGCTCGGCGACGACTCGGCCGTGGAAGAGGACGAGGACGCGGTCGCAGCGGCGCAGGTCGTCGAGTTCGTCGGAGACGACGAGGACGGCGGTGCCGTCGTCGCGGGCGCTGTCCATGCGGGCGAGCAGGGACTCCTTGGACTTCACGTCGACGCCCGCGGTGGGGTTGATCAGGACCAGCAGACGGGGGTCGGAGGCGAGGGCGCGGGCCATGACGACCTTCTGCGCGTTGCCGCCGGACAGGTCGGACACGGGCTGGTCGGGCCCTTCCGCGTGGATGTCGAGGCGGTCGATCAGCTCGGCGGCGAAGCGGCGCCGCCGGTCGGTGGCGACGAAGCCGGCCCGGCCGAGCTGGTCCAGCACGCTGAGCGTGGTGTTGTCGCCGATGCTCATGCCGGACACCAGCCCCTGCTCGTGCCGGTCGCGCGGGACGCAGCCCACCCCGGCCCGCAGGGCGGCCCGTACATCGCCGAACGGCAGCTTTTCACCGCCGAGTCGGGCGGTGCCGCCGGTCGGGGTGTGCAGTCCGGTGAAGGACTCGGCGAGTTCGGTCTTGCCGCTGCCGCTGGAGCCGGCGAGTCCGACGACCTCGCCGCGGCGGACGGTGAGATCGACGTTGTCGTACGCCGGTGAGGTGAGACCGTGTGCTTCCAGCAGGACGGGAGCGCTGCCGTCAACCGGCCTGCTGCTGACGGCCTGTTCGGTGACGGACTCTCCGGCCATGGCCTCCACCAGGGCCGCCTTCGGCAGGTCGGCGACCGGGGCGGTGGTGATCCAGCGGGCGTCGCGCAGCACGGTGACGGTCTGGCAGACCTCGTACACCTCCTGGAGGTGGTGGGAGATGAACAGGAAGGTGACGCCGGAGTCCTGCAGCGAGCGCATGCGGGTGAAGAGCCGCTCGATCTCCCGGTTGTCGAGCTGGGCGGTGGGTTCGTCCAGCACGATGAACCGGGCGCCGAGGCTCAACGCCCGGGCGATCTCGACCATTTGGCGGTCCTCGACCCGGAGGTCGGCGGTGCGCGCCCCGGGGTCGACGCGCACGTCCCAGGTGCCGAGCAGCTCGGCGGCCTCACGGCGCAGCCGGCGCCAGCTGATGAGACCGCGGCCGGTGGGCTGCCGGTTGAGGAACAGGTTCTCGGCGACGGTCAGCTCCGGGACGACCGTCGGTTTCTGGTAGACGCAGGCGACCTTGCGGCGCCAGGCGTCCCGGTCGGCGAGCGGGGGCGCCGGTTCGCCGTCGAAGCGGACCGTGCCCTCGTCCGGGGCCTGGAGGCCGGTGAGGACGCCCACCAGGGTGGACTTGCCGGCGCCGTTGCGGCCGACCAGGGCGTGGGACTCGCCCGCGACGACGGTGAGCCGGCCGTCGGCGAGGGCGACGGTGGGGCCGTACCGTTTGACGATGCCCTCGGCTTCCACGAGCGGTGTATTCATTTGACCGTGTTGCCCCACAGCTTGGGGTCGTCGACGTTGGCCCTGGTGACCAGGGGTGCGGGCAGCTGGTCCTCGAGGATGCCGCTGGGCAGCCTGACGATCGTGGAGCCGTGGTCGGTGGGCCCGGGCTGGAACGTCTTCCCCGCCATGGCGGCCTTGATGTAGAAGAGGCCGTACTGGGCGTAGGCGTCGGCCGGCTGGGAGACCGTGGCGTCGATCTGGCCCTTGCGGATGGCGTCGAACTCCTGCGGGATGCCGTCGTTGGAGACGATGGCGATGTGGCCCTGCTGCCCGGCGGGCTTGAGCATGTTCTTGGACTTCAGGGTCTGCAGGGTCGGCGCGAGGTAGACACCGCCGGCCTGGAGGTAGATGCCCTTGATGTCGGGGTTGGCGCCCAGCAGGGTGTCGAGCTTGGCGGCGGCGGTGTCGGACTCCCACTTGGCGGGGATCTCCAGCACCTTGAGCTTCGGGTACTTCTTCTTCACACAGGAGCGGAAGGCCTCGGAGCGGTCGCGGCCGTTGACCGAGGCGAGGTCGCCCATGATCTGCACGACCTTGCCGCTGGTGACGTGCTGTCCGAGGTAGTCGCAGGCCTTCTCGCCGTACGCCACGTTGTCGGCGCGCACCACCATGGCGACCTTGCCCTTGTCGGGTGCGACGTCCACGGCGACGACGGGGACGCCCTTGCGCTCGGCCTGGTCGAGTCCGGCCTGGATGGCCGCGCTGTCCAGCGGGGCGACCACCAACCCCTTGACGCCCTGGGTGAGTTCGTTGTCGATGTCGGTGATCTGCTGCGAGGGGTCGCTGTTGGAGTTGACCGTCTTCAGCACCTCGACGCCCTCGGACGTGGCCATCTTGGGCACGTAGTCGTTGTACGACTGCCAGAACGGCGAGGTCAGCAGCGGCAGGATCACGCCGACCTTGCCGGTGCCGCCGCTGCCCGCGCTCGCGGTGTCCTTGGTGCTGCCGCAGGCGGCGAGCATGAGCGAGGCGCCGGCGGCCAGAGCCGCCGCGCCGATGATCCGTGACCGCTTGCGCTTCCTCACTGTCCAGACGGGCATCTCGCGGCTCCTCGTTGAGGGTGGTGTCGAGGGGTGTGTTCGAGCAGACGCCGCATACTTATCAGACCAATAAGCCGAGGCAACACCCTCTTGCAGCGAATTTCCGGCCCGCCTCCCCATAGTGGTCGGACCACTCTGCTGGCTAGACTGCGTCGGCACCGGGTGACGGGAGGATTGGCGTGGACGAGGCAGCACCGCAGAAGGGCACGGTGACCCAGCGCGCCATCGAGGAGATCAAGGCGATGATCGCCGAGGGCCGGCTGGAGCCGGGCCAGCGGCTGCCCACCGAGCGGGATCTCGCCGCCCGGCTGGGCATCTCCCGCAGCTCGATGCGGGAGGCGATCCGCGCGCTGACGGTGATGGGCGTCCTGGAGGCCCGGCACGGTTCCGGCATCTACGTCACCGCGCTGGAGGCCGGCGACCTGCTGGAGACCTTCGGCGTGGTCGCGGACCTGTCCCGGGGGCCGCGACTGGTGGAGCTGCTGGAGGTACGGCGGATCCTGGAGTCGACGGCCACGGCGTTGGCGGCCGCGCGGATCGCTGACAGCCAACTCGCCGCTGTCGAGAAGCACTTGTCCGCCATGAACGCCACGGACGACCCCGAGGAGATCCTCGCCCACGACCTCGCTTTCCACCGCGAGATCGTGGCGGCGGCGGGCAACGAGACGATGGCCGCGATCCTCGAGGGCCTCTCCTCGCGTACCTTCCGCGCCCGGGTCTGGCGCGGCTACCAGGAGGAGGGCGCCTTCGCCCGCACCCGCCGCGAACACGCCGCGATCCACCGCGCCCTCGCCGCCCGCGACCCGGAGGCGGCACGGGCGGCGGCAGCGGCCCATGTGGGCGAGGTGGAGGAATGGCTGCGGGCACAACTCGGCACATGACCCAGCCGTCCAGGGCCCGCTCCGGGCCGGTTCGTCACCGACACCGGCGATCCGGTCCGGTCGTCCAGCCGGGAGATCACACCCGCCAGGGTCCGGCGATCGATCCGTCCGGTTCCCAGCCGTACCGGTGCAGCCTCGCGCTCTCGTCCGTCCGGCCCGCGGTTTCGAGCAGTTGCACGGCCCGCGGGAGGGCGAGGGGGTAACCGCAGTCGGCGGCCTGCTGGTACCAGGCCACGGCCTCTTCGACGCGGCCTCGGTCCAGCAGCAGTCCGGCCCCCGTCCACAGGCAGTTGACGTCCTCGCCGCCTTGTGCGCGGTCGCGCAGCCAGTCGAGGGCGTCCTCGAGCCGGCCGGCCCGCGCCAGCATGTCCGCCGCTTCCCGGGCCGCGCACGGGTCGCCGTACTCGGTGGCGATCCGGTACCAGGCGAACGCCTCGTCGACGCGCCCCGCCTCGGTCAGGGCGCCGGCCACGGTGCGCGCCACCGCGGCGTCGCCCGCCTCTGCCCGGCGCCGGAGCCAGCTCACCGACTCGTCCGTCCAGCCGCTCTCGGCGAGCAGTTCGACGGCCCGGTCCAGGGCGGAGCGGCTTCCCGAGTCGGCGGCTCTCCGGTACCAGGCGATGGCCTCGTCCGTCCGTTCGGCCAGTTCCAGCATCCCGGCCACGGTCTCGGCGGTCTCGGCGCGGGAGATCCAGGTGCGGCCGTACCAGTCGGCACTCAGCCGTTCATGGGCCTCGTCCGCCCGGCCCTCCTCGCACAGGAGGGCGGCATGGGACCACAGAGCATCCCTGCTTCCGGCCGCCGCGGCCCGCAGGTACGTCTCCTCGGCCGCGCCGGTGCGCCCCGCCTGCCGCTGGATGTCCGCCGCGGCCCACAGCGCATCGGGGTCATCGGCGTCGGCACATGCGCCGAGTACGTCGAGCGCCGCGTCCACGTCGCCCAGTTCGGCGAGCAGCTCCGCGGCCGTCTCCGCGGCCCCGTCGAGGCCGGCCTCCGCGGCCCGCCGGTACCAGTCGGCCGCCTCGCGCAGTCGGCCGGCCTCCCGGAGCCGGACGGCGGCGATCCACGCGGCGTTCGCGTCATCGTCGTCGCCGCCCGCCCGGGCGGCCCGCCGGTACCACTCCACCGCCTCTGCGACGCGCCCGGCAGCGTTCAGCATCCGTGCCGCCGCCCACACCGCATCGGTGTCTCCGCCGTCGGCCGCCTGTCGGTAGCAGACCAGCGCCTCGTCGGTACGGCCGGTCTCCTCCAGCATCTCCGCGAGCCGCCCGAGGGCGTCGGCACCGCCCGTGTCGGCGGCACGCCGGAACCACGCGAGTGCCTCGTCGGTCCGGTCGGCCAGCCGCAGCGTCTCTCCCATCAACCGCATGGCGTCCGCATCGCCCGCATCGGCACGTTCCCGCAACGGGAGGAGTTCCCCTTCCGTCCCCTCCTCCGTCCACGGGGGCCGGCGGCCCGCCTCGTCCGCGCGTCTCGAGCCGCTCGACACGTGAGCGGCTTCCCGCGCGGCACGGGGATCGCCGAGGGCCGCGGCACGCCGATAGGCTTCGGCGGCCTCGGCCGCGCGGTCCACCCGTGCCAGGAGTCTGGCGGTGAGGCACCATGCCTCGGCGTCGCCGGCCTCCGTCCAGGGCTTCAGCCAGGTGATCGCCTCCTGGGTGCGGCCCTGTCCGTGCAGCAGGTCGGCCACCGCTCGCAACGCGTGCCGGTCGCCGGCGCGGGCGGTCCGCTGGTACCAGGGGATCGCCTCGTCGATGCGCCCCGCTTCATGCAGCAGTTCCGCCGACGCCCGTGCCGCGCGCTCGTCACCCGCCTCGGCGGCCCGCAGGTACCAGCCGAGAGCCTCGCCCGTACGGCCGTTGTCGTACAGCATCTCCCCGGCGGCCCAGGTGGCCTCCGCGCCACCGCGGGCCGCCGCACGCCGACAGCACTCGAGGGCCTCGTCCAGCCGCCCGGCTTCGTCCAGCAGGCCGGCCAGGGCGAGGAGGGCGGTGGTGTCGCCGTCGGCCACCGCCGCACCGTACAGGCGGGCGGCGATCCGCAGCAGCCCGCGGTCGCGGGCCTCCCGGGCGAGCTTGAGCCGGTCGCCCGGGGCCGCGTGGTCGACGAGGGCGTTCCACAGCGCTTCGGGTACGGCAGCACCGCGGCGGCTGGTACGGCCGTACTGGTCGAGGTAGTCCGCGAGGCGCAGACAAGGGCCTGCCGGCAGGACCCGCCCGTGCCGTGGGCGCAGGGCAACGAGGGGTCCGCGGGTGCCGCGCAGCGGACTGGTCGCGTCGGCGAAGGCGGTTTCGAGCCAGTCGTCGGCGAGGAGGTCCCACTGGTCGTCCGTGAGGTAGCCCTCGGCCCCGGTCGCGAGCAGCGCACGGGGCAGGGCGAGGCCGTGGCCCAGGCGGCGGGCGTCCATGGCGGCCTCGATCAGGGCCCGGGCCGCCGCCGGGATCGTACGGTACCGCTCGAGCAGCGCGGGAGCGCCGGACAGGTACTGGGCGATCTGACCCTGCTCCGCGTGCTCGACGGCGTACCTCAGCCGCGGGTCGTGCTCCGCAAGCCGGACGGCCGCCCTCAGCTGCGGCCCGCTGAAGGCGGACGGCACCCGGAGTTCGTGGCCGGTGAGCAGGGCGCGGGCCTGGGCATGGGGGTCGTCGCCGGTGCGTGCGGCCGGGGACGTGGTGAGTCTGGTCCAGTACTCGGGCCAGATCGTGCCCAGGATGAGCACGGGCGCCCGGCGTGGATCGCCCAGCAGGGTACGCAGACCGGCGGCCACGCGTTCTCCCAAGTCCGTGGCGGGGGTGAGGAGATAGTGCTGCGCCTCGTTGAGCCACACCACGGTACGGGGCGCCAGTCTGCCCAGCTCGGCGAGGGCCGCCTCGGGCCGTGTCGGGTCGATCGGATGCCACAGACTCCATCCGGCGGGGACGGCACTCAGGACCTCCCAGCACGCGCGTGTCTTGCCCGTGGACGACTCGCCCACCAGCATCACGAGGCGGCTGTGGCCCGCCACGGCCCCGGTCACGGCCTTGTGCAGCGCCGCGTCGTGGGGACGTCCGACGTAGACCGGCAGGTCCGGCGGTGCCGTGCCGCCGGGCAGCGGGCCGAGGTCGATGGCCCGGTGCACCTCCAGCGCGAAGGGGTCGGTCACGGCGCACAGCGGCTTGCCAGGACGCTCGTCCACCTGCGCGCCGGGCCACAACTCACGGGCCGGGGAGGTCGGTTCGTCCTCGGTCCCGTCGGCGCGGCGACCACGTACGTCGGCCACCGCGCCCGCGCCGGCCGGGTGGGCCGGTGGCTGCCGGTCGAGGCCGCCCCTCGTGTCGCGGTTCATCCCGCCATGGTCCCGCACGGGCCTTCTCCTGCGTGCCCGGTCGGGGCGAACACCGCTCAGTTCCCGGCCGGTTGCCCCACGGCGTGCGAGCCCGGTCCTCTCTCACTCCGGTTCGGCACCGGTGGCCGGCATCCGTACGTCCCGCACCGACGGGCTCCGCTGCGAGAGCGCCGCGCTCGCCGCCGTGCGGACCGGCTTCGTCCGCCGCCCTACGAGGGCCACCCCGGCGATCGTCAGCGCTCCCCCCCACCAGCTCGACCGGCCGCGGGCGTTCGCCGAGCCAGACGAAGGCGGCGGCGAGGGTGGCCGCGGGGACCAGGCACAGGGCGGCGGTGGCCGCGGTGACGGTGCGGCGCGCGACGGCGTGGCCCCAGACGAGGAATCCGGCGGCCGAGGGCCGGACGCCCAGGTAGACGGCGGTCAGGAGGCCGTGGCGGCGCATCGAGTCGGCGAAGGAGCGCAGGACGTCGCCATGACCGTCACGCCATCGGTGTCGAGGCCGGTCGGCTGGAAGACGTTCGGGTCCTCGTCACCGGTGCCCCGCTCCAGGCCGGTGAAGGTGTTGACCCCGAAGTGCAGGAAGGCGGTGCGCTCCTGCCGTTGCCAGGCGATCCGTCGTGCGGTGGGCCGGTGGCCGTCGTCGGTCACGCTCACGCCCATCTGCGTGATCGCGTTCACGAGCCGATAGCCGCCCGTGGCCGGCACCAGCTGCCAGCGCTGCAGGGTGTTCGCCGCGTCGCAGCTCTGCGGGGTGGCCTCGACGCCGGGCTGGAGCGGCACGTTGAGCGTGAGCTTGCCACCCCGCACCTCGAGGCAGCCGTCGGCGGTCCGCAGGGTGACGTAGCCGTCGGCTGTACGCAGCACCCGCGCCGTGTACGACATCCCGTCCGCCCGGAAGGTGTACGTCCCGTCCGGCACCGGCACCCGGGCCAGGTCCCGCCGGCCGGGTGCGTGCCCGACGGCGGTCGCGCGCGGTGAACTTCGCGTAGGTGGCGTCGGGGTGTGGATCGCCCCAGGTCGCCTGGGCGATGTGGTCGAGTGCGGGCCAGAGTAGTGTCCAGGGGGACGGGCACCGGGTCGGGGACGGCGGCCCAGGGGCCCTGGCGTTCACCGGCCCGGGCGGGTGTGGCGGCGGTGAGAGGGAGGGCGGCCACAGCGGTCAGGCCGGCCGCCGCGCCGAGGATGTGCCGCCTGGGATGCGTGCTCATGAGCGGCTCCCATACATTCCGATTCATCGGACGTCTGATGATTGTGCGGGGTCTCCGGACCGTCAACGGGCTTGCGAGGAAAGGAATTTGATCCAGAGGTCGGATGACCGGTCCAAGGGTGATCCCTGGCCTCTCGACGTGCCGCCCGCGAGCGTGCACAGTTCTCCCTGCGCCCCTGACGCATACCGACGAGTAGCCGACGACTGACCGAGGAGTGTGCCCGTGACCGAGTGGGCCGGCCGGACCGCCGCAGAGATCGCCGCCGCCGTACGCGCGAAGGAGGTCACGCCCCGGGAGGTGGTGGCCGAGCACCTCGCGCGGATCGAGCGGTTCGACGGGCGGATCGGGGCGTTCCGGAAGGTGCGGGCCGAGGCGGCGCTCGCCGAGGCCGACGAGCTGGCCTCACGTGCCGACCTGGCCGAACTGCCGCTCGCGGGCGTGCCGTTGGCCGTGAAGGACAACGTGGCGGTGCGCGGCGAGGCGCATCGCGACGGGTCGGCCGCCACGCCCGACACCCCGGCCGACGCGGATCATGTCACGGTGGCCCGGCTGCGGGCGGCCGGCGCGGTGGTCGTGGGTCTGACGAACGTGCCCGAGCTGTGCGTCTTCGGCACCACCGAGGGCGTGTACGGCACGGCCCGCAATCCCTGGGACCTCTCCCGGACGGCGGGCGGCTCCTCCGGCGGCAGCGCGGCCGCTGTCGCCGCCGGGCTGGTGCCGCTCGCGCTCGGCAACGACGGCATGGGCTCACTGCGCATCCCGGCCGCGAACTGCGGTCTGGTCACACTGAAGCCGGGGCACGGGGTGGTACCGGCCGGGATCGGCAACGGCGACTGGTTCGGCATGGCGGAGAACGGCCCGCTCGCCACCACGGTCGAGGACCTGCGGCTGATGCTGGACGTGCTCGCCGGCACCGCCCTCCCCCGGGCGTCGGAGCCCGCGTCGCTGCGGGTCGCCGTGGCCCTGCGCAGCCCGCTCGCCGGGATCAGCGTGAGCAGGCCGTATACGACCGCGGTCCGTGAGGCGGCCGGGGTGCTGGCGCGGGGCGGACACCAGGTGCGGCGGGCCGAGCCACCGTATCCGCTCTCACTGAGCGTGACCGCGTTGCGGCACTGGACGGCGGGGACGGCCGTGGACGCCGAGGGCCTGGACCCGGCGCGGCTGGCCCGGCGGACCCGGGTGCACGCGGCGCTGGGCCGGCGGTTCGTCGGCTCGGTCCGGTCCGGCGACGGCCGCGAGCGGCTGCGCGCGCGGCTGACGCCCTTCTTCACCGAGCACGACGTCCTGCTCACCCCGGCCCTGGCCCGCCGCTCCCCCGCGGCCGGACCGTGGCACGAGCGCGGCTGGCTGCGCAACATCCTCGCCAACAGCGCGTACTCCCCGTTCACCCCGCCGTGGAACCTGACCGGCTGGCCCGCGATGGCGGTCCCCGTCGGCACGCTGCCCTCGGGCGCCCCCTGTGCCGTACAGCTCGTCGGGCGCCCGGGCTCGGAGGACGTGCTGCTGGGGCTGGCGGAGGAGCTGGAGAGGCGGCGGCCCTGGCAGCGGACGGCACCGATGACCGGCTCCTGAGCCCCGTCTACTCCAGGGACCGGTACATGATGTGCAGGCCCACCCTGCCGTGCCGGGGGTGGTCGTACGCCTGCGGGACCGTGCCGAGGATCGTGAAGCCGAGGGAGGTCCACAGGCCGACGGCGGGGTTCGTCTCGACCACGGCGTTGAAGACCATCGCGCGATACCCGTGCGTCCTGGCCTCGGCCAGGACGTGTTCGGCGAGGGCGCGGCCGACGCCCTGGCAGGCGTGATCGGGGTCGACCATGAAGCCGGCGTTGGCGACGCGGGCGGCGGGGCCGCCGTAGTTGGGGGTGAGACAGGCCGAGCCGACCACGTCTCCCGCGG
Source organism: Streptomyces sp. NPDC020192 (assembly GCF_044388685.1). Classification (NCBI taxonomy): domain Bacteria; kingdom Bacillati; phylum Actinomycetota; class Actinomycetes; order Kitasatosporales; family Streptomycetaceae; genus Streptomyces; species Streptomyces sp. NPDC020192. The sequence goes on along the minus strand of NZ_JBIRXG010000014.1, from coordinate 136,012 downwards.
GATCCTCGGCGACGTACACGCGCTTGGCCGGGCTCATCCACAGGGCGCGGGCGTCGTCCTCGCTCGTCCCCGGGTCCCAGGCATAGGTCTCGCCGGCGGCGACGATCCGGTGCCAGAAAGGCCAGATCCGCGGCCAGTCGGCGGCCGCGGCTTCTCTGATCAGCATGGGCGTGAGTCTGTCAGGTGCTCGCGCCCATGCGTACGGCGATCGCGAACGGGGCTGCCCGGCTCAGTCGACGCTGGGCAGGATGTGCGGCTCGGCGAGGTCGTCCTCGTAGCCCGCGAGACGGATCGGGGCCGAGCGGGCCCACACGTCGAGGCTGCCGAGCTCGCCGGGCCGTCGGCCCCCTTGCTCCGTCTGTTCCTTGGGGCGTTGCTCGCGATTCGTCTTCTCCGGTGTCACCGCGCACTCCTTCTGTGTCGGGTCACCCTCGGGGGCCTTCCGGACAGCCTGCGCTCCGGTTCTCGACGCCCGCTCGGGTCTGGATGGAAGCCAGTTCGGACGCGGTGGCGCCGGTACGTACGGACGTCGGGTGTGGGTGGGACCCGGTGCTGCTGTCCGCATCTACCAGGGTAACCAAATGAGCGGACCTCCGCTCGATAGGGAGTGCAAACAAGCTGTAACGGCTATGAGTCATGCGGCACACCAATGCCCCTCAATATGCCGCTATTTGTCACAACGCGCATCACGTGGCCCGCATCGCGATTCACCCGGTCGGTCTACTTGGCGACGCGGCACGGTTCAGGTGCCGTTGGCCGGGCCGCAAGCTCGCCATGATCTGCTGGCGTGCGGGCAACGGCTGTCTCGCGGAAGGACTGACGCATGGAGCTGCGCAGCGTCGAGGAGCTGATGGATCTGCTGTACGCCGGCCGGCACCAGCACGCGCTGCGGACCGCGGCGCTGCTGCGCCGCAGCCGTCCCGCCGACAAGGAGCTCCAGGTGGCGGGGCTGGTGCACGGGATCGGGCCGGTACTGTGCCCCGCCGACGAGGCGGGCCGGGCCCGCAGCGCGGCCGAGGCGGTGCGCCCGCTGCTCGGGGAGCGGGTGTTCCGGCTGGTACGCGGGGACGGCTCAGCTGCCGACGACGATCTGCTGCGGCTGCGCCTCGCGGACGAGGAGGGCCGCACGGCCGGTTTCGACGCGGGCGTCCTGGAGGACTGGCGCACGGTCCTGGAACTGGTGGCGGCCCGGCATTCGAGGCTCGGCGCGGTGGAGTAGACACACCTCTGCCATCTGACGGCTCGTCATGAGACGGTACGGCGATGACCTCGTCGTACGGGCTCAGGGGCAGGGCGGCCGTCGTCACCGGTGGCACGCGGGGGATCGGGCGGGCCGTGGCCGAGGCGCTGGCAAAAGCCGGCGCGCGGGTGTGCGTGACCGCGCGGGACGCGGCCGAGGTGCGGCGGCAGGCTGCCGAGCTGGGCGGGATCGGGCTGGCCGGGGACGTGGCCGCCCCGGGGCACCTGGAGGCGCTGACGGACCTGGCGCTGCGCACGTTCGGGCGGCTGGACGTCGTCGTCAACAACGCGGCGACGAACCGGCCGTACGGCCCGCTGATGGAGGCCGACCCGGAGGCGTGGCGGGAGGCGTTCGCCGTCAATGTCGAGGCTCCGCTGCGGCTGGTGCGGTGCGCGTGGCGGGGCTGGATGCGCGAGCACGGCGGGGCCGTCGTCAATGTGTGCACCGAGGGCGCCGGGCATCCCGGGCCGAACGTGGGGGCGTACGGCACCACCAAGGCGGCCCTGCTCCATCTCACCGGGCAGCTCGCGGGTGAACTCGCGCCCCGGGTGCGGGTGAACTCCGTCTCCCCCGGGCTGGTGCGCACCGAGATGGCCCGGTTCGTGTGGGAGCCGGGCGAGAAGGAGGTGGCCGCGGGGCTGCCGCTCGGGCGGATCGGGGAGCCGGAGGACGTGGCCCGGGCGGTGCTGTGGCTGGTGTCCGACGCGGCCGAGTGGATCACCGGCGCGGATCTGCTCGTGGACGGCGGGACACGGGTGCGCGCCGCGTCCACGGCGGGGCCGTACGCGGTGCACCAGCGCCTGCGTGGGGTGCCCGAGATCTAGGCGGCGACGCGGCCTGGCCCCCCGAAGGGGCCACAGTCCCATGGGGCCTGCAAGAGGATTTCAACCACGAAGAACGCGTCACCTGCGCACCGGGCACTCCGGCACGACCGCTTCACCGTACGGGGCACGCGCCCGCGCCGGCCACCGGTTTGTTTCTCGAGGGGTGTCACCACTTGCCGGGCGCGTAGTCCTTCATGAAGACGCCGTACAGGTCCTCGCCCGCCTCGCCGCGCACGATCGGGTCGTAGACGCGGGCCGCGCCGTCGACCAGGTCGAGCGGGGCGTGGAAGCCGGCCTCGGCGAGGCGCAGCTTGTCGAAGTGCGGGCGCTCGTCGGTGATCCAGCCGGTGTCGACGGAGGTCATGAGGATGCCGTCGGTGTCGAACATCTCCTGTGCGCTGGTCCGCGTGACCATGTTCATGGCCGCCTTCGCCGCGTTGGTGTTCGGGTGCCCGGCGCCCTTGTAGCCACGGGCGAAGACGCCTTCCATCGCCGAGACGTTGACGACGTAGCTGCGTCCGCTGGCCGCCTTCTTCGCCGCGTCGGCCATGGCCGGGCGCAGGGCGCTGATCAGGATGAACGGCGCGGTGTAGTTGCACAGCTGGGTCTCGAGCAGCTCCACCGGGGAGATCTGCTCGATGGTCTGCACCCAGGTGTTGGTGTCGACGACGTCGGGGACGAGGCCGCCGGCGTCGATGGCGGTGCCCTCGAGGTGCCGGGCGACGCTGGCGTTGCCCGCGACGAGTGCGAGGTCGGCGACCTTCTGCGCGTCGAGGCCGCTGGTGCCGAGGGGCAGCGCGGCGATGCCGTCGACGGAGCCGGAGTTGAAGGCGCCGATGACGGAGTGGGCGGGCAGCTCACCGGCGGGCAGCGGCGCGGTCTCCCCGTCCACGAGGGCGGCGTACGCGGTGGGCAGCCGGCGTACGGTCTGGGTCGCGTTGTTGATCAGGATGTCGAGCGGGCCGGCCTCGGCGACCTGCTCGGCCAGGGCGACGGCCTGGGCGGGGTCGCGCAGGTCGATGCCGACGACTTCGAGGCGGTGGATCCAGTCCGCCGAGTCCTCCATCGCCTTGAACCGACGGATGGCGTCCTTCGGGAAGCGCGTGGTGATCGTGGTGTGCGCGCCGTCGCGCAGCAGCCGCAGCGCGATGTACATGCCGATCTTGGCGCGGCCGCCGGTGAGCAGGGCGCGCTTGCCGGTGAGGTCGGCGCGGGCGTCGCGCTTGGTCCTGTTCGTGCGGGCGCAGTCCGGGCAGAGCTGGTGGTAGAAGTAGTCGACCTCGACGTAGCGGCCCTTGCAGGTGTAGCAGGAGCGCGGGCGCTGGAGTATGCCCGCGATCCTGCCTTCCTCGACCTTGGAGCTGGGCAGGATGCCCTCGGTCTCGTCGTCGATGCGCTCGGCGGAGCCGGTGGCGGTGGCCTCGGTGACGGCACGGTCGTGCGCGGTCTTGGCGGCGCGGCGCTCCTGGCGGCGGCGCTGCTTGACCGTGCGGTAGATGTGCGAGGTGGCCCGGCGCACCTTGATCGCGTCGGGGTGGTCGACCTCGATCCGGTCGAGCTCCTCGAGCACGCTCAGGCAGACGGCCAGCCGCTCGGGGTCGATACCCGGCCCGTAGACCACCTCGTCCGTGGCCGTGGAGACCATGGAGCCGTCCTCTGTCACCGTCATCGCGCCGCTTCCCTGATCACCCGCGCAGCGCGCCGACTCGCGCCCGCTTTCGAACGGGGGATTTTACGGAGAGCGGGGGCCAGGAACCAAACCGCGCCGGGCGACGATCTACGACCCCGCAGGCCGCCGACGGCGCCGGCGCCCCACGGGGCACCCGCGTCCGACGACGAGAGCGGTACGGGTGGTGCGGGTGGTGCGGGTGGGAACCCTCGAACAACGACCCCGCAAGCCGCCGACGGCGCCGGCGCCCGACGGGGGCCACCCGCACCCGGCGACGGGAGTCGCACGGGTGGGCAGGTGGGAACCCCCTCAGGCGTCGCAAGCCGACAGCAGCGTCGCGAGTTCGGCCGACACCGCGTACGCGAACCGGTCCAGGTCCGGCACGGCCTGCGCGTCGGCGACCAGGCCGTAGTGCACGCGGCCGCGGTACGTCGAGATGGCCACCGCCAGGGACTGACCCGGCGCGAGCGGGGCCAGCGGGTAGACCTCGGTCAGCTCGTGGCCGCCGAGCCTCAGCCCCAGCCCGGGCAGCGGCACGCTGGTGACCAGGATGTCGAACCACAGCCGGGCCGCCTGGCCGACCAGCGGCCCGCCGAGCCGGTGGCCGAGCGCCGGGACGTGGTCGGCGAGCAGCGCGACCGCGCCGGCGCCCCGGTTCGGCCCCGCGTCCTTGTTGCGGACCATCGCCGTGCGCACGGTGTCGAGGCGGCCGAGCGGGTCGGACTGGTCCACCGGGAGCCGTATCAGATAGCCGGAGAGCCGGTTGCCCTGCGGATGCGCGGCGCGCGGGCGGCGCCGGGAGACGGGGATGAGGGCGCGCGGCGCCACGCCCTTGGTGCACTCACCGCGCTCCTCCAGCCAGCGGCGCAGCGCTCCGGCGACGACGGCGATGAGTACGTCGTTGACCGTGCCGCCGGCGCTCTTGCGCACCCGGTGGACGTCGTCGATGTCCACGATCACGCCGGCGGTGCGGCGGGTGCCGCTCGGGGCCGAGGTCAGCGCGGAGGTGGGGCGCATGCCGAGCGTGGACCGGGCGAGGGAGGCGCCGATGTCCAGGGCCCGGCCCGCGTCGGACAGGGCGCCGCGGACCAGCCCGGGGAGCAGTCCCGGCAGCCTGCGCACATCCGTCAGCAGTCCGCGCGGTGGTTCGATGGCGCGCGGCGCCCGCTCGGGCAGGTCCACCGGATCCAGCACACCGGCGGCGAGCTTGAGCGCGCGCAGCCCGTCGGCGAGGGCGTGGTGGAACTTGAACAGCACCGCGAACGACGTCCCGTCCTCGCCGGGCAGCACATGCGCCTCCCACGGCGGCCGGCCGCGCTCCAGCGGGCGTTCCATCAGCCGGCCGGCGACGGCGTGGAAGTCGGCGGTCGGGGCGTGCAGCCGGACGTGGTTCAGCGGGTCGAAGTCGGGGTCGGTCTCTCTGGCCGCGCCGCCGAAGGCGAGCGGCTGCCACAGGTCGCGGATGCGCAGGCGGAGTCCGGGTACGGCGGCGGCGCGGGCGGCGAGCAGGTCGGCCGCGTGGGCGCCGGCGGTGGGCGAGTGCGCGCCGAAGACCCCGAGCGCGCCGAGGTGCATCGGATGCCGGTCGGACTCGATGTTCCAGAACGCCAGGTCGAGTGGAGCGAGCAGATCGGAAGTCAAGGGCTTGCCTCACGCGTCGACGACGGGTGGATGTGCGGTCACTCGCAGTCAATCTCCGCCACCTGATTACGGTCAAGTACGATCAGGCTACGCTCAGTTAACAGCAGATTAAGTCCCGCCCCACCAGCAGGGGTGGGCAGGGGCGGGACCACGTGATTTGTCGGTTCACCTCAGGACGGGCTGCGCCGCCGTGGGTGACGTACCCCACTCAGACGGGCGCGAGCCGACCGTGAACGCGAGCGAGCGCATCGACCGCAGCGCGTCGTTCGTCAGATAGGTCCGGCCGTGCGCGGTGCCGTCGGTGCGGACGGCCTGGATGTAGCGGACGGTGGCCGAGGTGCCGGGCGCGGCGATGGTCAGTCCGCCGCTCGGCCAGTAGCGCCGGTCCAGGGCGAGGTCGACCCGGTCGAACACGGGCGTGGACAGGCCCCAGGTGCCGTAACCGGGCTGGATGGGGAACAGGCCGATGGACGACAGCACGTTCCAGGCGGACATCGTGCCCAGGTCGTCGTTGCCGGTGATGCCGGTGGGCCCGTCGGTGAACAGGGTCAGGGCGGCGTGCACCACGTCGGTGGTCTTCCAGGGCTGGCCGGTGGCGAGGTAGGTGTACGGCGCGATGAGGTCGGGCTCGTTCATCGGGTTGTACATGGCGGCGTTGTAGTAGTCGTACGCGTCGCCGTGCACCCACACCTCGCGGGCGGTCCTCGCGGGGTCGGCCAGCAGCTTGTCGTAGGCGAAGAAGGAGTCCAGGCGGTCGTTGGCCGCGTGCTCGCCGCCGATGAGCCGCACCATGCCGGGGACGTCCTGCGGGACGAGCCACTGGTACTGCCAGCCGGTGCCCTCGTGGAAGCCGGTGCCGCGGGCCGGGTCGGCCGAGCCGGTGAAGGCGCCGGAGGCGTCGCGGGCGCGGAAGAAGCCGGTCGTGGGGTCGAAGATGTTCCGGTAGTTCTGCGCGCGGGCGGCGTACCGGGCGGCGTCGGCGGCGTGGCCGAGGCCGCGGGCCATCTGGGCCAGCATGGCGTCGGCGAGCGCGTACTCCAGGGTGACGGAGGCGCCGTGGTGGTAGTCGGAGTCGCCCATCTTGGCCAGCGGGCGGTCCGGGACGTACGGGGCGAAGCCGTGTGCGAGGTACTCGGCGTTGGCGTCCCGGCCGATGCCCGGGTACTCGGCGGGCGGAACGCCGTCGGCGTTCTTCTTCAGCGCGCGGTAGGCCCGCTCCTCGAAGCCCTTGAGCAGGCCGGTCTGATACGCCGTGGTCAGGAACGGGGTGACCGGGTCGCCGCTCATGACGTTCGTCTCGACCGGGCCGTAGCCCCACTTGGGCAGCCAGCCGCCGTCCTCGTCGACGGCGACCACCGAGCGCGCCATGTCCCGTGCCTCGCGCGGGGCGAGCAGGGCGAGGAGCTGGACCTGGGTGCGGTAGGTGTCCCACAGCGACCAGTTCTGGTAGTACGTGAACCCGTCGGCGCGGTGGGTACGGCGGTCCCAGCCGGTGTAGCGGCCGTCGGCGTCGCCGCCGATGTTCGGCGCGAGGAACGACCGGTACAGCGAGGAGTAGAAGGTCCGGCGCAGCGCGCTCGTGCCGCCCCGGACCCGGACACCGGCGAGCCGGCTCTCCCACTCCGCGCGGGCCCGCTCGCGTACGGCGTCGAAGGACCGGCCGCCCTCGGCGGCGAGGTTGCCGGCCGCGCCGCGTGAGTCGACGTACGACAGCGCTGTCGTCGCCTCGACCGTGCGGTCCCCGCGGGTGTCGAAACGGACGTAGGCGCCGCCGTGTCCGCTGCGCGAGCCCGGGGTGACGCTCTGGCCGTCCCAGGTGCCGTAGGCGGTGAAGGGCCGGCTGAAGCGGGTGATCGTGTAGACGGTGTAGGGGCCGGTGTCCCGGCAGAAGCCGTGCCCGCTGATCTCGGTGCGCACGGTGTGGTCGTCGATGATCTCGACGGTGGCGGAGACCGGCTTGTGCAGGGCCTGGGCCGCGTTCAGCAGGATGTTGGCCTTGTCGGTGGCCGGGAAGGTGTAGCGCTGCACGCCGGTGCGCTCGGTCGCGGTCAGCTCGGCGCGGATGCCGGAGGACAGGCCGACGCGGTAGTAGCCGGGGCTCGCCGCCTCGTCCTGGTGCGAGAAGGGGGCCGCGTACTTGGTGTAGTCCGTCTGTGCCACCTCGCCGGTGGTCGGCAGCACGGGCAGGTCGCCGCCGATCCGGCAGCCGACGCCCGAGAGATGGACCAGGGAGAAGCCGCGGATACGGTTCTGCGTGTAGTCGTAGCCGGCGAAGTGCCCGGTGTCCGGGGAGAACTGCACCATGCCGAAGGGTACGGCCGCGCCGGGGAAGGTGTTGCCCTCGTTCTGGCTCCCGATGAAGGGGTTGACCAGGTCGGCGAGGTGGCCGTCGGTCCGCTCGGCGGCCCGTGCGGGGGTGGCGATCAGCGTGGACGCTGCCATCACCCCGGCCAGACACAGCCGTGTACGCCGGGTCCCTTTCATGTCGGATGACCTCCGGAGGTTCGACATCGTTCCCTGCATCCTGAGGGGCGAACGACGCGAACCCGGGCAACCGGAGGAATTCACGCGGAACGCGTCGCGTCCGCACGCCGTCTGACGGCGTGTCCGTCAGGAGGTCAGGACACCCGCTGTCCCTTCCCCAGGGCGATCACCCCGCCCGCCGAGACCGTGTACAACTCCGCGTCCCGTTCCGGGTTGACGCCGATCGTCGCGCCCGGCGGGACCTCCAGGTTCTTGTCCAGGACGGCACCGCGGACCACCGCGCCCCGGCCGATGCGGACGTTGTCGTGGAGGACCGAGCCCTGGACCACCGCCCCGGGATCGACCCGCACGCCGGGCGACAGCACGGACCGGGTGACCTGACCGCGGATCAGGCAGCCCGCGCTGATGATGGACTCGCTCGCCATGCCGCCCGCGTTGAAGCGGGCCGGGGAGAGCTGGCCCGAGTGCGTGTAGATGGGCCACTGCCGGTTGTACAGGTTGAAGGCGGGGCGCTCGGCGATGAGGTCCATGTGCGCCTCGTAGTAGGCGTCCAGGGTGCCCACGTCCCGCCAGTAGCCCTGGTCGCGGGTGGTCTCGCCGGGCACGTGGTTGTCGCCGAAGTCGTACAGCTGGGCCTCGCCGCGCGCGGTGAGCTGGGGCAGGATCGAGCCGCCCATGTCGTGCACCGACTGCCCGTCCTCGGCGTCCCGCTGCAGCGCCTCGACGAGGGCCTTGGTGGAGAAGACGTAGTTGCCCATCGAGGCGAAGACGGTGTCCGGGGCGTCCGGCAGCCCCGGCGGGTCGGCGGGCTTCTCCAGGAAGCGCTGGATCGTACGGCCGTCCGAGCCGGGCGTGATCACCCCGAAGGCCGAGGACTCCGCGCGCGGCACCCGGATCCCGGCCACCGTCACCCCGGCGCCGCCGTCGATGTGCTGCGCGAGCATCTGCCGCGGGTCCATGCGGTACACGTGGTCGGCGCCGAACACCGCGACGTACTCGGGCTGTTCGTCGTACACGAGGTTCAGGGACTGCAGGATCGCGTCGGCGCTGCCCAGGTACCAGCGCGGGCCGAGACGCTGCTGGGCCGGGACCGGGGTGACGTAGTTGCCGAGCAGGCTGGACATCCGCCAGGTGGTGGTGATGTGCCGGTCCAGCGAGTGCGACTTGTACTGCGTCAGCACACAGATGCGCAGGACGTCGGCGTTGACGAGGTTGGACAGGACGAAGTCGACGAGGCGGTACGTGCCGCCGAAGGTGACGGCTGGTTTGGCACGGTCGGCGGTCAGCGGCATCAGCCGCTTGCCCTCCCCGCCCGCCAGAACGATCCCGAGAACCGAAGGTCCACCACGACGCATGGGTCGCTCCCCTCACCCTGGATGAACCATCAATGCCCCGAGCCCGCCCGGGCTAAGCCCTCTTGAGGATCTCCTCGTACAGTCCGGCGGTCCGCCTGGCCACCGCGTCCCAGCCGAACTCCCCCACCGCGCGCACCCGTCCGGCCTCTCCCATCCGCCGGGCGGCCGCCGGATCGCCGAGGACTTCGTCCAGCGCCCGGGCGAGACCCGCCTCGAACCCGTCGGCGTCATCGTCCACGTCCACCAGGAGACCCGTCGTGCCGTCGTCCACCACTTCCGGAATGCCACCGACCCGGGAGGCCACGACCGGGGTCCCGCACGCCATCGCCTCCAGATTGACGATGCCGAGCGGCTCGTACACCGACGGGCAGACGAACACGGCGGCACGCGTGAGGAGTTGGATGACCTCCGCGCGCGGCAGCATCTGCGGGATCCAGAACACGCCCTCGCGGACCCGGCGCACCTCCTCGTACAACTCCCGGAACTCGCGGTCGATCTCCGGGGTGTCGGGGGCTCCCGCGCACAGCACGACCTGGGCGCCCGGGTCGATCTCCCGTACGGCGCGCAGCAGATGGGGCACGCCCTTCTGGCGGGTGATCCGGCCGACGAACAGGACGTACGGGCGGGCGGGGTCGATGCCGTGCCGCAGCAGGGCGTCGGTGCCGCGGTCCGGGCGGTACAGGCGGGTGTCGATGCCGTTGTGCACGACGTGGACGTTCGCCGGGTCCAGCGCCGGATAGCAGGCGAGGATGTCCTCGCGCATGGCGCCCGACACGGCGATCACCGCGTCGGCGGCCTCGACGGCGGTCCGCTCGGCCCAGCCCGACAGCGCGTATCCGCCGCCCAGTTGCTCCGCCTTCCAGGGGCGCAGCGGCTCCAGGGAGTGCGCGGTGACCACGTGCGGGATGCCGTACAGCAGCTTGGCGAGATGCCCGGCGAGGTTCGCGTACCAGGTGTGGGAGTGGACGAGTTCGCGGCCTTCGAGGGCGGCGGCGATGGAGAGGTCCACGGAGAAGGTGCGCAGCGCGTCGTTGGCGCCGTCGAGCGCGGACCAGGGCCGATGGCGTACGACGCCGACCCCGCGTCCCTCGCCCCAGCAGTGCACCTCCAGGTCCACCAGGGCGGTCAACTCCCGTGCCAAGAATTCCACATGGACTCCGGCGCCGCCGTACACGTCCGGGGGGTACTCCCGCGTCAGCAGTCCCACACGCACCCGACAACCCCCTCGTACCGGCGGCAGGTTCCCCTCATGGTCACCCAGAAGCGGCGTTCGGGGAAGAGCGCGGGGGCCGCGTGAAGCAGCAGTCTCCGCAGACCCCGCCGCCGGGCACCCGGTAGTACAGGCAGCAGCTGCGGCGGCGGAACGCGGTGCCGGTGCGGGTTCCGGTGGTGCGCAGCAGGGGGTGGGTGAAGAGGGCGTCCGTGAGCGTGCGGGTCCGGTCCGCCACGTCACGGCGGCCGTTCGCCCGGGCCCAGCGGTCCAGTTCCCGGGCCGCGCCGGCGAGGGCGGAGCCCGCGTTGCCCCACAGCAGCCCGGCCGCGAGCCCGTAACGGGCGGTCAGGGTCTCCCCCAGGGGCTCCAGATGCCCGTGCAGGACGCCGGCAACGAGGTCGGGTTCCCCGGGCAGCGGGCGCACGTCGGTCAGCCACAGGTCGTCGGGGGCGGAGCCCAGGGGGTCCCAGCGCAGCAGGCGGGGGCCGAGGTCGGGCAGCCGGCCGTAGAGCACGGCGCAGCCGAGGGCCGCCGACCACAGCCGGGCGGCCAGCCCCTGCTGCGCGAGGGAGGCGGCGACCCGCGACTCGGGGGTGCGCAGCCGCTCGGCGACCACCTCGACCCGGGCGGCCAACGGGTCGCGGTGACCGTCCGGGGGTGCCGTCCCGTAGGCCTCGGCGAGCGTCGGCAGCGCGGCCGCTCCGTCGGTGCGCAGGACGAAGAAGCCGCCGAGCGGGCGGAGGGCGGCGAGTTCGGGGTCGAGGTCCACGACAGGCAGTAGTACCAGGCGCACCCGTCGCAAGGATGATCAGGCTACGGGTCTACTCCATCGGCAGTAGGACCCATTGCGTGCTCAGGGACGACGACGGGAACAGCGCGGACGGGCAGAGTGTTGGGCATGGATGCCGTCCGTACGCCGCACCGGGCTCAGGGCCCCCGTCTCACGCAGAGGAGACGCTGATGAGCGCCCTCGCGCTGTCCGTGCTGTTGTCGGTCGTGTCCGCCCTCGCCTACGCCGGCGGCGCGATCGTGCAGGAGCAGGTCGCGGTGTCCTCCCCGGACAGTGCGTACATGCCCCTGCGGCGGCCGAGTTGGTGGGGAGCGCTGGCGCTCAACGGGCTCGGCGGTGTGCTGCACGTGGTGGCGCTGGCCTACGGTCCGCTCAGTCTGGTCCAGCCGCTCGGCGCGCTGACCATCGTCTTCGCGCTGCCGATGGCGGCGCTGTTCGTCGGCCGCCGGGCCGGGGCGACCGCCTGGCGCGGCGCCGTCATGGCCACGGTGGGCCTCGCCGGCCTGCTGTCCCTGGTCGGGTCCACCGACTCCCACTCCCTCGACACGGCCCAGCGGGTCGCGGTCGCGCTGGTCACCGGCGGCGCGGTGGCGGCGCTGACGGTCGCGGGGCTGGCCGCGCACCGGCACCCGGCGGTGCGCAGCGTGCTGCTCGCCGCCGCCTCCGGCATAGCGTTCGGCATGTCGTCGGTGTTCACCAAGACCGTCGCCGAGGACTGGACCCACGGCATCGACCTGGGCGACCTGCCCTCGCTCGCCGTGATCGCCCTGTTCGCGGTCGCGGGCGTCGTGCTGTCCCAGGCGTCCTACCGGGGCGGCGGCCTCGCCGCCCCGCTGTCCATGCAGACCGTGGTCAACCCGGTGCTGGCGGCAGCCGTCGGCATCCTGATGTTCGGCGAGACGTTCCGCTACGGCGACCTGGGCACCGGGCTCGCCATCAGCTGCGGAGTGGTGGCGGGGGGCGGCCTGGTCATGCTGACGACCGAGCGGATCGGGCGCACCGGAACGCCCGCGGCGGCGGACACCCCCGTGCCCGCCACGGACCCGGCCGCCGCCGAGCCGGAGGCGCTCCCCGGCGTACCGCACCAGCGGGTGACGACACCGGCCGAGGCGGAGCGGCCCGCCCCTGCCCGGACCGACGGCGGGTTCGACGGACCGGCTCCGCGGGACGTGCTGCTGCCGGCTCCGGGCGGCGTCGGGGAGGATGCCGAGGGCGGCGAACCGCCCCCCGGCTGGCTACTCCCCGTGCCGGGCGTCCTCTTGTCGCTGCCGGATCTGAACCGTACGGGCGTCAGATCCTGACGCCGCCGGCCCGCAGATAGGCGAGCGGGTCGATGTCCGAACCGAAGTCCGGTCCGGTCCGTACCTCGAAGTGCAGGTGGGGACCGGTGACGTTGCCGGTGGCCCCGGAACGGCCGATGCGCTGGCCGGTGCTGACGTTCTGCCCGATCCGCACGGAGATCGCCGACAGATGGCCGTACTGTGAGTAGCGGCCGTCGGCGTGCCGGATCACCACCTGGTAGCCGTACGAGCCGCCCCAGCCCGCGGCCACCACCTCGCCGGCCTCCACGGCCTTCACGGAGGTGCCGGTCGACACGAGGAAGTCGACGCCGGTGTGGTAGCCCTTCGACCAGTGGGCGCCTGCCACGCGATAGCCGGTGCCGAGTGGGGCGTTGACCGGCGCGACGAGCGTACGGCCGGTGGTCTTCGCCTTGTGGGGCGCTGTCCTGTGCTCCGAAGGGGCTTTCTTCTTCGAGGACTTCGGGGACGTGGTGCCGGGGGCGGCCGTGCCGCGCAGGCTGAGCCGCTGGCCGGGCAGGATCAGGTCGGGGTCGGCACCGATCGTCGAACGGTTGCCGGCGTAGAGCGTGTGCCAGCCGCCGCGCACATGGTGGTCCTCGGCGATGCCGGAGAGCGTGTCGCCGTGCACCACCGTGTACATCTCGGCCCGGCCGGCCCGGGACTGCGGAGTGGTCTGCGGCGTGGCGTCCCGTACCGAGGTCTTCTTCTCAGCGGCCACGGGCCGGGTCGCGACGCTGTCCGTGTGCGCGCCCGGGTCGGCGTCCCCCCTGGTCAGCCCGGCCCGCACCGAGCAGACCGGCCAGGCGCCGGGCCCCTGTCCGTCGAGGACCCGTTCGGCGACGGCGATCTGCTGGTCGCGGGTGGCGAGGTCGGCGCGCGGTGCGTACCGGGTGCCGCCGTACGCCTCCCAGGTGGACTGGGTGAACTGCAGCCCGCCGAAGTAGCCGTTGCCGGTGTTGATGCTCCAGTCGCCGCTGGACTCGCAGGCGGCGACCTTGTTCCAGGTGGCCGCGTCGGCCGCGTCGGCGGTGCCGGCGGCGACCAGCGGGATGGCGAGGCCGGCGCCGCCCGCCGTGACGGTGAGTGAGGCGCGGTTGATCCTGTTCGGCTGGTACCGGCGATGCCGGCCGCGTACGGCCATGTCCGAATTCCCCTCGGCATGCGTCAGGAGGGGCAAAACTAAGTGCCACGAACAGGCCATGACAAGACGGAAAACCGGCCTCCCCCACCGCCCAAGTGGCCGGGAACGGCCCCTGCTTGGCCCGATCCGCGGAACAGTGAGGCTTCAGGCACCGTCGCCGCGTACTCAAGGCTGGCGGGTCGGATGTGCGCTCGCCACAGCGGCACGTCAGGATGGGCGGGGACCCGTACTGACGGAGCCGTAGTCACGAGGCAATCAGGGAGCAGGCGGCATGAGCACTTCAGCGCAGATCGGTGTCACGGGCCTCGCGGTCATGGGCCGCAACCTCGCCCGCAACTTCGCCCGCAACGGCTACACCGTCGCCGTGCACAACCGTACGGTGGCGCGCACCAAGGCGCTGGTGGAGGAGTTCGGCGACGAGGGCGACTTCATCAAGGCCGAGACCGCCGAGGAGTTCGTGGCGGCGCTGGAGCGTCCACGCCGCCTGGTGATCATGGTCAAGGCGGGCGGTCCGACGGACGCGGTGATCGAGGAGTTCGCGCCGTTGCTGGAGCCCGGCGACATGATCATCGACGGTGGCAACGCGCACTTCGCGGACACCCGGCGCCGGGAGAAGGCGCTGCGCGAGCAGGGCATCCACTTCGTCGGCATGGGCGTCTCCGGCGGCGAGGAGGGCGCGCTGCACGGGCCGAGCATCATGCCGGGCGGCCCGAAGGAGTCGTACGACTCGCTGGGCCCGATGCTGGAGAAGATCTCGGCGAAGGCGAAGGACGGCGCGCCCTGTGTGACGCATGTGGGCCCCGACGGCGCCGGTCACTTCGTGAAGATGGTCCACAACGGCATCGAGTACGCCGACATGCAGCTGATCGGTGAGGCCTACCAGCTGCTGCGCGATGTCGCCGGGTACTCCCCCGCCGAGATCGCGGAGATCTTCCGTGCCTGGAACCAGGGCCGGCTCGACTCGTACCTGATCGAGATCACCGCCGAGGTGCTGTCGCACGTGGACGAGGCGACCGGCAAGCCGTTCGTGGACGTCGTGGTCGACCAGGCCGAGCAGAAGGGCACCGGCCGCTGGACGGTACAGATCGCCCTCGACCTGGGCGTTCCGGTGTCCGGCATCGCCGAGGCGGTCTTCGCGCGCTCGCTGTCCGGGCACGCGAAGCTCCGCGAGGCCTCGCAGGGGCTGGCGGGCCCGACGGCCGCGCCGATGGGCAAGGAGGAGGCGGCGGCCTTCGCCGACCGGGTGGAGCAGGCGCTGTACGCGTCCAAGATCGTGTCGTACACGCAGGGCTTCCACGAGATCGCCGCGGGCAGCGAGGAGTACGGCTGGGACATCGACCTCGGCGCGGTGTCCGCGATCTGGCGGGGCGGCTGCATCATCCGTGCGGCCTTCCTGGACCGCATCCGCGCCGCGTACGACGCCCGCGCCGATCTGCCGAGCCTGCTGTCCGACGAGACGTTCGCGCGCGAGATCGCCGACGCGCAGGACGACTGGCGTGAGGTGGTGATCGCGGGGGTGCGGCAGGGCGTGCCCACGCCCGGCTTCTCGGCGGCGCTGGCGTACTACGACGCGCTGCGGGCGTCCCGCCTGCCAGCGGCGCTTACGCAGGGGCAGCGGGACTTCTTCGGGGCGCACACGTATCGGCGGGTGGACCGGGAGGGTTCCTTCCACACGCTGTGGGGTGGGGATCGGTCGGAGGTTTCCGCGTAAGGCGGGGGCTTTGTGTTCCCCGCGCCCCTTGGTTCTTCGACCCGGTGTTTTCAGGCGCGGGTGAGGGGTGGGCCCGGCTCGGGGTTCGGTACGGGCTCTGGGCCGGGCGGGATGGGAGACGGTGAAGGCTCCGGGGGGACCGGGCCTGGTGGGGGTGGTGGTGGTGACGGCTGGGGTCCCGGCTCGGGTGGGGTGGGAGCGGGTGAGGGTTCGGGGGGTGGGACCGGGGTGGGGTAGGGGTCCGGGGTTGTCATGAGGGCCTCCGGGCAGTCGCGGGACGGCGTCCTTCTGGACTCATCGTCCCTCTGGACTCATCCCCCGACTGCCCCGCGGGGCCTCGGTCACTCACCCGGCAGGGCGAGCCGGGCGTTCAGAAGCGGCCGGGGTGGGCCCGCAGCCAGTCCTTCGCGGCCGACAGCAGTTCCGGGTCGGCCGGCGGGGCGACCTCGGGGTGGCGTTCGGCCCACTTGACGACGTACGGGCACAGCGGGGCCACCGGGACGCCCTCGCGCTCGGCGAGGGCGTACAGCTCGCGGGCGAGGGAGCCGGCGATGCCCTGGCCCTCGTGGGCGGGCTCGACGATGGTGTGCACCGGAACCAGGGCGCGTGCGGGCGACTCCAGGACGAAGTACTCGATACGGCCGACGACCTCACCCTCGCCGACGGCCTCCAGGCGGCCCGCCGCCCGGTCGTCGCGGATCTCGATCTCGCTCATGGGCTCACACGCTCCTGGTCCTGGTACGGCGGTCCGGTCAGGCCGTCGGCACGGCCTGCGGGCTGCGCTGCTGGTCCGAGCCGGGCACCGGTTCGGACGGGTCGGCGCCGAGGGACACGATGCGGTTGCCGCCGTCCACGTGCACCACGCGCGGCCGCAGCGCCCGCGCCTCGGCGTCGGTGACCTGAGCGTAACTGATGATGATCACCAGGTCTCCGGGATGCACGAGGTGGGCGGCCGCCCCGTTGATCCCGACGACCCCGGACCCGCGCTCGCCCTCGATGACGTACGTCTCGAGCCGGGCGCCGTTGGTGATGTCGACGATGTGCACAAGCTCACCGGGCAGCAGGTCGGCGGCGTCGAGGAGGTCGGCGTCGATGGTCACCGATCCCACGTAGTGCAGGTCGGCCTGGGTGACGGCGGCCCGGTGGATCTTGGACTTGAACAGAGTACGCAGCACTTTGGACTCCTGTTTGACGGCTCCCTGCCTGCTTTGTGCAGGTCAAGGGCGGTCTCGACCTTACACCGACACCCCCGTGAGATGTTTGTGAGGAACATCGCTCCGGTCAGGCGAGACGGCTTCCTACCTGGGCTTTCCCTTCGCTCAGGCATCTGTTGGGGACGATCGCCCCAGAACGCGCGGGGACTCATGCTGACCGGATGCTGACTTACCTGGCGAGCTATCAGATATGCGGGAAACCTCTCTGCACACGGACGACGCCTGCCCACGCACCACCAAACTGTCGGGCACCGACATCGCTCCGGTGCACGGAACACGGCCCCTTTGGCCATCAGCCGGTCGACGCTCGACCGCTCCGGAAGTCGGCTCGCTGGTTGCCGCCCGCCCGAGGCCCCTCGGCAGCGTGGAACTCGCGAGCGACGGCTTCCCGCCCGGCGGCTTCGCGAGCAGGAGGCGTGGTAGGAGACCGACCCCGGCCGGTGGCGCACGGGCCTCCTTCGGCGCGGGGAGCGGAAGCGTGTACGGGCCCGGTGCCGACGTTGCTGCAAGCGAGCAGGACTGAGCGCCTGGGATGCGAACGTCTATTCCATGATCCGCAGGACCCACCAGCATGCGGCCAGTGCGCGACGCGATGGCGCAGAGCAGCAGGATCTCCCCCGGCGTGGTCATCCTGGAACTGGACGACAGCTGGCGCCCTGCAAGCCAACTCTCGAAGAGGACCACGAACCAGGGCTCGTTGCTCGCGCTGAAGCGCGAGAATCGTCGCATGGTTCGCTCGTTCTTCCGCAACTCTGTCTCCGACCGCGAGGATGCAGGGCGCCTGCGCAGTCAAGCAGCTGAGGCCAAGCACACCGCCGCAATGCAGGCAGCCGGATACGAGCCGCTGGAGCCCTTTCCCGGGAGCGGGCAACCGTGGCGGTCCCGGCACCTGGCGTGCGGAAGCATCGTCTCCCCGCGACCGGCGTACCTCAGCGCCGGCAGGGTCGGGTGCACAGAGTGCGCGAAAGAAAGTCGCCGGGCGATTTTCCAGGAGCGCGCCGGCGGGGCCGAGCGGGCCGAGGCGGACATGCGGTCGGTCGGTCTGGAGCCGCTGGAGCCGTACCTCAACAGCCAGACACCGTGGCGCTGTCGCTGTACCGCGTGCGGGGCCGTCGGCGCACCCCGACTGTCAGCAGTCCGGAACCTGATCAAGGAGGGGACGGCGTCGGGCTGCGCCACGTGCAATCGCAGGGTCCGCGGCCGGCGGCAGCGCGAGGCCAACGCCGAAAAAGCGGAGGCCATGATGCGCGAGGCAGGGTACGAGCCGCTGGAGCCGTATGTGTCCGCCGCCGCACCGTGGAGCTGCCGTCATGCGACGTGCGGCAAGGTGGTCCGGGTGAAGGCGTCGAGCGTCCGCAGCGGCTACGACCCGTGTCCGGTCTGCCGGGCGGAGGGGTACAAGCAGCGGGCTGCTGCCCGCCGTACCGATGCGGCTGAGGCCACCGCTCTGATGCGGGCGCACGGCTTCGAGCCGCTAGAGCCGTATCCCGGCTCTTCGGTGGGCTGGCACTGCCGCTGCACCACGTGTGGGAAGGAGTCGAAGCCCCTGTACTCCGGCGTCAAGGGCCGCGGGTACGGCTGCGGACACTGCACATCCGCCGTGCAGGGCAGCCACCCACCGTGGTGGGCTCCGGGTTGGAACCTGCTGGCTACACCGCATGCTCTCGCTGCAACGGCGGTAGAGGGGATGGACACGATGACCGCCTCTCAGGCGTTCTCGTCATGGATCCGCGCACCCAGATCCTCCGCCCACTCCAGCGCCCACGCCTTGAGTTCTTCGATCTGCCGGGAGGTGAGCCCGTACGCGGTGTAGTCCTCATCCTCGTACCAGTCCGCGCCAATAAGCCGGTCCCTAAGGTCTTCAAGGCTGAACTCGTCGTGGGCGCGACGGCGGCCCAGGGATTCGAGGTCGGCGGTGGAGCGGTGGCGGGAGGCGGCCTGGACGTCGATGAGGTCACGGACGGTGCCGCGGTCGGCGAGGGCACGGACCTTGGTGCCGATCACGTCGTCGAGGGAAAGAACGGGGCCGTAGGGGGTCTGAGCGGGAGGGGCCCAGAACGCCTCCTTGAGGACGTCGACCTCGCACTCCTCGCCGGTGTCCGGATCGGTGACGAGGAAACGGCCGCTGAGCGGATCGGTCTGGACGTGCGTGGTCCACCATCCGCGCGCGCTGAGACCTGCTGTGAGTGAGGCGACGATCTCCTGCATCGGAGCGGGGTTCTCGGTGGCGACGTCGAGGTCGCGGCTGAAGCGTTCGACCAGGCCGTGGGCCTGCACGGCGTATCCGCCGGTGAGGACCAGAGGGTAGGGGGAGCCGAGGTCGAGGATGTCGGCGAGGAGACGCTCGTGGAGCGGAGTGAGCTTCACGCGGCGGTCGTGTCGGCCGGAGCGGTGCGGAGCAGCTCAGGGAAGGCGTCCTCCCAGACCTCGCGGATGTAGGGACTGACCAAGCGCCGCAGAACGGACCACTGCTCGGTGAGCAGCCGGTGGTGCAGGAGGGCCACCAGGTCCTCACTCAGTCCTTCTGCGAGGACAGTCCGGTAGAGCGTCATGCGGGACTTCGGACGGTCCAGGCTGTAGCTCGTCCGCCCGGACCAGACGATGTGGAGCGGCAGGTCCACGTTGCCCTCGACGGGGCCGGCCAGCTCCTGCAAACGCTCGGGCAGTCGGCTGCGGTAGCGGTCCCGCAGCACCTCGGCGCGGGGAGCGGTGATCGTCGGGTCCATGCATCCAGTATCGCTGCTGGGAGGCGGCGGCATGGCGGATACGGGGCTCTTCTGTCGTACGTACGGGTCGGGCGCCGCCCGCCCCTCCCTCGGACGCTCATCATGGCCTACCCGTACAGCCCCAGGTGGCGTAGCAACCGGCTGCCCTGCCGACCTAGGACCAGCCCCGCTCGCGGGCGCGGGTGATCGTGGCACAGCAGGTCACGCGGAGGACCGCCGCGATGGAGTCGGCTGCGGCTTCCGTCTCGGCGTCGGGAATGACGACGGTCCCGAGGAGGCCCATGGCGCCGGCGCAGTGGACGAGAGGGCACCCGGCGGGCGACGGTCAGGGCATCCCGCTCGCGGTGTCGCTGACCGGCGGTAACCGTGGGCGACGTCACCCGGTTGCCGCCTCTGCTCGACAAGATCCCGCGGGTAGCGGGACCGGTCGGCCGCCCGCGCCGACGGCCTGATGCCCTGCTCGCGGACCGTGGCTACGACCATGACAAGTACCGCCGTCTTGTGCGGGCTCTCGGCATCACACCGGTGATCGCCGAGCGGGGCGAGGACCACGGCAGTGGCCTGGACGTCTTCCGGTGGGTGGTCGAGCGCACGATCGCCTCCCTTTTCGGCACGACTTCCAGATAGTCCGTTTCTCCGGTCCTCCCTGCCGCGCATGTCGCGTTCCCATGTCGGAGAAGGAAACGGGAAACAGCATCGATCGTCTTGTCCGCCCCGGCCAGACTGCCGCACGCTACGTGCAGCGCCGACTCGGCCGATGGCGGGAGGGGTTGGAGGTTTCCGTGCCACAGCCGTCCACCGGGTTCGGCGAGGAGTTGAGGAAGCGGCGTCTGGAAGCAGGGCTCAGCCTCACTGCCCTGTCGGGCTCCGTGCACTACAGCAAGGCGCAGTTGAGCAAGGTGGAGCGGGGCCTGAAGGCCCCCAGCCGTGACCTCGCCCGCCTGTGTGACGCCGCCCTCGGGGCCGGCGGGGCCCTGCTGTCCCTGCTCGTACCAGAGACCACCGACCCGCCCGTCGATCCGGCGCCGGGCTTTGTCCACGAGGAGGACTGGATCATGCAGTTGTCGCCGGACGGCCCGAACACCTTCCAGCCCTTGAGTCGACGGGATGCCCTAGGCGCCGGTGCCGCTTCGCTGATGGCGTGGCGGTCGGACAGCGCGGGCCCGGCCTCGCCGGCCGCGGGCGCGGAAATGGTGGAAGCCTCCCGCTCGCTGTTCACCCACTACCGCAGACTCGGCCAGACGGTGGCGCCCGGTCTACTCCTGCCCGTTCTGATCGCACAGACCCACACCCTGCGGGAACTGTCCGCCCACTGTGACAGCGGCACCCGTCGCCACCTGCTGGCCCTTGGCTCCCGGTACGCCGAATACGTCGGCTGGCTGGTGCAGGAGACCGGGGACGAGCGGGCGGCTCTGTGGTGGACGCAGCGCGCGGTCGATCTGGCGGCCGCCGGCGGCGACCGGGCACTGGCGGGTTACGCGCTGGTCCGCCGGGCCCTGATCACGCTGTACCGGGACGACGCCGAGCAGACAGTCGCTCTGGCCCGTCGCGCGCAGAGCAGGGCCCTGCCCCCGCGGATACGCGGGCTCGCTGCACAGCGCGAAGCCCAGGGCCACGCCCTGGCGGGTGACCGCCGGTCCTGTCTGGACGCGCTGGACCGCGCGCGTGCGCTTCTTCCTCTCCAGGACGAAGGGACCGACGAGCCGGTGATCGGCACCATGCACCTTCCCGATCCGGTCGGCATGGTCACCGGCTGGTGCCTGGTCGATCTCGGGCAGCCGCGGGAGGCGAGCGAGGAACTGGACCGACAACTCGCCCTGGTCGGCGGGGACGCGGTTCGCACCCAGGTCAGGTACGGCGTCCGCCGCGCACTCGCCTACGCGTCGGCCGGCGAGATCGACCACGCCTGCGACCTGGCGGCGCCCCTGCTCGACGGAGTGGAGGCCGTGGGTTCCGCCACGGTCACGACCGACCTGAGACGGCTCGCCCGCGCCCTGGCGCGCCACGCGAACCATTCCTCCGTACGCCGGCTGGGACCGCGACTCGGCACGTTGTCGCGCCCCTCCACCATCTGAAGGAGTCACTGGCATGCCCCACGTGTTCATCAACTACCGCACCGGCGACGGCGAGCGGACCGCGGCCCTCCTCGACCAGGAGCTGTCACGTCGCTTCGGCCAGGACCGCGTTTTCCGCGCGTCCAGGTCCATCACCCCAGGGGACGCCTACCCCGAGGTTCTCCTGACCGCGTTACGCCACAGCTGCGTGCTGCTGGCCGTCGTAGGACCGGACTGGACGAACTTCCGCAGTCGGTTGCAAGATCCCGACGACTGGGTGCGCAAGGAGATCGAGGCCGCGTTCGAGTGCGGGCTCATCGTCGTTCCCGTGCTGGACGGCCGCAAGACCGACCGGCTGAACAAAGCGGCCATGCCCCCCGAGCTGGCGCGGCTCGCCGATCTGCAGTCCGTACCCTTCGACAGCACTCACGACACCGAGGCCGGCGTCCGGCGTATCGGTGATCTGGTCGCCGAGCTGGTGCCCGAGCTGCGGGACCTGATCGAGCCCGGCGAGCCGTCGCCGGCGTCGACCAGCGTGCACAACTCGATCGGGGACGTGAGTGGAACGTCCGTCCAAGCGGGCGACTTCAGCGGTGACGTCGGCGGCACGATCGTGAAGAACTCCCACGGCACGGTCCACACGGGCAGCGGCAGCATCTACAACAACTCACGCCATGTGTCGGGCGACCGCTACATCTCGGGCACCGGGACGACGTTCACCGAGGGCGACCACCACGGGGACGTCCACCAGCGGTTCGGGGAGCCGGAGCGGCCCCAGGACGACCGACGGTGAGCAGAGAACACACCACCCGGGTCGAGAGCACGCGGGGCGTCACCCACACGGGCGACGGCCACATCTACGTCAACCTCGGCTCCGCTGCCGACGAACCCCGAAAGCCGGTCTTCCGGCAGCTTCCCGATGATCAACTGCGCTGGATCCGAAGGGTGTTAGTCGCTCCGGTCAACATGGGAAGGGCACGCAACACGCTCGAGGAGACGGGCACCGTCATCCTCGACGGTGCTCCCGGCAGCGGCCGCTCGGCCACGGCTCGCGTACTGTTGCGCGAACACCACCGTCCCGGCGGTGCCTTCCGCGAGCTCCTGCCCGCCGAGCGGGACGAGCTGCCGCTGTACGACGACCCGGCTTTCGTCGACCCGGGCGACCGGCTGCTGCTCGACCTGTCCACCGCGGAGGCCGGTCTGTGGCATGCGGCCCGGGGCGGCCTTCCCGCCCTGCGCCAGACGGTGCGCGAGCGGCGGGCCCATCTCGTCGTCGTCATGCCGCACGAAGGGGCCCTCGATCCCGACCTGCAGCACTTCCGTGTCGAGATCGGACCGCCAGCTTTCCCCATGGAGGTTCTCAGACGACACCTGCGCGCCCACGGCGTGCCGTGCGAGCAGTTTCTCCGGAACGACGTCACTGTCGACGAGTTCCTGAGCGAACGCAAACCCATGCGGGAGATCGCCGACTTCGCCGACCGCATACGCCGTGCCCGCGAAACGGCCGGGCCCGGCGAGGGATTCCCCGAGTGGTGCGCGGCCGCGAAACGTGCGCGCGCCGGGCGCCGCGCCGAAGTCGCCGACCGCGTCGCCGGTTTGCCCGACGCCTCCCAACGCGCCCTGATGGTCGCCGTGTCCATGCTCCACGGCGCGCACGCCGACGTCGTCCACCGGGCGGCCGCACTTCTGCTGAGCACGGTCGGGGCCCCCGAGGAGGAGACTCCGCTCCTCCAGCGCAAGGACCTCGCCCAGCGGCTGTCGGAGATCTCGGCCCGCTCCGGGCCGGACGGTCGCGTGCGGTTCACCGAGCTGGACTACGACTCCGCCGTCCGCGCCCACTTCTGGGACCACATGCCCGACCTGCGGCCGCACCTCGGCGCGTGGGCCGCGCGGGTCGTCGAGTCGAGCGACCTGCATCTCGTGCCGGAGGTCCGCGACGGACTGGTGGCCCGGCTGGCGGGTGAGTATCTGCGAACCGGGCGGCCCGACGCGCTCGCCGCGCTCGCCGAACGGTGGAGCGCACAGGGAGCGGGCAGAGCCCGGTCGGAGGCCGCGGTCCAGGCGCTCACCTGCGGTCTCGCGGACCCCGCCCATGGCAGGGACTTCCGTGAGCGGATCTACCAGTGGTGCGCGTACCACCGGCTGACCGGTGAGTTCGCCCAGGTGCTGGTCCAGGTCTGCGCCGACGTCCTCGCGCTGGACCATCCGGACCACGCCCTGATCCGGCTGCACCATCTCGCCCGGCGTGAGCGCGGCACGGCCCATGCGCTGCAGGCCCTGTGCGACCTGGTGGCCGGCAGCCGACGGCTACGCCGAAGGCTGCTCGACCGGCTGGCACGCGGCGACCTCGCACCGACCGACCTGGCCATCTTTCTGCGCGTCAGCGATCCGGAGCCGCTCACGGACCGCTCCGTCACCACTCGCGCTCTGGTCGACGAGGACGGGGTACGACGCTCGCTGATCACGTGCTGGCGTGCCGTGCTGACCCACGCGGTGTCGCGGCCGGAAGGCCGACGCGTGGCACCACGGGCAGAGATACAGAGCTGGCTGCACTGGGCGGCCGAGGGCGCCGGTGACCGGGGGGAGGTCCTCCTCGACCTGCTGGTCGCTGCCGCCGACCGATGCGGGGAAGACCGGGGCGCGGCGTTCGCCGCGTTGTACGCGTCCGCGCGCCAGGCGGAGTTCGCTTCTCCGGGCGTCGGCGCCCACTCCACTGAGACGACCGACCTGTTGCTCCACAAGATCGGCGTGGCACAGAACCTCGGTCCTGCCGCCCCGTCGGCATCGGCCAGAAGGGGGCGATCATGACGACCGCACGCAAGACGACGACCGTGTTCCTCACTGTTATGTGCGGCCTGCTGCTGACCATCGTCGGCCTGGTGGAGCGATGGCCCGGCTGGACCTGGCCGGCGCTGGCCGCGCTTCTTCTCGTGCTGCCCGCGGTGACCTTCCGGGTGGCCTCGCAGCGCCGCGGCCCGGTGCCGGTCAGCTTCGAGGAGCAGCTCACGGCTGCCCCGGTGGAGCGAACTGAGTACCGCGTCAACCGAGTCGCGCTCCCGAGCCTCTGGGACGACTACCACTTCGTCTTCTCGGCGACCGTACGGTGGTGCTTCGCCGACGGTCCGGGGCGCGGCACGGTCGTCAACCCGGCCGGCCTCGCCGTCGACGCGGTCCTCAGCCGGGCCCGCGCGATTGCCGAGAAGCGGGAACCCGGCCACGCCTCGCTCCTTCAGCACGAACTCGGTGGCGCCCTCAGCCGCATGTGCCCGGATTCCACGGGCCACCTCCGGGCGATGGCGGAGGACATCAACCTCACGTTGCCCGACGAGGACCAGGAGCGTCTGGATCGGCTCGCCGGCGTGCGCAAGGACGAGGCGGTCTGGGAGCACCAGCGCAAGTACGAGCAGAGCAAGCGCCGGTATCTGGGCGAGGACGCCCTCAAGGACACCGGCAGCGCCGTCGTGTGGTGGCTCACCAGGAACGACGAGCACGTGGCGAAGACCGTGGCCGACCTCCCCTTGCTGGCGCAGCTGACCTCCGCTGCCAACGACACCGACATCCCCGAGCGCCTGCTCGAGATGCTGCCGAACCGGCCAGGAGGACCCTGGACGCCGGACATCGGCACGGAGTCTGCCGATCTCCCAGCCCGTGAGCCCTCGGCTGCAGACCACCTGTCGGGGTTCTTCGAAGCTATGGGCTTCACGGAGGACGACGACCGGCGGGCGATGCTGGCCCGACAGTTCTCGCAGCTCGTCGAGCAGCACAACCGCCACGAGACAGCGGAGGACCTCCTACGTCGATTCGATCCGCCGAGACCTCCCGCTCCCGAGACCGGAGCGGAACCGGCGCCCGACCCCGGGCCGCCGGCCGACACGGTCTGACCGTCGACCGGGACATTTCATCCCTGCGCATCCAGGAGGACGCGATGGACGCAGAACTGGCCGCGATGGCGGCATCGGGGGCCACCACCCTGGTCTCCCTCATGGTCACCGATTCCTGGACTCACGCCCGCGCACTGATGGGCCGGTTCCTGGCACGTGCGGGCGCGGACACCGTCGCGATCACCCGCCTGGACGACGCGCGTGCGCGGCTGCTCCTCACGGGCACCGCGGCGGACGAGCGCGCCGCGTCCGGCATAGCGGCCGAGTGGCAGACTCGTCTCTGCGGGCTGGTGGAAGCCGGGGCGCTCACCGGCGAGGAACTGAGTGCTCTCGGGGCGTCGCTGCGCCGACTGGCGGCCGCCGCAGCGGGCCGCTCAGCAACGGTGCACAACACCGTCTCCGGCGGCACCCAGCACGGCCCGATCGTCCAGGCCGGCACCGTCACCGGCCTGGCCTTCCCGCCGGATCCGTCCCCGCGCCGGGAATAGGGCTGAAGACCGGACCGGGTGTCCTGTCGACGCCGGGCTCCCGATCTCTTACGCCGCCTGCCGTATTTCACTGGTGGTCGGTCCGCGAACGGACGGGCCTGCCGCTGGACCCCTACCATCGCCGAAGGCTGCGTTCGCACATCAGGCGCACCCCCAAAGCGTCACAGGACCCCGGACCGCATGAGGCGTCGACCGCCTCACCGGGCCAGCGCAACCCATCTCTTCCATCGGCTCCGTGTAGTAGCTGCTCGGACCACGCAGTAGATAGCCCCCCTTCGTGGTGCCGTGCTTCTCCTCGTACCGCTCCATCGCCTCACGCACGGAGCGCGGCAGGGGAACCCCCCGGAACTCCCCCGCCTTGCGATGCTTCAGCTTCGCCGGCCTGTGCGTGTTGGAGTGGATCTGCTCGTGCACCCGGTAGACATCGCCCGCCACGACATTGTTGATGTTCACCGCCCGGGCTTCCCCGTTGCGCAAGCCACAGCCCACCATCATCACGATCTCTAGCGCAAGGAAATTGTCAGCGGCTTGCAGTGCCTTCTTCACGTAGGCGAGCGAGGGGATGACCGCCTTCTCCCGGACGTATTCCGGTTCCTGGACGCCCTTCACAGGGTCGTCCGCCATAGCGCCCTTGCCATATGCGTCCCGGAGGATCGCCTTGAGGACGCGGAAGATGTTCACCTGGTTTCCGCGCCCCACCCCGTCCGTCTCCAACTCGTCCAGGAAGCGCTCGACCACGATGGGCGTAACCGAGTTCAGTTTCCGCGATCCGAGACGAGGAATGATGTGCACGTTGATGGAGCTGTCCACGTGCCATCCCGTCGAGGGCTCCGTCATCTTTCGCTGACGAGGCCGACACTGCTTCGCGTATTCCGCGATCGTCTGCTGACCGAGTTCGCGGCGCACCTCGGCAACGGATGGCGCCGTTGTCTTCTTCTCCGCGTAGATCTGCGTGAGACGCTCGATAGCGTCGTCCTGCGTGTCGTAGCCGGCCTCTTCACGCTGCTTGCCGAGAGAGCCCCGGAACCGAATCGTGTACGGGTGCGGGCAGCGGGTCGGTCTGGAACAACCGCACTCCTTGAAGAACTACCCCATCCCACGGGCGAGCTGTCGAGCCACGCATCAAGCCTTCCGAGCAGGGCCATGGGCGGCGCAGCAGGCCCTGCCGTAGGTGCAGGTCAGCATGCCGGACACCGTCCGGTCTGATGCTGACCTTTTGCTGACCTGGAGGCCGCTATCAGGGCTCTGAACTGCGGAAACGCCCAAACGCTAGATCTTGGACTTGAACATGGTGCGCAGCATGGAGAAACTCCCGATTTGTCTGCTCCCTGCCTGCCTCCGCAGGTCAAGGGCGGTCTTCGGAGGCTACCTCAGACGGTTCGGCAGAGGCGGGCCGCATCCAGCATCGCCGCGTGGACATTCCTGCTCGCCACCGCGTCACCTATGCGGAACAACTGGAACGAACCATCCTGGTCCTGGCGACCCCATGGAGCCGTCGAAGGACGGTCACCGCGACACCGTTCTCCGCCAGCGCGTTGAAGTAACCGGACGCCGTGAGCGAGCCGACGTCGGGCGAGAGTGTTCGCTCGGATGTGGCGATCTCGGTCACCCTCGTGGTGCGAGGAGAGGGAGCTTCCAGCATCTGGCTGCTGGTCCGCGCATCGTTCGCGTCCTACCTGGCCACCTGGCTGCTCGACGC
Organism: Streptomyces sp. NPDC020192; assembly: GCF_044388685.1. Classification (NCBI taxonomy): domain Bacteria; kingdom Bacillati; phylum Actinomycetota; class Actinomycetes; order Kitasatosporales; family Streptomycetaceae; genus Streptomyces; species Streptomyces sp. NPDC020192. The sequence goes on along the minus strand of NZ_JBIRXG010000014.1, from coordinate 108,581 downwards.
CTGCACGGAACACCGGGGAAGCACCGGATGAGCATCAGCTGTCCTGGGGCTGGAGGGCGAGGTGCCCGAGCTCGTCGACCCGGCCATCGCGGATCCGACGATGGACCGGGTCGAGGCGACGCAGAGTCTGCGACTGCTGGGCAAGCACACCGTTGCCTTCCATCTGGACCAGGACGTCGTCCTGCACCGCAGCAAGCGGCCGGCCTTCCACTCCAACGCCATGACCTTCGAGGCCACCTCCCATCACGGGCGCTCGCCGGCCACGCGTACGTACTACTCCGTCGGCGGCGGTTTCGTCGTGGACGACACCTCGACCGACGGCCCGCAGATCGTGCGGGACAGCACGCAGGTGCGCTACCCGTTCACCACCGGCGCCAATCAAGCCTTCCGAGCGAGGGCGCCGGGCGGCACGCCGATGTGCGCCCTTTGCGACTCCGCCTGGGCCAGCTGACACCGGCGTACCACACCGCCCCACCGCCGATCGTCACGCATCCTGCGCGCCGGCAGGGCCCATGCGTCTCGCCGCCGTCCCGGACCCGTCCGTCCTGGTCGCTTCGCGATCAGCCACCCAGAAACGATAGAAAGGGAACATGGGTGGAGTTTCAGGTCAATCCGGGCAGGATGTGCCTGATGCGTCCATGGGGACTCATCGGCCCGGTCGGCCACGTCAGGCGCCCGAGGCGTCGCGGTCGGGTTCGCTGCTGAGCGTGCACAGCCTCGCGGGCCAGGTGTTCCTGCTCCAGCTGGCGGTGGTGATGCTGCTCGTCGCCGCCGCCCTGATGGGGCTCGTCGTGCAGGCTCAACGCGACGTGATGGCGGACGCCCGCCACCGGACGCTCGCCGTGGCGCAGGCGTTCGCGAACTCCCCGGGGATCGTGGCGGCACTGAACAGCGCGAACCCGACCGCGGTGCTGCAGCCGCGCGCCGAGGCGGCCCAGAAGGCCGCAGGCGTCGACGCCGTCATCGTGTACGGACTGAACGGAATCACCCTCGCCCACAGCGACCCGCGTCAGATCGGGAAACGCGTCATCGGGCCCTACGCGGCGGCGGCGACCGGCAAGCCGTTCACGAGTACGTTCCAGGGCTCACTGGGGCTCTCCGTGATCTCGGCGGTGCCCGTCAGGGGTCCCGGCGGTTCGGTCATCGCCATCGTCTCCGTGCCCGTCACGGTCGAGAGGGTGCAGCACAGGGTGAACCGGCAGCTACCGGTCCTCCTCGGCGGCGCCGCCACGGCCCTGGTCGTCGCCGCAGGCGGGTCGGGCCTGGTGAGCCGGCGGTTGCGGCGGCAGACCCACGGCCTGGGGCCGTCCGAGATGACCCGGATGTACGAGCACCACGATGCGGTGCTGCACGCGGTGCGGGAAGGAGTGCTGATCGTCGGCGGTGACGGCCGGCTGCTGCTGGCCAACGGCGAGGCACGACGGCTTCTTGACCTGCCGGCGGACGCGGAGCGGCGGCACATCACCGATCTGGGGCTGGACGAGGACCTCGCCGGGCTGCTGGCCTCCGACCGCCCCGCCACCGACGAGGTGTACCTGGCGGCCGACCGGCTGCTCGCGGTCAGCAAGCGGCTCACCGCACCTCACGGACCGGTCGACAGCGTGGTCACGCTCCGGGACACCACCGAGCTGCGGGCCCTCTCCGGCCGGGCGGCGGTGGCACGCGAACGGTTGCGGTCGCTCTACGACGCCGGACTGCGGATCGGCACCACACTCGATGTGAAGCGCACGGCCGAGGAACTGGCCGAGGTCGCGGTGGCCCGGTTCGCCGACGTCGTCACCGTCGATCTGCTCGAGCCGGTCCTGCGCGGCGAGGAGACCTCCGGTGCGCCCGCCGGGATCACCGAGCTGCGCCGCAGCGCCGTCGCCGGTCTCGACGCGGGCCATCCCCTCCACCCCGTCCGCGAGCTGATCCGGCTCGTCCCGGCCCACCCCGTCTCCACGGCGATGGCCGAGGGCCGCCCGGTCCTGGTCCGGGACCTGAGCGCCTGCGACGCCTGGCGGGCCGAGCAGTCCGAAGGTGCCCGGCGGATCCCCGATCCCGGCGTCCACTCCAGGCTCGTGGTGCCCCTGCGCGCCCGCGGCGTGGTGCTGGGTGTGGTGGACTTCTGGCGCGCGAGGGGCTCCCCGTCGTTCGAGGACGAGGACGTGTCCTTCGCCGAGGAGCTGGCCGCCCGGGCAGCGGTGTGCATCGACAACGCCAGCCGCTACACCCGCGAACACGCCATGGCCGTCACGCTGCAGCACAGCCTGCTGCCCCGCGTGCTGCCCGAGCAGTCCGCCCTCGAGGTCGCCTACCGCTATCTGCCGGCCCAGGCCGGGGTGGGTGGGGACTGGTTCGATGTCATCCCGCTGTCCGGCACCCGGGTGGCGCTGGTCGTGGGCGATGTCGTCGGCCACGGTCTGCACGCCGCGGCGACGATGGGCCGGCTGCGCACCGCCGTGCACAACTTCGCCGGCCTGGACATGCCCGTGGAGGAGGTGCTGGGCCGGCTGGACGAGCTGGTGGCGCAGATCGACGCCGAGGAGGTCACCGCAACGGAGCACGAGCAGGAGGGGATCACCGGAGCGACCTGCCAGTACGCCGTCTACGACCCCACTTCCGGGCGACTGGCCATGGCCACCGCCGGCCACCCGGGACCGGCGGTGGTCGGACCCGACGGGACCGTCGACTTCCCTGAGCTGCCCGTCTCCCCGCCGCTGGGGCTCGGAGCCGGCCTGCCGGTCGAGGCCGCCGAGCTCACCGTGCCCGAGCATTCCCGACTGGTGCTGTACACCGACGGGCTGATCGAGGACCGCACCCGGGACCTGGACGCCGGCCTGGACGCCCTGCGCGACGCTCTGACCGGGCCCGGTCGCACGCCGGAGGCCACCTGCGCGGCGGTGATGGAGGCCATGCTGTCCGACCGGCCCCGGGATGACATCGCGCTGCTGGTGGCCCGCACGCGCCGGCTCGGACCGGACCAGGTCGCCGAGTGGGAGGTGCCCCGTGACCCGGCGGCGGTGGCCCCCGTGCGCACCGCCTGCGCCCGCCGGCTGGCGGAGTGGGGGCTGGAGCAGGTCGGTTTCTCCGCCGAACTCATCCTCAGCGAGCTGATCACCAACGCTGTCCGCTACGGAGCCGAGCCCATCGCCGTGCGGCTGCTCCGCACGGAGCCGATCGGCAGCCCCGATGCGGGCACCCTGATCTTCGAGGTCGCCGACGGCAGCAGCACCTCGCCGCGGCTGCGCCGGGCGAAGGTCACCGACGAAGGCGGCCGTGGACTCTTCCTGGTCGCCCGCTTCGCCGAGCGCTGGGGGACCCGCCACACAGCCACCGGCAAGGTCATCTGGGCCGAACAGTCCCTGCACCACGACGCCACGCCGGAGGGGGAAGGACTCGGCGAGCTGCTGCTCGACCAATGGGACGACAGCGCGCTGTGAGGTGAGCCGGTACGTCCCGTCCGCAGAGGCCGAGTGCCGGGGACATGACGGTGATCTCGGACTTCCCGGGCGGCATTCCGCCGTCGAGGCGGCCGGGTACGCTGGCCTCGATGACTCCTTCGTCGGCGCCGTGGAGCCGAAAAAGCCGGGAGGCACAACGGCAGGCCCGCCACCGCGAACCCGGTGGCGCCGCCGGCAGCCGGTCGAGGTGACCACCTCGTCCCCCACGTCCGGGAGCAGCCGTGACCACACCGTGTGCCCGAGCAGCGGCGGCCTTCGGCTGCTTCGCTCTCGTGGCACTGGGCCTGGGCGCTTGCGAGAACACACCGACCGCCGGCCCCGCGAAGCCGTCGGTGGCCACGTCCGCCGAGAGCATGGGCGGCATGCGCGCACTGATCGCCGCAGCGAAACGGGAGGGCACGCTCAGAGCGATCGCGCTGCCGCGTGACTGGGCCGACTACGGCAGCCTGATCAACGGCTTCGAGAAGAAGTACGGGATCAAGGTCACGGTCGAGAATCCACTGGGCCACAGCGAGGACGAGATCGACGCCCTGCGGAAGAGGGGGAACCGGCCGACCGCGCCCGACGTGATCGACGTGGGCGACACGTTCGCACGGAATGCGGCGGCGCAGAATCTTCTCGCACCGTACAAGGTGGCCGCCTTCGATGTGATCCCCGGTACGCAGAAGGACTCGAAGGCCCGCTGGTCCAACAACTACGGGGGCTATATCTCCATCGGCTGCGACGCCAACCGGGTCAAATCCTGTCCGGAGACCTTCGCCGATCTGCTGAAGCCCGGTTACCAGGGCAAGGTCGCCCTCGAAGGCGATCCGCCCCGGTCGGCCACCGCCTTCGCCAGTGTCTACGCGGCCGCGCTGGCGAACAAGGGGTCGTTCGACGACGTCCAGCCGGGTCTCGACTTCTTCGCCGAACTCAAGCATCGCGGCAACTTCAACCCTGTCCATTCCGACTCGGCGACGGTCGCGAGCGGCCGGACCCCGATCAGCATCAACTGGGACTACATCAACCTCGACTACGCCGACCGGCTCCGCGACAAGGGCGTGAACTGGCAGGTCGCGATCCCCTTCGACGGCAGCTTCGCCCAGTACTTCGCGCTGGCGATCAACAAGAACGCCCCGCACCCGGCGGCTGCCCGCCTGTGGCAGGAGTACCTCTTCAGCCCAGAGGGCCAGAACCTCCGGCTGCGCGCGTATGCCCGGCCGGTGCTCATGGACGCCATGAGGCAGGACGGCACCCTCGACAAGGCCGCCGCTGCACGACTGCCGACGGTTGAGGGAACGCCGCAGTTCCCGACGGACGCGCAACTGGAGAAGGCGGGGGAGACGGTCATCCAGGGCTGGGCGAAGGCCGTCTCCGGCTAGCTGGGACGGTCCCCGTCGCCGATGCACCGATCTGCACGGCGGCCGGAAGGTCCCGGCGCCGCGTGGTCGTGCCCGTGGTGTCTCGCCCCGCTCGGGTTCAAGCCGCTCAGGGCCCGGGCGACGGACGTGGAGGGCGAACCTCGCCCGTGCCCAGAGCGATCACGGCCCGGGGCCGCATCGGTTCGTCGCCGTGCCGGGACAGCAGGACCACCTCCTCGACCATGGCCGACAGCGCGCCGAGCCGGGCGGTACACTCGGCGGCAAGCCGTTGCGGGTCCTGCGTCCGGCCGAGGGACAGATGCGGGATGAAGCGGCCGCCACGTCCACGGCAGAACGGGAACCGCAGCTCCAGCGCCCTGTGCAGTCGGGCCCAGGGCGCCACGCCCGCCGAAGCCGGATCGAGCCATACCGTCGCGTAGTGCCGGTGCCGGAAGTACCGCGCCCCGGCCAGTCGCACCGGGAACGGCGCCGTCTCCGCCGCCCCGGCGCAGAGCAACGGCACCGCCCGTACGAACTCCTCCTCCGGTACGAAGCCGAACAGCAGATTCACATGGGGCGGCCATCGCCGCACCTGCGGATCGTGCTCCAAGCGGATCTCCTGGATCGCCGGCCAGAGCTCCGACGGCGGCAACCACGCCACCGCCGTCCGGGCCGTCGGCGCCGCCTCGAGCACGTCCACCGGCTCGGCCCCGCCGGTTTCCGCGTACTCGTCCACCCTGCCATCCTCCAGAGCGCGCCCCGATCGCACGAGTCGGCGAACCGCGTTGACGGAAGGCCGATGCCGACCTCAGGTCCGGGCTCGGGCGATGAGCAGCGCTACGTCGTCCTCACCACCGGGCGAGCGCAGAATCTCCAGGATGCGGTCGCAGGTGCCTTCCAGATCGTCGCCACGTGTCGCGGTAAGGACGCCGAGGAGGGTGTCCAGGCGAGCGTCGATGGGTTCGCTTCGGGTCTCGACCAGGCCATCGGTGTAGAGGACCAGTTCGTCGCCGGGGCGGAAGGTGATCGTGGCGGCCTCGAAGGGCACCCCGCCGACGCCCAGCGGCGCGCCGGTGGGAAGGTCCAGAAGCTGTGCCGCGTGGCCGGCACGCACCAGGGCCGGGGGCAGGTGGCCGGCGAGGCAGATCTCGCACTGGCCCCGGTGAGGGTCGTAGACGCAGTAGATGCAGGTGGTGATGGTCTGCTCGACACCTTCGGTCAGGTGATCCAGGTGATGAAGGGCGTCGGCGGGGGCGAGGGCGAGTTCGGCGAAGGCACGGGCAGCGCTGCGGAGTTGACCCATGGTGGCGGCGGCATTGATGCCGCTGCCCATGACGTCCCCGACGACCAGGGCGGTTCTGTCACCCCGGAGAGGTATGGCGTCGTACCAGTCACCGCCGATCTCGCACGCGGCGCCGGCGGGTTGGTAGCGGCAGGCGACCTCCAGGCCGGGCAGGTGCGACGGGCGCTCCGGAAGCAGACTGCGCTGGAGGGTGAGGGCCGCATGGCGCTGGGCCTGGTATCCGCGGGCATTGTCGATGCAGACCGCGGCTCGGGCGGCCAACTCCCGGGCCAGGAGCGCGTCGTCGTCGTCGAAAGGCGCGGGGTTCCGGGTGCGGATGAGGTCGAGGGCGCCAAGGACTTCGCCCCGGGCGAGGAGCGGTACGGCCAGGTAGGAGTGAACGCCGGCCGCCGCGAGGAGGGAGGCGGCCTCGCCGTGTCGGGCGATGCGCTCCAGATCCTGACGGGTGGTGTGGGGCACCAGTACCGGTTGGCGGGTGCGCACGCACTGGGTGATCAGGCGGTCGCTGTCGTAGGGGGCGAGTTCCCCCGGCGGGTCGGCCGCGCGGACCGCCTCGGTGGAGTGGGCCGCGCTGACCGCGAGGGCGCGGAAGAGGGCGGGTCCCTCGTGTGGCGCGGTCCGGCCGTCGAGGGCGCTGTCGAGTACGTCCACGGCTGCCACATCGGCCAGGACCGGTACGACGACGTCGGCGAGCTCGCGCGCTGTCGTTTCCAGATCGAGGGTGGTACCCACGCAGGCGGAAGCTCTGGCGATCAGTGCCAGCCGTTGCCGGGCCTGTGCCGCCTCGGCAGCGGCTCGATGACGCTCGGTGACGTCGATGACGGAGTAGGCCAGGCCCAGCACCCGCCCGCCGGAATCCTCCAGCCGGTAGTACGAGACGGACCAGGCATGCTCGTGGTCCGGGTCGCCGGGGGGACGACAGACGATGTCCCGGTCCACGACCGACTCGCCCGTCTCCAGGACATGGCGCAGACGTCCCTCGGGGTCCGTGTCCAGGAAGGTCAGGATCTCGCCGACCGGCCGGCCCAGACGCTCGGCGGCGGACTGACCGGTGATGCGTTCGAGAGCGGGATTCACGGCCAGGTACCGCAGGTCCGGGTCCAGAATGGCCAGCCCGACCGGGGACTGGGACACCAGACGCATGGCCAGGGCGGCATCTCGCTCGACCCGCTCCACGGCGGCCTGGTCCGCGGCGAGGCCCAGGGCGTAGACGTCACCGAGGTCGTCCAGCAGCCGCATGTTGCGGAACTCCACCAGGCGGGTGCTGCCGTCCTTGTGCCGGATCGGGAACACCCCTGCCCAGTCGATGCCGGACTCCATGACCTCGGCGAACAGCTTGATCACCGTGTCCCGGTGCTCCTCGTGGACCGTCAGCGGAGCCGCGTACCGGCCCAGCGCTTCCGCCGCGGTGTAGCCGAACAGCTCCTCGGCCTTCGGGCTCCAGAAGACCACCCGGCCCTGCGCGTTCAGCACCACCGCGGCGACGCTGAGCAGATCGAGCAGGCCACTGGGCGGCGGGGCAGGACCCGCCACCGGCCGGCCGTGGCCTGCCCGGGAGGAGTCCGTCGTGCCCATACCTCATCTTCCTTCCCGCTCGGCGCCTCGGCTCTTGCCGTACCGGCGGGTGTGCTGCCTTCATCCATGGTCGGCCCAGACCCACGTAAGTCGCCTTTCGTGCGGTTCGGCGGTGTCCGCCATCGGTACCGGGATCGCCTGCTCAGCCCAGATGATCTTGCCGGTGGACAGGTACCGGGTACCCCACCGGGCCGCGAGCTGGGCGACGAGGAAGAGCCCCCGGCCGCCCTCGTCGGTGGTGGCCGCGTAGCGCAGGTGAGGCGAGGTGCTGCTGGTGTCCGAGACCTCACAGGTCAGGCTGCGGTCGTACAGCAGGCGCACCCGGATCGGCCCCGTTGCGTAGCGGATGGCGTTGGTGACCAGTTCGCTGAGGATGAGTTCGGTGGTGAACACCAGTTCGTCCAACGTCCACGCCGACAGCACGTGGTCGACCCTGGTCCGCACCTCGGCCACCGCGGCGGGATCGGAGGGCACCTCCCAGGCGGCGATCCGGTCGTCCGCCAGGGCGCGGGTCCGGGCGACGAGCAGGACGACGTCGTCGCTGGGACGTGCGGGCAGCAGCGCGTCCGGCACCGCGGTACAGGTCTGCTCCGGAGTGCGGCTCGCGTTGCCGAGGACGGCGCTCAGCCGCGCCAGGCTCTCGTCGACGTCGCGGTCGCGGGCCTTGATCAGCCCGTCGGTGTACAGCACGAGCCGGCTGCCCTCGAACAGCCGCAGCTGCGTGGTCTCGAAGGTCGGCGCCGCCAGTCCCAGGGGCGGCCCGGCCGGCACGTCCGGGAACTCCACGGTGCCGTCGGGGGCCACTACCGCGGGCGGCGGGTGCGCGGCGCGTGCCATCGCGCAGGTGCGTGTGGTCGGGTCGTAGATCACGTACACGCAGGATGCGCCGGTGATACCCGTCATGCCGTCGTCGGTCGCGTCCTCCTCGTCGATCCGTGCGACGAGCTCGTCCAGATGCCACAGCAGCTCATCAGGGGGGATGTCGAGTGCGGAGAAGTTGCGCACGGCCGTGCGCAGCCGCCCCATGGTGGCCGCCGCGTGCAGGCCGTGACCGACGACGTCGCCCACCGCCAGTGCGACCCGCCCGCCGGGGAGCGGTATGACGTCGAACCAGTCACCGCCCACGGACCGGGCCGGCAGATACCGGTGGGCGAGGTCGACGGCGTTCTGGTCGGGCATGCCACGCGGCAGCAGGCTGCGTTGCAGAGCAACGGCCATCGTGTGCTCGTGGGTGTACCGGCGGGCGTTGTCGACGGACACCGCCGCGCGAGCCACCAGCTCCTCGGCCAGCGTCAGATCGTCCTCGTCGAACGGCTCACGCTCCCGCATGCGCCAGAAGTAGGCCACGCCGAGCAGTACGCCCCGGGCACGCAGCGGGGCCACGATGCGCGAGCGGAGGCCGGCTGCGACGGTGGCCTGCGCTCGCGCCGAGTCCTGGGCAGGCCACGCCTGCGTGGTACTGAGATCACGCTCGAGCACCGCCTGCTGGTGGCCGAACGCCCACGCCTGCGGTGTGGCGGGATCCAGCTCGAAGACCTCGTCGAGCTGGATGAAGGGATGCTCGTCACGAATGCCGTGAACAGCCACCCGGTGCATCCGCACGCCCTCGTCCGACGCCGGTTCCTCGCCGTGCAGGACGCCCTCCACAAGATCGACCACGGCGAAGTCGGCGAAGTGCGGTATCCCGACCCTGGCCAGTGCTCCGGCGGTACGTTTCACGTCGAGTGAGGTCCCCATGGAACCGCTGGCGTCATACAGCAGTTGCAGGCGCCTGCGAGCCGCCTCGGCCTTCTGCGAGAGCAGCCGGAGTTCAGTGGAGTCCCGCAGCGTGGCCACGCTCCCCGGAGGGCCGCCATCGCGCCCCGTCGGCCAGCAGTTGACCACCAGCAGCCGCTCCCCGACGGTGAGCACCTCGTCGCTGACAACGCGTCCCGGAGCCAGCAGCTCGGCGGCCGCTCGCTCGAGCCCGAGTTCGTCCGGGGAGCGTCCCTCGACATCCCCCGTGAGACCGAGCAGCCGCCGCGCCTCGTCGTTGATCACGGTGATCCGGCCTCGCGGGTCGAGGCCGACCACGCCCTCCCGGATACCGTGCAACGTGGCCTCCCGGTCCTGGAGCAGACCCGCGATCTCCTCCAGTTCCAGTCCGAACGTGCTCCGCTTGAGTCGGGCGGCCAGCAGGAAGGCGGCGGCGGCTCCGACCGCCAGGGCAGTCCCGGCATAGATGCCGAAGGCGGGCAGCTCACGCACCAGCTCGCCGGCCGCCTGCGTCTCCGGAATGCCGGCCGAGACCTCTCCCACCAGACGGCGGCCGGTACCCGGTGCGTACAGCGGCACTATGCCGTTGGCCGAGCGGCCTGTCGCGCCCACGTTGATCCTCGTGTGCGACCTGCCGTCCCGGGCCACGATCGGATCGGTGACGCTCTGGCCGATCAGAGCGGGAAGGGGATGCGAATGACGGACACGGTGCAGGTCGATCACCACGACGTAGGAGGCACCGGAGTCAGCGGCGATGCGCTGGGCCACCCTTTGTACGACGCCATCACGCGTCGGCGGCGCTCCGGCGGCCATCGCGCTGCGAATCTGCGGATTGCCGGCCGCGATCCGCGCGATCGACACCGCCTGCTGCTCGTACAGAGCGTCCAGCCGGGCACGCTGGGTGAAGGCGAACAATGCGAAACCGATGGTGCTCGTCACCGCGAGGATCAGCAGCAGAGCGAGGAGAATCCGCTGCGAGAGCTTGCGTCTGCGGCCACCCGGCCGCAGTCCCCGCCCGCGCCACCAGACCACCAACGCCCACATCCCTCCGGCCACGGAGAAGACATATAGGCAATTGTCGCGCTTCCCATGGGCACGTGTCATCGGCGGCGACGGCCTGGGCCGTGTCTGTCCAGTGGAGGCAGGTACGGACCGGCTTCCTCAGCCGGCAGGCTCCCGACGTGGCACACCACATCGCCCCCGGAGTCCGGAGCCCGCTGATCTACACCTTCCGTCACTGTCACGGGGTGCCGGTGAGCCTCCTGGTGGTCCGTTGCTCAACTGTCGCTGCCAGAACGGCCGCTGTGATCCCGGTGATGCCGAGGACGAGAGGCAGACGTACGTCCAGACCCGTGAACGAACCGGCGAGGGCGGTGCCCGCGGATCCCGACGTGATCTTCAACGCCGCGACCCAGATGAAGACCTGGCCGCGTGCACCCGCTGGCGCGTACTCCGTGCGGGCGGCGAGGGTGGAGGCGAAGAAGAGGGCGTTGAGCATGCCCGTGCACGCGTACGCCGCCACGGACACGGTGAAGCCGGGACTCACGGTGACCGTGACGAGGCCCACGACAACGCCCAGAGCGAGGCGGCGCATCAGCCGATCCGGGCTGCCCGTGAGCGGAAAGACCGTGACGACCATGGAGCCGGTGAGGTTGCCGAGCCCGTAGGCCGCGGTCAGCACGGCTGCCGCCGCCGTCTCCACGCCGAGGATCCTCGTCAGGTGCACCGCCGTGACCGGCAGTGCGGCGACACTGAGCGCGACGATCATCGTCAAGTAGGCGGTACGCCGGAGATGGCCGGTCCGGGCCATCAGCGCCAGGGTCGGGCCCGGTTTGAGGATCGCGGCCCTGTCACCGCCGTGTGCCGGCGGCGCGAAGGGCAGAAGCAGGACGCAGCCTGCCGCCACTCCCGCCCCGGCGGCGAGCGCGAGAGCGGCCGCGGTGGGCGAGACCCAGCCGGACAGGGCGGCCACGAGGGACGGGCCGACCGTGCCGCCGATGCCGTAGGTGGCCACGTCCCAGCCCTGCGCGCGCCGTTGGGTGCGCAATCGCGTTCCGACGATGGCGGGCAGTCGGCTGCTGATGCCGCCGGTCAGCAGGGGGCCGCAGGTGCCGGCCGCGGCCAGCAGCAGCGCGGTCACCGGCGAAGGCACACGGGCGTACGTCAGTACACCCGCGGACAGTGCGCCGGCGTACAGCAGGCATGCGGTCGCGATGACCTTGCGCCCGTCGTGCGCGAGGTCCAGTGGGCGGGCGACGAAGGGTCCGAGCAGGTGCGGTGCGGTGATACACGCACCGAGCGCACCCGCGAGCGTCCCCGAACCGCCCGACGAGGTGACGAGCAGGACGACGGCGACGACCGCTCCCCCGTCGGCGGTGCGGGCCAGGGCCGCGGCGGCGACGTAGCGCGCCAGGCCGCCCTTGCCTCCACTCGGCGCGGACGGCACGCTCCCGGCGTTCGCTCTGGTCGCGCTGTGCTGACGGTTCATGGCACGCGTGCTCAGGCCGTGAGCCCGAGGACGCTGAGCGCGGCGGCGACGTCCCCGCGCGCGGCCTCGTCCAGCCCGCGCAGGGGACGCGGCAGGTTCGGCTCCCTGGTCAGCCCCAGGTGGGAGGCGGCAGCCGACATCACGCGCAGACTGCCGTGACGGCGGAACAAGGCCCACAGCGGCTCGAGTTCGTCGGACAGGTCCGTGGCCGGGCCTGCGTGACCGGCCTGGGCGGCGCGGGTGAGGGCGAGGGCGGTCTGCGGGAACGTGCCGCCGATGACCGAGTACCAGGCGTCGCACCCGGCGTTCAGCCCGCGGACCGCCGTCCAGTCACCGCTCACACCGATGGTCACCGTGTCCGGGATCAGTGCCCGCAGCGCGTCGACGCGGGCCTTGGCCTGAGCCGGGTCATCGGGCACACCGGGGATCTTGATCGAGCCGACGTTCGGCAACCGGGCGATCCGCCCGTGCAGTTCGTCACTGAAGTGCACATGCGTGGTACCGGGGTTGTCGTACACGCACAGCGGCACGGACAGCTCGCGCGTGACGTCCTCGTACAGGCCGAAGACCTCCTCCTCGGTGAGCGGCTGATACCTCATCGGGGCGAGCAGCACTCCGGAGGCTCCGGCCTGCTGCGCGTCCTCGGCCAGCGCCAGGACGTGCGACGTGCGCAGGGCGCCGATGCCGACCATGACGGGGACGCCGTCGGCCGCCTCGACCGCGATCTTCGCTGCGTGGGCGCGCTGTTCCCGGGTGAGGTAGGCGTAGCCGCCGGTGGAGCCGAGCGCGCCGATGGAGTCCACGCCGGCGGCCGCCAGCCGGGCGACGAGCGCGGCGTACGCCACCTCGTCGATGCCGGACTCGTCAGTGGGCGTGAGAGGGAAGGCACTGAGGCCACGGAACATGATGGCTCCTTCAAAAGAGGGGAGAACAGGTCGTGGTCATCCGTTCGCGGGGCGCAAGTCCCCCAGCACTGCGGCGAATTCGGCGGCGAATGCCTCGGCCTGCGACGCGGAGAGGGTGGAGCTGGTGACGCGGATGGCGCCCTGGTGCGTGGCCGGATCACGGACGAAGAGGTGGCCGGGCCGCACCGCCCACCCTCGCTGCGCCAGAGCGTCGACCACCGATCGGCCGTCGACGTCGAGCTCCACCCATACGTTCAGCCCGTCGGGACGGGAAGGGACCTCGATGCCCTGGGCGTGCAGCCGCTCGACGAGCCGGCCGCTGCGGCGTGCATAGGCTTCGCGGGCCCGTTCGTGCAGTTCATGGACGGCGGTGTCGAGGAGCAGTTCATGGGCGATGTGCTGCAGCAGGTGGCTGACCCATGTGGTGCCGGCACTCAACCGTGCCTCCAGGCGCACCGTGGTCTCCGTGTCGGCGGCGACGAGGGCGAGGCGCAGGTCCGGGCCGAGGAACTTGGACACCGACCGCACCAGTGCCCAACGGGCGGTGGTCGAAGGGGTGATGCGGTGGTACGGCCGCGCGGAGACCGCCGAGAAGTGGTCGTCCTCGATCACCAGGACCTGAGGATGCCCGGCCAGGATCGCCCGCAGGTCGGCCGCCCGTTCCTCGGTGAGACTCGCACCGGTCGGGTTGTGGGCGCGGGGCGTGCAGACGACAGCGCGGGCACCCTCCTCGAGAGCGGCCCGCAGGGCGTCGGGGCGCATGCCGGCGCCGTCGACCCCGACCGGGGCCGACCGGTAGCCGTTCAGCCGCAGCGTGCCGATGCTCGCCAGGAAGCAGGGGTCCTCGACCGCCACCACATCGCCGCGGGCGAGGTGGGCGTTCAGAAGACGTTCGGTGGCGTCGACCGCTCCGTGCGCCACCAGCGTCCGGAACGGCTGCTCGATGTCCTCGGCGAAGTCGGCGCAGGCCCACTCGGCCAGCCCCGCGTCGACGGCGGGCATGCCGTACAGGGGCTGGCTGTAGCGCCCGCGCCGCGCGGCGGCCAGGATGTCGGGGAGCAGTTCCGGATCGGGGTTGCCGCTGGCCAGATCGATCAAGGCGCCGCCGACACCGACACCTTCACGGGCGAGCTGCGGAACGGCCGCGATCACCGTGCCACCGCGGCCCCGGGTCTCGGCCACCCCGGCCTCGACGAGCCGCCGATACGCCAGGGCGACCGTGTTCCGGTTGACCCCCAGCTCGGCGGCGAGCGCCCGCACCGGCGGCAGCACGGCCCGCGGTGCCAGCTCACCCGACGCGACCAGGTCCCGCACACTGCCCGCGATCTCACCCGCTGTCGTACCGCTGATGCGCACGTGATCACCTCCGCCACCGACTTTAGCACTTTGTCCTATGCCAAAATCAATCGGCAACACGCCGCACGCCAGGTCAGCTGACAGGCGGGCGGCGACCGGTCCAGGGGTGTGCGAGTTCGAGGGTGCGAGACACCTGGAGCAGGAGGTCCTCCCGCCATGGTGCGGCGACGATCTGGACGCCGACGGGCAGGCCGGTGGCCTCGTCGTGGTGGACGGGGAGGGAGATCGCAGGCTGGCCGGTCACGTTGAACACCGACGTGAACACCCCCATCGGGTAGCTGTTCAGCAGTGCCCTCAGGGGATCGCCGTCGGTGCCCGCCCGCCAGGCACCGACGAGTGGCGGGAGGCAGGCCATCGTCGGCGTGACAAGGAGGTCGAAGCCGGCGAGGAAGCCTTCGACGATCCGCCGCGACAACTGCTGGGTCTTCCGCACCCCTTCCGCGTACGCCCACGAGTCGATCGCCCGTGCCGCGTCGCGCAGGGCGCGGTTGTGCGGCTCGACGCGGTCCGGCTCCGCGAGCGTGATGCCGGCACCGCCGACGTTCCACAGGGTCGTGAACACCGCGACCAGCTCGTCGGTCAGCGGCAGCGGAAGGAGGGTGTCGACGAGGTGCTGGCCGGTCGATTCGAGGGTCCGAAGAGCGACGTCGACGGCTGCGATGCACGCCGGGTGCACGTGTATCCCGTCGATCGGTGAGTCGATGAGCGCGCCGATCCGCAGCCCGGTCGGCATGTCCGTCTCCATCGCGGCGACGAAGGACGTGCGCGGCGTCGGGGGCGACCACCACGCGGCCGGATCGTGACGCGCCAACACATCGAGGGCCGCCGCGGTGTCCGTCACCGAGCGGGTCAGCACGCCACTGGTGCCGAGACCCTCCACCTCCACGATGGCATTGGTGACCAGGCCACGGGTGGGTTTGAGGCCGACGAGGCCGTTGCACGACGCGGGGATCCGTATCGACCCGCCGCCGTCCTCGGCGTGGGCGATGGGCGCCACCCACCCGGTACCGCTTCACCGACCGCGAGTACCTCAACATCGTCTACCGCACCGACCCCGAGGTCCTGCGCCGGCTCGTCCCGGGCGAGTTCAGCCTCGCGATGTACGTCGACTCCGACACCCTGGTCGGCACCCTCGACCACGGCACCCTGCTCGCCGACTGAGACGATCACGTCGCAGGCATTGACGATGGCGATGGGATTCCTATCATCCTGAGAGTCCGAAGTTCCGAGCATCGTTCGATATACCGGACATCTCACACCATCACCATCTACGGGTGAGGTCTGGAAGTTCTTCACGCAGTTCTGAAGCCATCGCACCAGTACCACGTGAGACACCCCCCACTCCGTCGAAGGAGCTCACTCGTGTTCATCCGACCACGGCTACGGTCCTTGCAGCGCGCCCTGCTCGCCACGGGAGCGGCCGCCGCGCTCAGCGTCGGCGTGCTCACCGGCACCGCACCCGCCGCCCCGTCGACCTCCGCCGCCCCGGCCGCCGCCTCGCTGCCGTGCGACCTCTACGCCGCCGGCGGCACGCCCTGTGTGGCGGCGCACAGCACGACCCGCGCACTGTACGGCTCGTACAACGGCCCGCTGTACCAGGTCCGCCGCGCCTCCGACAAGGCCACCCGGGACATCGGCGTCCTGAGCCCCGGCGGATACGCCAACGCCGCGGCCCAGGACTCCTTCTGCGCCGGTACGACCTGCCTGATCACCGTCATCTACGACCAGTCCGGCCACGGCAACCGCCTCACCCAGGCACCTCCCGGCGGGTTCTCCGGCCCGGCCGCGGGCGGGTACGACAACCTCGCCAACGCGACCGCGGCACCGATCACCATCGGCGGCCACAAGGCGTACGGCGTCTACGTGGCCCCGGGCACCGGGTACCGGAACAACAACACCAACGGTGTCGCGAAGGGCGACCAGCCGGAGGGCATGTACGCCGTTCTCGACGGCACGCACTACAACGGCGGCTGCTGCTTCGACTACGGCAACGCCGAGACCAACAGCCGGGACAACGGCAACGGCACCATGGAGGCCATCTACTTCGGGAACATCAAGGTCTGGGGGTACGGTTCGGGCAGCGGACCCTGGATCATGGCCGACCTCGAGAACGGCCTCTTCTCCGGTGTGAACCAGCGCTACAACGCCAACGACCCGTCGATCAGCCACCGTTACCTGACCGCCGTCATCAAGGGCGGACCCAACCACTGGGCCATCCGCGGCGGCAACGCCCAGTCCGGCGGCCTGTCGACGTTCTACAGCGGAACCCGCCCCAACGTCGCGGGCTACAACCCGATGAAGAAGGAAGGCGCCATCATCCTCGGCATCGGCGGCGACAACAGCCACGGCTCCGCCGGCACCTTCTACGAAGGCGTCATGACATCCGGCTACCCGTCGGACGCCACCGAGGGCGCGGTACAGGCCGGCATCACGGCCGCCGGCTACGGAAAGTAGCAGCGAACTCGGTCGTCGCGGCCCCGCGGTGCTGGTGTGCAGGGTGCCGTCGGGGCCGCCGGTCCGCAGGTGCCAGGGGCGCGGGTGGAGGCCGACGGGTTACGAAGACCAGGCCGAAGCCGTACGACGGCCCCACGCCCCCTTCAGTTGTCGGGCTCCGAACCGCGGTGGACGAACGCCACCACCGCGCCCGCCCCGATGAGCAGCCCCAGCGCACCGAAGCCGTACGTCAGCGTCGCGCCGGTGGCGACGGCGGCGACCAGCAACGGTCCGCCCGCGTCGCCCAGTTCGCGCCCCAGTTCGGCGGCGCCCATGGTCTGGCCCAGGCGCTCCTGAGGGGTGGAGGAGGCCAGCGCGGCGAAGCCCAGCGGCGTGATCAGGCCCGTGCCGACACCGATCAGGGCGGCGCCCAGCAGGATGCCGGTGACTCCGGACAGCATGGCGCAGGCCAGGCCGGCCGCGGTGACCGCGAGTCCCACGGCGAGGCCGGAACGGGCGGTGAGCCGGCCCTCGTCCAGGGCGCGTCCGGCGCGTGGCTGGACGACGGCCGCGCAGCCGGCGAGCACCGACACCGCCGCGCCCGTCGCGACCGTGCCGAGCCCGGCGGCGCGGCCGGAGACCGGCAGGAAGCCGACCCCGACCGACAGCGCCGCGGTCGCCGCCGCGAGGGCCGAGGTCGGGGCGAGGAAGACCGGGTCGGCCAGCCGCCGGGCCAGGTCGAGCACCGTCTGCCGGGCCTTGGGCAGCGGGGGTACGACGGGGACGGCGAGCGCGGCCCAGGCGGCGACCGCCGCGCCGAGCACGGCGAGCACGGCGAACAGCAGCCGCAGTCCCCCGGCCCACACGAGGACACCGCCGAGCAGCGGGCCGAGGGTGTAGCCGATGGACTTGTAGAAGCCGTAACTGCCGAAGGCGCGGCCGTGTTTGGCGGCCGGGTTGAGCCGGGCGACCAGCGCGGAGGCGGACGGCGAGAAGGCGGAGGCCGCGGCGCCCTGCCCGAGCCGGGCGGCCCAGAGCCAGCCGGGCCTGTCCGCGACGACGTACAGCGCGGACGCGGCGGCGAAGGCGACGAGCCCGCCGAGCAGGACCGGGCGGGCGCCGACGCGGTCGGCGAGGGTGCCGAACAGCGGCTTGAGGAGCACCTCGGCGCCGTCGTAGAGGGCGAGCAGCCCGCCCAGCACCAGCAGGGAGGTGACCGCGCCCTGGGTGCGACCGCCGAGGCTGGCGGCGACGCCGTGCGCGCCGAAGGCCGTGGTGAACCCGGCCGCGTAGAGCGGCCACATGTGCCGGGCCGGGGCGGCCGTGCCGGTCGGCCGCGTACTCACCGCTCCCCCTCGGGGGTCCGGTGGAGCACGGCGAAGGCCCGCTCGGCGTAGTCCTCGCAGGCCGCGACGCATTCCTTGAGCCGCCGGCCCGCCTCGGCGGCCTCGGGGGCGCCGTACACGTCCCGCGCGGTCAGGTCGCGGTGCCGGCGCCGCAGCCGCTCCAGTGACTGCTCCTCTTCCTCCAGCTCGGCCAGCGTGAACCTGCCGATGCGGATCTCCTTGGCCAGTTCCTCCTCGAACGTGCCGCAGTCGGCGAGGAACTCCGCCCAGTCCACGGACCGCGCGGCCGTGAACAGCGCCTGGAAGCGAGCCGCGTCCTCGCTGCCGCGCCCGGTGGCGTTCAGGGTCACGGTCTGTCCGCCGGCCTGCTCGGTGAGCGCGAGGGCCCTGGCGACCCCGTCCGCGAAGACCGGCACGTCGGGTACGGCCCAGATCCCCTGGCCGAGCGAGAGCGCGCCCGCCTTGCGCAACTCCCGCCAGACCGCGACGCGGTGCCTGCTCGGCTCGGCCGGCAGTTTGATCACGAGGACGAGCCAGCGGCTCTCCGGTTCCTTCTTCGGCACAGACTTCGACACGGACTTCGACACAGGCTTCGACACAGGGGGGAATGTAGCAAGCGTTACATGACATCCTGTGCCGAGTGATTCTTCGGGCAGACGGTCCAGGGGGCCGATGGCGCTCGGGGGCGGTCCGATGGCACACTCGGCCCCTAGCCGGACACCGACCGAGAAGAAGGGCCGGATGCGTCTCGCCGTCTATGTGCCGCTGTTGCTGTCGCTGCTCGCGCCGCTCGGCGCGCGGCCGCTGTCGGAGCGGTGCGAACCCCGCCTGGCCACCTGGCTGCTCACCCTGACCTCCCTGGTCCTGGGCGTGGCGAGCACCGTCGCGCTGGGCCTGCTGGCCGTCACCGGCCTGATCCGGATCCCGCAACTGGCCGCCCACGGCCACTGGTCGGCCGGCAGCGCCCGGCACCAGGATCCCACCGCGCTCTCCGTCGCCGTCGTCGCGGGAGTGCTGCTCGGCGGGGCGCTGTTCGCGGCCGCCCGCATGCTCTGGCGCCGTACCCGCACGCTGGCCGCGGCGACGCTGGACGCGGCCTGCATGCCCGCGCGCGACGGCCTGGTCGTCCTGGAGGACGACGCCGCCGACGCCTATGCCATCCCCGGACTGCCGGGCCGTGTCGTCGTCTCCACCGGCATGCTGCACACCCTGGACGAGACCGAGCACGACATCCTGCTCGCCCACGAGCGCGCCCATCTGGCAGCCCACCACTACGCCTTCGTCGCGTTCGCCCAGCTCGGCGCCGCCGCCAACCCCCTGCTGCGCCCCCTCGCGACAGCCGTCACCTACACCATCGAGCGCTGGGCCGACGAGAGCGCGGCCGCCTCGACCGGTGACCGCCGGCGGGTCGCCCGCGCCGTCGGCAAGGCCGCGCTCGCCGCCCACCGCGCCCCGGCGCTCGCCCGCGCCGCCGGTGCCGTCCTCGGCATCCTCGGCCGTCACGGCCGCCGCGGTCCGCTCGCCTCGGCCGGTCCGGTCCCCCGCCGGGTCGCCGCGCTCCTCGCCCCGCCGCTGAGGCGCCACCCGGCCCTCACCGCGGCCACCGCGGCCGTCGTCATCGCGGCCACGCTGGCCACCGCCGAGGCCGCCCACGACCTCCACCGGCTGCTCGAGGCCGTCGGCGCCCGGTGACACCCCGGCCCGGCCCGGCCCCCGGGTCAGGCCGAGGCGATGACCTCCCGCAGCCGCTCCACCGACGGCAGGCCGCCGACTCGGCAGGACAGGCTCGGTTCCTGCCCCGGGCGGGCGAACGGATCGGTCCCGCCGACCAGCAGCGTCGGCGAGCCGTGCATGCCCAGCCGCTCGGCCTCCTCCGGGTCGGCCACCTCACTGTCAGTTCCATGTTCGGAGCGTAACTCCGCGCGGTGGGCCGACGGCGGGGGTCAGCGTGGTGGCGGGGCCTGGACACCGGGGCGGAACTTCGGGACCCGGAGCGTGATCTTCGTACCCGCTCCGACGCCGGTCTCGATGACGAGGCCGTGGTCGTCGCCGTAGACCTGGCGCAGCCGGCGGTCCACGTTGCTCAGGCCGATGCCGGTGGACGGTCCGGCCGTGCCACGCAGGATCGCGCGCAGGCGTTCGGGTTCCATGCCGATGCCGTTGTCCTCGATGACGACGCGGGCCTGGGTGCCCTCGTCCTCGGCGGTGATCGTGACGACGCTGCGCTCCACGGACTCCTCCAGGCCGTGTTTGAGGGCGTTCTCGACGAGGGGTTGCAGACAGAGGAACGGCAGGGTCACCGGGAGCACCTCCGGGGCGATGCGCAGGGTGACCTTCAGACGGCGGCCGAAGCGGGCGCGGGCGAGTTCCAGGTACTGCTCGATGGAGCGCAACTCCTCGGCGAGGGTGGTGAAGTCGCCGTCGCGGCGGAAGGAGTAGCGGGTGAAGTCGGCGAACTCCTGGAGGAGTTCACGGGCGCGCTCGGGGTCGGTGCGGACGAAGGAGGCGATGCTCGCGAGGGAGTTGTAGATGAAGTGCGGGGAGATCTGGGCGCGCAGGGCACGCATCTCGGCCTCGTGGGCGCCGGCCCGGGCCCGGTCCAGGCCGGCGAGTTCGAGCTCGAGCGAGAACCTGCCGGCCGCGGCCTCGGCGGCCCGGACGTAGGCGCTGGACTCGGTGCCGGCGAACACGACGAGGGCACCGACGGGCCGGCCGTCGGCCGTGAGCGGCGCCAGGGCACCCCATCCGACAGGGCAGCCGTCGTCCTCACAGGACAGCGAGAAGGTCCGGCCGCGGGGCGGATCGGCGAGCAGGGCCACGAGTTGCTCGCGATGGTGGTCGCCGGCACCGTCCCAGGCGAGGACGGAGGTGCCGTCGCCGAGGGCGACGGCGGGCGTGCCGAGCAGGGCCCGCAGCCGCCGCGCCGCCCTGCGCGCCGTGTCCGCACTGAGCCCGCCCCGCAGCGGTGCAGCGGCGAGCCCGGCGGAGTGCAGGGCCTGCACAAGGATCCGTGCCTCATCGGTTCCGTCCACATGCTCCTGCTGTCGCCGCGCCGCACCATGTCCGAGAGCGGCCCCGAACACGAACACGGCCAGCCCGACGAGAACGAGGGCCGCGGTACCGAGGACAGTCATGGGCGGGCCTGGGAGGCTCGATGACCGGCCCCCGCCCCCACGGTTCGGTCGGCTTCGGCGATTGCGTGCACGGCTGCTCCTCGGTCAGGTGGTGGCCGGGCCCGGGTGGGGCGGTTCTGGGAGGTGGAGGCGGGCCATGGTGGCGGCCGTGGTGGGTGGGATGCGGTGGCGGGTGGCCAGTGAGGTGAGGATCATCGCGGTGAAGCCGACCGGGACGGACCACACCGCGGGCCAGGCCAGGAGGGTGTGCGGCCAGCCGGAGTCGGCGCCGCCGGCGATGGTGGCGGTCACCGCGGTCAGTGCCGAGCCGCCGCCGAGGAGGAGCCCGGCGATCGCGCCCGGCGGGGTCAGGCCGCGCCACCAGATGCCCAGGACCAGCAGCGGACAGAAGGAAGACGCCGAGACGGCGAAGGCCAGTCCCACCGCGTCGGCCACGGGCAGCTCGCCGACCAGCGCCGCCGCGGCCGTCGGCACCGCGATCGCCGGCAGCGTGGCGAGCCGGAAGTGGCGTACCCCGAGGGTGGGCAGGACGTCCTGGGCCAGTACGCCCGCTACGGACATGGTCAGTCCGGACGCGGTGGACAGGAAGGCCGCGCAGGCGCCGCCGGCGACGAGCGCGCCCAGCAGGTCCCCGGCGACCCCGCCGATCAGCCGCTGCGGCAGGACGAGGACCGCCGCGTCGGTGTCGCCGGTCAGCAGCAGGTCGGGGGCGTAGAGGCGGCCCAGCATGCCGTACAGCGGCATCAGCAAGTAGAACGCGCCGAGCAGGCCCAGCACGCTCACCGTGGTGCGGCGGGCGGCGCGGCCGTCGGGGTTGGTGTAGAAGCGGACGACGACGTGCGGCAGGCCCATGGTGCCGAGGAAAGTGGCGAGGATCAGCCCGTAGGTGGCGTACAGGCCGTGCTGTTCGCGGGCGGCCGACAGGGGTGTGCCCCAGCTGGAGGAGGCGCGGTCGGGGGTCCGGTCCGGCAGGGGGACGACCGCGCCCGCCGGAAAGCGCACCGTCGTGTCCGCGCCCAGTTCGTGCCGGCCCTCGTCCAGCCGCAGCGGAACGCCGTGCACCGCACGCCCGTCGACGTGGCCGGACGCCGTCACCCGGACCGGCTCGCGCACGGTGAGGGTGAGCGGCCGGTCGACGCGCACCTCGGTGGTGCGGTGGAAGACGGGCCGGTCGTCCCAGACGGGCGCCGGGGACCGGTCGGCGTGCCAGGCGAGCAGCAGGAACACCACGGGCACCAGCAGGGCGGTGAGTTTCAGCCAGTACTGGAAGGCCTGGACGAAGGTGATGCTGCGCATCCCGCCGGCGGCCACGGCCACGGTCACCACCACGGAGACGACCAGCGCGCCGAGCCACCCGGGCGCGCCGGTGAGCAGCCGCAGGGTGAGGCCGGCGCCGCGCAGCTGGGGCAGCAGATAGAGCCAGCCGATGCCGACGACCAGCGCCCCGGCGACCCGGCGCACCGCCCGGGACTCCAGCCGGGCCTCGGCGAAGTCGGGCAGGGTGTAGGCGCCGGAGCGGCGCAGCGGGGCGGCGACGAAGGCCAGCAGCACCAGGAAGCCGGCGGTGTAGCCGATGGGGAACCACAGCATGTCGACGCCCTGGGCGAGGACGAGTCCGGCGACGCCGAGGAAGGAGGCGGCGGACAGGTACTCGCCGCTGACCGCGGTGGCGTTGAGCCGGGGCGCGACGGTGCGCGAGGCGACGTAGAAGTCGGAGGTGGTGCGGGAGATGCGCAGTCCGAGCGCGCCGACGAGGACCGTGGCGAGGACCACGGCCGTCACGCCCGCCATGCCGTACGTCTGGTTCACGTCAGGGGCGTTCCACGGGAGCGCGGGCGGCGAGTCCGGTCTCGTTGCGCTCGGCCCGGCGGACGTACCAGGCGCCGATGGCCAGCAGCGCGGGGTACGGTGCCACGCCCAGCACGAACCAGACCGCCAGGGGGACGCGGGGTGCCATGCCGGTGAGCGGCGCCAGCCGCAGGAGGAGGGGGAGCAGGCCGAGCGGGAGCACCAGGAGGCCGGTCACGGTAAGGGCGGCGCGTAGCTGACGGTGCATCAATCTGCTTACGGCGACGTCGCTTTCCGGCGGGACCGGGCGGGACTCGAGGCGCAGGGTCGTACCGTTCCCGGGGCGCGGCCGTCCGGTGACCACCTCTCTGCGCGGGACGGATTCCGCACCCATGACGCACTCCCCGACGTCGCGGTGATCACCTGGTGTGCGGCGAGTGTACGCAGCGGGCGACCCGGTCGACAGCCGCCGGACGAGACCGGGCGAGAATCGCCACACGTCCGTCACCTCCGGACCGCTCCGGCCGCGTGCCGGGCCAGAAGGTCACGCAGTTCGCGCGCGTTACGACGGCTCACGGCGAGGATCCGGTCGCCGATCCGTACGGTCACGTTGCCGCCGTCCAGCCGGAGTTCCTCGACGCGGCCGAGGGCGACGAGCCGGCTGCGGTGGATGCGGACGAAGCCGCGTTCGCGCCACTGTTCCTCCAGCGTGGACAGCGGGATGCGCACCAGGTGGCTGCCGTGCCGGGTGTGCAGCCGCGCGTAGTCGCCCTGCGCCTCGACATAGGTGATGTCGGCGATGGGCACGAACCGGGTCACCCCGCCCAGTTCCACGGGGACCTGGTCGGCGAGGCTGGATTCCGGGCCGGTGGGGATGGTGGCCGGGCGGGGGCCCTGCCCGGCGCGGACCAGTTCGGCGACGCGTCGTACGGCCTCGGCGAAGCGCTCCTTGCGCAGCGGCTTGAGCAGGTAGTCGGCGGCCTTGAGGTCGAAGGCGCGCACCGCGAAGTCGTCGTGGGCGGTGACGAAGACGATCAGCGGCGGTGCGGCGAACCCGCCCAGCAGACGGGCCAGTTCGAGGCCGTCGAGTCCCGGCATGTTGATGTCGAGGAAGACGACGTCGACGGCCTCGCCGCCGTCCGGTCCGTCCGCCCCGGCCCGGCCGAGCCGGCGCAGCGCCTCGGTGGCCGTCGCCGCGGCCAGCACAGTGCCGACCCGCGGGTCCTGCCCCAGGAGATACAGCAGCTCCCCGAGCGCCGGTTCCTCGTCGTCCACCGCCAGCACCCGCAAGGGGGCGTCGGTCGCGCTCATCTCCGCCGACTCCTTTCTTCGTTCAACCACCTACCGATGCATCGTGGTCCCCCCCGGCCGCCCGAGTCGAGATCGCGGGCAGGGGTGTACGGCGGCCGTCGCCCGGCGAGGATCCTTCCGGTCCGCACCGGCCGACGGACTCGCCCTGGACCTCGGCTGCGGACTCGGCGAACTCGCCCGCCATCTGGCCGACTCCGGGTACCGGGTGGACGCCGTCGACTGGTCCGAGGCCGCGCTCACCGAGGCCGGGCGCGCCGGCGGCACCGGGGTGACGTACCACCGCCTGGACATCGAGCGCGACGACCTCACCCAACTCCCCCACCGGTTTTACGACTTGATCACCATCAGACTTGGTCCGGTATGGCGTCCGCCAGCGGTGTGATCACGCACAGCGCCCCGCCGGGACGCAGCCGTTCGCGCAGCCGGCACAGGACGCGGGTGCGGTCCCGGACGAAGGCCCAGCCGACTGGACGAGGAGGAACTCGCCCTGCTGTGCACCGGCTGGGAATCCGCCGAACTGTAGGGTGTCGTCGCGCATCATTCCGGAACCACCAGGCGGGCCGTCTCGCCGGGGATCACCGGGATCACCTGGTCGTGCAGGCGGATGCCGATGGGTGGGCTGTCGGAGGACGGGACGGCGATCTCCAGCAGGCCGCTGCGCAGGCGCAGATGGACGCCCCAGTGGCCGTGGTAGCGCAGCGGGAAGCCGTAGGAGGAGAGTTCGGGGAGCGGGACCGGGTCCAGGCTGAGGACGCCGCCCCGGGTCTCCAGGCCGGTCAGTCCGCGCTGGACGAGGTCGAGGGTGCCGGCCATCGCGCCGAGGTGGATGCCCTCGCCGGTGGTGCCGCCCTGCAGGTCGGCGATGTCGCCGCGCAGCGCCTCCTGGACGAAGGCCCAGGCGTCCGCGCGGCGGGCGCGGGCCAGGATCCAGCCGTGCACCAGGCCGCTGAGCGTGGAGCCGTGGCTGGTGCGGTGCAGGTAGTGGTCGACGGTGGCGGTCCAGATGTGGTCGTCCAGGTGGTAGCCCAACCGGTCGAAGAGCGCGCGGAGTTCGGGGCCCGAGAAGAGGTAGCCGAGCATGAGGACGTCGGCCTGTTTGGAGGCCTTGTAGCGGTTGACGGTGTCGCCCTCCGCCTCCAGGATCCGGTCCAGGCGCCGGATGTCGTCGTACCGTCTGCGATAGTCCTCCCAGTCCAGCTCGGCGAGCTCGCCGTAGCCCTCGAACTGGCTGATCACACCGTCGTGGAAGGGGATGTGCAAGGTGCGGGAGACCTCCTCCCAGCGGGCGGGCTCGTCCTCCTCCAGGCCGATGCTGTCGGCGAGTTCGCGGCGGCGCGGCTCGGGCAGGGCGTCCAGCAGGTCCAGGGCGCGGCTGAGCACCCAGGCGGCGGTGACATTGGTGTAGGCGTTGTCGTCCAGACCGGGTGCGGCCGCGCCGGGGTAGGCGTCGTGGTACTCGTCGGGGCCGACCACACCCCGGATGCGGTGCCGGCGCAGGCCGGCGTCGTAGCCGGCCGACTCCGCCCAGAAGCGGGCGATGTGCAGCAGCATCTCGGCGCCCTCGCCGTGCAGGAAGTCGGTGTCGCCGGTGGCCTCGCAGTACTGCCAGACGTTGTAGGCAACCGCCGAGCCGACGTGGTGCTGGAGATGGGAGTGGTCGGGCAGCCAGCGGCCGGAGCGGGGGTTGAGGTGGAGCTGCTGGGTCTCCTCGCGGCCGTCGCTGCCGCTCTGCCAGGGGTAGAGCGCGCCGCGCCGGCCGAGTTCGTGCGCCGCGTGCCGGGCGGCGTCCAGGCGGCGGTGCCGGTAGTGGAGCAGGGCGCGGGAGACCTCGGGCAGGTGGAGGTTGAGGTAGGGCAGGACGAAGAGTTCGTCCCAGAAGACATGGCCGCGGTAGGCCTCGCCGTGCAGTCCGCGCGCGGGGACGCCGGCGTCGAGGTCGGCGGTGTGCGGGGAGAGGGTCTGCAGCACGTGGAACAGATGCAGGCGCAGGATGCTGCCCGCCTCGCCGGGGACCTCCAGCGCCGTACGCCGCCACAGCTGCTCCCAGGCCGCGGCGTGCGTCTCGTGCAGTTCGTCGAAGCCGGGGGCGTCGTCGACGCGGTCGACGGCCGCGTCCAGCGGGTCGCTGATGGCGGGGTCTCGGGAGGTGTGCAGGGCGACGGTCTTGTCGACGGTGACGGTACGGCCGGGTGTCAGCCGCAGGCGCACGCGCTGTACGGCGCGGTGGGCTTCGTTGGCATGGGTGACCTGGGCGTCGGCGGTCAGCCGGTGGGCCAGCCCGAAGCGGATGTCGGAGGTGCGGGTACGGCACCGCAGCCACACCGTGCCGGGTGCGGCGCTGCCGGTGTGGAAGCGCGTGAGGTGCTGGCCCTCCAGGTCCCGGTAGCGGACGACCCCGGAGTTGGTGACGCTGCCGTCGAGCGCGGCCTCGGCCTCCAGGTCGACGGCGTGGCCCTCGACGGTGAACTCGGTGCGCAGGGCGGCGAGATGGGGGTCGGCCATGTGGACCAGCCGCAGCTGGCGCACATGGAGCGTGCCGCCGCCGGGGAGGCCGTAATCGGTACGGCGCTCCAGCAGTCCGGGGTCGAGATGGAGGATCTGGTGGTGCTCGGCGACGGGGGCGGTGTCCGGGGTGAGCCAGTCCCCGTCGGTGAGGCGGAAGCGCAGCGGCAGCCAGTTGGGCAGGTTGACCATGTCCTCGTTCTCGACCCGCCGTCCGCCGATCTCGGAGGTGAGCCGGTTGTAGCAGCCGGCGGCGTAGGTGCCCGGGTAGTGGACGTCGTCCGCGGCGCACTCCGGCAGGGCGCCACGGGTGGCGAAGTAGCCGTTGCCCAGTGTGCACAGGGACTCCCGCAGCCGCTCCTCCTCGGGCCGGTAGCCGCTGTACTCCCAGGCCGGTCCCGTCACCGCCACCCCTCGGACAGCCGACCGCGTTCGAACAGACGTACGGGCCGGGTCGCCGTACCGCCCTGCCCGGGCGGGTGCACGGCGGCCCGGCCCCGGCCCCGTGGGGCCCTGCCGGTATGCGGCTCCATGGGGTGATTGTGCAGTGACGGGGCCCGGTGGGGTGTTCTCTGGTTAGGCCGTACGGGGGACTCTGTCAGGGGTAGGCGACCAGGTCCGCCACGTTCGACGACCCGTTCGAGGGTCCTCCCGTGCTGTTGATGACATGGCTGATGGTGCCGGTGCCGCCGAGGGAGACGGTGACCATGCTGGTGAAGCGGACGTTCGGATTGTTCGGCACCTCGAAGGCGCGGTCGGCCGTCACGCCCGGGTTGACATTGAAGTAGCAGTAGCTGCCGAGGCCGTACGCCTGATGGCTGGTGACGGAGTCGGCGACCTTGTAG
The DNA here is from genome assembly GCF_044388685.1 of Streptomyces sp. NPDC020192. NCBI lineage: Bacteria > Bacillati > Actinomycetota > Actinomycetes > Kitasatosporales > Streptomycetaceae > Streptomyces > Streptomyces sp. NPDC020192. Next base: position 81,057 of record NZ_JBIRXG010000014.1, on the reverse strand, counting down.
GCCGCGTAGCCGCGGGTGGAGCCGTTCATCCAGGAGGCCTGGTCCGGCGGGTCGTACGGCATCTCGTTCTGGAAGAAGTACGTGCGGCCGCCGTTGCCGTTCCAGATCACCTGGTACTTCTGGAAGTGCTCGACGAACAGCCCGTACATCGTCACGTCGGCGCCGTTGACCACGAGTCCGGTGTCGGCGGTGTTGCTGGTCCAGCCGACACCGCTGCCGTGGTCGGCGCGCCAGAGCCACATGTGGTCGCCGATGACGTTGTCGCTGTTGACGACGAGGCTCGTGGCCGCCTTGCCGACGCCCGCGCCGCCGATGCGGACGTAGACGTCGTGCAGGGAGGTCGGGTCGGCCGCGTGGGAGGCGGAGGAGCCGGCCGGCCCGACCTCGAGCAGGGTCTTCGAGCTGGTGGTGCCGGCGTCGAAGAGCAGACCCGCGAGCTGGACGCCGTCGACGTCGGCGACGGTCATCGCGGTGATGCCGTTGTCGGGGACGAAGGTGGCGAGCCCGAGGCCGAGGACGACCGTGTCGGGCCGGGTCACCTTCAGCGTCTGGTCGAGGTGGTAGACGCCGGGCGTGACCAGCAGGTTCTGTCCGGCGGCGAGGGCCGCGTTGATCTGCGCGGCACTCGCGCCGGGCTTGACGACGTAGAACTGGCTCAGCGGCAGTGAGCTGCCGGCCGGGCTGCCGCTCCCCCAGCTGGTGCCCGTGCTGTTGGACCGGGTGGACGGCACGAACACCTGGTAGTTCCCGGCGCCGTCGACGTACAGGAACGGCTTCTCGCGGACGACCGGGCTCTGCGCGACGGTGGTGTACGGCGGGTTCGGGAAGCCGGTGGAGGGCACGCCCTGGCTGCCGGTGAACACCATGTTCCAGTTGGACCCGGTCCAGCTGCCGAGCTGGGAGTTGCGGGTCATCCACTGCTGCTGCGTACCGGAGTTGACCTGCCCGTCGATCTTGCTGTCGGCGAGATAGCCGCCGGACGACCAGCCGCCGTCGTCCAGGGCGAGGTTGCCGCGCAGATGCATCCGGCGGTACGGCGCGGCCTGCGAGACGGCCCAACGGTCGTTGCCACCAGCCGGGTTGACGGACAGGTTCTCGGCGCCGCGCCAGAAGTTCTGCGTGGCGTTGCCCTGGAACCAGTCGGCCTCCGCGTGCACCGCGCCGTTGATGGACACGTCGTCGGGGGTCAGGCCGAGGCCCAGCACCTGCGTGTAGAAGCCGACGTTGACGTCCGCGCTGTAGGCGCCGGGCTTGAACAGCACGGCGTAGCGCTGCGAGCCGAACTGGTTGGTCTCCTGCTGCTTGAAGAGGGCGTCCAGCTTGCTCTGGATGGTGGCGGACGGCATCGACGGGTCGAAGACGACGACGTTCGGACCGAGGTCGGGGTCGCTCGTGGACTGGGTCACGGGGACCACCTGGAAGCGCTGGGCGGCGGTGCCGTTGCACGCGTACTGCTGGAACTGCGTGCTGTCGGCGAGCGACGCGCCCGGATCGTCCAGGCACTTGCCGCTGTTCCTGTTGACGAAGTGGAAGGCGCCGCCGCCGTCGTCCACGGCCTGCCACTGCTGGTTGGCGCCGCCGCCGTAACTCCACAGCTGGATCGGCGCGTTGTCGGCCGTGGAGACGTCGGTGACGTCCACGACCCGGCTGGTGTCGTTCGCGTTGCCGATGCGGACGTAGCCGCTGCCGGTGTCGGTGAAGCTCCACTGCTGGGCCGTGGTGCCGTTGCACGCGTACTGCTGTACGACGGTGCCGTTGGCGGTGGCCGCGGCCTTGGCGTCCAGGCACTTGCCGCTCGCGGCGTTGATGACGGTCGCGAAACCGGTGGGCAGGACGGTGGCCGCGTGTGCGGGTGCCGCCGGGAGCAGGGGCGTCGGCGCGGCGGTGAGCACACCGGCGGCTGCCGCACCGATGAGGGCGACCACCGCGGATCTGCGGCGGCGGGAAAGGGGAGGCACGGGGGGTCTCCTTCGGGGGCCGGGGGTCAGCCGGTGTAGCCGGCGAAGACGCGGGTGTAGTCCCAGTCGGACTGGCTCACACCGGAGCAGCTGTCGGCGGGGCCGCCGGTGCACGGACGGTCGCGGTTGGCGGACCAGAAGGTGAGCCGGGCCAGGTGGTGCTGCTGGGCATAGGCGAGGATGGTCCTGAAGTCGTTGACCGTGACCGTCTCGTTGTTGTCGGTGACGCCGTTCATGGACGAGATGCCCATGTCCCGGTAGGCCTGGTCGTCGCTGTAGCCGTACGCGTTCTTCAGCGCGCTCTTGAGGCCCTCGGCGGCCTGCGTGGTCAGGTTGCCCATGTTCTGCCCGGCGCCGCCGAAGTCGAACGGCATGATGGCCCAGGCGTCCACCGTCAGCCCGGAGGAGGCGGCCCGGTTGATGAGACTGGTGTCGGGGCCGGACTGCCCGGTGCCGATGGTGATGTACACCTTCAGGCCGGGGTTGTTCGCCTTCACCGTCTTCAGCGCGTCCACGGTCCGCTGCTGCACGGTCGCGTTGCTGTAGGCGTCGGCCTCGATGTCGATGTCGATCGCCTTCAAGCCGTAGGCGTTGATCACCTTCTGGTACGCCGCCGCCAGCTCGCCCGCGCTGGAGCAGGAACTCTCCAGCTTGTTGCCGCTGTACCCGCCGAAGGACGGGATCACGTCACCGCCGTATCCCCGCACCGTGTTGACCGTCTGCTGGTCCACCCCGCCGGTCAGCGGGCGGCTGCCGTCCCACTGCGGGTTGCAGTAGCCGTTGCTGAGCACGAAGGCGAGCGTGAACCACTTCACGCCGGTGGCCTGGGTGATGGTGGTGGGGCTGGGCGGGCTGCCCCAGCCGTTGTAGAGGTACGGCGCGACGGCCATCGGCGCGGACGGGGTGGTGCCGCCGTCGGCCGCGGGCGCGGTCCACTTCTGGTTGGCGCCGCCGCCGCAGCTCCAGATCTGGATCCGGGTGCCGTTGGCGGAGTTGTTGTCGGTGACGTCCAGGCACTTGTTCGCCTGCGGGTTGACGATGTCGTGGGCGGCGGTGACGGTCCACCTCTGGTTCGCGCCGCCGGTACAGGACCACAGCTGCACCTTGGCGCCGTCCGCGGTCGAATTGCCGGTCACGTCGAGGCACTTGCCGAGCGCGCGTATCGTGCCGTCGCTGCCGACGGTCCACTGCTGGGCGTTCGTGCCGTTGCAGTCGTAGAGCTGGACGGGCGTGCCGTCGGCGGAGTTGGCCCCGGCGACGTCGAGACACTTGCCGGCGAGTCCGGTGACGGCGCCGGTGGCGGCCTGGGCGGGCGACGCGGTGAGCAGGCCGGCCGAGAGCGCGACGACACCGAGGGCGACCGCTGCGGGGAGGGGTCTGGCCATGTGCGGGGGTGGCCTTTCGTGTGGGGGGCGCGGGCCAACACCTATGAGGGGAGCGAGCGTTGGGATGGTCCGCAGGCTTTGTTTAAGGCGTGAAACTAAAGGTACGGACCAGTGGAGTCAAGAGGTGCCGCAATAACTTCACTCCCGCTGGGCGCGCCCCGAAGGAGCGCGCCCGCGACCGCTACGCCGCGGCGGAGTCCCGCTGGGCGAACTGCGTACGGTGCAGCTCCGCGTACCGCCCCTCCGCCGCCAACAGCTCCCCGTGCGTGCCCCGTTCCACGATCCGGCCGGACTCCACGACCAGGATCTGGTCGGCCGCCCGGACCGTGGACAGCCGGTGGGCGATGACCACGGCGGTACGGCCCGCCAGGGCCTCGGTGAGCGCCTCCTGGACGGCCGCCTCGGAGGTGTTGTCCAGGTGGGCGGTGGCCTCGTCCAGGATCACCACGCGCTGGCGGGCCAGCAGCAGCCGGGCGATGGTCATGCGCTGCCGCTCGCCCCCGGAGAGCCGGTAGCCGCGCTCGCCGACGACCGTGTCCAGACCGTCGGGCAGGGACCGTACGACCCCGTCCAGGCGGGCCCGGCCCAGCGCGTCCCACAGCTCCTCGTCCGTGGCGTCGGGGCGGGCCAGCAGCAGATTGGCGCGGACGGTGTCGTGGAAGAGGTGGCCGTCCTGGGTGACCATGCCGAGCGTGGCCCGCAGGGAGGCGGCGGTCAGGTCACGGACGTCGGTCCCGCCGATGCGGACCGCGCCCGCGTCGACGTCGTACAGCCTCGGCAGCAGCTGGGCGATGGTGGACTTCCCGGCGCCGGAGGAGCCGACGAGGGCGACCGTCTGTCCGGGTTCGGCGCGGAAGGAGATGCCGTGCAGGACCTCGGCGCCGCCACGGGTGTCGAGAGTGGCGACCTCCTCCAGGGAGGCGAGGGAGACCTGGTCGGCGGCCGGGTAGGCGAAGCGGACGTCCTCGAACTCGACGGCGACCGGGCCCTCGGGGACCTCGACCGCGTCCGGCTTCTCCTCGATGAGCGGCTTGAGGTCCAGCACCTCGAAGACCCGCTCGAAGCTGACGAGCGCGCTCATCACCTCCACCCGGGCACCGGCGAGCGCGGTGAGCGGGGCGTACAGCCGGGTCAGCAGCAGGGAGAGGGAGACGACCGCGCCGGCCTGGAGTGTGCCGTGCAGCGCGAACCAGCCGCCGAGGCCGTAGACGAGGGCCAGCGCGAGGGCGGAGACCAGGGTGAGGGAGGTGATGAACACCGACTGGGCGGTGGCCGTCCGCACCCCGATGTCCCGGACCCGGGCGGCGCGGGCCGCGAACTCCGCCGACTCCTCCTCGGGGCGGCCGAACAGCTTGACCAGGGTCGCGCCGGGCGCGGAGAAGCGCTCGGTCATCCGGGTGCCCATGGCCGCGTTCAGCGCCGCCGCCTCCCGCTGCATCCGGGCCATCCGGCTGCCCATGCGGCGGGCCGGGAGCACGAACACCGGCAGCAGCACCAGCGCGAGCAGGGTGATCTGCCAGGACAGGGTCAGCATCACCGCGAGCGTGAGCACCAGGGTGACCAGGTTGCTCACCACACCGGAGAGGGTGTTGGCGAAGGCGCGCTGGGCGCCGATGACGTCGTTGTTGAGACGGCTGACCAGCGCGCCCGTACGAGTCCGTGTGAAGAACGCGACGGGCATGCGCTGCACATGATCGAACACAGCCGTTCTGAGGTCGAGGATGAGTCCCTCCCCGAGCGACGACGACAGCCGCCGCCCGAGGATGCCGAGCCCCGCCTCCACGAGCGCCACGAGCGCGATGAGCAGGGAGAGCCGGACGACCCGGCCGGAGTCGTGCCCCGCCACGATCGCGTCGACGACGCGGCCGGCGAGCACGGGGGTCGCGACGGCGAGCAGGGCGGTCACCACCCCGAACAGTACGAACCGGACGATGCCCGCGCGGTGCGGGCGGGCGAAGGCGGCGATACGGCGCAGCGTGGCGCGCGCGAAGGGACGGCGGTCGGCCTGCGCGTTCATCACGCTGTGCAACTGCGTCCAGGCGGTGGTTTCCATGCTCATGCACAAGAACGTAGAACCTCAAGCTTCGTTGAGGTCAATGTCCGCCACTTTTCACCCCCGAAGGCCCCGATGACCACAGTCGTGAAGCCGCCAGTCCGTAAGCCGCCGTCCCCACTCCCGCCACCCGCCGTTGGGACGGTGCGGAAAACCTCTCCGGGTGTGACCGCGCCCCATCTCTCCGACCCGCGCACGGGCCGCCTGCCGAGGCTCGCCCGACGGCTGCCCGTGCGGCAGATCCTGTGCCTGCTCCCGCTGCTGCTCGTCGCGGTCGTCGCCGTGCGGAACCGCTCGGTGCTCGCCGAGGGCATCGGCCAGCTGCGGACCGCGTCCTGGCCCTGGCTGCTGGCGGCGGGCGGCGCCACCTGTCTGACCTGGGTGGCCGCCGCCGTCACCCGGCAGGGCGCCGTGATCCAGCCACTGCCCCGGTGGCGGCTGCTGGCGACGCAGTTCGCGGCCGGCTCGGCGAACCACCTGCTGCCCACCGGGCTCGGCTCGGGCGCGGTCAATCTGCGGTTCATGACCGTGTGCGGGGTGCCGCTCGCCCGTTCCTCCGCCGCGCTCGCGCTGTATCTGCTCGCCGAGTCGGTCGGCCGGCTGACCCTGCTGACCGCGCTGCTGCTCGCCTTCCCCGACGCGCTGCGGCTCGGCACCCTGGTCCCCGCCGGGGCCGTCGTCCCGCTACTGGCGGTCGCGGCCGCCGTACTGGTGGTGGCGGTGGCCGCGCTGGCCTTCGTACGACGGCTGCGCGCGGCCGTGTCCGGCTTCGTGCGCACCGCCCTGGGCGAGGCCCGCTCGGTGCACACGCGTCCGGCCCGGGCGCTCGCGCTGTGGGGCGGCTCGCTGGCCTTCCCGGCGCTGCAGGCCGCCGGTCTGGTCGCGGTGGGGCAGGCGCTGGGGCTGCCGGTGTCGCCGGCGCACATGGCACTGGCGTACCTGGCCGCGACGGTGGCGGTGGCGCTGGTGCCCACACCGGGCGGGCTCGGCTCGGTCGAGGCCGCGCTGATCGTGGCGCTGGTCGCGGCGGGCGGGCCGGTGGCGGTGGCCACAGCGGTGGTGCTCGCCTACCGCATCATCACCGTGTGGGTGCCGCTGGTGCCGGGGGCGCTGACGCTGGGGGCGCTGGTGCGGCTGAAGGTCATCTGAGGCAGAGTGGCCCTCCCAGCCGAGACAAGGCCGAGACAAGGGAGTTCGCCGTGCCGGTCCGCGTGGAGCGCAAGGAGTACGTCACCACGGTCGTCCTGTCCCGGCCCGCGGCCCGTAACGCGGTCGACGGTCCCACGGCGGCCGGACTCGCCTCCGCTTTCCGGGCTTTCGAGGCCGACGACAGCGCCCGGGTGGCGGTGCTGTGGGGCGAGGGCGGCACGTTCTGCGCGGGCGCGGATCTGAAGGCGATCGGTACGGAACGCGGCAACCGCGTGGCCGAGGACGGCGACGGGCCCATGGGACCGACCCGGATGCGGCTGTCCAAGCCGGTGATCGCGGCGGTGGCCGGGCACGCGGTCGCGGGCGGCCTGGAACTCGCCCTGTGGTGCGATCTGCGGGTCGCCGAGGAGGACGCCGTGTTCGGCGTGTTCTGCCGCCGCTGGGGCGTGCCCCTGATCGACGGCGGCACACTCCGGCTGCCCCGGCTGATCGGCACCAGCCGGGCGATGGACATGATCCTGACCGGCCGTCCGGTCCCGGCCCGGGAGGCGTACGAGATGGGCCTCGCCAACCGCGTCGTACCCTCCGGGCAGTCCCGCGCCGAGGCCGAGGCACTGGCGGCCGAGATCGCCCGTTTCCCCCAGCCCTGTCTGCGCAGCGACCGTGCGTCGGTCCTCGACCAGGAGGGCCTGGACGAGGAGTCGGCACTGCGCACCGAACTCCGCCACGGCATGGGCGTGCTGGCGCAGAGCACGGAGGGCGCCGCCCGGTTCGCCTCGGGGGCGGGGCGGCACGGGTCGTTCGGCGGGATCTGAGGTTCGTCCCGGTGCTCAGCGGGCGCTCACCCGCACCTCGCCGCCCTCGGGGTCGACGCGGTCGTGCCAGCGGGCGGTGAGGGTCAGGGTGCGGTTGGGCAGGGCGGTGCCGGGGACGGGCCGCTCGCGGTGCAGGAGGCGGCCGTCCTGGCGGACGTACAGGACGGGTCGGCGCAGCGGGACTGCGGTGCGCAGGACGTAGCGTTCGGGCCGTGCGGCAGGGCTGACGCGGTTCGGGGCGATCCAGCGCAGCGGGGCCTCGACGGTGAGCGGGAGTCCGGGGCCGGGCCATGCTGCGGTGCCCGACAGGAGGTCGAGGACGGCGCCGGCCGCGCGGGCGCCCTCGCGGGCCGCGGTGCCGGCGGGTTCGACGGCGTGCAGGACGTTCCCGGCGGCGAAGACCCCGGGGCGCGAGGTTGCCAGGGAGCCGTCGACGGCGGGGCCGCGGGTGCCCGGGTCCAGGGTGAGGGCGCCACGGCGGGCGAGTTCGTGGTCGGGGACGAAGTCGCCGGTGAACACGACGGTGTCGCAGTCCAGGACGGCGGTACGGCCGTCACGGTGGCGGATCCGGACCCCGGACAGCCGTCCGTGGCCGAGGAGTTCGGCGACGGTGGTGTCCGTGAGCAGCGGGATGCCGTGTCGCAGGCGGGCCGACTGGGCCTGGCGCAGGGGAACTTGAGCACGAGGATGTTCCGTGACCAGGGCCACGACCTCCGCCCCTGCCGCGCGCACGGTGCCGGCGGCCGCGTAGGAGACGTTCTCCGCGCCGACGACGACCGCGCGGGTGCCGATGTGCTGCCCGAACAGGTGGACGGCCTGCTGGAGTTCACCGGTGGTGTAGATCCCGGCGGGGCGCGTACCGGGCACCAGCCGGGCCGTACGCGGGCGTTCGCGGGCACCGGTGGCCAGGACCACGGCCCGCGCCGCGATGACCTCGGGACCACGGGAGCCGACGACGTGGAGCACCGGGCCGGTACCTGCCAGGCTGAGCACCGGCGCCGACCCCGGACCGACGTCGGCCACTCTCGTCGGCACACCCCGGCCGCCTCCGGACGGCGCCGCCGGAGCGGACGCCCCGCCCGCCCCCCGGTCCAGTACGCCCGGCTCCGCCTCGGACCCCCCTGCCACCGCCGGGTCCGGGTCGGCCACGCCTGCCGCCGCCCCCGTCGCCCCCCAGTCCAGGACGGTCACCCCGGTGCGGATCACGGCGCCCGCCCGGTCGGCGGCCTCCGTCAGCAGGCGGGCGTACTCGGGGCCGGTCCTCGGGTGAGCGCGGGTACCGAAGCCGCCGTGGGCACAGTGCCGGGGCGCTCCCCCGGCCTGTTGCTCACGCTCCAGCACCTCGACCCGACCGGCTCCGGAGGCGGCCAGTCGGGCGGCGGCGGCCAGACCCGCGGGCCCCGCACCGACGACCACGACGTCGACGCGGCGGGCGGGCACGCCTGCCCCGTCGGCACCCGCCACACTCCGCTCGCCCGTCACGTCCGCGCCCCCTCACCGCGCGCCGCCTCGAACAGCTCCCGCACCACCGCCCCGCAGTAGAACCCCTGGCAGCGGCCGGCACGGGCCCGGGTACGGCGGCGCAGCCCCTCCAGACTGCGTGGCGGGATCGGGCCGGCCAGGGCGTCGCGGATCTCGCCCCGGGAGACGCGCTCGCAGTGGCAGACCAGGGTGCCGTACTCGGGGTCGGCGGCGATGAGTTCGGGGCACTGGTAGGGGCGCGGGAAGGCCTCGCCGAGGTTGGGCATGGTCACCGGGGCCGGCTCGCGCTCGGGGCCCAGGTCGAGCCCGGTGTCGGCCAGCAGGCCCGTTACGTGGGCTGCGATCGCCAGGGACGCCGTCAGGCCCGTGGAGCGGATGCCGCCGACCGTGACGTACCCCTGTTCGGGGTGGGCGGCGATGCGGTAGTCCTCCTGGCCGGTGGCCGCGCGCAGTCCGGCGTAGACGGCGGTGACCTCCTCCTCCAGCAGGTCGGGCAGGATGCGGCGGCCCTTGTCCCGGAGGCCGGCGAGGCCCTCGGCGGTGGAGCCGGTGGCCCGCTTGTCGTCGAGGTCCTCGGCGGTGGGGCCGAGCAGGACGTTGCCGTAGACGGTGGGCGCGACCAGGACGCCCTTGCCGAGTGCCGTCGGCACGGGCAGGAGGATGTGCCGGACGAGCGGGCGGGCGAGCTTGTCGTACACCAGGAGCTGGCCGCGGCGCGGGGTGACGGTGAAGTCCTCGTGCCCGAGGAGGCGGTCGACGGCGTCGGCGTGCAGCCCGGCCGCGTTGACCAGACGGCGGGCCCGCACAAGCCCTCGGGAGGTGAGCAGTTGGTGGCCGTCCCGCCAACTCACCCGCCCCACCCCGGTGTTCAGATGCAGGTCGACTCCGGCGCCGACCGCCTGCGTGGCGTACGCCAGTGTCGTCGTCCAGGGACAGATGATGCTCTCGCCGGGGACGTGCAGGGCGCCGAGGGCTCCCGGGCCGAGGTGGGGTTCGCGGGCGTACAGTTCGTCGGCCGGTACCGGGCACGTCTCGTGGTAGCCGTTGGCCTCTGCCTTCTCGGCCAGCCGGGGCAGGGCGGCGAGTTGCTCCTCGTCCCAGGCGACCAGCAGGGCGCCGACGCGTTCGACGGGGATGCCGGTCTCGGCCGCGTAGGCGCCCAACCGCTCGTACCCCTCGCGGACCAGACGGGCCTCCAGGGTCCCCGGGGCCGCGTCGAAACCGGTGTGCAGGATCGCGGTGTTGGCCTTGGAGGTGCCCTGGCCCACGTCGTCCTGCGCCTCGACCAGGGCGACGCGCAGCCGGGGCCGGCGGGCGAGTTCGCGGGCGATGGCACAGCCGACGATGCCGGCACCCACGATCGCCACGTCGTACGTCTCCGTGGGCAGCGGTCCGTCCGCCGTGACCGTCATGAGTCCAGCAGGGCCGCGACGGCGGTGCGGAAGCGGGCGCGGCGTTCGGCGGCCTGGTCGGCGCCGATGCGGGGTTCGTACAAGGCTGCGGGCTCTCCGTCGGGCAGGGCCTGGTCGACGCCCAGGGTACGGTCCGCGCCGAGGCGGGCGAGGGTGGCGGCGCCGAGGGCGGTGGCGTCGGGCAGCGCGGACACCTCGACGGGGCGTTGCAGCAGGTCGGCCTGGGTCTGCATGAGGAGCGCGGAGCGGGTCAGGCCGCCGTCGACGCGGAGCAGGTCCAGGCCGGTGCCCAGGTCGGTGGCGGCGGCGTCGGCGAGTTCGGCGACCTGGGCCGCGATGCCCTCGCACAGGGCGCGGACGAGATGGCCGGGGGTGGTGTCGAGGCCGAGGCCGGTGAGCGAGCCGCGCAGGTCGCCGCGCCACCAGGGGGCGGCGAGTCCGGCGAGAGCGGGGACGAAGGTGACGCCGCCGCTGTCGGGGACCGCGCCGCCGACGGGGTCGAGATCGGCGGCGGAGGAGATGACGCCGAGGTCGGTGAGCCAGCGGACGGCGGAGGCGGCGGTGTAGACCTGCCCGTCGAGGCAGTAGCCGGTGGTGCCGGCGAGCCGCCAGGCGACACAGCCGACCAGGCCGGAGGTGCTCCGCCGGGGCTGCTCGCCGGTGTGCGCGAGGAGGAACGCACCGGTGCCGTAGGTGCACTTGGCGGCGCCGGGGCGGGTGACACGCTGGGCGAGCAGGGCGGCCTGCTGGTCGACGGCCAGGCCGGTGAGCGGGATGTCGTAGCCGAACGCCGTTGTCCTGCCGATGAGTTGGGCGTTGTCGGTGACCTGCGGGAGCCGTTCGTCCGCCAGGCCGTACAGCTCCAGCGCCCTCGGCGACCACCCGGCGCTGTCCAGGTCGAGGAGCTGGGTGCGGCCGGCGGTGGCGGCGTCGGTGGCGTAGGCGCCGGTGAGGCGGTGGACCAGCCAGGCGTCGGAGGTGGTGACGACGCCCTCGCGGGTGAGATGGCGGCGGATCCAGGCCATCTTGGGGGCGGCGAAGTACGGGTCGAGGGGCAGGCCGGTCAGCTGCCGCAACTCCTCGGCGTGGTCGGCGAGTTCGGCGCAGACCGTCTCCGCGCGCCGGTCCTGCCAGACCAGGGCGTCGGTGAGCGGGCGGCCGGTGGCCGGCTCCCAGGCGAGGACGGTCTCGCCCTGGTTGGCGAGGCCGAGCGCCACGACCGGCTCGCCCGCCCCGGCGAGCGCCTGACGGCCGGCGGCGAGCACCGAGTCGTACAGCTCGGCGGGGTCCACCTCGACCAGGCCGCCGGGCAGATACCGGGGGCGGACCTCGGCGAACCCGGTGCCGAGGACACCGCGCTCCGGACAGACCACGAGCGCCTTGGTGCCGGACGTGCCCTGGTCGACGGCGAGCACCGGCCCCGTCATCGCACCTTCTCCCATAGCGCCTCGAAGATCACACCGCGTCAGCCTGCCGTCGCGCCGCGTCCGGAGTCAAGCACCGACGGGATGGGCAACTCGCCTGAATAAATAGTTGAGTTGACAACAATGGTGAGGCGGAACCCGCACCTCTATAGTGACCGCCGACCACCGCACCACATCTCAATCGCCGCCCACAGGAGGGCTGTTGCTACGCCACCCCGCCACCTCGCCCGTGCGCCAGTGGCCCGGGACCGACGGCTGATGGCCAGGGAAGGAGCACGCCCCTCCTACGACCCCGCCGGTCCGGACCGCGCCCTGCGCGCCGTGCTGCAGGATCTGCGCACGGGCCGCTGGATGGCCATGCGCACGCTGCTCGCGGACACCGCGAACTGGTGGCAGTGGACCCAGCGCACCCAGGTTCTCGCGACGGCCGCCGCGGGCACCGACGTGGTGCGCGCCTGGCTCACCGAGGAGCCGGGCAACGCGCACGCCGTGGTGATGCACGCCCGGGTCGCGGTGGAGCGGGCCCTGCGCGCCCAGCGCGAACGGCACCGCCGTACCCACGAGTTGTGGATCGAGGCCTGGGACGCCGCCCAGTCCGCAACCCGCGGCGCACCGCACGACCCGGTGCCCTGGGTATGTCTGCTGGCGCTCGCCCAGCTGGACCCGGAGCAGCGCTGGGAGGAGCACCGGGTGGCGGCGCCCGAGCCGATGCTGCCGCCGGGTCCCTGGGGGCTGCTGGCCGAGGCGGGCAAGCGGGACCCGTACAACCGCGAGGCGTACCACCGGATGCTGCAGTTCCTGTACGCGCGCGGCGGCACGGGCCGGCTCGCGGAGGCCGCCGGCTACGCGCACTGGGCCGCCGGGCAGGCTCCGGCCGGCTCCTCGCTGCATGTGCTGCCGCTGTACGTGCGGGTCGAGCGCTACCGGCGCGACAGCGGCCACGACGCGGCGCTCGACCTGCACTGGGTGGCGGAGGACGCGGCCCGCGAGGCCCGGCGCGCCCTGCACTCCTGGTTCGAGCACACCCACCGCGACGAGCGCTCGCTGCTGGACCTCAACCACCTGGCCCACGCCCTGTGGGGGTCCCTCCAATTCCCCGACGCGGACCGGGTGTTCGACGCGATCGGCCCGTACTTCACGCCCCCGCCCTGGATGTACCGCACCCCCGAGCGCGACCGCGGTGTGGAGATCTTCCTCCAGGCCCGCGACCGCTGCCGGGCGGCCCGCCCCTGAACTCCCCGTATTCAGCCACCCCTTGACCCGGAGGATTCCCCCGCATGTCCGCCACCCCCGCTCCCTCGCCGTCGCGCCCGCCGGGCCTGCCCCAGCAGGACGAGGAGCAACGTCTGCGCGAACTCGGCTACCGCCCGGTGCTGGCCCGCCGTATGGGCGGCTTCGGCAACTTCGCGATCAGCTTCTCGGTGATCTCGATCCTGTCCGGCTGCATGACCCTGTACGGCTTCGGCCTGAACACCGGCGGACCCGCCGTGATGCTGTGGGGCTGGGCGGGCGTCGGCCTGTTCGTGCTGTGCGTCGGTCTCGCGCTCGCCGAGGTCACCAGCGCCTATCCGACCTCCGGCGCCCTGTACTACATGGCCGACCGGCTCGGCGGGCCGCGCTGGGGCTGGTACACGGGCTGGCTGAATCTGCTCGGTCTGCTCGGCGCGATCGCCGGTATCGACTACGGCGCCGCCCTGTTCGCCGGCGCGTTCGCGAACCTCCAGTGGGGCTTCACGCCGACCCCCGGCAAGACCATGCTGATCTTCTGCGCCATCCTGCTGCTGCACGCGGTGCTGAACCTGTTCGGCGTCCGCCTGGTCAGCCTGCTCAACTCCATCAGCGTGTGGTGGCATCTGGCGGGCGTCGCGCTGATCGTCGGCGTGCTCGCGATCGTCCCCGACCACCACCAGTCGGCGTCCTTCGTGTTCACGAAGTTCGTCAACGAGACCGGCTGGCACAACCCCGTCTACGTGGCGGCGATCGGGCTGCTGCTCGCGCAGTACACCTTCTCCGGCTACGACGCCTCCGCCCATCTGTCGGAGGAGACCTCGCAGGCCTCGGTGTCCGCGGCCAAGGGCATCGTGCGGTCCATCTGGGCGTCCTGGATCGCCGGCTTCGTCCTGCTCGCCGGACTGACCTTCGCCATCCAGAACTACGACGCCACGCGCAACACCGCCACCGGCGTGCCGCCCGCGCAGATCCTGCTCGACGGCCTCGGCACCGACGGCGCCAGCGCACTGCTGCTGGTCGTGATCATCGCCCAGCTGTTCTGCGGCAACGCCGAGGTCGCCGCGGCCAGCCGGATGGTGTTCGCGTTCAGCCGGGACGGGGCGCTGCCCGGCTCGCACCTGTGGCGCAAGGTCAGCGGCCGCACCCAGACCCCGGTCGCCGCCGTCTGGCTGTCCGTGATCGTCGCCGGCGTCCTCGCCCTGCCGTCGCTGTACTCCGCGACCGCGTACAACGCGGTGACCGCCATCAACGTCATCGGCATCACACCCGCCTACGCCATCCCGGTGCTGCTGCGGCTGCGCGCGGGCGACCGTTTCCAGCCGGGGCCGTGGCAACTGGGCCGCTGGAGCAAGCCGATCGGCTGGATCGCGGTCATCTGGGTGGCCTGTGTGACCGTGCTGTTCTGCCTGCCGCAGGCCTCACCCGTCACCGTCGACACGATGAACTACGCCTCGGTGGCGCTCGCCGTCGTCCTGGTCCTCGCGAGCGTCTGGTGGTACGTCGCCCGCCGTTCGTACGGCACGCCGACCGCCGCCGCGTACGGCGACGACCGCGACCAGGCCGAACTCGCGGAGGGCATCATCTGAGCCACCTGTCCGAAGGGCGCCGGTCCGGGTACGAACTGGTGTTCCGGATACGGCAGGATGAACGATCGCGCCGGTCAACGGAGTTCCCCCGGCCGGCGCGTTCGCACATCCCGCACAGCAAGCAGGTGACACCGTGACGAGACTTCCCCACTCCGCAGCCGCCGCGAGGCCCGGAGGTGACCGGTGAACCGCGCGCTGACCCTGGACGACCTCGTCCTCGCCGGTATTTCGATCGCGGCGGGCCTGCTGCTCGCCTTCCTGTCGCGCACGGTGCTGCGCTGGCTCGCCAAGCACGCCAAGCGGACCAAGTGGAGCGGCGACGACGTCATCGTGGACGCGCTGCGCTCGGTCGTACCGTGGGCAGCGATCGCGGCAGGCGCGGCGGCGGCAGCGGCCGTACTGCCGCTCACGCACCCCGTCCAGCACCACACCGACCAGATCCTGGAGGTGTGGCTGATCTTCGTGGTGACGCTGTCGGCAGCCCGGGTCATCGCCGGTCTGGTCCGCACGGTCACCCAGTCCCGCTCGGGCGTGGCGGGCTCGGCGACGATCTTCGTCAACATCACCCGCGTCCTGGTCCTGGCCATCGGCTTCCTGGTCGTCCTGCAGACGCTGGGCATCTCCATCGCGCCCCTGCTGACCGCCCTGGGCGTCGGCGGTCTGGCCGTCGCCCTCGCCCTCCAGGACACCCTCGCGAACCTCTTCGCGGGCATCCACATCCTGGCCTCCAAGACCGTCCAGCCGGGCGACTACATCCGGCTCAGCAGCGGCGAGGAGGGCTACGTCGTCGACATCAACTGGCGCCAGACGACGGTCCGCCAGCTCTCCAACAACCTGGTGGTCATCCCCAACGGCCAGCTCGCCAAGGCCAACATGACCAACTACACCCGCCCGGAGCAGCGGCTGACGGTCCTGGTCCAGGTCGGCGTGTCGTACGACTCCGACCTGGAACACGTCGAGCGGGTCACGGCGGAGGTCGTCGCGCAGACCATGCGTGAGACCGACGGCGCCCTCCCCGACCACGAGCCCGCCATCCGCTTCCACACCTTCGGCGACTCCCGCATCGGCTTCACGGTGATCCTCGGCGTCGGCGAGTTCAGCGACCAGTACCGCATCAAGCACGAGTTCATCAAGCGCCTGCACCGCCGCTACCGCGAGGAGGGCATCCGCATCCCGGCCCCGACCCGCACGGTGGCGCTCCAGCAGGGGGCGGTGGTGATTCCGCAGCAGCGGAGCGGGGAGGACGCGGTCCCGGGGACCGTGCAGTAGTACGTACGTTCGAAGCGGCGGGAACGGGCCGGCCGACGGGACCGGATGATCGGAAAACGCCGACCCGGTCCCGGGCCGCTGTCGAGCCGACCCCGATCACGAGATATCTTGATGTCGAGCAATGTTGCAGACGTGGAGCGGAGCACCCGGTGACTGACTCGACCATCATCTACACGTACACAGACGAGGCCCCGGCCCTGGCGACGCATTCGTTCCTGCCGGTGATCCAGGCGTACGCCTCGCAGGCCGGTGTGCCGGTCACGACGCGCGACATCTCGCTGGCCGGGCGCATCATCGCCCACTTCCCGGAGTACCTGAACGAGGACCAGCGCATCCCGGACGCGCTGGCCGAGCTGGGCGAGCTGGCCAAGACGCCCGAGGCCAACATCGTCAAGCTGCCGAACATCTCGGCGTCCATCCCGCAGCTGCGCGCCGCCGTCGCCGAGCTCCAGGGCAAGGGCTACGCGCTCCCGGACTACCCGGACGACCCCAAGACCGACGAGGAGCGCGAGATCCGCGCCCGCTACGACAAGGTCAAGGGCTCCGCCGTCAACCCGGTGCTGCGTGAGGGCAACTCCGACCGCCGCGCCCCGGCCTCGGTGAAGAACTACGCCAAGACCCACCCGCACCGCATGGGCGCCTGGAGCTCCGACTCCAAGACCAACGTGACCACCATGGGCGTGGACGACTTCCGCTCCACCGAGAAGTCCGTGGTGATCTCCGAGGCCGGTGCGCTGCGCATCGAGCTCAAGGGCGACGACGGCTCGACCACCGTCCTGCGCGAGTCCGTCCCGGTCCTCGAGGGCGAGGTCGTCGACGCCTCCGTGCTGCGCGTCGCGGCGCTGCGCGAGTTCCTGACCGCGCAGGTCGCCCGCGCCAAGGAGGAGGGCGTCCTGTTCTCGGTGCACCTGAAGGCCACGATGATGAAGGTCTCCGACCCGATCATCTTCGGTCACGTGGTGCGCGCCTTCTTCCCGAAGACCTTCGCGAAGTACGGCGAGACCTTCGCCGCCGCCGGTCTGACCCCGAACGACGGTCTGGGCGGCATCCTCAAGGGCATCGAGTCCCTGCCCGAGGGCGCCGAGATCAAGGCCTCCTTCGACGCCGAACTGGCCGAGGGCCCCGCGCTGGCCATGGTCGACTCCGACAAGGGCATCACCAACCTGCACGTCCCCTCCGACGTGATCGTGGACGCCTCGATGCCGGCCATGATCCGCACCTCGGGCCACATGTGGGGCCCGGACGGCCAGGAGGCGGACACCCTCGCGGTCCTGCCGGACTCCTCCTACGCCGGTGTCTACCAGGCCGTGATCGAGGACTGCCGTGCCCACGGCGCCTACGACCCCTCCACCATGGGCTCCGTCCCGAACGTCGGCCTCATGGCGCAGAAGGCCGAGGAGTACGGCAGCCACGACAAGACCTTCGAGATCCCGGTCACCGGCACCGTCCGCCTGGTCGACCAGGCCGGCAACGCCGTCCTGGAGCAGACGGTCTCGGCCGGCGACATCTTCCGCGCCTGCCAGACCAAGGACGCCCCGATCCGCGACTGGGTCAAGCTGGCCGTCACCCGCGCCCGCGCCACCGGCGACCCGGCCGTGTTCTGGCTGGACGAGGGCCGCGCCCACGACGCGCAGCTGATCGCCAAGGTCAAGCAGTACCTGCCGGAGCACGACACCGAGGGCCTGGACATCAGGATCCTCTCCCCCGTCGAGGCCACCAAGCTGTCGGTGGAGCGCATCCGCCGCGGCGAGAACACCATCTCGGTCACCGGCAACGTGCTGCGTGACTACCTGACCGACCTCTTCCCGATCCTGGAGCTGGGCACCAGCGCCAAGATGCTGTCGGTCGTCCCGCTGATGGCGGGTGGCGGCCTGTTCGAGACGGGCGCCGGCGGCTCCGCGCCGAAGCACGTCCAGCAGCTGGTCAAGGAGAACTACCTGCGCTGGGACTCCCTCGGCGAGTTCTTCGCCCTGGTGCCGTCCTTCGAGCAGTACGCCGAGGCCACCGGCAACGCCCGCGCCAAGGTCCTCGCCGACACCCTCGACCGCGCCACGGCGACCTTCCTCAACGAGGACAAGTCCCCGACCCGTCGCGTCGGCGGCATCGACAACCGCGGCAGCCACTTCTACCTGTCCCTGTACTGGGCGCAGGAGCTGGCCCGGCAGACCGACGACGCCGACCTGGCCAAGGCGTTCGCGCCGCTCGCCGAGTCCCTCGCGGCCGACGAGCAGAAGATCGTTGAGGAGCTGAACGCCGTCCAGGGCGCTCCGGCCGACCTCGGCGGCTACTACCAGGTCGACAAGGCCAAGGCGGACGCGGTCATGCGCCCGTCGGCCACCTGGAACGCGACGCTCGCGTCCCTGGGCTAGTCGCTGCGGCGACTCGAGCCGACCCCCTGACTCCGCCCCGGCCGGGCACATCCGGCCGGGGCGGAGCCGTTCACGGGTTCACGGGATCCGGTCGCCCGTGTTGCCGGACATTGCGCCGGCATGTCGGCCCGTGACGTCCTCATGTCACGTTCCGTACAAGCCTGTTGGGGTCCGTCCCGCCGTGTTTCCCTCGTGCCACGTCCCGCCGCTCTCCCCCGCACGAGGAGCACCATGAGCACGCAGCCCGCCCCCGCCGACAGCTCCGCCTGGTCCTTCGAGACGAAGCAGATCCACGCGGGGGCCGCCCCCGACCCGGCGACCGGCGCCCGGGCCACGCCGGTGTACCAGACCACGTCCTTCGTCTTCCGCGACACCCGGCACGCGGCCGACCTGTTCTCGCTGGCCGAGCCCGGCAACATCTACACCCGGATCCACAACCCCACCACGGACGTGTTCGAGCAGCGGATCGCCGCGCTGGAGGGCGGGGTCGGCGCGGTCGCGCTCGCCTCGGGGCAGGCGGCGGAGACCCTGGCGATCCTGACGCTGGCCGGGGCCGGGGACCACATCGTCTCCAGCACCTCGCTGTACGGCGGCACGTACAACCTCTTCCGGCACACCCTGCCCAAGTTCGGCATCGAGGTGTCCTTCGTGGACGACCCGGACGACGCCGAGGCCTGGCGGGCGGCGATCCGGCCGAACACGAGGGCGCTGTTCGCCGAGTCGCTCGGCAACCCGCGCGGCAACGTGCTCGACGTGCGGGCGGTCGCCGACGTGGCCCACACGGCCGGGGTCCCGCTGATCGTGGACAACACCGTGCCGACGCCGTATCTGCTGCGGCCGATCGAGCACGGCGCGGACATCGTGGTGCACTCGGCGACCAAGTTCCTCGGGGGGCACGGCACCGCGATCGCCGGTGTCGTGGTGGACGGCGGCACCTTCGACTTCGGCGCGCACGCCGACCGCTTCCCGGACTTCACCGAGCCCGACCCGAGCTACCACGGCCTGCGGTACTGGCCGGCGCTCGGTCCGGGCGCGTTCGCGGTCAAGCTGCGGGTGCAGCTGCTGCGCGACCTCGGCCCGGCGCTCTCCCCGCACTCGGCGTTCCTGCTGCTCCAGGGCGTGGAGACGCTGAGCCTGCGCCTGGAGCGGCACACCGCCAACGCGCAGGCCCTCGCGGAGTGGCTGGAGCAGCGCGACGAGGTGTCAGTCGTCCACTATCCGGGCCTGGAGTCCAGCAAGTGGTACGACGCCGGGCAGAAGTACCTGCCGCGCGGGGCCGGTGCCGTGGTCTCCTTCGAGCTGCGCGGCGGGGTCGAGGCGGGCAAGCGGTTCGTGGACGCCGTCGAGCTGTTCAGCCATCTCGCCAACATCGGCGACGTCCGCAGCCTGATCATCCACCCGGCGTCCACCACGCACAGCCAGCTCACCGAGGACCAGCTCACGGCGACCGGCACCGCTCCGGGCCTGGTACGGCTGTCGGTCGGCATCGAGAACCTGGCCGACCTCAAGGCGGACCTGGAGGCCGGCTTCCGCGCGGCCAAGGGTGCGTAGGTGAACGCCGTCCCGGCCACGGAGCGTCTGCCGGTCACCGGTGCCTGGCGGGAAGGGGACCCGCCGGGCCGCCGCAGGTGGTGGCCGGCCGAGAGGCCGCTGCCGCTGGAGGCGGGCGGTGAACTTCCGTGCGCACGGCTGGCGTTCGAGACGTGGGGGCGGCTCGCGCCGGACGCGTCCAACGCGGTGCTGGTGCTGCACGCGCTGACCGGCGACAGCCATGTCGCCGGTCCCGCCGGGCCGGGGCATCCCTCGCCCGGCTGGTGGGACGCGCTGGTGGGGCCGGGGCGCGCGCTGGACACCGACCGCTGGTTCGTGGTGGCGCCCAATGTGCTGGGCGGCTGCCAGGGCAGCACGGGCCCCGCCTCCCCGCGCCCGGACGGCCGCCGGGCCTGGGGCGGCGCCTTCCCGTTCCTCACCCCGCGCGACCAGGTCGCGGCGGAGGCCGCGCTCGCCGACACGCTGGGCATCGGGCGCTGGGCGCTGGTCGTCGGCGGTTCGATGGGCGGGATGCGGGCCGTGGAGTGGGCGGTGTCGTACCCGGAGCGGACCGGTGCGCTGCTGCTGCTCGCCACCGCGGCGGCGGCGAGCGCGGAGCAGATCGCCTGGGCCGGCATCCAGCTGCACGCCATCCGCTCCGACCCGCACTGGCAGGGCGGCGACTACCACGACACCGACCGCTCCCCGCACACCGGCCTTGGCCTGGCCCGCCGCCTCGCCCAGGTCACCTACCGCAGCGAACCGGAACTGGCGGCCCGCTTCGGCCGGGCCCCGCAGGACACCGAGCACCCCTGGCACGGCGGCCGCTACCAGGTGGAGTCCTACCTGGACCATCACGCGGCGAAGCTGGTGCGCCGCTTCGACGCGGGCAGCTACGTCGTCCTCACCGAGGCGATGAACGCCCACGACGCCGGCCGGGGCCGGGGCGGGCTCCGGTCCGCCCTCGCCCGGGTGACCGCGCCGACCCTCGTGGCCGGCGTCGACTCCGACCGCCTCTATCCGCTCGCCCAGCAGCGGGAGCTGGCCGCACTGATCCCCGGCGCGGACCGGCCGCGCGTGATCGAGTCGCCGTACGGGCACGACGGGTTCCTGATCGAGACGGAGCAAGTGGGGCCGCTCGTACGGGAGTTGCTGGGCTGAGCTGCGTTCACCACTCCCGGGGCGCGATCAGCTCCTCCACGTCCGCGTCCTGAAAGCCGTAGGCCCGCGCCACGAACCGGAAGTCGCCGCCGATCTCCTCGCGGGCCACCGTCTCGATCTCACTGCCCGCCGCGTCGAACTCGGCCTCCAGGGCGTTGAACTCCTCGGTGGCCGCGTGCGTGAGCCGGTACAGGCCGGCGAGGTCGGCGGGCCGCTCGGCCTCGATCCGCTCGCACAGGGCGAGCAGGATCGCCCTGCCCTTGTCCACGAGGTGATCGGGGAAGTAGCCGTCCTCGTACAGCACGTCCAGAAACCGGTGTCCGGCCACTTCGGGATTGCCGATCGGCATGCTCCCGCCCTCCCTCGCTCCCCGCGGATGTGACACCTTGATCCTGCACCACGCCACTGACAACGCCCCTGGAGCAGCCCGTGACCTGGTCCGGCCCCTCGTACGACCTCCTCCCCGGCGCCCCCGACTCGCCGGTGCTGCTGCACGTGCCGCACTCGGCGCGGGCCGTGCCCGGGGACGTGCGGGCCGGGATCGTACTGGACGACACGGAGCTGGAGCGGGAGCTCGACCACATCACGGACGCGCACACCGCCGAACTCGCCGAACAAGCCGCCGAATTGGCCGGGGTGACGCCCTGGCGGTTCGTGAACCTGCTGTCCCGGCTGGTCGTGGACCCGGAGCGGTTTCCGGACGAGCGGGAGGAGATGGCGGCCGCCGGAATGGGAGCGGTGTACACCCGGACCACGCACAAGGACGAGCTGCGCCGGCCGGACACCGATCCGGAGCCGCTGCTGGAGCGGTACTTCCGGCCGTACGCGCGCGCCATGACCGAGGCAGTCGCGGAGCGGCTGGCGGCGACCGGGCGGGCGGTGATCATCGACGTGCATTCGTATCCGACCGAGCCGCTGCCCTACGAGCTGCACGGCACCGGACCGCGCCCACCCGTGTGCCTGGGTACGGACGCCTTCCACACCCCGCCGGAACTGCTTCGGGCGGCCCGGAAGGCGTTCGCGGGCTTCGGGGGGACCGGGCTGGACAGCCCGTTCGCGGGGACGTACGTACCGCTGGAGTTCTACGGCACCGACGCCCGGGTCGGTGCCCTGATGGTGGAGATCCGGCGGGACACCTATATGGCGGAGCCGAGAGGGGCCGCCGGGCCGGGGCTGGAGCGGCTGGCCACAGCGCTGGCCGCGCTCGTCGACACGGTGTAGGACTCCGGCTGGAGCATTCCCGCAGGACACCGGCCCACCCCCGTACCAGGGTGGAATGCATGACCGAGGAGACCACGCTCACCGGCCAGGCCCCGCCGCCCGTGCGGGACTGGTCCACGCCCGACCTGGACGGGACGGACTTCGACCCGTTCCTCGCCGGCCTCATGCGCGAGGGCCCGCTGACCCGGATCCGGCTGCCGTTCGGCGAGGGCTGGGCGTGGCTGGCGACCCGCTACGACGACGTCAAGCTGATCACCAACGACCCGCGGTTCAGCCGCACCGAGGTGACTCACCGTCAAGTGACCAGGATGGCACCGAACTTCGCGCCCCGGCCCGGCTCGCTCGCCTGGGCCGACCAGCCCGACCACAACCGGCTGCGCAAACCCGTCGCCGGCGCCTTCACGGTGAGCGCCATGAAGCGGCTGCGGCCCCGCGCCCGGGCGATCCTGGACGAGCTGGTGGACGGCGTCGTACGGGACGGGCCGCCCGCCGATCTGATCGAGCGGGTGCTGGAGCCGTTCCCGCTCACCGTGGTCAGCGAGGTGATGGGCGTGCCCGCGGCCGACCGGGCGCGGGTGCACGCCTGGACCCGGGAGATCATCTCCACCAACGGGGCCGAAGTGGCCGGCCGGGCCAAGGAGGGCATGTACGGGTGGATCACCGCGACCATCCGGGCCCGGGCCGACAGTCCGGGCGAGGACGTCTACTCGATGCTCGGCGGGGCCGTCGCGCGTGGGGACATCAGCGAGGAGGAGGCCGTCGGGCTGGCCGGCCCGCTGCAGATCGGCGGTGAGGCCGTCACGCACAACTGCGGCCAGATGCTGTACCTGATGCTGACCCGGCCGGAGCTGATGGAGCGGATGCGGGCGCGGCCCGAGGCGCGCGGCCCGGTGCTGGACGAGCTGTTCCGCTGGATCCCGCACCGCAGCTCGGTCGGGCTGTCCCGGATCGCGCTGGAGGACGTGGAGATCGCGGGCCACCGCATCGCGGCGGGCGAGCCGGTGTACGTCTCCTACCTCGCCGCCAACCGCGACCCGGCCGTCTTCCCGGACCCGGACCGCATCGACCCCGACCGTGATCCGAACCCGCATGTGGCGTTCGGCAACGGCCCGCACTTCTGCACCGGTACAGTGCTGGCCCGGCTGCAGACCGAGCTGCTGGTCGACACGCTGCTGGACCGGCTGCCCGGACTGCGGCTCGCCGTGCCGCCGGAGCAGGTGCAATGGCGGCACAGGACGATGATCCGGGGACCGCGGACGCTGCCCGTCACCTGGTCCGCCTGACCGGGTTCAGGCCCGCAGCCACTCGGTGACGATGACCTCCGCGCCGGTCCGCAGCCTGAGGGCGAACGGGCCGGCCGGGGGTGTGGCGCTGGTGAAGCGGCCGAGGGTGTCGACCGTGACCGGGCGGACGGTCTGCGGGCCGCCGAGCACCTCGATCCGCGCCGAACTCGGCGGCAGCACCTGCCCGATCAGGCCGTCCTCGGTGACCTCGACGTCGACGGTCACCTCGCCCGCGCGGAACGTCAGCATCCGCGGCGGGTCCGTGACGCCCCTGACCGGCAGCGCGTCGACGAGCGAGTCGAAGGTCAGCTCGGCGATCCTCGCGTCCAGGTCGTGCAACGCGTAGGCGTCCAGGGCCAGTTGACGCAACACGTCCGGAACCGGGTCCAGGACGGCGGCCGCCTGCCGCAGCTCCTCCTCCAACAGCGCGTCCACGAACTCACCGTCCCCCGCGCCGCCGCCCTCGTCCGCGCCCTCCGGGGGCACGCCGTCGCCGCCGTTGCCGTCCTTGCCGCTCATACCGCACCCCGTGCGTCCATCCGGGCCCGCAGCCGGCGCAGACAGCGCTGGCGCAACGGTCCGATACTGCCGACCGCGATGCCGAGCGCGGCCGAGATCTCCACATAGCTGGGCGGCGGGGAGGCGACCAGCACGCGCAGCAGCTGCCGGCAGCGCTCCCCCATCCCGTCCAGCTCCTGCCACAGGCGGCGGGCCCGCTCGGCACGGTCCGCCTCCTCCTCGGAGTCGATCAGCGACTCCTCCGGTGTCCGGTCGTCGCTGGCCCGGTCCAGCACCTGCGGATCGTCCGTCAGGGTCAGCCGCGCCAGGCTCCTGAGCACCTTCAGCGACTCGTGGCGCGCCGTGCTGGCCAGCCAGGACCCGGCCTTGTCGGGTTCGCGGATCCGGCCGAGGTGCTGGGCGAAGCGGAACCACACGGTCTGGTAGACCTCGTGTGCGTCGGCCTCGGAGAGCCGGTGCGCGCGCACCACCGACCACACCAGCGGACTCATCCCTTCCACCAGCGACTTCCAGGCCGCGGCGTCCCCGTCGACGGCGGACTGGACCAACGCCCCGACCTCTGTACGGTCCACGCTTCCACCCCTCGTGTACGGCACGTCATCGTACGCCGTGGAGTGGAGCGTTCCGGCCCTCATACCGGCACGGCCGGGTCGACGACCGGTACCGGGCGCCAGGTGGGCGGCCTGAGCACCGTGACCCGCGCCCCGCGCACCTCCGCGCTGTCGGTGGCCGCCGCCAGCAGCGCGTCGCGGGCGGCGCGCGGGTCGCGCTCCCCGTGCGCCGTCATGTGCGCGGCGACGAGGCCCGCGACGACCGGCGTGGCGAAGGAGGTGCCGCTCCACTGGGCGAGCCCGTCGAACATCACCTGGTGCGGCTTGGCGCCGGTGTTCTCCCGGCCCTCGCTCAACACGCCGGTGTGGCGCGGGAACTGGCAGGTGCAGGAGTAGTCGTAGTCGAACCGGCAGGCGTCGTAGGTGGAGTGCTGGTAGACGTACGGCACGGGCGTGTCGAAGCCGGTGAGGGCGCTGGTGAGGCGCTCGCCGGGGGCGAAGGCCCGTACCCAGGGGCCGTGGTTGCTGAAGCAGGCCTCGCTCTCGCCGTCCGCGCCCAGCGCGCCGACCGACAGGACGCTGTCGGCGTACTCGGGCAGGCCGGCGTAGGCGGCGGGCCAGAACGGCGCGTGGCTGGAGTTGTTGCCGGCGGCGGCCACCAGCAGGGTGTGCTGCTCGCGCAGTTCCCGCATGAACGCGTCCAGGCCGAGGAGGCCGTCGGTGACGCCCTCGGTGGTGGTGCCGGCGGAGAGGCTGATGATGTCGGGCCAGCCGCCCTCGTCGACCGCCTCGAAGAGCCGGGCGGCGAACTCGGACTCCAGGATCGCGCCCGCGTCGCTCAGGGTGTTGCGGACGGTCACCTGGGTGTTGGGCGCGACGGCCGCGAGGATCCCGGCGATGAACGTGCCGTGGCCGACGTACTGGCGCAGCACTCCGTCGGCGTCGGTCTCGGCGGGCTGGACGTCGCCCGTGGTGTGGGCGAGCGGCGGGTAGGCGCCGTGGTCGTGCACGAGACCGGTGTCGATCACGAGGACGCGAGCGGCGCTGTCGGCGTCGTAACGGCCCTCGGCGACGGCCGGGTTGGCCGGCTGGGTGCACGCGACGGGCACGGGCTCGTCGCCCGGGCAGGCGTTGACCGCGATGTGCACCACATGGTTGCGGCTCACCAGCCGGCGGCCCTGGCGGTCCTCGGCCGCGCGCAGGGCGCGCAGGGCGTGCGGGACGGTGTCGGTGCCCTCGGCGGGGTCGCCGATGCGGATGCGGGTCACTCCGGTGCGGTTGCTCCGCGGGCCGTCCCGGCGCACATGGTCGGGCACCAGCCCTTCGGTCTCGGTGAAGTGGGCGCGCACGGTGTCCTCGACGATCCGGGCCTCCTCGCCGTCCCGGGCGAGGACGACACCCTTCTCGTACAGGAAGTGGGCCTCGTCGTCCGGGCCCATCGCCAGGGCGATGTCGGGCATCGCGCGCTGGATGTGATCGAACTGCTCGTGGAAACGCTGTGGTGCCATGGTGTCTCCTCCCCCGACAAGACGGTGTTCGACAGTGAGAGTCGCGAGGACACCGTCTGATACAGCAGGCCACTACCATGCGAGACGTGATGGCGGGAAGCGAGTCAGTTTCCGAACTGCTGCCCTTGGTCTTCGCCGACCCGGGCGAGGCCCGGGCACGCGCGGAACAGGTGCTGCGGGCCGGGCCGGCGCCGCTGCACGCCAGCGTCGCCCACCAGGTTCTCGGCATCTGGCAGCGGGACTTCGGCGACCTCAGGATCGCGCTCGGGCATCTGCGCCGGGCCCGGGACCTGGCCGCGCGCGCCGAGTCGGCCGACCGGGAGGCCGATGTGCTCGCGACACTGGGGGTCGCACTGGTGCACGCGGGGCGCACGCGACAGGGGCTCACCTCCTTCGAGCAGGGTGTCGCCCGGGGCACCGGACACACCCGGGCCCGGGTGCTGTTCCGGCGGGCGTACGTGTGGTGGGTGCTCGGGCATCACCGGGAGGCGCTGGAGGACGTACGGCGGGCGCTGCCGGTGCTGCGGCAGGCCGGCGACGACATCTGGACCGCGCGGGCGCTGACCCTGCGGGCGACCGTGCATCTGGCGCTCGGCGCGGTGGACCGGGCGGTCGCGGACTTCACGGCGGCCGAGCGGCTGTGGGAGACGACCGGCCAGGAGCACGACAAGGCCGACGTGGTGGAGAGCCGGGGGCTCGCCGCGTTCCGGTCCGGGGACATCCCCGCGGCGCTGCGGCTGCTGGACGAGGCCGAGGAGCGCTACGCCAAGCTCGGCACACCGACGTACATGCTGTCCATCCGGCGCTGCGAGGTGCTGATGGCGGCCGGGCTGGCCCCGGAGGCGCTGGCCGAGGCGGACGCGACGATCGCGCTGCTGGACCGGCTCGGCGGGCAGTCCACCCGCAAGGCCGAGCTGCTGCTGGCCGCCGCACGGGCCGCCCGCTCGGCCGGGGACGCGCACACCGCCGTCGCCCGCGCCGCCGTCGCCGTACGGCTGTTCGCGGCCCAGCGCCGGATGTGGTGGGAGACCCATGCCCGGCTGGTGCTGATCGAGGCCCGGGTGGCGGCCGGGCGCCGGTCGGGGCGGATGGTCGCGGACGCGGCGGCGGTCGCCGAGAAGCTGTCCTCCTTCGGTTCGCCCGCCGCGCCGGAGGCCTCGCTGCTCGCGGGCCGGATCGCGCTCGCGCTGGGCTGGACGGCGGACGCGGAACGGCACCTGGCGGTGGCCGCGCGCAGCCGGTACGGCGGCCCGCCGCCGGCCCGGGTGACGGGCTGGGCGGCGCAGGCGCTCAGGGCCCGCGCCGCCGGGTCCCGGCGCGGGGTGCTGGAGGCCTGCCGGCGCGGTCTGGACGTGCTGGACGACCACCGGATGACCCTCGGCGCCTCGGAGCTGCGCGCCCGCACGACCGCGCAGGGCGCCGAACTGGCCGCGCTGGCCCAGGAGGTGAGCCTCGCCCAGGGCAGCCCTAGGCGCCTGCTGGAGTGGAGCGAGCGCTGGCGGGCCACGGTCCTGTCCGCACCCCCCACCCGGCCGCCCGCCGACCCGGCCCTGCTGAGCGGGCTGACCGCCTACCGGGAGATAGCGGCCCGCGCGGAGGAGGCCCGGATGGAGGGCCGCCCGGTGCCCGCGCTGGAGCGCGAACAGCGGCGCCTGGAGCGGGAGATCCGCTCCCGCACCCACCACATCCGCGGCGCCGCGCCCGACGAGGGCGACCGCTTCGACGCGGCCCGGCTGCTGGACGGTCTCGGCGACACCCACCTGGTCGAACTCGCCGTCGTGGACGGGCGGGTGCACGTCCTGCTGTGCGGGCAGGGCCGGGTACGGCGGTTCGCCGGCGGCCCGCTGACGGAGGCGATGGCCGAGGCCGAGCACGTCCAGGCCGGGCTACGACGGCTCGCCCACCCCGGCGCCGAGGCCCGGCTGCCCTTGGTGGAGGCGGGCGGCCGACGCCTCCAGGACCTCCTGCTGGGCGGGGCGGCGCAGCATCTCGACGCCGGTCCCGTGGTGATCGTGCCGCCGGGCGCGCTGCACCGGGTGCCGTGGGCACTGCTGCCCGCGCTGCGCGAGAGGGTGCTCAGCGTGTCGCCGTCGGCGGGCAGCTGGCTGCGCGCCCGCGAGACCGAACCGCCGCCGGGCGGCCGGCACGTGCTGGTACGCGGCCCCGGCCTCGCCACGGGCGGCGCTGAAGTGCCCGAACTGGCCGACCGGTACGGCGCGGCGACGATCCTGGAGGGCGACGACGCCCAGGTCCCGCGCATCCTGGACCATCTCGACGGCGCGGCCCTCGCCCACCTCGCGGCGCACGGCACGTTCCGCGCGGACAGCCCGCTGTTCAGCAGCCTCCGCATGGCCGACGGCCCGCTGATCGTGCACGACTTCGAGCGCCTGGCCCGCAGCCCGTACCGGATCATTCTCTCCAGCTGCGACACCGCCCGCCTCGCCTCGGTCGGTGCCGACGAACTCCTGGGCCTGGTCACCGCGTTGCTCCCGCTGGGCACGGCCGGTGTGGTGGCGAGCAGCGCCCCGGTCAACGACGCGGCGGTGGTCCCCCTGATGCTCGCGCTCCACAAGGGCCTCGACACGGGCCTCTCCCTGGCCGAGTCCCTCCGCGACGCCCGCGCGTCCCTCCCGGGCGACGCGGTCCACCAGGCGACCGGGTGGGCTTTTGCGGCGTTCGGGGCCGCCTGAGGGGTCACGCCGACTCGTACTCCGGCAGCTCGACGAGCCACGGCAGCGCTCCCCGGTCCCCGGTGCCGAGCCGGGTGTAGGCGCTGTACAGGTGATTCCCCACCGTCCGTACCGACAACGTCAGCTTCTCGGCGATCTCCCGGTTGCTGAGCCCCGCCGCCGCGAGCGTGACGATCTGCCGCTGCCGGGCGGTCAGTTCACCGAGGACGAGTCCGGCCAGCGCGGGCGTCCGCGCGCCCTGGCAGCGGCGCGCGAGGGCGACGGCCCGGGTACGCG
Organism: Streptomyces sp. NPDC020192; assembly: GCF_044388685.1. Classification (NCBI taxonomy): domain Bacteria; kingdom Bacillati; phylum Actinomycetota; class Actinomycetes; order Kitasatosporales; family Streptomycetaceae; genus Streptomyces; species Streptomyces sp. NPDC020192. The sequence goes on along the minus strand of NZ_JBIRXG010000014.1, from coordinate 52,186 downwards.
ACAGCCGAGCCGCGCGCGGGTCCCGGTGGGCCCGCACGGCCTGCGCACACGCCTCCGCCGCGAACAGCAGGAACCCTCGCCCCTCCAACTCCCGGGCGGCCCGGTCCAGTCCGGGCCCGTCCCCCCGCGTCAGCGCCGCTGCGTGCCGCGCGAAGACACTGCCCGCCGGCAGTCGCTCCACGGCCCGCTCCGGCGCACCCAGGCGTACCGAGTCGTAGCGGGCATACACGCCGTCCCCCTCGCTCAACTCCCCGTCGATGAGCCGAAGTTCCGCAATGCAGCCCTCGTCCCCCGGTGCCTGCCGAGCCCAGGCGGCAGCGTCCCGCAGTTCGCCCCGCAGCCGGCCGAACCGGGCGCGGACGGCGGCGTAACCGGCCGGGACCGGCATGCCCTCCGCCACCAGCCACTCGCCCACCGGGGTGGGCACCGGCCGGACGTCCAGTTGCTCGATCCCCCGTACCAGCACCTGCCGTTCGGCCTCCAGGGCCGGGCCGAGGGCGCGAGGCGCACTCGCCAGGCGGCGGGCGCGCAGACGTCCGGTCGTGGCGCGCAGGGCCGGGCCGTGCAGGGGGTGGGCGAGGGTGACGGCCGCCGCCTGGTCGTCGACGTGGATCAGGCCGTCCGTCTCCAGGCGCTCCAGGACGTCGAGGTCGAGGTCGTCCAGCGGCAGCGCGAGCGGCTCGGCGAACGCCAGCCTCTCCAGCGTGTCCCGTTCACCGGCACCGGAACGATCGAGCACCGGGGCGAGCCGTTCGCGCACGGCCGGGGTGACCGGCAGCGGACCGCGCCAGGCCCGCTCGCCGGTACCGGGGACGGACGTCAGCCGGCCGGCCGCGGCCAGCGCGGCCACCAGGTCGCGCAGCAGCCGTAGATCACCCCGGCACACCGCGTGCAGGCGGCGTACGGTGAGCGGCTCCAGGCCGGACGCGGCGAGCAGGTGCGCGGTGTCCTCGTACGGCAGCGGCGGGAGGGCCAGCCGGGGCAGCAGTTCGCCGGTCCACAGCCGGGACACCGCGCCGGGCGTGGACGCGCCGTCCACCGCGGCGACGACGAGCCGGGTGCGGCCGTGCACGGCGAGCTGGTGGACGAGGGCGGCGGAGGCCTCGTCCAGCAGATGGGCGTCGTCCACGACCAGGATCCTTACACCCGACAGGATCCGCACCGCACGCTGCGGTGAGACGTCGTCGGGCAGCAGGTGCGCGAAGGCGGCGAAGGGCAGGTCGCGGGCCTCGGGTGTGCCGGTGACGCGGGCGTGGTCGGTGCCCCGGAGCGCCTCCGTGATCAGCCGGGTCTTGCCGTGGCCGGCCGGTCCGGTGACCACGATGCCGTGCCGGCCGGCCGCCCAAGAGCCGCGCAGCCGCTCCAGTTCGTCCTCCCGGCCGGTGAACGGCCAGGGCGGCACCGGTGTCGTCGCCGTCGTCGTCGCGTCCTGTTCGTAAGTCCTCACACCATCGAGAGCGCGGGTACTCAGGTTTGATACAGGGCGACTTGAGTAGCCCTCGACTCAGGCGCCCGGCACCGGCGCACGGCAGGCTGGCCCCATGACCCGACGCCTCTGCTCGCTGCCGCGGCAGCCGGCCCCGTGCTTCGCACCGGGGCTGACGGCCGAGCGGCTGGGCGCCCTGCTCGCGGGGCGGCGGATCTGGGTCAACGGCACGGTCCTGCACTACTACTTCTACGACCACGGATCCGACGCCTCCGTGATCCCGGCCCCCGGGACCGGGGAGCTGCGCCGGGTGCCGTGGGCCGGTGGGGAAGCACCACGGGAGGCGGTCCGCGACTGTCTGCGCGAGTGGCAGGGGCTCGGCATCGGCGTCACGTTCGCCGAGGTCGGCGACCGGCACGAGGCGGAGCTGCGGATCGGCTTCCAGACCGGCGGCGGCTCCTGGTCGGCGGTGGGCCGGGAGGCGCTGGCGGTCGGCCGGGGCGAGCGCACCATGAACCTGGGCTGGGACGTCACCGGGCCCGGGGAGCGCGGAACGGTCCTGCATGTGATCGGGCACGCGCTCGGCATGGTGCACGAGCACCAGAGCCCGTACGCCGGGCTCCACTGGGACGACGAGGCCGTGTACGCCGAACTGGCGGGCCCGCCGAACTTCTGGAGCCGGGAGACCACGGACACGAACGTCCTGCGCCCGCTGGAGGCCGGCGAGGCGAGCGGCTCGGTGTGGGATCCGCAGTCGGTCATGACGTTCCCGTTCGGGCCGGGGCTCGTACTGGAGCCGGAGCAGTACCGCGGGGGGCTGCGTCCGTCCGGTGCTCCGTCCCCGGCCGACAAGGAGTTCGTGCTGCGCTGGTATCCGCCGGCCGACCCGGCGGGGCCCACCGCGCTGGTGCCGTTCCGGTCGGCCGCGCTCGGTCTCGGGCCGGGCGAGCAGGCCGACTTCCGCCTGGAGCCGCCGGAGACCCGCGACTACACCGTGGGCACCTTCGGCGACGCCGACACCGTGCTCGTGGTCTTCGAGGAGCGTGACGGGGTGCCGCGCTTCCTCGCGGGGCACGACGACGGCGGCGGCCCGGACAACGCCGCCGTCCGGGTCCGGCTCGTCAAGGGCCGCCGCTACTTCGTCCGGGTCCGGTTGTACTCGACCTGGGGTTCGGGAGAGACAGCCGTCATGTGCTGGTGACGGCACACGGACGACGACAGCCACTGTCCGGCACCGGGGGAGCGGCCGCGGACGTCACCTACGGGGGAGGTGACGTCCGCGGCCACACCGGTGTTCGTCCGCGAACGCCGTGTTTCCGTGTGTGGACGCCGTGTCTCGGTACGCGAACGCGGTGTTTCCGTCGTGCGAACGGATCACCGGGTCCGGCGACGGGGGCGCCGGAGCGTGTGAGCATGACCGCATGCTCCCGGGAGAGGATCGTGCCGCGCGGCGGGTGCTGACGGTCTGTCTGGCCGCCGGGGTGACCACCCTGCTCGACCAGTCCGTCCTCAACATCGCCGTCCCGGCCCTGACGCGTTCGCTGTCGGCGGGCGCCACCGACGTGCAGTGGATCGTGGCCGGGTACTCGCTCTCCTTCGGCCTGGTCCTGGTGCCCGGCGGGAGCCTCGGCGACGTGCGCGGCCGCAAACCGCTGTTCCTGCTGGGCCTCTCGGTGTTCGTGCTGTGCGGCCTGGTGGCGGCGACGGGCACCGCGCCGGCCACGGTCGTGGTGGCGCGACTGGTGCAGGGGGCGGGCGCCGGGCTGGTCAACTCGCAGGTGATCGGCACCCTTCAGGACGTCTTCCAGGGGGTGGACCGGGCCCGTGCGCTGGGTCTGTACGCCGTCACGGGCGGGGTCGCCGCCGCGCTCGGACCGGCGCTCGGCGGTGCTCTGGTGGCGTGGTGCGGGCCGGACACCGGCTGGCGGGTGTGTCTGCTGCTGAGCACGCCCTGCGGTCTGGTCACCCTGTGGCTGGCGGTCCGCCGGCTGCCACCGGCCCGGCGTGCGGCACCGGCCGGCGGGCTCGATCTGTGGGGCATCGGGTGTGTGGCCGCGCTGACCCTGTCGCTGATGCTGCCGTTCATCCGCCCGCCCGGCTCGGGCCGCGCGGCCCTGCTGTGGGCGCTGGCGGCGGCCGGGGCGGCGGGCGCGCTCGCACTGGGCCAGTGGTGGCGGGTGCGCCGGGGCCGTACCCCGCTGGTCCATCCGTCCCTGGTGCGGTCGGCACCGTACGCGCTGGGCACGGCGGTGGCGATGGCCCAGTTCGGCTCCTCGCTGGCGGCGGGCCTCGTGCTCACGCTGTTCCTCCAGTCGGGCCTCGGCCTGTCCGCGCCCGCCACGGCGGCGGTGACCCTGCCGTCGGCCGTCGCGATGGTCGTGGCGTCCGCGGTGGCGTGGCGGGTCGTACGACGGCTGGGCGAGCGGACGGTGACGGCCGGACTGGTCCTCGGTGTCCTCGCGCTGCTGGCCGCCGCGCTGGCCACGGCCGTGCTTCCGGCCGCCGCGCTGCCGTACGCGCTGGCCCTGGCCCAGCTGGGCTCCGGGGCCGCGTCCGGTCTGACCGTCTCCCCCAACCAGGCCCGGGTGCTGCAGCGCGCGCCCGCCGAGGCGGCCGGGGTGGCGGGCGGCATCCTGCAGATGGCCCAGCGGGTGGCCGCCGCGGTGTGCCTGAGCGCCGTCTCCGGGATCTACCTGCGGGGCGCGCCCGGTACGGCCGGCCCACCACGCACCGCGTACACCGAGGCCGTCCTGGTCTGCGCGGGCCTGCTCACGGCGGCCCTGCCCCTGTCCCTGCTGCACCGGAGCGTGCGGCCCGGCCACCAGGCCGCGCCGCACGCTCCGGGTACGAGCGCCGCCACCGGGGTCCTGGAGCCGTCACCGCAGGACAAGGCGTGAACTCCGGTATAGGGGAGGGGACTTCTGTCACGGGTGCCCTGGAGCGGCCGCCGGGCGACCTGGGGCACCCGTGTCATCGGCGTTGCCACTCCTGGGCCAGCAGTTCATAGGAGCGGACCCGGTCCGCGTGGTCGTGGGTGATGGTCGTGATGAGGAGTTCGTCGGCGGCCGTGGCCTCCTGGAGCTGTTCGAGGTGGTCGGCGACCCGGCCCGGGGAGCCGACGAACCGGGTGTCGAGGCGGTCCTGGACCAGCGCCCGGTCCGCGTCGGTCCAGGGGTGCGCCCGGGCCTGCTCGGGCGTCGGGTACGCGATGGCACCCTCGGCGGTGCGGATGCTGCGCACCCAGTGGCCGTACCCGGCGGCCAGTTCCCGTGCCCGGTCGTCGTCCTCGGCGACCACCACGTCGGCGGAGACGCTGACGTAGGGCTTGTCGAGGACGTCGGACGGACGGAAGTACGACCGGTAGCCGTCCACGGCCTCCAGGACGGTGCCGGGGCTGACGTGGTAGTTGGCGGCGAACCGCAGCCCCCGCGTGCCGGCCGTCTCGGCGCTCACCCCGCCGCTGCTGCCGAGGATCCACACCTCGACGTCGGCGCCCTCGCCCGGCACGGCGTGTGCCTCGATGCCCTCCGGGGACCGGTAGGTGCCGGCGAGCAGGGCGAGGATGTCGCCGATCTGCGCGCCGTACTCCTGCGGCTCGGCGTTCGGCAGCGTCAGCAGCCTGCGCTGGAGGGCGATGCGGGGTGAGCCGAGGAGCTGTGCGAAGGAGAAGCGGGGCGGGACGAGCAGGCCGTTCGGCGCGCGGCCGTCGACGACCGGGGGGACCGTCTGCGGAGCCTGCGCCCGCGGTTCCGGCGGGCCGCCGCCGGAGCGGCCGAGGCCCAGGTCGAGCCGGCTCGGATACAGGGCGTCGACCAGGCCGAACTCCTCGACCGTGGACAGTGCGGTGCGGTGGCCGAGCTGGACGGCGCCGGAGCCGAGCCGGATCGTGCTGGTCGCGCCGGCGGTGAGGGCCAGCAGGACCGCGGGCGACGTACCGGCCACGCCCGGGTTGAGATGGTGCTCGGCGAACCAGTAGCGGGCGTAACCGAACTCCTCGGCACGGCGGGCGAGATCAATGGAGTTGCGCAGCGCCTCGGGCGCGCTCGAACCGGATGCGATCGGCACCAGGTCGAGGACGCCGAGCGGTGTGCCGGACGACATGGTCATCACTCCTGGGATTCGGGCAGGACCGGTGCCCAGGGGAACGGCGGGTCCGGTATGTCCTTGCGCAGCACCGGGGCGACCGCCGACTGGAACAGCTCCAGGGAGTCCTTGTGCTGGCTGTCGGTCAGTCCGCTCGCGTCGGCCTGCACATGCTGCACGGTGTGCCCCAACTGCTGGTGGTAGCGGTGCACCTTGTCGATGACCTGCTGCGGGCTGCCGATCAGGGCCGAGCTGCGCTCGACGAAGTCCTCCAGTGTCCCGAAGACCACGGGCAGGCCCGTCCTCTTCTGGAACGCCAGGTTGCTCTCGAAGATCGGCCGGTAGACCGCCAGCGCCTGCTGCGAGGTGCGGGCCACGTACAGGCCCGCCGAGCCCGCGCCGATCGCGATGCGGGCCGGATCGTGGCCGTAGTGCTCCCAGCGCTCGCGGTAGTGACGGATCAGCTCGGCGTAGGGCTCGACCGGGTTGGTGACGTTCGCCGAGAACAGCGGGTCGCCGTAGCGGGCGGCCAGGTCCACGGACTCCTTGCTGGTGGCGCTGCCGTGCCAGACCCGGACCGGCCGCTGGTACGGCCGCGGCCACACCTCGGCGTCCTTCAGCGGCGGCCGGAAGCGGGTGTCGGCGGTGACCCTGTCCTGCCGCCACAGCTTCCGGAACACCTCGTAGCTCTCGGCGTTGCGGTCCCACTGGTCCTCGGGCGTGACCTGGAACAGCTCCCGCTGGGCGGCGCCGTTGCCCTTGCCGGTGATCAGGTCCAGCCGGCCGTCGGCGAGGTGGTCCAGCGTCGCGTAGTCCTCGTACGCCCGGACCGGGTCCAGCAGGCTGAGCGTCGTCACGGCGGTGAAGAGCCGGATCCGCCGGGTCAGCGCGGCGACATGGCTCAGGACCACGGTCGGCGCGGAGGAGATGAACGGCCGCTCGTGCCGCTCCCCCACGCCGAACCCGTCGAAGCCCAGCTCCTCGGCCAGCACCGCGTTGTCCAGGACCTCGCGGAAGCGGTCGTGCGTGGACTTCTGGACGCCCGTGACGGGGTCCGGCCGGTGCACGATGAGGGTGATCGCGAGGAACTTCACGACACGGCCCGCTCGGACGCGGCGGCCCCGGCTCGAACTTCCGCGTCGGGGTGGGCGAGGCCCAGGTGGTCGCGGAGGGTGGTGCCCTCGTAGTCGGCGCGGAAGACGCCCTGTTCCTGGAGGAGGGGTACGACCTGGTCGGCGAAGGCGTCGAGGCCGCCGGGGGTGATGTGCGGGACGAGGATGAAGCCGTCGGAGGCGTCGGCCTGCACGAAGTCGTTGATCGTCTGCGCGACGGTGGCCGGGGAGCCGACGAAGGTCTGCCGGTTGCCCGTGTTGATGACCAGGTCGCGGATGGACCACTTGTTGGCCTCGGCGAGCTGCCGCCACTCGCGGGCGATGGCGATCGGGTCCCGGTACATCCGCACCTGGGCGCGGCCCTTGGAGATGTGCTCCTCGTCGACCACCGGGTCGACGTCGGGCAGCGGGCCCTCCGGGTCGTACGCCGACAGGTCCCGGTTCCAGACGAACTCCAGGTGCTTGATGGCGGTCGCGCCGCTGACCTGCTGCCGGCGCACCTCGCGGGCGAGTTCGGCGGCCTCCTGGTCGGTGTCGCCGAGGACGAAGGTCGCGGCGGGCAGGATGAGCAGCTGGTCGGGGCGGCGGCCGTACTTCGGGAGGCGGGACTTGACGTCGGTGTAGAAGGCCTGGCCCTCCTTCAGCGTGGAGTAGCGGCTGAAGATGGCGTCCGCGCTGGACGCGGCGAACTCGCGGCCCTCGTCGGATTCGCCCGCCTGGAAGATCACCGGGCGGCCCTGCGGGGAGCGGGGCACGTTGAACCGGCCGTGGATGTCGAAGTGCTGCCCCTGGTGCACGAAGGCGCCGGCCTTGGCGTCCCTCAGGAAGGTTCCCGTCGCCTGGTCGGCGAGGATCTCGTCGCCGCGCCAGGAGTCGAAGAGCTCGTGCGCGGTGGTGAGGAACTCCTTGGCGCGGGAGTAGCGCTCCTCCTGCGGCAGGAAGCCGCCGCGGCGGAAGTTCTCGCCGGTGAAGGCGTCCCAGGAGGTGACCACGTTCCAGGCGGAGCGGCCGCCGGAGAGGTGGTCGAGGCTCGCGAACTGGCGGGCCACCTCGTACGGCTCGTTGAACGTGGAGTTGATGGTCCCGGTCAGCCCGAGCCGCTCGGTGACGGCGGCGAGCGCGGCCAGCACCGTGAAGGTGTCCGGGCGGCCGACGACGTCCAAGTCGTAGATCTTTCCGCCCTGTTCGCGCAGCCTGAGGCCCTCGGCGAGGAACAGGAAGTCGAACTTGGCGCGCTCGGCGGTACGCGCGAAGTGGGCGAAGGAACTGAACTCGATGTGGCTGCCGGCGGCCGGGTCGCTCCACACGGTGGTGTTGTTGACGCCAGGAAAGTGCGCGGCCAGGTGGATCTGCTTCAGGGGCTTGCTCATGGGGTGCGGTCGTCCTCTCCGGCTGCTCAGGCTGATACGGCGGCGGCGGTGGGGGTCCCCCCGGGCTCGAGCGAAGCCGAGAGTTTGGGGGAGTAGCGGTTGGCGGGGCGGGCGAGGCCCAGCAGGCCGCGCAGTGTGTCGGCCTCGTAGGCGTTCCGGAAGCGGCCCCGGCGCTGGAGTTCGGGCACCAGGTCACGGCTGATGCGAGGCAGGTCGTGGTCGGCGACGGCGGGCCGCAGCCGGAAGCCGGTCAGCCCGGCCGACGCCAACTCCTCAAGCAGATCGGCAAGTTGGGTCGCCGTACCGGTGAAGATCCGGGCGTCGCTGGTGTACGGCTCACCGGCGAGCGCGTCCAGGCGGTCGCGGCGGGCCTCCGCCTGCGCCTGGCTGTCGTCGAGGAGGACGACGAGGTCGCCGAAGATGTGGAGGGTGTCCCCGGCCCGGCCCGCCGTCTGCTGCTCGGCGCGGATCTCGGCGACGATCGCACGGGCCTGCGCCGCGTCGTGCGGGGTGACGTAGCCGACGTCGGCCTGCCGGGCCACGAGCCGGTACGGCACGGTCTGGTGGGCGAGGGCCGTGACCAGCGGCTGGCCCTGCGGCGGTCGGGGGGTGATGGACGGACCCTTGACGCTGAAGAAGCGGCCCTCGAACTCGATGTAGTGCAGCTTGTCCCGGTCGACGAAGCGGCCGGTCGACGCGTCCCGGATCTCGGCGTCGTCCTCCCAGCTGTCCCAGAGCCGGCGCACCACCTCCACGTGGTCGGCGGCCTCGTCGAACAGTTCGGTGACGACGTCCTGCGCGGCCGTGCTGTCGTAGGCCTCGATCCGGCCGATGGTACGGCGGCCGAAGTGGGCGGCCTCGTTCGGCCGGCCGCTGATCTGCACGCGCAGACCCGCGCGACCGGTGCTGACGTAGTCGAGGGTGGCGATCGCCTTGGAGATGTGGAACGGCTCGGTGTGTGTGGCCACCACGGTCGGGACCAGGCCTATGTTCCGGGTGAGCGGGGCGACCCGGGAGGCGATGAGCACCGCGTCGAGCCGGCCGCGGACCTGGTCGGTGCGCTCGTCGGGGTCGAGGAAGTGCGAGGACTGCGGGCCGAGGCCGTCCTCGACGGTCACGAAGTCGATCAGGCCGCGCTCGGCCTCGGCGACCAGGTCGGCCCAGTAGCCGGCGGTGAACAGCTCCCGGGGGCGGGCGACGGGTTCGCGCCAGGAAGCGGGGTGCCAGCCGGTGCCGTCCAGGGCGACGGCGAGATGCAGGCGGGAAGGGGGAGTTGAGGACACGACGGTGCCTTCCTTGGGGTCCGTACGAGTGTGGGCACGGCGAACACCGGCTCGCGGGGCGGGAGAAGAACCAGGCCAGGGGCCGTGAAGGGGCGGGGCCCGGGGAAAGGTCAGCGGCGACAGAGCGCGGCGGACACGCGCTGGAGGTCTATGTGCGGCCGGGAGTACAGACGGACGGAGCGGTAGGGGTGCGGCAGGCACGGCGAGAGCACGCGGGTCACGTCCAGCACCTCCGTCCGTTCCAGCCTTCGGGCGTCGTCAACACTCACAACGCGCCGCCCGCTTCGGTTGTTCCCGCGCTGCGGACCTGGACGATCCGTGAGCGGCGGCGCAGGGTGAACCCGATCGACTCGTAAAGCCGGATCGCCGGGGCGTTGTCCACGGCGGCGTGCAGGAACGGGGTGTCCCCGCGCTCCCGGATGCCCCACGCGACCGCGCGCACCAGCCGGGTGGCCAGCCCCCGGCCGCGGTGGCCGGGGTCGGTGCACACGGCGCTGATCTCGGTCCAGCCGGGCAGCCGCAGCCTCTCCCCCGCGATGGCAACGAGCCGTCCCTCGTGCCGGATACCGAGGTAGGTGCCCATCTCGACGGTCCGCTTGAGGAACGGGCCGGGCCGGGTGCGGGCGACGAGGTCGAGGATCTCGGGGACGTCGGCGGGCCCGAGCCGCTCCGCCTCCGGCGCGGGCTCGGCGCGCAGCGCGGTGTCGACCAGCTGCACACCTTCCCCCTCGCCTTCGATCCGCCAGCCGTCCGGCACCCGGTCGACGGGCTTGATCCGTACGGTGGTTCCCGGGCCGAGGAGCGTGCACAGGTCGTCCCAGGCGGCCGGGTCCGCCGGGTCGGCGAGCGCGGCGAAGGCGTAGATGCCGTCCTGGTAGCGGGCGGCGCGGCCGACGCGTTCGGCGAGGTGGGCGTGCGGGCCGTCGAGGGCGGCCCAGACGGCGTTGTCGAGGAGGGGATCGCCGGGCAGGGTGGGGACGGATCCGCCTCCGCGGAGTTCGGTCTGCTGGGGCACGGAGGCGGGGTCCTCTCTCAACTTGACTGACTGAACAAACGGGTGACGGTTGGTCAGGAATTGGTCAGCGGCAGTCCCGGCGGGTTGATCTCGGACTTGGCGACGGCCTCGTTGGAGAGGTTGTAGGCGGCCAGCCACTTGGCGTACTGCCCGTTCTGGATCAGGTAGTTGATGGCGTCCGCGAGCGGCTTGGCGAGGCCGCTGTTTTTCTTGGCGGTGGCCGCGATCAGGCCCTGGAGCGATGCGCCGGCACCGGAGAAAGCGCCCGCGTTGCGGGTCGCCTGGGGGGTGTTCGCGGTCTTCTGGACCCGGTAGGCGACGCCGGGGTTGGGGCCGAAGTAGGCGTCGAGCTTGCCGCTGCTCAGCGCCAGGCTGTAGGCGTTCTGGTCCGGGTAGTACTTGACGGTGAGCTTCTTGCCCTCCTTGGCCAGCTTGGCCTGCCACTCCAGCAGGATCTTCTCCTGGTTGGTGCCGGAGCCCACGCCCACCGTCTTGCCGGCGAGGTTCTCGTAGTCGCCGTCGAAGTTCCAGGTGCTCTTCTTCTGCGTCTCGAAGGCGAGGTTGTCCTTGCGGTAGGTGGCGAACTCGTACTTCTTCTTGCGTTCCTCGGTGTCGGTGACGTTCGAGAAGGCCACGTCGACCTTGCCGCTGTCGACGCCGACGAAGAGGTTCTCCCAGGTGAAGTTCTTGACCTCGGGCTTCAGGCCGAGCACCGCGGCGACCAGGCGGCCCAGGTCGGGTTCGGAGCCGGTGAGGGTCTTCTGGTCGCTGCCCACGTAGGCGAGCGGCGCGGACCCGGCGGGCAGGGCGCCGACGCCTATGAGGAGGGTGCCGCTCTTGCGGACGGAGGCGGGCAGTTCGGCGCTGATCGACTTCACCTCGGAGACCTTCAGCGTGGTCTCCTTCGCGGCGCCGTTGGACACCCGGCCCACGGTGACCGTGCCCGCCGTGTCGGTCGTGGTGGCGGCCTCGCTGTCGCCCCCGCAGGCGGCGAGCCCGGTGGCGAGGGTGGCGACGGCGGTCGCCGCGGTGATGCCTCGGATCAGGCTGCGTCGGGAAAGGTGGCTGGGCATGGCTGTCCTTGTCGTTCGGTGGGTCGGTGCGGTGGGGCAGTGGGGTCAGAGGACCTTGGCGAGGAAGTCGCGGGTGCGTTCGTGCCGGGGCTTGTCCAGCACTTCGTTCGGCGGGCCCTGTTCGACGATCCGGCCGCCGTCGAGGAAGACGATCCGGTCGGCGACCTCGCGGGCGAAGCCGATCTCGTGGGTGACGATGACGAGGGTGGTGCCGCTGGTGGCGAGGTCCTTGATGACGGCGAGGACCTCGCCGACGAGTTCGGGGTCGAGGGCCGAGGTCGGCTCGTCGAAGAGGATGACGCCGGGCCGCAGGGCGAGGGCCCGGGCGATGGCGACGCGCTGCTGCTGGCCGCCGGAGAGCTGCCGCGGGTAGGCGCCGGTCCGGTCGCCGAGGCCGACCCGGTCGAGCAGTTCGCGGGCCAGTTCCTGGGCCCTTGGCCTGGTCAGCCGGCCGGTGGCGACGGGAGCGGCGGCGACGTTGTCGAGGACCGTCAGATGCGGGAAGAGGTTGAAGTTCTGGAAGACGAAGCCGATCCGGCCGCGCTGGGCGAGGATGGCGCGCTCGCTCAGCTCCTTCAGCCGGCCCCCGCTGCCGCGCCGGACGCCGATCGGCTCGCCGCCGACGCTGACGTAGCCGATCTCGGGCTTCTCGAGGTGGTTGACGACCCGGAGCAGCGTCGACTTGCCGGAGCCGGACGGCCCGATGATCACCGTGACCTCGCCGGGGCGGATGGTCAGGTCGATGCCGTCGAGGACGCGGTGGGCGCCGTACCACTTGTGGACGTCGTGCAGTTCCAGGGAGACGGGGGTGGTGTTCGGGAGGGCCGGTGCGGTGGTCATACGGCGGCCTCCCTGCGCAGCCGGGCGCGGAGCTCGGTGAGGGCCGACCGGGCCCTCTGCAGCGGGGTCGGCGGGAGGGTGCGTGTGGCACCCCGGGCGAAGTACCGCTCGACGTAGAACTGGACGACGGACACGGCGCTGGTCAGGATCAGGTACCAGACGGTGGCCACGAGCAGGAGTGGCACGACGTCGCCGGGATAGGTGGCACCCATCGTCTGCACCGAGCCGAACAGGTCGAGCAGGGACACGTAGAACACCAGGGACGTGCTCTTGACGAGACCGATCAGCTGGTTGACGTAGTTCGGGACGATGGACCGCAGCGCCTGCGGGAGGACGATCCTGCGGAACTGGTAGCCCTTGGGCAGGCCGAGCGCGGCCGCCGCCTCGTGCTGCCCCTGGTCGACGGAGAGGAGGCCGCCGCGGACCACCTCGGCCGCGTAGGCCGCCTCGTTGAGGCTGAGGCCGACGACGGCGATCGCCAGGTCGGTGGCCAGCCTCGACTCGTCGAAGGTGACGAAGGCCGGGCCGAACGGCACGCCCAGGCTCAACGTCCTGTACAGGGCACTGAAGTTGTAGAGGAAGATCAGCACCACGATGAGCGGTACGGAGCGGAACAGCCAGGTGTAGGTCCAGCTCACGGCACGCAGCACCGGGCTGCCGGACTGCCGGCCCAAGGCCAGCAGGATGCCGCCGATGAGTCCCAACACCGCGCTGAGCGCGGCGACTTCGAGGGTGATGCCGAGCCCGTCGAGGATGGTGGGCCGCAGGAACCAGTATCGGAAGCGGTCCCACTGGTAGAAGGGGTTCGTGGCCAGTCCGTGCGCGATCTGGGCGACGAGCACCAGGACGACGGCGGTGGCGATCCACCGGCCGGGTCGACGCAGCGGCTGAACGCGCTGCGCTCTGAGGGTTTTTGACGGGGCATCGGCGGGTGGCGCCTCGGCCAGGGAGACGGCGGCGCCTGGGGGTTCACTCATGGCGGGGCTCCGGCTTGGGTCGGCACCCCGGTCCGCGGCGGACGGGCGTCGCGGGCCGCGACGGCACTACGGCACGAGGCGGCGCGCGACGGCGCACGGGGAACCGGGGGCTGGGCGGACTACGGCACACCACGGGGACGGTGTGCGTCGGGAACGCGGAACGCGGGGCTGGGGAGAGAGGTCAGCCCTGACAGCGGGCGATGCCCGGTGCGGTACACAGTGCGCTGTTGACCCGGAGCAGATCGACGGCGCGGTCGGCGACGAGGAGCCCGGCGTACGACGGTACGCGGCCCTGGGGGCGGCTCGCGGCCGTCCGGGGAGCTGCGTCCATGGCGTCACCTGTCACTGTTCCGGCCCCGCGGGGCCCTCGCGCTTACCGAAATACGTCGTTCCGGTCCGGTCGTCACCTGGGGCACCCCACCGCGATGCGAGGGTTGCCGGTCAGCGAGCCAGGGCTTGGTGCTGACGCTCATGACCGTTCTGGGCCGTAAGTTAAGGCGGTCGTCCGTTCGGATGTCAACGACCGTCCGCCTGGTGGACATTCATGGGCCGTCGTTCACCTGCGGGAAACGTCCTCGGCGTCGGCTGCGTGGCCCGCCCAGTCCAGGATCTGGACGGCGGCCCCGGCGGCCTCCAGTCCCTGGCAACGGCCGTGGTGGCGGCGGGAGATGCCGTCGAGGTCGAGGTGGCGGCCGAAGGCGGGGTGGGCGGCCAGCCGGCGGGCGTAGGCCCACAGGGCGCGGTGGCCGGCGATCCGGTGCACGGCGGAGGCGTCGAGGTGGCAGCGGTGGACGGTGTCGAGCTGCACCAGGGTCACCCACAGTTCGACGTCGGCGGCGGTGAGCCTGCCGTCGACCAGGTACTCCTCCCCCGCGAGGCGGTTCTCCAGCCGGCCCAGGGTGTCGAGCAGCACGTCGAGTGCGGCGGCCCGCTCGGCCGGGTCGGCGCCCGCCCGTCCGGCGCGCTGCGCGGCCTCCTCGATGCCTTCGTCGCACATCCGCTCGACGGCCTCGAGCACGGACTCCTGCCCGCAGGGGTACAGGCCGGCCGGGCTCTCGTGCGGGAAGTGGTCGAGGTCGCGCAGGATGTCGCGGGCCCGGGTGCTGACGATGCGTCCGGACCAGTCGTCGCTGAGCACGGGGGCGAGGGCCGGGCCGGTGTAGTGGTGGGCGCTCGCCTCGTACAGCGGGCGCAGCGCGGCATGGCCGCCGCCGGGACCGTCCGGGACGGCGGGCAGGACGGTGACCGGACAGCTGTCGCCCAGGCCGAGGAGGCTGTGCCCGACGGCGAGGCGCAGTCCGTCGGGACAGGCGGTGGACAGATGGAGCCGGTAGCGGTGGGGCACGGCGTAGTGGCCACTGCGGGCGTCCCGGCCGATCCGGCCCCGGAAGACGGGCGTGGCCCGGTGGACGGACGGAACGGCGGCGAGCGGAGTGATGGACATGCGTCTCCCCTGATGGTGGGCGTGGTTCAGGGCGCGCCGACGGACGTCGTCGGCCGGTGGGCGCGCGGGGGGCCCGGCTCAGCGGCGCGGGCTGATGGCGCTGCAGACGCGCAGCAGATCGATGTGCCGGCGGGAGGTCAGGAGGGGTGCGCTGAGCGGCGTACGGCCGGCGAGGCCGGTGACCGTTTCGAGGCGCCGCATGATTCCCTACCCATTCACTAGGATTCCCTCCCTGGAGTGTCGATCCGGCGTCGTACGACGTCAAGAGGGCGTCCACGCCTGGGACTGTGCGCGGGTGAGGGCGCGGCGGCACGGAGAGCGGCCGCGAGTGTCGGGGGTCTCCTCAGATACTGCGCCATGTGACATAGTACTGCCGTGGCAAAGCGACTGACCTGCGATGTCGTGGTCGTCGGAGCCGGCATGGTGGGCGCGGCCTGTGCGCTGTACGCCGCGCGGGCCGGTCTCGACGTACGAGTGGTGGACCGGGGCCCGGTGGCCGGCGGTACCACCGGAGCGGGCGAGGGCAATCTGCTCGTCTCCGACAAGGAACCGGGCCCGGAGCTCGAACTCGCCCTGCTGTCGGCCCGGTTGTGGGAGGGCCTGGCGGGCGAGCTGGGCGCGGCGATCGAGTACGAGTCCAAGGGCGGCCTGGTGGTCGCCTCCACGCCCCGCACCCTGACCGCGCTGACCGGCTTCGCCGCCGGGCAGCGGGCCGCCGGGGTCACCGCCGAGCCGGTGAGCGCGGCCGAACTCCCGGAGCTGGAGCCGAACTTGGCCTCGGGCATGGCGGGCGGGGTGCACTATCCGCAGGACGCCCAGGTCATGCCCGCCCTGGCCGCCGCCCACCTGCTCCGCGCCTCCGGTGCCCGGCTGCACACGGGCTGGACCGTGACCGGGGTGGCCCGCACCGCGGACGGCACGGTGGCCGGCGTCCGCACCGACCGGGGTGACCTGTACGCACCGGCGGTGGTGAACGCGGCCGGCACCTGGGGCGGCGACCTCGCGGCACTCGCGGGCGTCCGGCTGCCGGTGCTCCCCCGGCGCGGCTTCGTCCTGGTCACCGAGCCGCTGCCGCTCATGGTCCGGCACAAGGTGTACGCGGCGGACTATGTGGCCGACGTGGCGAGCGACTCGGCCGCCCTGCGCACCTCACCGGTCGTGGAGGGCACGGCCGCCGGGCCGGTGCTGATCGGCGCGAGCCGGGAGCGGGTGGGCTTCGACCGCTCACTGTCGCTGGCGGCGGTACGGGCGCTGGCGGCGGGGGCGATCGGCCTGTTCCCCTTCCTGGAGCGGGTGCGCGCGCTGCGGACGTACGCGGGTTTCCGGCCGTATCTGCCCGACCATCTCCCGGCGATCGGCCCCGACCCCAGGGTGCCCGGCCTGTTCCACGCCTGCGGCCACGAGGGCGCCGGCATCGGACTCGCCACCGGCACCGGGCAGTTGATCGCACAGACGCTCACCGGAAAGACACCGGAACTGGATCTCACACCGTTCCGGCCGGAGCGGTTCGACACCGACACCGACACCGACACCGACGGAGGCAAAGCCCGGTGAATCCCCTGGAGTTGGCACGGGCCCGGCCGGGCGAGGCCTTCGTCGTCACCCTGGACGGACGGCCCGTCGAGGCGCTGCCCGGGCAGACGGTCGCGGCGGCGCTGTGGGCGGCGGGCGTGACGGCCTGGCGCAGCACGCGCGGTACGGGCCGGCCGCGTGGGGTGTTCTGCGGGATCGGGGTGTGCTTCGACTGTCTGGTGGCCGTCAACGGCCGGGCGAATCAACGGGCTTGCCTGGTCCCGGTGCACCCGGGCGACGAGATCCGCACCCAGGATGGGACGGGACACGACGATGACTGAGCGCGCGCATCTCGCCGTCGTCGGGGCGGGCCCGGCCGGCCTCGCCGGAGCACTGGCGGCAGCCGCCCGGGGCGTCCGCGTCACCCTGATCGACGCGGCCGGACAGGCGGGCGGCCAGTTCTACCGGCAGCCCGCCCCCGCCCTGAACGCCCGCCGCCCCGAGACCCTGCACCACCAGTGGCGCACCTGGCAGCGCCTGTCGGACGGCCTCGCCCGGCACATCGCAGCCGGGCGGATCACGCACCTGACGGACCACCATGTCTGGTGCGTACGGCGGGAGTCGGACTCCTTCACGGTGCACGCCCTGCTCGGCCCCGCACAGGAGGAGGGGGGCACCGTCCGCGCCGACGCCGTACTGCTCGCCACCGGCGGCTACGAGCGCGTACTGCCCTTCCCGGGCTGGACGCTTCCCGGTGTCGTCACGGCGGGCGGCGCGCAGGCCATGCTCAAGGGCGGGCTGGTGCTGCCCGGCCGGAGGGTGGTGGTCGCGGGCACCGGACCACTGCTGCTGCCGGTGGCGACCGGGCTCGCCGCGGCGGGCGCCGAGGTGGCCGCGCTGGTGGAGTCGGCCTCCCCCACGGCCCTGCTGCGCCGGACGCCGGACCTCGCCCCGCAGCCCGGCAAGCTCGCCGAAGGCGCCTGGTACGCGGGGCAGTTGCTGCGGCACCGGGTGCGCACGCTGACCCGGCACACCGTGGTGGAGGCGCACGGCACCGACCGGCTGACGGCGGTCACCGTCGCCGCGCTGGACCGGACCGGCCGGATCCGGCCCGGCAGCTCCCGCCGCATCCCCTGCGACACCCTCGCCGTCGGCCACGGCATGCTGCCGCACACCGACCTCGCCGAGACCCTCGGCTGCACGCTGAACGGCACGGACGTCCAGGTGGACGAGGAACAGCGCACCGATGTGCCCGGGGTGTGGGCCGCCGGGGAGAGCACGGGTATCGGCGGCGCCGCCCTCGCGCTCGCCGAGGGCCACATCGCCGGCCGCTCGGCCGCCGCCCGCCTGCACGGCATCGCGCCCGATCCGCGCGCCTGGGCCACCGCCGACCGGGCCAGGACCCGGCTGCGAGCGTTCTTCGCGGCGCTCGACACCGTGTACGCGCCGCCCGCGGGCTGGGCGGAGCGGATCCCGGACGACACGGTGGTGTGCCGGTGCGAGGAGGTCACCGCAGGCGAGGTCCGTACGGCCGCCCGGACGCTCGGCGCCGCCGACCTGCGCACCGCGAAGCTGCTCACCCGGGCCGGCATGGGCTGGTGCCAGGGCCGCATGTGCGCGCCCGCGGTGGCCGACCTGACCGGCTGCCCGCTCACTCCGGGCCGTCGGCCCTTCGCACGCCCGGTACCGCTCGGCGTGCTGGCGAGCCTGCCGGACGACGAGACACCCTCACAGCCCACGCAGCAGTGATATGTCACACGCTACTTGGAGGAGAACCCGCATGACCCGTCCCACGCCCCACCCGGAGAACCGCCCCTGGCGCGGCGTCCTCGTCGCCACCGCGCTCCCCCTCCGCGCCGACCTGTCCATCGACCACGACCGCTACGCCGAACACTGCGCCTGGCTGGTCGCGAACGGCTGCGACGGCGTCGTACCCAACGGCTCGCTCGGCGAGTACCAGGTGCTCACCCCCGAGGAGCGGGCCCGGGTGGTGGAGACGGCCGTGGCGGCGATCGGCGGTGAGCGGGTGATGCCGGGGGTCGCCGCGTACGGTTCCGCCGAGGCCCGGCGCTGGGCCGAGCAGGCGGGCGAGGCCGGCTGCGCCTCGGTGATGCTGCTGCCGCCCAACGCCTATCGCGCCGACGAGCGTTCCGTCGTCGCCCACTACGCGGAGGTGGCCAGGTCCGGCCTGCCGGTGGTGGCGTACAACAACCCGATCGACACCAAGGTCGACCTGGTGCCCGAACTCCTCGCCCGGCTGCACGGCGAGGGGCACATCCAGGGCGTCAAGGAGTTCTCCGGCGATGTCCGCCGCGCCTACCGCATCGCCGAACTCGCCCCGGAACTCGACCTGTTGATCGGCGCCGACGACGTCCTGCTGGAGCTTGCCGTGGCGGGCGCCAAGGGTTGGGTGGCCGGCTATCCCAACGCGCTGCCGCGCGCCTCGGCGGAGCTGTACCGGGCCGCGACGGCCGGTGACCTCACCACCGCGCTCCCCCTGTACCGGCAGCTGCACCCGCTGCTGCGCTGGGACTCGCGGACGGAGTTCGTGCAGGCGATCAAGCTGTCCATGGACGTCGTCGGCCGGTACGGCGGCCCGGTGCGCCCGCCGCGCCTCCCGCTGACGCCGGAACAGCAGGCCCAGGTCCGGGCAGCCACCGAGAAGGCCGCCGCCGCGGGACTCGCATAAGCAGCAGGACTCGTACAGGCAAGGGAGTCGGATCATGCGCAGCAAGCTCGTCCTGCACGCCGTCGACTCGCACACCGAGGGCATGCCGACCCGGGTGATCACCGGCGGGATCGGCACGGTACCGGGTGCGACGATGAACGAACGGCGGCTGTACTTCCGTGAACACCTCGACCCCATCAAGCAGTTGCTGATGAACGAGCCGCGCGGCCACTCCGCGATGAGCGGCGCGGTCCTCCAGCCGCCGAGCCGCCCGGACTGCGACTGGGGCGTGATCTACATCGAGGTCTCCGGCTATCTGCCGATGTGCGGGCACGGCACGATCGGGGTGGCGACCGTGCTGGTCGAGACCGGCATGGTCCCGGTCGTGGAGCCGGTGACCACGATCCGGCTGGACACCCCGGCGGGGCCGGTGGTGGCCGAGGTGGCGGTGGAGAACGGCGCCGCGCGGCACGTGACCCTGCGGAACGTGCCGTCGTTCGCCGTCGCGCTGGACCGCAAGATCACCCTCCCGGACGGCCGCACGGTCACCTACGACCTCGCCTACGGCGGCAACTTCTACGCGATCCTCCCCCTCGACGCCTTCGGTCTGCCCTTCGACCGCGCCCACAAGGACGACATCCTCGCGGCCGGCCTCACGCTGATGGAGGCGATCAACTCCGAGGCGGAGCCGGTGCATCCCGAGGACCCGTCCATCCACGGCTGCCATCACGTGCACCTCTACGCGCCCGGCGCCACCGCACGGCACTCGCGGCACGCGATGGCCATCCATCCGGGCTGGTTCGACCGCTCCCCGTGCGGTACGGGCACGAGCGCGCGCATGGCGCAGTTGCACGCGCGCGGCGTACTTCCGCTGCACACCGAGTTCGTGAACGAGTCCTTCATCGGCACCCGGTTCACCGGACGGCTGCTCGGCGAGACGGAGGTCGCCGGGGTCCCGGCCGTGCTGCCGAGCTTCACCGGGCGTGCGTGGATCACCGGCACCGCGCAGTATCTGCTCGACCCCACCGACCCCTTCCCGGAGGGCTTCGTCCTCTAGACGTCCCTCCCCCGGACGTCCTCTAGAATCCGGCCGGTGATGCGTGACATGGCACAGCATGAGAACAAGCCGGAATCGGACCTGCCGGCGCTGCCCCGGCTCGGCGGCCGGCGCAGCAGCTACCGCGAGCGGGTCGCCGACGCACTGCGCGCCGCGCTGATAGCGGGCGAGCTGCGGCCCGGCGAGGTCTACTCCGCGCCCTCGCTCGCCGCCCGCTTCGGTGTCTCGGCGACGCCGGTGCGGGAGGCGATGCTGGACCTGGCCAAGGAGGGCCTGGTCGACACCGTGCCCAACAAGGGCTTCCGGGTGACCGCCGTCTCCGACCAGCAGCTGGACGAGTACACGCACATCCGGGCGCTGATCGAGATCCCCACCGTGACCGCCCTGGCCCGCACGGCCGACCGGGTCTCGCTGGAGGCGCTGCGCCCGGCGGCCCGGGAGATCGTCACGGCGGCGGTGGCCGGTGACCTGATCGCCTACGTCGAGGCCGACACCCGCTTCCACCTCGGTCTGCTGGCCCTGGCCGGCAACGCCCACCTGGTCGAGGTCGTCGCCGACCTGCGCGGCCGCTCACGGCTCTACGGCCTGACCGCGCTGGTCCGGGCGGGCCGGCTGCTCGCCTCCGCCCAGGAGCACCTCGAACTCCTCGACGCCCTGCTGGAGCGGGACGAGGCGGCCGTACACGAGATCATGACCCGGCATCTGGGGCATGTGCGCGGTATGTGGGCGGCGAGCGGGGAGCGCGACTAGCCTGCCACAGAATATTTCGCGGCACAGGTGCCCTTCCTGTGCATTTTTTACGCGCCCGACCCGGCCGGACGAGACAAGAACCGGCAATTTTGCGGTGCATGGGAGCTTCCCGGACCATACACATGTTCCGGCGATCCCGGGACATGTGTTTGATGAGAGGCAGAACCCCCACATGGCCACGGCCGTCGACACCACCCACGCCGACACCACGGACACCGCAGACACCACGGACGCCACGGACCCCTCCGGAACCAGCAAGCATGCCCGGCGCTTCGGCCTGCCCGTGGCCACCGCACTGGTCATGGGCAACATCATCGGCGGCGGCATCTTCATGCTGCCCGCCTCCATCGCCCCCTACGGCACGATCAGCCTGGTCGCGTTCGTCGTACTGACCGTCGCCGCGATCGCCCTGGCCCTGGTCTTCGGCCGGCTCGCCGCGCGGGATCCGCGCACCGGCGGACCGTACGTCTACGCCCGTGAGGCCTTCGGCGACTTCGCCGGCTTCCTGGCCGCCTGGACGTACTGGATCACCGGCTGGGTGTCGAACGCCGCGCTCGCCGTGGCCGCCGTCGGCTACCTCGACGTACTGATACCCGTGGGCGGCCACCCGTGGTCCGCGTGTCTGACGGCCCTGGTCCTGCTGTGGCTCCCCGCGGTCGCCAACTTCGCCGGCACCCGGTACGTGGGCGCCGTACAGCTCGTCTCCACGGTGCTGAAGTTCGTGCCGCTGCTGCTCGTCGCGGTCGGCGGGCTGTTCTTCTTCGACCCGGCGCGGCTCGGGCCGTTCAACTCGAGCGGTCAGAGCCCGGTCGGCGCGGTGTCCGCCTCCGCGGCCCTGCTGCTCTTCTCCTACCTGGGGGTGGAGTCCGCCGCGGTCAGCGCGGGCGAGGTCGAGAACCCCCGCCGCAATGTGGGCCGGGCCACCGTGATCGGTACCGCGGGCGCCGCGCTGGTGTATCTGCTGGGCACCCTCTCCGTCTTCGGCACGGTCCCGCACGAGCGGCTGGTGCACTCCACCGCACCGTTCTCGGACGCCGTGAACGCGATGTTCGGCGGCAACTGGGGCGGTACGGCCGTGGCGGCGGCGGCGGTGATCTCGATGACCGGCTGCCTCAACGGCTGGACGCTGCTGAGCGCCCAGACCCCGTACGCCGCCGCCAAGGACGGTCTGTTCCCGGCGACCTTCGCCCGCCGCCGCCGGGGTGTGCCGACCTTCGGCGTCGGCGTCACGGTCGTGCTCGCCTCCCTGCTCACCGCGTACAACTACCTGTCGGGCTCGACGAAGATCTTCGAGGTCCTGGTCCTGGTCACCACGTTCACCGCGACCGTGCCGTATCTGCTGGCGACGGCCGCGCAGCTCTACCACCTGGTCTCCGGCAACGCCGGGTCGGTGGACCGCGCCCGGCTGGTGCGGGACGGGGTGATCACCGCGGTCGCGGCCGCCTTCTCCCTCTGGCTGATGGCGGGCGCCGGCTACGCGGCGGTCTACCAGGGCGTGCTGTTCCTGTTCGCCGGAGTGCTGGTGTACGCGGTGATGGCGGCCCGCCGGCAGCGCAGGACGGTGTAGGACACGTGGTCAACGGTCCGTTTCGACCAGCGAACGCGGCCTCATGTCGGTCCAGTGAGCGGCGACGTACTCCAGACAGGCCGTCTTGTCGGCCTCGCCGTGGACGACCGACCAGCCCGCCGGGATCTCGGCGAAGGCCGGCCAGAGGGAGTGCTGTCCCTCCGCGTTGACCACCACGAAGAAGCTGCCGTCTTCCTTGTCGAACGGGTTGCTCATGACGTCCCTTCCTTCCTTTCCTTCGAACGAAAACGGTTGATCGCGTCGATGTGCCGGGTGCGCGTCTGCTCGTCCCGCACACCCAGGCCTTCCGTGGGCGCCAGGCACAGCACTCCGACCTTGCCCTGGTGCAGGTTGCCGAGCACGTCGTGGGCGGCCTGTCCGGTCTCCTCCAGGGGATAGACCTCGGAGAGCGTGGGGTGGATCCTCCCCTTCGCGATCAGCCGGTTGGCCTCCCAGGCCTCACGGTAGTTCGCGAAGTGGGAGCCGACGATCCGCTTCAGTGACATCCACAGATACCGGTTGTCGTACTGGTGTTCATAACCGGAGGTGGATGCGCACGTGACGATCGTGCCGCCCTTCCGGGCCACGTACACGGACGCGCCGAAGGTCTCACGGCCCGGATGCTCGAAGACGATGTCCACGTCCTCGCCGCCGGTGAGCTCCCGGATGCGCTTGCCGAAGCGCTTCCACTCCCTGGGGTCCTGGGTGTGCTCGTCCCGCCAGAACCGGTAGTCCTCGGCAGCACGGTCGATGATCGCCTCGGCGCCCATGGAACGGCAGATCGCCGCCTTCTGCGGCGAGGAGACCACACAGACCGGGAAGGCGCCTCCTGCCAGCGCCAACTGTGTGGCGTACGAGCCCAGACCGCCGCTCGCGCCCCAGATGAGGACGTTGTCGCCCTGCTTCATCTGCGCGCCGTTGCGCGAGACCAACTGCCGGTAGGCGGTGGAGTTGACCAGTCCCGACGCGGCGGCCTCCTCCCAGGTCAGGTGCCGCGGCTTCGGCATCAGCTGGTTGGACTTCACCAGGGCGAGCTCCGCCAGACCGCCGAAGTTGGTCTCGAAGCCCCAGATGCGCTGCTCGGGATCCAGCAGGGTGTCGTCGTGTCCGTCGCTGGACTCCAGCTCCACGCTCAGGCAGTGGGCCACGACCTCGTCGCCGGGCTTCCAGGCCTGCACCCCGGGACCGGTCCGCAGCACCACGCCGGCCAGGTCGGAGCCGATCACGTGGTACGGCAGATCGTGCCGCTTCGCCAGGTCACCGCGCCGGCCGTAGCGCTCCAGGAAGGCGAAGGTCGGCAACGGCTCGAAGATGGAGGACCACACGGAGTTGTAGTTGACCGAGGAGGCCATGACCGCCACCAGGGCCTCGCCCGGACCGAGTTCGGGCACCGGCACCTCGTCCAGATGCAGTGACTTGCGCGGGTCCTTGTCGGCCCGGTCGACGCCGGTGAACATCTCCGTCTCGTCCTTGTGCACGGTGACGGCGCGGTAGGACTCGGGCAGCGGCAGGGCCGCGAGGTCGGCGGCGGTCGCCTCCGCCGACAGAATGGCGCTGAGGATCTCGTTCACGTGCTCAGGCCACCGCTCCGGAGGCGGGAGCGAGCGCCCGCAGCGTGGCCCGGATCCGGTCCAGCACGGCCTGCTGCTGCGCCACCAGGTAGAAGTGGGCACCGGGGTACACCTGGAGTTCGAAGGCGCCGTCGGTCTCCTCGGCCCAGGTCCGGGCCTCGTCGGGGGTGACCCGGGGGTCGGCGTCTCCCGTCATCGCGACGAGGGGGCAGCTCAGCCGCGGTCCGGGGCCGCGCCGGTACGTCTCCACCACGCGGTAGTCGGCCCGCAGCGCCGGCAGGATCATGCGCAGCATCTCCTCGTCCTGGAGCAGGGCCGCGTCGGTGCCGTCGAGCTTGGTGACCTCCGCGATCAGCCGCGCGTCGTCGCCCTGGTGGACGTTCTCGGTCCGCAGGACGGACGGGCCCCGGCGGCCGGAGACGAAGAACACCGCGGGCGGCCGCCCGGCGGCCTCCAGGAGCTTGGCCAGCTCGAAGCCGACCATGGCGCCCATGCTGTGGCCGAACAGGGCCAGG
Source organism: Streptomyces sp. NPDC020192 (assembly GCF_044388685.1). NCBI lineage: Bacteria > Bacillati > Actinomycetota > Actinomycetes > Kitasatosporales > Streptomycetaceae > Streptomyces > Streptomyces sp. NPDC020192. The sequence goes on along the minus strand of NZ_JBIRXG010000014.1, from coordinate 27,923 downwards.
GGCGTGTCCTCCCGGTCGTCCAGCGCGCGGAACACCCCCTCCGCCAGTTCCTGGACGGAGTCCGCCTGGGGCTCCTGGCGGCGGTCCTGGCGGCCGGGGTACTGCACCGCGAGCACGTCCACCGCGGGCGACAGCGCCTTGGAGACGGGGAAGTAGAAGCTCGCCGAGCCGCCCGCGTGCGGCAGGCAGAGCAGCCGCGGCGCACCCGGGGTCGGCTGGTGGAAAGTGCGCAGCCACAACTGGTGCTCTGCGCTGGACCGGTCGGCCATGTGTCCCCCTTGGTGGAACATGCTGTGTGCGAAACGTACGTGTACGAAAGGCGGTTGAGGTCGGGAGTGCTGGGCCGGAGCGCCGCCCGGCCCGTGCGGGCGGCGCTCCGGAGGGTCAGACGGTCACGGTCACGTCGTAGGAGACCAGCCACCGGTTGAGCCACAGCGCCATCTCGATGCCGCCGCGGTCGTGCGGCAGGCTGAAGTCGTCCAGCTCGCGGCCGAGGACGCGGTCGACCCGGGTGGTGTTGAGCAGCGGCCGCACCGGCGCGTCCGGGTCGGCCAGCACCTCGCGCAGCTCGGCGCGCAGCGCCTGCTCGTACCGGATGTCCTGGGTGGCGGGGAAGGGCGTCTTGGTGCGCTCCAGGACCGAGTCCGGCAGCACATCGCGGACCGCGGCGCGCAGCAGGCTCTTCTCCCGGCCGTCGAACGACTTCATCGCCCAGGGCACGTTGAACACGTAGTCCATCAGGCGGTGGTCGCAGAACGGCACCCGGACCTCCAGGCCGACGGCCATGCTCATCCGGTCCTTGCGGTCCAGCACGGCCTGCATGAACCGGGTGATGTTCAGGTAGGTGACCTCGCGCATGCGCCGGTCGACCGCGGACTCACCGGGCAGCACGGGCACTTCGGCGAGGGCCTCGGCATAGCGCTCCCGGCGGTAGCCCTCCAGGTCCAGCTTCTCCAGCAGACCCTGGTCGATCAGCGAGCTGCCGCCGAAGATGCGGGCCGAGCCCGGGGTGAGCCAGGGGAAGGTCGGGGCGTCGACCGCCTCCGGGCGCTGGTACCAGCGGTAGCCGCCGAACAGCTCGTCGGCGGACTCGCCGGACAGCACCACGGTGGCCCGCTTGCGGATCTCCCGGCACAGCAGGTAGAGCGACGGCCACAGGTCGCCCCAGTACGCGGGCGGCAGGTCGGTGGCGCCCAGGATCGCCGCCCGGACCGCCGGGTCGGCCAGCTCGGTGCTGTCGAGCAGGACCTCGCGGTGGTCGGAGCCCACATGGGCGGCACAGTCCCGGACATAGGGCGCGTCGGCCGTACCGCGGACCGCGTCCGGTTCGAAGCCGTCGGCCGCGCCCTGGAAGTCCACCGAGTACGAGCGCACGGGGCCGCGTCCCTCGGCGGTGAGCGCACGCTGGGCCAGGGCGGTGATGGCCGAGGAGTCGAGGCCGCCGGAGAGCAGGGTGGCGACCGGGACGTCCGCGATGAGCTGGCGGGAGACGATGTCGTCCAGCAGCTCCCGCACGGTGGCGATGGTGGTGTCCAGGTCGTCGGTGTGCTCGCGGGCCGTGAGCTGCCAGTACCGGGTACGGGTCAGCCCGCCCTCGGTCACCCGCACCACCTGTCCGGGCCGGACCTCCGACACGTCGGCGAACGGCGTGATCTCCGGGGTGCGGACCATGTCCAGGATCTCGGCGAGTCCCTGGGCGTCGGCGCGACGCGGCACGCCGCCGTGGGCCAGGACGGCCTTCGGTTCCGAGCCGAACACCACGCCGTCGGAGGTGCGGGCGTAGTAGAGCGGCTTGACCCCGATCGGGTCGCGGACCAGCAGCAGTTCGCGGGTGGTCGCGTCCCACAGGCCGATGGCGAACATGCCGTTCAGCCGGGCGGCGAAGCCGGCGCCCCACTGCAGATAGGCGTGGAGCACCACCTCGGTGTCGCTGCTGGTGCGGAACGAGTGCCCGTGGGCGGCCAGTTCGGCGCGCAGCTCGCGGAAGTTGTAGATCTCGCCGCAGAAGGTCAGGGCCGCCAGGGTCCGCCCGTCGCGTTCGGCGACCATGGGTTGGGCGCCCCCCGCCGGGTCGATGATGGACAGCCGGCGGTGGCCGAACGCGACGGGTCCCTCGATCCAGACGCCCTCGGCGTCCGGGCCACGGCAGCCCATGGTGTCGGTCATCGCCTGGACGACGGACCGGTGCCGGGCGAGGTCCTCGCCGTGGGCCACCCATCCGGTGATTCCGCACATGTCGTGTCGCTCCTGGGGCTTCAGGCCGCGGAGAGCGCGGCGTTGACTCGGTCGAGCAGCTGGCGTGGCGTACGGGCCTCGCTGATCACGTTCTCGCCGAGTTCGACGCCGTGCTTGCGCTCGATCCGGCGCACGGCGTTCAGCGTGGTGAGCGAGTCGAAGCCGAGCGCGGCGAACGTCACGTCCGACGGGTCGCCCTCGGGCTCCACCGGGTCCTGGTCGCCGATGCTGCGGTTGAAGATGTCGATCAGGTCCTGGATGGTCAGCTCTGCCATGGTCGTTCTTCTCTCTTGTTCTCTCGGTTGTTCTCTCGGTGTTGCCCGGTGTGCGTGATGGCGTGGCAGGGGGTGCCGGGTCAGACGGCGAGCAGCGTGCAGTACCAGTGCATGCCGATGGACAGGCCCGCGAGCGCGATCACGTCGCCCTCGGCCAGCTCGCCGCGTTCGAGCAGGGTGTCCAGGCAGATCAGCTGGTCGGCGCCGCCGCAGTGGCCGAGGTCCCGGGCCAGTTCGGCGTTGGTGCGGTCCAGGGGCACGCCGACGGCCTTGGCGATGTCGGCGAGGGAGTCCTGGTTGTCGTTGAGGTACAGGAACCGCTTCACCCGGCCCGGGTCGACCTCGGCCCGGTCGCACGCGTCCTCGAACACGGTGCGGACGCGGCTGTTGAGGGTGCGGACGAACCGCGCCAGGTGCTCGGGCTCCCGGCGGAAGTGCCGGTACACCAGGGACAGCGGGTCGATGTCCAGGTTGCCGGTGCCCTCGGGGGCGTGCGGGGCGGCGGCGGCGCCGTACTCGACCCGGTAGAAGTCGGCGTAGGTGGGGTCGGTGACCTGCTCGGTGGCCAGCCAGCGCAGCCGGTCGTGGCCGCGGCGCAGCACGGCCGCCGCGGCGCCGTCGCTGCCGAGCAGGGTGTTGAAGCGCATGCGGTTGGTGTGCGCCTCGCTCACCTGGTTGACGGCGACCAGCAGGATCGTCTCGGCGTCGGCGCGGGTCGCGAAGGTGCCGGCGATCTGCTGGAAGGCGGTGACGCCGGACGCGCAGCCCTGGGTGAGCAGCAGCGTCGGTGTCGTGCCGGCGCCGATCGCGCGGGCGACCGCGGCGGAGGTGTCCCACAGCAGGTACTCGGGGACGCTGCTGTCGGCGACCACGACGAGGTCGAGGTCCCGCGGGTCGACGCCCGCCTTGGCGAGGGCCTTCTCGGCGGCGCGCGTGGCGAGCGCGGTGGGGGTGGTGCCCTCCGGGGCGCGGTGGTAGCCGCGGTAGCCCCAGAGCAGGACGCGGTCGGGGTCGTCGACGTGGTCGGCCGCGGTGGCGGCGACGTCGCGGGGGTCGCCGAGGGCGTGGGCGACCGCGAGGACGCCGAAGTCCGTGACGGGCATCGGGCTGGTTCTCCTTGTCCGGTCAGCTTGTCCGGGTGGTCCGGGTGGTCCGGGGCGGGTTCAGCGGGGGAACACGCCGTCGGCGGTCCAGCCGCCGTCGAAGCGCAGGGTGGTGGCGGTGAGGTAGGCGAACGGGGCGCCGGTGAGGGTCAGGACGAGGTCGGCGATCTCCTCGGGCTCGGCGAGCCGCCCCAGCGGGGTGCGGGCGGCGATGGCGGCCTCGTCCAGGTTGCCGTTGGCGAAGCCCTCCGCCACGAGGGGGGTGCGGACGTAGCCGGGGCTGACGGCCACCACACGTACGCCGTGCTCCGCCCATTCGACGCCGAGCGCCTCCGTGAGCATGACCACGCCCGCCTTGGACGCGCAGTAGGCGGCGCGGCCGGGAACGGCACGGTGGGCCATGACCGAGGCGAGGTTCACCACGAGTCCGCCGCGCGCGGACAGGGCGGGGAACAACGCCTGGGCGCAGTAGAAGGTGCCGCTGAGGTTGACGCCGACGACCCGCTCCCAGGTGCGGGGCTTCAGCTCGGCCGACGGGGCGATCGCGCCGACGCCCGCGCTGTTGACGAGGAGGTCGGTCGCGGTCACCTCGCGGGCGGCGGCCTGGACGGACTCGGCGTCGGAGACGTCCACCTCGCGCCAGTCGGCGAGGCCGGTGTCGTCGCCCGGTTTGCGGTCCCAGCCGGTCACCGCCCAGCCCGCCCGGGCCAGCCGGGCGGCGACGGCCGCGCCGATCCCGCTGGACGATCCGGTCACGACCGCGTGTCGTTGTCGGTTCACGTCCGCTCCCTCCAGGTCCGGTAGACGGTCTCCACGGACGCGCTCACCGCGGCGACGGCGGCCTCGTAGGCGCCGGCCACCGGGTGGGCGCTCGGCGCCGGGTGCACGGCCGGCCGTCCCAGGCCGAGCGCGGCCAGGTCCGGGGCGTGGCCCTCGGCCCACAGCGCGGCGGCGGCCCAGCGCAGCTGGTCGAGCTGGGGCCGGGTCGCCGAGCCCGCGCTGACCGTGAGGTGCGGGCGGCCGGCGAGGGTGGCCGCGACGAACCGGGTGAGGCTGCCGCAGCCGGCCTGGACGAACACCCGGGCGCCGTCCCGGTACAGCCGCTCGACCACGGCACGGAACCGGACGGGCTCCACCAGGTGCCGGTTCAGCAGGGCGCGCAGCTCCGTCTCGTCGTCCGGGTAGGGCGCGACGGTGGTCGCGGACCAGACCGGGACGGCGGGGCGGTTGAGCGGTACCCGGTCGAACACGGCGGAGAAGCCCGGCAGATACGGGGCGAGCATCGGCGAGTGGAAGCCGGACCGGAACGGCAGCACCCTGCGGGGCACCTCGGGGTCGGCGATCCGGGCGAGGCAGCGGGCGACGGCGTCCTCGTCGCCGCACAGCACGCTCTGGTCGGGCGCGTTGTCGTGGGACAGCACGACCCGTGGCTCCCCCTCGGCGAGCCGGGCCGCCGCCTCGGCGGGCAGACCGACGGCGGCGAAGACCACGTCCGGGACCGGGGCGGCGCCCATGGTGCGGGCGAAGTCGTCGAACGCCGGCTCGGCGAAGAGGCCCGCCGCGAACAGGGCGCTCCACTCCCCCGCGCTGTGCCCCGCCATCGCGTCCGGGACGATGCCGGCCCGCAGCAGTGCCGTGTGGAGCACCCGGTTGAGGTGCAGTGTGGCCCGGGTGCGGTCGGCGAGGCCGGTGGAGCGGGGCGCCGGTCCGGCCGGGCGGCCCAGCCAGCGCAGGACGTCGTCGGGGGGCGGGCCGGTACGGGCGTCCAGTCCGGGGAAGAGGAACACGGTGCCGCCGGGCGGTGCGGGCCGGGGCGCGAACCAGAGGTCGTTGCCGCCGTGCCAGGGTTCGCCACGGTCGATCAGGGCGAGGGCCTGCTCGATCCGCTCGGGCATCGGGTCGTACACCGCGACGCGGCAGGGGCCGGTGCCGCCGCGGCGGCCCGAGCGCAGGGCGGCGCGCAGGGCGCCGGGGCCGGCCGCGGCGGCGAGAAGGATGTCAGTCAAGGGTGCTCCCGAACCCGGCGGGGTCCCCGGCGGCGAGCAGCACCTGTGGGTCACGGCCGAAGGCCAGCTCCCGCAGGAAGGCCCGGACGCCGTCGTCCGGGTCGATCAGGCCGATGCCGTTGCGGAGGTACGCCCGTTCCAGTTCGGCGGTGACCATGCCGCCCGCGTCCGCCGCCCAGGGGCCCCAGTCCAGGGCGAGGACCCGGTCGGCGAGCCGGCCGGACCACTGGCGGGCGAAGGTGTCCAGGGCGTCGTTGGCGGCGGTGTAGTCGGTCTGGCCGCGGTTGCCGGTCACGCCGGCGATGCTGCCGAAGAGCACCAGGTGGCGCAGGCCCGGCCGGAGCCGGGCGGCCAGCGCCCGGGCGCCCGTGACCTTCGTGTCGTACACCTCGGCGAACTCGCCGGGGGTCTTGTCCCGCAGCAGCCGGTCGCGGACCAGGCCGGCCGCGTGGACGACGGTGTCCAGCCGGCCGTGCCGGTCGTACACGTCGTCCAGGACGGCGCCCAGCCGCTCGGGGTCGCGTACGTCGGCGCGGTGGTAGCGCACGGACGCGGCCGACCCGGCGAGGTCGTCCAGGCACTGCCGGACCTGGCGGCCGGCGGCGTGGGCGCGGACCGCGCGCTCGATGCCGGCCGGGTCGCGCCCGCCCTCGGCGATCAGGCGGGCGCGCAGGTCCACGTCGGTCAGGACGGGTCCGTCGACGGGTGCGCTGCGGCCGACGAGTTCGACATGGCAGCCGGTGAGCGTGGCCAGGGCGCGGGCGATGCGCGCCGTGATGCCGCGCGCGCCGCCGGTGAGGAGCACCACGGAGTCGCGGTCGAGGCCGAGGTCGCCGGGCGTGACCTCGCGGTCGGGCAACGGGGCCGGCCGGCTGTGCCAGACGGCCCGCCGGCCCGCGCTGTGGGTCACGGAGGGCCGGCCTGCGCCGAGTTCGGCGAGCAGGGTGCGCGCCGCCTCCTCGGCCGGCTGTCCGGCGGGCAGGTCGACGGCGACCACGGCGAGGCCGGGGTGTTCACGGGAGACGGCGCGGGCGAGCCCGTGCAGGCCGCCACCGGCATGTCCGGCCTCGTGGCAGGTGGCCAGCAGCAGGGTGCGTACGCCGCCCAGAACGGCCGCCCGTATCCCGGCGAACCGGCCGGGCAGCACCCCGTCGCCGCCGTCGAGGGCGTCGAGCAGCACCAGCGCGTCACAGCCGACGGGGTCACTGACGACCTCGGCACCGCGCTCCTTGAGCAGGGCGGCCACCGCGTCCCCGACCTCGCCACCGCCGCTGACGGCCGCCCGGGTGACGGTCACTGACGGGCCGACGGGGCGTTCTTCGGGCACGGTCTCGACGACGTGGCGGACGGTGGCCGCCGGTGCGGCGGGCAGGCTCTCGGAGTCTCGTTCAGCCGCGCGGCCGGCGGGCGGGGTCGACGGGCCGGTGGGCAGGGCTTCGGGACCCGACTCGGCCGCCTGGAACACGGCGTTCGGCGGGCCGAGGGGCAGGCCCTCGGAGTCCCGTTCAGCCTCGTGGGTGGTGGTGCCGGAAACGGTGTGAGCGGTGAGCCAGTCGGTCATCGAGCGGATGGTGCGCAGGTCGGCGAGTCGGCCGACGGCGTCCGCGTGCGGGGTGCCGCGCAGCAACGCGGAGGCGATCTCGGTGCGTTTGAGCGAGTCGACGCCGAGGGCGGCTTCCAGGTCCAGGTCCGGGTCGAGCATGGCGGGCGGGTAGCCGGTGCGTGCGGCGACCAGTTCCAGGACCGTGGGTGCGGCGGTCTCGGCGGGCCGCGGAGAGGCTGTGTCCTCGGCGGGGGGCTCGGGGGCGGGGGCGTCCGTGCCGAGGTAGCGGAGCATGACCTCCTGCTGCGCGGCCACGATCCGCTCGGTGGCGCGCAGGAACTCGATGACGGTTCCGTCGCGGCCGTCCGCGCTGCCGCCGCCGGTGAGGGTGACGGGCGGTCCGGCCGGCTGGAGTCCGCCGGGTACCGGCGTGCCGTCCGCGGTCCGCACCAGGTGACCGTCGACGGTCCATCCGGCGGGCGCGGGGCCCGGCTCGGACGACGCGGTGTGGTCGCCGGTCAGTTCGTCCAGCCGTACGGGTGTGCCGCGTACGGCGAGCGCGGCGAGGGTGCCGAGCAGGTGGGCGAGGCCGGGGCGGCCCGGGGCCTCCACAGACAGGGCGGTGTGCGGGCGGTCGGCGAGCACCTCGCCGACCAGGCGGGTCAGGACCGTGCCCGGGCCCGCCTCCACGAAGACGCGGACACCGGCGGCGTACATGTCCTCGATCTGCTCGGCGAACCGCACCGGGCGGGCGAGGGCACCGGCGAGCAGGGTGCGTATCGCCTCGGGGTCCGCCGGGTACGGCCGGGCGGTGGCGCCCGACCAGACGGGCAGCCGGGGCGTGCGCAGGCCCTGGCCGGCCAGGGCGGTGGCGAACGCGTCGACGGCCGGGGCCATCCGCGGGCTGTGGAAGGCGGCCGCGACCGGGAGCCGCTTGGCGGTGTGCCCGGCCTCCCGCAGCACGGCGACGGCCGCGTCGATGCCGGCCGCGGAGCCGGCGAGCACCAGCTGTCCGGGGGCGTTGTGGTTGGCCGGAGCGACGTCGTCCGCCAGGCCGTGGCGGGCGAGCAGGTCGGCGACCGGGCCGGCGGGCGCGGCGACGGCGGCCATCGCGCCGGGGTCCCGGCCCGCCGCGGTGTGCATGGCCTCGGCCCGGGCGCCGCTGAGCGGCAGTACGGCGTCCTCGGGGAGGGCGCCGGCGGCGGCGAGCGCGGGCAGTTCGCCGTAGCTGTGCCCGGCGGCCATGTCGGGTTCGACGCCGCAGGCCCGCAGCAGGTCCAGGGCGGCCAGGCCGCCGAGCCCGAGGGCGGGCTGGGCGAGCCGGGTGTCGACCAGGCGCGGGGGGTCGCCGCCGAACGTGGCGGGCGGGAAGACGGCACCGGCCAGCGCCGGTTCGGCGCGCAGGAACCGGTGCAGCCGCGGGAACGCGACGAACAGGTCGGCCAGCATGCCGGGCCGCTGACTGCCCTGTCCCGGGAACAGCAGCGCGACAGGCTGCCGGCTGCCGTCGCCCGCGTGGACGCCGCGCTCGGGGCGGTCCTCCAGCCGCAGCGCGAGGTCGAGTTGCTCGCGCAGCGCGTCGGTGTCCTCGGTGACGATCGCGACCCGGGTCGGGCCGGTTCCGGTGACACCGGTCAGGGCGGACGCCGGTACGGTCCCGTCGGCCAGCCGGCCGGCCAGGTCCCGCAGCGCGTCGCGGACCTCGTCCTCGGTGCCGCGGAACAGCAGCAGTCCGGCGGGCCGGGGCGCGGTCGCGGTCGCGGGGTCCGGGGCGGGGGCGGCCACGACGGCGTGGTAGTTCACCCCGCCGAAGCCGAACGCGCTGACGCCGGCGACGCGGTGCGGCTCGGCCCAGGGGCGGGCCGCGGTGTCGAAGGCGAACGGGCTGGTGGCCGGGTCCCAGGCCGCGTTGGGCTCGGTGAGCCGGGTGGGCGGCCGGACGCCGGTGTGCACGGCGAGCACCGCCTTGATCAGTCCCGCCATGCCGGCCGCGCACTTGGCGTGGCCGATGAGGGACTTCACCGAGCCGAGCGAGCAGGCGCCGGGCCGGGCGCCCGCGGTGCGGAACACCTCGGTGAGCGTCTCGAGTTCGGTGCGGTCCCCCAGTACGGTGCCGGTGCCGTGGGCCTCGACCAGGCCGACCTCGCGGGGGGACACTCCCGCGAGGGCGTAGGCGCGTTCCAGGGCGCGCCGCTGGCCTTCGGGCCGGGGCGCGGTCAGGCCGAGGCCGCGCCCGTCGCTGCCCGCGCCGACGGCCTTGATCACGGCGTAGACCCGGTCGCCGTCCCGTTCGGCGTCCGTGAGCCGCTTCAGCACGAGGCAGGCGACGCCCTCGGCGAGGACGATGCCGTCGGCCGAGGCGTCGAAGGCGCGGCAGCGGCCGGTGGGCGACAGTGCCCGCACGGAGCCGAACAGCAGGTGGTCGTGGAGTCCGTTGTGGGTGTCGACCGCGCCGCACAGCACCATGTCACTGGTTTTGGCGAGGAGTTCCTTGCAGGCCTGGTCGAGCGCGGCCAGCGAGGAGGCGCAGGCCGCGTCCACCGTGTAGGTGGGGCCGCCGAGGTCCAGGCGGTTGGCGATCCGGCCGGCGATGACGTTGGCGAGGGTGCCGGGGAAGGAGTCCTCGGTCAGCCGGGGCAGCCGTGCGTCCAGCTCCTCCGGGACGGTGCCGAGGTGCTGCCCGAGCAGCGACCGCGCCGCGTACGCGGAGGCGAGGTCGGCCCCCGCCTCCGCGGCGAAGATCACCGAGGTGCTCTCCCGGTCGAACGGCCGCTCGTCGTACCCGGCGTCGGCCAGGGCCCGGCCGGCGGTGTCCAGGGCGAGCAGCTGCGCGGGCTCGATGCCGCCGAGGGAGGTGGGCGGCACTCCGTGGGCGAGCGCGTCGAAGGGCAGCGGCGGCAGGAAACCGCCCCGCTTGGACGGCGACTGCTCGCCGGGTGCCGCCTCGGCCCCGGCCCAGTGGCGGTCGGCGGACCAGCGGTCCGGGGGCACGTCGGTGACCGCGTCGGCACCGGCCACGACGTTGGCCCAGTACCGGCCGAGGTCCGGGGCACCGGGGAACGCGCAGGCCATGCCGACGACCGCCACGTCATAGGAACGCGGGCTCATCGGCTCAGCCCCTCCCGGCGCCGGAGAACAGCGGGAAGTAGGTGTCGAGGTCGTCCCGGCCGTAGGCGTCGGCCAGTTCGGGGACGCGCGCGAACGGGGTCACCGGGTCGTCGGCGATGTCGGGCAGCCAGCCGGTCTCCTGCTGGACGTCGCGGATGCGGGCGGCGTCCTGCAGGCGCCAGGCGTGGGTGTGCACGTGGATGTGCCGGCTGATGCACTCGGTGGCGCGCAGGTTCCACAGCCGCATGCCGGTCTTCCAGCCGACGGTGGACACCACGCCCTCGCGGGCCAGGCTCTTCATGGTGGCCCGGTGCAGGCCGCCGCCGAGGTTGTCCAGGAAGATGGAGACACCGTGGCCGCCGGAGAGTTCGCCGACGATCTCCAGGAACCGTGCCTCGGAGGCGCGGTAGCGGTCCATGGCGTCGGGGTCGGTGGACTCCTTGGCGCGCAGATGGTCGAGGTCCGGGAACTCGCGGCGGTCGACGGCGATCGCGCCCGAGGCGGCGATCTCCTTCAGCCGGCTCTCCCGGCCGGAGACCATCGCCGTGCGGAACCCCTCGCGGCGGGCCAGTTCGAGTTCGGCGAAGACGACCCCGCCGCCCCAGCCGAGGACGAGCGGCTGCTCGTCCCAGGCGTCGTCGACCTGGCTGCGCCAGCACCGGCTGGTGACGCGCCAGTTGTCCCACGCGGTGAAGTACCGGGCGAACGGCGCCCAGCGCTCCACCGGGTACCGTCCGCCGGACGGCAGCGGCACGAGCCGGTCGGCGGGTACGACCATGCGCTCGGCCAGCAGGCCGGGAGAGCCCGGCGCGTCGTAGGCGCAGATGGTCTCCGCGTAGCCGTTGCGGTCGGCCTGGCCGAACGGGATCCACAGGCACTCCTGGCCCTCCCGTAGTCCGCGCACGGCCGAGCCGGTGCGCAGCACGCGGACGACGCCGCAGGTGCCGAGGACGATCCGCTCCTCGCCGCGCTGCCGGACGATGTCGACGGGGCTGCGCGCGAGGGCGTGCTCCATGTTCGCCTCCCAGCAGCCGACGAGGGGCTCGACCAGTACCTCGTGTTCGCCGGGGGAGGCGATCGGGATGCGGGTGAGGGTCAGCTCACCGCGCACCGGGCCGCCGGATGTGTTCTGCGGACCTTCGGGCAGCACCCAGGCCTGCACGTTCTCCATCAGTTCCCCCTTGTGTGCGTGTGTGCGGCGCCGGTCGTGCCCGCCCGCTCACGCGTTGCGATCGCCGTCGGCCGTACCTGCCCCCGTGGCGCGATTCGGTTGGGGCAGCGGTCGGGCCGCCCTGCCGTAGCGATCATGGCGATGCTATCGGACGGCCCCTGGCCTGTCGCCAGTGCTGTGTGCAACGTCATCGCCCCCACCTGGCCAGCAGGTCGGCCAACAGGCCCGCGATCCGGGCGCGTTCCGGCCCGTCGGCGGGCAGCCGGGTGATCGCCTCGTCCAACTGGCCGAGTTCCTCCAGGACCAGGACGGCCGTGGCGGCGTCCTCGTCGTCGAACGCGGGCGGTTCCGCGTCCGCGGACGGGGCGAGTTCGGCCAGCAGACGACGGGCCAGCTCGGTCGGGGTGGGGTGGTCGAAGACCAGCGTCGGCGGCAGCCGCAGCCCGGTGACGGCGGCGAGCCGGTTGCGCAGTTTCAGTGCCGCCAGCGAGTCGAATCCCTGGTCGAGGAACCGGTGGTGGGCCGGTACGTCGTCCGGGCCCGCGTGGCCGAGGACGAGCGCGGCCTCGGCGCGCACCAGGTCCACCAGGAACGCCTCCCGCTGGGCGGGCGTACGGCCGGCCAGCTCCCCGGCCACCGTCGGCGCGCTCGTCCCGGCCTGGGCGGCGGCCCGGCGGGCGGGTGCCCGGACGAGGCCGCGCAGCGGAGCCGGCAGTTCGTCGGCCGCCGCGCGCAGCGAGCGCAGGTGCAGGGCGCCGGCCACCACGAACGGCTCGTCCCCGCGGCAGGCCGCGTCGAACAGGGCCAGGCCCTGCTCCTCGGACAGCGGTGTCATGCCGTTGACGGCGACCGGCGTGTCGGCGACCGTGCCGTGGCCGCTCTTGGCGGCGCGTTCGGCCCACCAGCCCCAGGCCACGGAGGTCGCCGGGAGGCCCTGGGCGCGGCGGTGGCGGGCCAGCGCGTCCAGGAAGGCGTTGCCCGCCGCGTAGTTGCCCTGGCCGAGGCCGCCGAAGGTGCCGGCCACGGACGAGAACAGCACGAAGGCGGACAGGTTCAGATGCCGGGTCAGTTCGTGCAGGTGCCAGGCCGCGTCGGCCTTCGGGCGCAGCGCGGTGTCCAGTCGGTGCGGGTCGAGGGCGGCGAACACGCCGTCGTCGAGGACGGAGGCGCTGTGCACGACGGCGGTGAGCGGGTGCTCGTCCGGGACGGCGGCGAGCAGCTCCGCGAGCGCCTTGCGGTCGGCGGCGTCGCAGGCCGCGAGCGTGACCGTGACGGCGCCCGACTCGCGCAGCTCGGCGCGGAGTTCGGCCGCGCCGGGGGCGGCCGGGCCGCGCCGGGAGGCGAGGACGAGGTGCCGTACCCCGTGGGCGGCCACCAGGTGCCTGGCCACCAGCGCGCCGAGGTCTCCGGAGGCGCCGGTGACCAGGACGGTGCCGTCCGGGTCCCACGGCACCGGGCCGTCCGGCGGCGCGAGCCGGGCCAGCCGCGGCACGGTGGCCTCGCCGGCCCGGAGCGCCAACTGCGGTTCCCCGCCGGCCGGTACGGCGCCCAGCGCCCGCCAGGAGCGGGGGTCGTCGTCGATGTCGGCCAGCACGAAGCGGCCGGGGTGCTCCGACTGTGCGGAGCGGACCAGGCCCCAGGCCGCGGCGCCGGCGAGGTCGTCCGCCGCGTCGGCCGCGCCCCGGGTGAGCACCACGAGCGGTACGGCGGCGAACCGGTCGTCGGCGAGCAGTGCCTGGAGGGTGGCGAGCGTGCCGTGCAGCACGGTGCGTGCCTCGGCGGGCGGTTCGCCCGGAGCGCCTACGGCGGTGAGCAGCACCGCGTCGGGCACCTCGGCCAGGCCGGCCGGGCCGTCGGCGACGTGCACGGTGTGGCCGAGGGCGCGCAGGGTGTCCGCGGCGCCGAGCGGGTCGGCCCCGAGCACCGCCCAGCGGCCGGGCGCGGCCGGCGCGAGCGGCACCGGCGCCCAGTCCATCCGGAACAGCGCGTCCCTGCCGATCCGCCGGCCGGCTCCCGCGCCGGGCGCGGGGCCGAGCCGGACGGTGTCGGCGGTCAGCACCGGGCCGCCCTCGGGATCCGCCAGGGTGAGCGCCACGGTGTCCGGTCCGGTCCGCTCCGCACGCACCCGCAGGGTCCGCGCCCCGGTCGCGTGCAGGCGGACACCCAACCACGCGACGGGCACCAACTCGCCGTCGAGCACCGGTTCCAGGGCCGCGTCCAGCAACAGCGGGTGCAACGCGAACGCGTCGGCCCGCTGGGCGGCGTCCTCCTCGAGCGCCACCTCGGCGAACAGGTCGGCCCCCCGCTGCCATACGGCGACCACGGCCGCCCCGGCACGCCCGGCACCCCCCGGAGCGGCCGCCCCCACAACAGGCACCCGCACGACCGGCGATTCGGGATCCCACGGTCCGGGCACGGTCGGCTCCGCGAGGGGCACCTGAGAGCCCGTCCGCTCCGGATCCCGCGGTCCCGGCGCGGTCGGTTCCGGCGCTCTCGTATGCCCGGCCCACGCGTCCAGCGGCAGCGGTTCCGCGTCGGACGGTGGCCAGTCCGTCAGGGGCTCGCCGGGGGTCGGCCCGGTGGTCAACGTGGCCTCGGCGTGGCGGGTCCACGGACCGTCGGCGGTGCGGGTGTGGACGGCGGCCGTGCGGGTGCCCGCCGCGTCCGGGGCGCTGACGGACACCCGGGTGTCGGCGCCGCCGGCCGGGACGAGCAGCGGCTCGTACGCGGTCAGTTCGCCGATGCCCGCGCAGTCCGCCCGGTCGGCGGCGGTCAGGAGGAGGTCGACCAGCGCGGCGGCGGGTGCCTCGGGCCCCGGCCAGGGCTGTGCGGTGCCGGAGAGCCGGCCGGTGAGCACCAGCGCTCCGTCGGCGAGTTCGACCGCGGCGCCGAGCAGCGGATGCCCGGCCGGTGCCAGCCCGGCGGCCGTCACGTCGCCGCTGCCGCCGCCCGGCTCCAGCCAGTGCCGGGTGCGCTGGAAGGCGTACGTCGGCAGTTCGGTCGTACGGGCGCCGGTGCCGGCGAAGGCCGGGCGCCAGTCGACGGTGAGGCCGGCCGCGTGGGCCTCGGCGGCGGCGCGCAGGAACCGGTCGCGCCCGCCCTCGTCGCGGCGCAGCGTGGCGAGGACGGTGGCCGGGCCGCCGGTCTCCTCCAGGGTCTGCTGCACGGCGACGGCGAACATCGGGTGCGCGCTGATCTCGAGGAAGGGGCCGTAACCCTGCTCCCCCAGCGTGCGGACAGCCTGTTCGAACAGGACGGTCCGGCGGGCGTTGCGGTACCAGTAGTGGTGGTCGAGCCCGGCGGTGTCGAGCAGTCCCCCGGTGACCGTGGAGCAGAACGCGATCGGCGCGGAACGCGGCGCGGTCGGCGCGAGGGCCTCGATCAGCTGGTCGCGCAGCGCGTCGACGTGCGCGGTGTGGCCCGCGCCGACGATCTGGCGCACCCGCCGGACCCGTATGCCCTCCGCCTCCAGGCCGGTCAGGAACTCCTCCAGTGCGTCGAGGTCGCCCGCGACGGTGACGGAGCGCGGGTCGTTGACGGCCGCGATGTCCAGGCGGTCGCCCCACGGCCGCAGCCGCTCGGCCGCCTCGGCGCGGGGCATCGCCACGGAGGCCATGCCGCCGGTGCCCGCCAGGGTCAGCCACGCCTTGCCGCGGGTGGCGACGATCCGGGCGGCGTCCCGCAGGTCCAGGGCGCCCGCCACGTAGGCGGCGGCGATCTCGCCCTGGCTGTGGCCGACCACCGCCGACGGCTCCACGCCGTACGAGCGCCACAGCGCGGCCAGCGACACCATCATGGTGAACAGGGCCGGCTGGACCACGTCGACCCGGTGCAGCGGCGGCGCCCCCTCCTCGTCGCGGAGCACGTCGAGCAGGGACCAGTCGACGAACTCGGCGAAGGCGTCCGCGCACTGGAGCACGCTGTCCCGGAACACCGGGAAGTCGTCGAGGAGTTGCCTGGCCATGCCGGGCCACTGGGCGCCGTGCCCGGGGAAGACGAACACGACCCGGTCGGCACCGTCGGCCGCGCCGTCGGCGACCGCGGGGTCGGGGGTGCCGGCGGCGACGGCGTCGAGTCCGCGCAGCAGGTCGGCGCGGTCGGTGCCGAGCACCACGGCCCGGTGGTCGAACACGGACCGGCCCGCCGCCAGGGTCCAGCCGACGTCGGCGGGGCGGACGTCGGGGCGGGTCTGAAGATGCGTGCGCAGCCGTGCCGCCTGGGCGCGCAGGGCGTCGCGGGTACGGCCGTGCACCGGCCACACCACCGGCCGCACCGGTGCGGGGGCGGACGGGGTGGAGTCCTCGGCGGGGGCCTGTTCGAGGATGACGTGGGCGTTGGTGCCGGACAGGCCGAACGCCGACACGGCCGCCCGTCGCGGCCGGTCCACGGCCGGCCAGTCCCGTGGCTCGGTCAGCAGCGCGACCGCCCCGGTACTCCAGTCGACCTGGCCGGTGGGCCGGTCGACGTGCAGCGTGGCGGGCAGCAGGCCGTGCCGCAGCGCCTGCACCGTCTTGATGACGCCGGCCGCGCCGGAGGCGGCCTGGGAGTGGCCGATGTTGGACTTCACCGAGCCGAGCCAGAGCGGTTCGGTGCGGTCCTGGCCGTAGGTGGCGAGCAGGGCCTGGGCCTCGATGGGGTCGCCGAGGCGGGTGCCGGTGCCGTGGGCCTCCACGGCGTCCACGGCGGCGGGCCGCAGTCCGGCGTCGGCGAGCGCGGCGGTGATGACGCGCCGCTGGGCGGGGCCGCTGGGAGCGGTGAGGCCGTTGGAGGCGCCGTCCTGGTTGATCGCCGAGCCGCGGACGAGGGCGAGGACGCGGTGGCCCTGGGCGCGGGCCCGGGAGAGGCGTTCCACCAGCAGCAGCCCGACGCCCTCGGCGAGGCCGGTGCCGTCGGCGGCGTCCGCGAAGGCCTTGCAGCGGCCGTCGCCGGACAGGCCGCGCTGCGCGGAGAAGCCGATCAGCGCGGCGGGGCTGGACATCAGCGCGACACCGCCGGCCAGGGCGAGGTCGCTCTCCCCGCTGCGCACCGACTGGCAGGCCAGGTGGAGTGCGACCAGGGAGGACGAGCAGGCGGTGTCCACGGTGACGGCCGGGCCCTCGAAGCCGAAGGTGTAGGCGATCCGGCCGGAGATCACGCTCGGCACGTTGCCGGTGAGCAGCTGCCCGTCGGAGCCGCCGGCGCCGGGGCCGCGGCTGGAGGCGTAGTCGCCGACGTTGGCGCCGGCGAAGACGCCGACGCGTCCGCCGCGCAGGGCGGTGGGGTCGATGCCGGCGTGTTCGAACGCCTCCCAGGCGGTCTCCAGCAGCAGCCGCTGCTGCGGGTCGGTGGCCCGGGCCTCGGCCGGGGCGATGCCGAAGAACGCGGCGTCGAAGCCGGCCGGGTCGGTGAGGAAGGCCCCTTGGCGGACGTAGCTGCGGCCCCGGGCGTCGGGGTCGGCGTCGTAGAGCGCGTCGAGGTCCCAGCCGCGGTCGGTGGGCAGCCCGCCGACCGCGTCCTGGCCGGTCACGACGAGCTGCCACAGCTCGTCGGGGGACGTGACGCCGCCGGCGTAGCGGCAGCCCAGGCCGACGATGGCGATCGGGTCGTCGTCATCGGCGGCGCCGCGGGCGCCCGGGGCCGCGATGTCGGCCGAAGCGGTGTCGAAGGCCAGCGCGAGGAGGTGGTCCGCCAGCGCGGCGGGCGACGGGTGGTCGAAGACGAGGGTGGCGGGCAGGGACAGGCCGGTGGCCGAGCGGAGCCGGTTGCGCAGCTCGACCGCGGTGATGGAGTCGAAGCCGACGTCCCGGAAGGCGCGGTCGGCGGGCAGCGCGGTGGGCGAGCCGTGGCCGAGGACGGCGGCGGCGTGCTCGCGGACCAGCTCCGTGACGGCCCGTCGGCGCCCGGCCTCGGGCAGGGCGCCGAGCCGCTCGCGCAGCGCGGAGACGGTGCCGGTGTCGACGGTGGCGGTGCGCAGCACGGCGGCGGCCTCGGGCACGGACTCCAGCAGCGGCCGGCGGCGCGCGGAGCAGAACACGGGGACGAACCGGGTCCAGTCGACGTCGGCGATCACCACGGTGGTCTCGTCGTGGTCGAGGCTCTGCCGCAGCCCGGCGACGGCCAGGCCGGGGTCGAGGAACGGCAGGCCCTGGCGGCCGACGCGCTCGGGGTCGACGTCCTCGTTCACGCCGTCCCACTCGTTGACGGCGGCCCAGATGCCCCAGGCGATCGAGGTCGCGGCCAGGCCGCGGGCGCGGCGGTCCTCGGCGAGGGCGTCGAGGTAGGCGTTGGCGGCGGCGTAGGGGGCGTGCAGTCCGCTGCCCCAGACGCCGGCGACCGAGGAGAACAGCACGAAGGCGTCCAGGTCCCGGTCGGCGAAGAGTGCGTCGAGGTGCTGGGCGCCGAGCACCTTGGCGGCGGTCTGGCCGGCGAACGCGTCGACGGGGGTGTCGGCCAGCGGGCGCAGTTCGAGGGCGGTGGCGGCGTGCAGGACGCTGCGCACCGGGGTGCCGGCCGCGTCGAGTCCGTCGACCAGGGCGGCCAGTTCGGCGCGGTCGGTGACGTCACACACCGGGAAGTGCAGCTCGGTGCCGGTGCCGGCCAGTTCGGCGGTCAGCTCGGCCGCGACGGGGGCGGCGGCGCCGCGGCGGCCGGGCAGCACGATGCGCTCGGCGCCCTGCTCGGCCAGCCAGCGCACCAGGTGCGGTCCGAGGGCCCCGGTGCCGCCGGTGAGCAGGACGGTGCCGGCCGGCCGCCACGGCCGGGGGGCGGGCTCGGTGCCGAGCGGCGCCCGGGTCAGGCGGCGGGCGGACACGCCGGTGGCGCGCAGGGCCGTCTGGTCCTCGTCGCCGGGGCCGGCGAGCAGCGCGGCCAGCCGGCCGGCGGCGCGTTCGTCCCACTCGGCGGGCAGGTCGATCAGGCCGCCCCAGCGCTCGGGGTGTTCCAGCGCGACGACGCGGCCGAGGCCCCAGGTCTGCGCCTGGGCCGGTGCGGTGACGCGGTCGGCGGGGCCGGTGGCGACGGCACCCCGGGTGGCGCACCACAGCGGCGCGGTGACGCCCGCGTCGCCGAGGGCCTGCACGAGGGCCACGGTCAGGGCCAGCCCGGTGGGCAGGGCGGGGTGCCCGGGGTGCGGGGCGTCGTCCAGGGCGAGCAGGGACAGCACCCCTGCCGGGCTGAGGCCGGCGAGCCGGGCCGCGAGCGCGTCGCGGTCGGTGTCGTCCGCGTCCAGGGTGAGCGTGGTGACCTCGGCGCCGTGCGCGGTGAGCGCGGCGGCGCACCGCGCGGCGAGCGGGTCGCCGGCCCGTGCCGCGGGTACGACGAGCAGCCACGGCCCGGTCAGCCGGGCGTCGTCGGGGACGGCGAGCCGTTCCCAGGTGACGGTGTAGCGCCAGCTGTCCACGGCGGACTGGTCACGCAGCAGGCGGCGCCAGCGGGACAGGGCCGGTACGACGGCGGTGAGCGGGTCGTCGCCGTCCACGCCAAGCGCGCGGGAGAGTTCCTCGACGTCGGCGCGGTCCACGAGGTCCCAGAACCGGCCGTCCCAGGGGTCGGTGCCGGTGCCGGCGGCCAGGGCGGCGCGCCGCTGCGGGGTGAGCCAGTAGCGCTCGCGCTGGAAGGCGTAGGTGGGCAGATCGACCCGGCGGGGCGCGTACGGCGCGAGTTCGGCGGCCCAGTCCACGGGCGCCCCGAGGACGGCGGCCTCGGCCAGCGCGGTGCGGAAGCGGAGCAGGTCGCCCTGGTCCCGGCGGAGGGTGGCGATCGCGGTGGCGGGGACGTCCATCGCCTCGGCGGTCTGCTGGACGCCGAGCGTGAGCACGGGGTGCGGGCCGACCTCGATGAACAGGCGGTGGCCCTGTTCGAGGGCGCGCCGGGTGGCCGCCTCGAAGCGGACCGGCTCGCGCAGGTTGCGGTACCAGTAGCCGGCGTCGAGTTCCGTGGTGTCGAGCGGCTCTCCGGTGAGGGTGGACAGGAAGGTCACGTCCGCCGGGCGCGGGGTGATGCCGGCGAGGTCGGCGGCGAGACGGTCGCGGACCTCGGCGACGTGCGGGGAGTGGGAGGCGTAGTCGACGGGGATGCGGCGTACCCGGATGCCGTCGGCCTCCCAGGCGGCCTGGGCGGCGTCGAGGGCCGCCGTCTCGCCGGAGACCACCACCGTGGACGGCCCGTTGACGGCGGCGATGCCGAGGCCGGGGCGGCTGTCGAGGCGGGCGCGGACCTCCGCCTCGGGCAGCGGGACGGACAGCATGCCGCCGCGGCCCGCGAGGGCGAGCAGGGCCTTGGCACGCAGCGCGACGACCTTCGCGCCGTCCTCGAGGGACAGGGCGCCGGCGACGCAGGCGGCGGCGATCTCGCCCTGCGAGTGGCCGAGTACGGCGTCGGGCCGGACGCCCGCGGCCCGCCACAGGCCGGCGAGGCTGACCATGACGGCCCACAGCACGGGCTGGACGACGTCGACGCGTTCGAGGGCCTGCGGGGAACGGATCGCCTCGTCCGGCGACCAGTCCACCCAGGGGGCGAGGGCGCGGGCACATGCGGCCCATGTCGCCGCGAACGCCGGCGAGGTCTCCAGCAGGGGTACGGCCATGCCGGCCCACTGGGCGCCCTGGCCGGGGAAGACGAAGGTGATCCGGCGTGTGCCGGCCGCGGCGGTGCCGGTGACGACGGCGGGGCTGGGCCGGTCCTCGGCCAGTGCGGTGAGGGCGGCCAGCAGCCCGGCCCGGTCGTCGGCGAGTACGACGGCCCTGGACGACAGCGCGGCGCGGGTGGTGGCGGCGCTGAACGCGACGTCCTGCGGCGCGAGTTCGGGGTGCTCGGCGAGGTGGGCGGCGAGCCGGAGCGCCTGGGCGCGGACACCGGCCCCGGTGGCGGCCGACAGGGGGACGGGGAGGGCGGCCGGTGCCGGCCGGAGACCGGCGGATGCCGGTGCGGTGGGCGTATGGGCCGCGGGGGATTTCTGGTCCCCGGCAGGCTGACGCGCGGCGGGAACCTGCGGCGCGGCGGGAGCCTGGTCTCCTGCGGCCTCCACCGCTGCGGAATCGGTGGCGGGGGCCTGTTCCAGGACGATGTGGGCGTTGGTGCCGCTGATCCCGAAGGAGGACACCGCGGCGCGGCGCGGCCGGCCGGTCTCGGGCCAGGCGCGGGGCTCGCGCAGAGGTGCCACCGCGCCGGCGGTCCAGTCGACCTGCGGGGTCGGTTCGGTGAGGTGGGCGGTGCCGGGCAGCACGCCGTGCCGGAGCGCCATGACGGCCTTGATGACGCCGGCGACGCCGGCGGCGGCCTGGGTGTGGCCGATGTTGGACTTCACCGAGCCGAGCCAGAGCGGTTCGGCGCGGTCCTGGCCGTAGGTGGCGAGCAGGGCCTGCACCTCGATCGGGTCGCCGAGCGGGGTGCCGGTGCCGTGGCCCTCCACGAGGTCCAGGTCGGCGGTGGTGAGCCGGGCGTCGGCCAGCGCCTGCCGGATGACCCTTTGCTGGGCCGGCCCGTTGGGGGTGGTGAGGCCGCTGCTGGCGCCGTCCTGGTTGACCGCGGAGCCGCGCAGCACGGCCAGGACGGGGTGGCCGAGGCGTTCGGCGTCGCTGAGCCGTTCGACGAGGAGCATGCCGACGCCCTCGGACCAGCCGGTGCCGTCGGCCTCGGCGGAGTAGGACTTGCAGCGCCCGTCGGCGGCGAGGCCGCCCTGCCGGGAGAAGTCCACGAACACGGCCGGGGTGGACAGGACGGTCGCACCGCCCGCCAGGGCCATCGTGCACTCCCCGGCGCGCAGCGCGCGGACCGCGGAGTGCAGGGCGACGAGCGAGGAGGAGCAGGCGGTGTCGACGGTGACGGCGGGGCCTTCGAGGCCCAGGGTGTAGGCGATCCGGCCGCTGGCCACGCTGCCCGCGGTGCCGAGGCCGAGGTAGCCCTCGACGCCCTCGGGCAGCGGGTCGGCCCCGGTGCCGTAGTCGTGGTACATCACGCCGGCGTACACGCCGGTGCGGCTGCCGCGCAGGGAGGTGGGGTCGATGCCGGCGCGTTCGACGGCCTCCCAGGCGGTCTCCAGGAGCAGCCGCTGCTGCGGGTCCGTGGCGAGTGCCTCGCGGGGGCTGATGCCGAACAGGCCGGCGTCGAACTCGCCCGCGTCGTGCAGGAATCCGCCCTCGCGGGTGTGGCTGGTGCCAAAGCGCTCGGGGTCGTCGGCGAAGAGGGCCGCCAGGTCCCAGCCGCGGTCGGTGGGGAAGGGGCCCATGGCGTCCCGGCCGTCGAGCACGAGCCGCCACAGGTCCTCCGGTGAGGTGACGTCCCCGGGGTACCGGCAGGCCATGCCGACGATCGCGATCGGCTCGTGCGCCCGGTCCTCGGCCTCGCGCAGCCGCTGCTTGGCGCGGCGCAGGTCGGTGGTCAGGCGCTTGAGCGTCTCCACGACCTTGCGGTCGTCGGTCTGTTCCTGGGACAACGCGGTGGCTCCTCGTGCGGTGGTGCGGTCGTTCGTGCGGTCGGTGTCGGTCATCAGAAGTCCCCCAGCTCCCGGTCGGCGAGGTCGAGCAGATCGGCGAGGCTCTCCTCGCCGGTCTCGGCGAGCGGCTCTGCCGGGGCCGGGTCGTCGAGGGTGCGCAGCAGTGCGCGCAGCCGGGTGCGCAGGCCCTCGCGCAGCTCCGGGTCGGCGGCGAACTCGGCCGCCGCGGACTCCAGTTCCGCGAGGGTACTGGTGCGCAGGGAGGCCGCGGTGGTCCGGCCGGGGGCCAGTTCGGCCACCAGGTGGGCCGCGAGCGCGGCGGGCGTCGGGTGGTCGAAGATCACCGTGGCGGGAAGTCGCAGACCCGCGGCGGCGCCCAGCCGGTTGCGCAGTTCGACGGACATCAGGGAGTCGAAGCCGAGCTGCTGGAAGCCGCGTTCCCGGTCGACGCCGTCGGCCGTGGCGTGGCCGAGCACCTCGGCGGTGTGCTGCAGGACGACGTCGAGTGCCCGGCGCTCCCGTTCCGCCGGGGGCAGCGCGGCCAGGATGTCCGCCAGCGGCTCGGCCGGCTCGGATGCCGTCCGGGCCGGGGCCGGCACCAAAGCCCGCAGGACCGGCGGGAGTTCCGCCGCCCGGGCGCGCAGCCCGGGCAGGTCGAGCCGGGCGGCGAGCGGGGCGGCCGGTGCCCCGGCGCGGGCGGTGTCGAACAGCGCCAGGCCGAGTGCCGCGTCGATCGGCAGCAGTCCGGCCCGGGAGGCGCGGCGGGTGTCGAGCTGTGCCGCCATGCCGTCGGCCCAGGGGCCCCAGGCGAGGGACACGGCGGGCAGGCCGGCGGCCCGGCGGTGGGCGGCGAGGGCGTCCAGGAACGCGTTGGCGGCCGCGTAGTTGGCCTGTCCGGGCGCGCCCAGGAGGCCCGCGGCGGACGAGAACAGCACGAACGCGTCGAGGTCGGCGGTGAGTTCGTGCAGGTGCCAGGCGGCGTCCGCCTTGGGCCGCAGGACGGTGTCGAGCCGGTCCGGGGTGAGCGCGGCGACGACGCCGTCGTCGAGCACGCCCGCGGCGTGCACGACGGCCGTCACCGGGTGCTCGGGATCGACGCTCGCGAGGAGCGCGGCGAGGGCGGCCCGGTCGCCGACGTCGCAGGCCGCGAAGCGGGCCTCGGCGCCGGCCGCGGCGAGTTCCGCGGCCAGCTCCGGCTGCCGTCCCTGCCGGCTGACCAGCAGCAGCCGCCGGACGCCGTGTTCGGCGACCAGGTGCCGGGCCACCAGGGTGCCGAGGCTGCCGGTCGCCCCGGTGACCAGCACCGTGCCGCGCGTGCCCAGCGGGACGGCAGGTTCGGCGGGGGTGGCCGGGGTGGCGCGGACCAGACGGGCGGCGCGCACCGCACCGGCGCGGATCACCAGCTGCGGTTCGTCGGTAGCGAGCGCGGCGGGCAGCGCGGCCAGGGACGCCGGGTCGTCGTCGACGTCGACCAGGACGAGCCGGCCGGGGTGTTCGGACTGCGCCGCGCGCACCAGACCCCAGGCGGCGGCGCCGGCCAGATCGGGCCGCTCCCCGGCGAGCGCCACCGCACCACGGGTGAGCAGGACCAGCCGCCCGGCGGACCGCTCCCCCGCCACCCACGTCCGGACCAGCTCGAGAACGTCACCCAGGACACCCCGGACCACCTCGGGCACACCGGCACCGGTCCCGGCGGACACAGCCGCCGCCTCGCCGGCCGGGGTCATGGTCCCGGTGGACAGGACCGCGAGGACGACGTCCGTGTCGTCCGGCACCGTGTCGAGGTCCTTGACCGTCTCGGTCCCGGCTCCCAGTACGGCGGTCAGGGCGGCGTCGGCGGGCGCGAGCACCGCCCGGCGTTCGCTCGATCGGCGGCCCGGGGCGACGGGGACGGGGACCCAGTCCAGGTCGAACAGCGCCTCGGTGGCGGCCGACGCGGTGCGCAGGTCCTCCGGCGCGATCGCGCGCAGGCGCAGCGCCTCGACGTCGATCACGGGACGGCCCTCGTCGTCCGTGGCGCGCAGGGACAGCCCGCCGCTCGCGTCCGGGGCGATCCGCACCCGCAGGGAGCGGGCACCGGTGGTGTGTACGTGGACGTCGCTCCAGGTGAACGGCACGCCCGCCACGCCGAGTCCGCCGACGCCGGCCGCGTGCAGCGCGGTGTCGAGCAGCGCCGGGTGCACGCCGAAGCCCGTCGGGTCGGTGCCCGGCGCGGGGCCGACCTCGGCGAACACCTCGGCCGTCGGCCCGTCACCGCGCCGCCAGACCGCGCGCAGGGCACGGAAGGCGGGGCCGTAGCCGAGACCGGCGGCGGCCAGCTCGTCGTAGTGACCGGCGGTCGGCACCGGTTCGGCGTCCTGCGGCGGCCAGGGCAGCGGCTCGGTGCCGGGTGCCGGTGCCGCCGGGGCGAGCATGCCGGTGGCGTGCCGCGTCCACTCCGCGCCGTCGTCGGCGCGGGCGGACACGGTGACGGGCCGCTCGCCGTCGACGGCCGCACCCACGTGCACCTGGACCACGACCGAGCCTTCGGCGGGCAGCACGAGCGGCGCGGCCAGGGTGAGTTCCCGTACCCGCGGCAGGCCGACGCGTGTGCCGGCCGCGCGGACGAGTTCGACGAAGGCCGTGCCGGGCAGCAGAACGGTGCCGAGGACGGTGTGGTCGGCCAGCCAGGGATGGCCGGCCGTGTCCAGCCGGCCGGTGAGCAGGATCCCGTCGGGCGAGTCGACGGCGGCCCCGAGCAGCGGGTGGCCGGCCGTGGCCAGCCCGGCGGCGGAGAGGTCGCCGGTCCGGGGCGCGGACTCCAGCCAGTAGCGGGTGCGCTGGAACGCGGTCGTCGGCAGTTCGACGGTCCGGGCTCCGGTGCCCGCGTAGAAGGCCGGCCAGTCCACCGCCGCGCCCCGGTCGTGCAGGGCGCCGAGCGCGGCGGCCACGGCGGACGCCTCCGGCCGTCCGGCGCGCAGCGTGGGTACAGCCACGGCGGCGTCCGGCAGCAGCGGTGCGGCCATCGCGGTGAGGACGCCGTCCGGGCCGAGTTCCAGCACGGTGTCCACGCCGGCCTCGCCGAGGGCGCGGACGCCGTCGGCGAACCGCACGGTGTCCCGTACGTGCCGGACCCAGTAGGCGGGGGTGCACAGCTCGTCGCCGGCGAGGGTGCCGGTCACCGTGGACACCAGCGGGATGCGCGGCGCATGGAACTCCACGCCGGCCAGGGCCGCCGTGAAGTCCGCGAGCATGGGCTCCATCAGCGGGGAGTGGAAGGCGTGCGACACCTTCAGCTCCCGGGTACGGCTGCCGCGTGCGGCCCACAGCCCGGCGGTGGCCAGCACCGCGTCCCGGGTGCCGGAGACGACCACCGACCGGGGGCCGTTGACCGCGGCGAGCACCGCGCCGTCGGCCAGTTCGGCGGCCACCTCCGCCTCGGGCGCCTCGACGGCGGCCATCGCGCCGCCCGCCGGCAGGGCGGCCATGAGCCGGCTGCGGGCGGCGACGACGCGCACCGCGTCGGCCAGCGACCACACTCCCGCCAGGTGCGCGGCGGCCAGTTCGCCGACGGAGTGCCCCAGCATGAAGTCCGGTACGACGCCCCAGGACTCGAAGAGCCGCCCGAGCGCGACCTCCAGCGCGAACAGCGCCGGCTGCGCGTACCCGGTGTCGTCGAGAGCGTCGCCGGTGGCGACGACCTCGCGCAGCGGCCGGTCGAGGACGGTGTCGAACGCGGCGGCGACCTCGGCGTACGCGGCGGCGAACACCGGGTGGGCGGCGGCCAGTTCCTCGCCGGTGCCGGGGCGCTGGGCGCCCTGCCCGGTGAACAGGAACGCGGTGTGCCCGGTACCGGCCGTCGTGGCCGGGCCCAACTCGCCCAGCCCGGCCAGCAGTTCGTCGCGGGTCGCCGCCACGACGGTGACCCGGCGCTCCAGCCGGGCCCGGCCGGTGGCCGCGGAGTGGGCGATGTCGAGCGGGACCAGGTCCGGGTCGGCGGTCACCGCCTCGGCGAGCCGGTCGGCCTGGGCCCGCAGCGCCGCGTCGGTACGCGCGGACAGCGGCACCGGAACGGGTACGGCGGGCCGTACGGCGGCCTCGGCCGGCTGCTCAACGCGGTCCGGGTGTTCCAGTACCACGTGGGCGTTGGTGCCGGACAGACCGAAGGAGGACACAGCGGCCCGGCGCGGCCGCTCCGTCCGCGGCCACTCCCGCTCCCCGGTCAGCAGTTCCACCGCGCCCGAGGCCCAGTCGATGTGCGGGGACGGCTCGTCGGCGTGCAGCGTGCGGGGCAGCACCCCGTGCCGCATGGCCTGCACCATCTTGATCACACCGGCGACACCCGCGGCGGCCTGGGTGTGCCCGATGTTGGACTTGATCGACCCCAGCCACAGCGGCTCGTCCCGCTCCTGACCGTAGGCGGCGAGCAGCGCCTCCACCTCGATCGGGTCGCCGAGCGAGGTGCCGGTGCCGTGGCCCTCCACGGCGTCCACGTCGGCGGGGGTGAGCCGGGCGTCGGCCAGCGCCTGCCGGATCACCCGCTGCTGGGACGGCCCGTTGGGCGCGGTGAGCCCGTTGGACGCGCCGTCCTGGTTGACGGCGGTGCCGCGGACGACCGCGAGCACCGGGTGACCGTTGCGGCGGGCGTCGG
Source organism: Streptomyces sp. NPDC020192 (assembly GCF_044388685.1). Lineage (NCBI taxonomy): Bacteria > Bacillati > Actinomycetota > Actinomycetes > Kitasatosporales > Streptomycetaceae > Streptomyces > Streptomyces sp. NPDC020192. Next base: position 1,441 of record NZ_JBIRXG010000014.1, on the reverse strand, counting down.
AGAGCCGCTCGACCAGGAGCATGCCGACGCCCTCGGACCAGCCGGTGCCGTCGGCGCCGGCCCCGTACGACTTGCAGCGCCCGTCGGTGGCGAGGCCGCGCTGCCGGGAGAAGTCGACGAACACGCCCGGGGTGGCCATCACGGTGACGCCGCCGGCGAGCGCGAGGTCGCTCTCGCCGGAGCGCAGCGACTTCACGGCCCAGTGCAGGGCGACGAGCGACGAGGAGCACGCGGTGTCGACCGTGACGGCCTGGCCCTCCAGACCGAGGGCGTACGCGATCCGGCCGGAGGCGATGCTGCCCGAGTTGCCGGTGCCGAGGTAGCCCTCGACGCCGTCGGGCAGCACGTCCACGCGGGCCGCGTAGTCGTGGTACATCACGCCGGCGTACACACCGGTCCGGCTGCCGCGCAGCGACGCCGGGTCGATCCCGGCACGCTCGATCGCCTCCCAGGACGCCTCCAGCAGCAGCCGCTGCTGCGGGTCCATGGCGAGGGCCTCCCGGGGTGAGATCCCGAAGAAGTCGGCGTCGAACTCACCGGCGTCGTGCAGGAATCCGCCCTCGCGGGTGTGGCTGGTGCCGGGCCGCTCGGGGTCGTCGGCGAACAGCGCCCGCAGGTCCCAGCCGCGGTCGGCCGGGAACCCGGAGATGGTGTCACGGCCTTCGGCGACCGCCTGCCACAGCTCGTCCGGTGAGGTGATGCCGCCGGGGTAGCGGCAGGCCATGCCGACGATCGCGATCGGCTCGTCGGCGGGTGCGGTGACGCGCGGCGCCGCGGGCACGGCGGCCGTGGCGCCGAGCACGCGCTCCAGCAGGTGCGCGGCGAGCGCGGCCGGCGTGGGGTAGTCGAACACCGCGGTCGTGCCGAGCCGCAGTCCGGTCGCCGTGGCGAGCCGGTTGCGCAGTTCCACGGCGGTGAGCGAGTCGAAGCCCAGGTCGAGGAAGGCCCGGTCCACGGCGACGGCGCCGGGGGACGCGTGCCCCAGCACGGCCGCCGCCTGCTCGCGGACCCACTCGACGGCGGCGCGTTCCCGTTCGGCCGGCGCCAGGCCGGTGAAGCGGTCGGCCCATTCCTCGGCCCGGCCGGCGCCGTCGGCCACCGACCGGCGGGCCGGGCGTCCGACGAGCTTGTGGAACAGCGGCGGCAGCGTCGGTGCCGCGCGCAGCGCGGACAGGTCCCACAGCGCGGCGACGGCGAGGGCGTCGGTGCCGCGCACGGCCTGGTCGAAGAGGGCGAGCCCGTCCTCGGTACCGAGCGCACGGGTGCCCGACCGGCCGATACGCGCACGGTCGGCCCGGCCGAGCCCCGTGGTCATGCCGTCGGTCCAGGGTCCCCAGGCGATGGACGTGGCGGGCAGCCCCTGCGCCCGCCGGAGCCCGGCCAGCGCGTCCAACGCCGCATTCGCCGCCGCGTAACCGCCCTGCCCCGCACTGCCCACCAC
>NZ_JBIRXG010000013.1:0-276377 GCF_044388685.1 Streptomyces sp. NPDC020192 | reverse complement strand
TCGTCGTGCTCCGAGGAGACGACCAGCTGCTTGATGTTGAGGATCAGGTCGGTGACGTCCTCCTTGACGCCCGGCACGGTGGTGAACTCGTGCAGCACGCCGTCGATCCGGATCGACGTGACAGCCGCACCCGGGATCGAGGAGAGGAGGGTACGGCGGAGGGAGTTGCCGAGGGTGTAGCCGAAGCCCGGCTCCAGCGGCTCGATCACGAACCGGGAGCGGAACTCGTCGACGACCTCTTCGGTCAACGAGGGTCGCTGAGCGATCAGCATGTGTGGATCAGATCCTTCTTTCGTGGACGCCCGCTATTTGACGTCCGACGGAAACCGCACCCCTGAAAAGTGCGGGTATTGCAAGGGTACGGGCGATACGGCCCTTACGGAGCCGTACCGCCCGAATCCTGAGCCAGACGAAGGCCGTGCGTCAGACGCGGCGGCGCTTCGGCGGACGGCAGCCGTTGTGCGGGGTCGGGGTGACGTCCTGGATGGAGCCGACCTCGAGGCCCGTGGCCTGCAGGGAGCGGATCGCGGTCTCACGACCGGAACCCGGGCCCTTCACGAACACGTCGACCTTGCGCATGCCGTGCTCCTGGGCGCGGCGGGCAGCCGACTCGGCGGCCATCTGCGCGGCGAACGGCGTGGACTTCCGGGAGCCCTTGAAGCCGACGTGGCCGGCGGAGGCCCAGGAGATCACGTTGCCGGACGGGTCCGTGATCGAGACGATCGTGTTGTTGAACGTGCTCTTGATGTGCGCGTGGCCGTGAGCGACGTTCTTCTTTTCCTTGCGGCGCACCTTCTTGGCAGCGCCCTGACGACCCTTGGGGGGCATCTATAACTCCTACGGGAGGTGGTCGGTCCTACAGCGAAGACCGCTGGACGGCGAGTCCGCTGCGGACTACTTCTTGCCCGGCTTCTTCTTACCGGCGATGGCGCGACGCGGGCCCTTGCGGGTGCGGGCGTTGGTGCTGGTGCGCTGACCGCGGACGGGCAGACCGCGACGGTGACGGAGACCCTGGTAGCAGCCGATCTCGACCTTGCGGCGGATGTCGGCCTGGATCTCGCGACGGAGGTCACCCTCGGTCTTGATGTTGTTGTCGACGTACTCGCGGATCGCGACCAGCTGCTCTTCGGTCAGGTCACGGACGCGAGTGTTCGGGTCGATGCCGGTCTCGGCCAGCGTCTGCTGGGAGAGGGTCCGGCCGATGCCGAACACGTAGGTGAGGGCGACCTCCACGCGCTTTTCGCGCGGGATGTCAACACCGGAAACGCGTGCCATTCAATGGCTCCTGGTGATCGTCGGAGGTCTTCCACAAAACCGGTTCCCGGCCGCCGTATCAGGTACGAACCGGGTCCCCGGCCTCCGAGCCGGGGGTGTCGAGCCATGACGTGCGGCTCGGGTTCTGCGTATGAACATATTCAGCTCGCGTCGCGCGAATCTCTGCGATAGAGGTGCAGAGGGTGATGGTCGTGCGTCAGCCCTGGCGCTGCTTGTGGCGCGGGTTCTCGCAGATGACCATGACCCGGCCGTGACGGCGGATCACCCTGCACTTGTCGCAGATCTTCTTGACGCTCGGCTTGACCTTCATGGGATTGAGGTTCTCCGGGTCAGTGCCACCACCCCGCCGGGGCGGGATGCGGGCAAGATCTACTTGTAGCGGTAGACGATCCGGCCACGCGTCAGGTCGTACGGAGACAGCTCCACCACGACCCGGTCGTCAGGGAGGATGCGGATGTAGTGCATGCGCATCTTGCCGCTGATGTGTGCCAGGACCTGGTGGCCGTTCTGGAGCTCGACCTTGAACATGGCGTTCGGAAGAGACTCGACGACAGTGCCCTCGATCTCGATGGCACCTTGCTTCTTGGCCACGCTTCGCCCTTCGAATCGACTACCTTGGTCGGCCTTCGTGGCAGTCTCACGCTTGAAGGCATGAGGATGCACGAGAGCCGACGAGTCAGTCTACGTCGGCGTCCTGGGAAAGGCGAATCGAGAAAGTCTGCCCCATGCGGGAGATCACTAAGCGAGCGGATCGGGGGCGGCCGTGATCCCGTACTCCGCCAGCTTCGCCCTGCCGCCGTCCGGGGCGGTGAGGACCAGAGGGCCCTCCGCCGTGAGGGCGACCGAGTGCTCCCAGTGCGAGGACCACGTGCCATCCGTCGTGATGACCGTCCAGTCGTCCGACAGGACCTCGGTGCGCGGGGTGCCGAGGGAGACCATCGGCTCGATCGCGAGGCAGAAGCCGGGGACCAGCTTGGGACCCTTGCCGCGGCGGCGGTCGACGTAGTTCAGCAGATGCGGGTCCATGTGCATCTCGGTGCCGATGCCGTGGCCGCCGTAGTCCTCGATGATCCCGTACTTGCCGCCGCCCGGCTTCGGCTGGCGGCGGATGTACGTCTCGATGGCCTTGGAGACGTCCACCAGGCGGTTGCCCTGCTTCATGGCCGCGATGCCGGCCCACATCGACTCTTCCGTCACCCGGGACAGCTCGATCAGCTCCGGAGCGTGACCGGAGCCCACGAAGGCCGTGTAGGCCGCGTCACCGTGCCAGCCGTCGACGACCGCGCCGCAGTCGATGGAGATGATGTCGCCGTCCTTCAGGACGACGTCGTCGGAGGGGATGCCGTGGACGACCACGTCGTTGACCGACGTGCAGATCGTCGCGGGGAAACCGCCGTACCCCAGGAAGTTCGACTTCGCGCCGTGCTCGGCGAGGACCTTGCGGGCGACCTCGTCCAGGTCCCGGGTGCTCGCGCCGGGGACCGCGGCCTCGCGGGTGGTGTCGTGGATGGCGGCCACGACCAGACCCGCCGCACGCATCTTGGCGATCTGCTCGGGGGTCTTGATCTGCACCATGGGGGCCTGCGCTCTCCGTCACTCACGTCGACTGGGTGTTACCTGTACAACAGTACGGCCGCGGCACCCGGGTCGGGCACCGCGGCCGGAAAGGCCTGAGCCGTAAGACTACTGCTCGGCCTTCTCGCGCTTCAGGGCCCCCAGGGCCCGCTGCGTGATCTCGGCGACGGGGCCCAGGGAGGAGATCGTCACGACCAGGCCCTGCGCCTTGTAGTAGTCGATGATCGGCTCGGTCTGCGTGTGGTAGACCTCCAGCCGCGTGCGAACGGTCTCCTCGCGGTCGTCCTCGCGCTGGTACAGCTCACCGCCGCAGACGTCGCAGACGCCCTCCTTCTTCGGCGGGCTGTACGTCACATGGAAGACGTGCGAGGAGTCGTTGCGGCAGATGCGCCGGCCGGCGATCCGCTTCACGACCTCGTCCTCCGGGACCTCCAGGTCCAGGACGGCGTCCAGCGTGATGCTCTCGGTCTGCAGGAGCTCGTCGAGCGCCTCGGCCTGCTGCACGTTGCGCGGGAAGCCGTCGAGCAGGAAGCCCTTCTCCGCGTCCGGCTGCTCCATGCGGTCCTTGGCCATGGCGATGGTGACCGAGTCCGGCACCAGCTCGCCCTTGTCCATGTAGGACTGCGCGAGCTTGCCCAGCTCCGTCCCCTGGCTGATGTTGGCCCGGAACAGGTCGCCCGTGGAGATGTGCGGGATGGACAGCTTCTCGGCGAGACGGACGGCTTGCGTTCCCTTACCGGCACCCGGCGGCCCGACGAGGACGATACGCATCAGCGGAGGAACCCTTCGTAATTGCGCTGCTGGAGCTGGCTCTCGATCTGCTTCACCGTCTCGAGGCCGACACCCACGATGATCAGGATGCTGGTCCCGCCGAAGGGGAAGTTCTGGCTTGCCCCGAAGCCGACCAACGCCATTGTCGGTACGAGAGCGATCAGACCCAGATACAGCGAACCCGGCCAGGTGATCCGGTTGAGCACGTAGCTCAGGTACTCAGCGGTCGGTCGGCCAGCCCGGATGCCCGGGATGAAGCCACCATACTTCTTCATGTTGTCGGCTACTTCCTCGGGGTTGAAGGAGATAGCCACGTAGAAGAACGCGAAGAAAACGATGAGCAAGAAGTACGAAGTGATGTAAATCGGGTGGTCGCCCTTGGTCAGGTTCTGGCTGACCCAGGTCTTCCAGCCCGAGTTGCCCCCCGCGAACTGCGCCACGAGTGCCGGGATGTAGAGCAGCGAGGAGGCGAAGATGACGGGAATCACACCCGCCTGGTTCACCTTGAGCGGGATGTACGTGGACGTACCACCGTAGGAACGACGGCCGATCATGCGCTTCGCGTACTGCACCGGGATGCGGCGCTGGGCCTGCTCGACGAAGACGACGAGCGCGACCATGACCAGGCCGATCAGGATGACCGTGCCGAACTCGATCCAGCCGCCGGCCAGGGTGCCCTGCTTCTTGATCGCCCACAGCGCGGACGGGAAGGTTGCGGCGATCGAGATGAACATCAGGATCGACATGCCGTTGCCGATGCCGCGGTCGGTGATCAGCTCACCGAGCCACATCACGACACAGGTGCCGGCGGTCATGCAGACGACCATGGTGATCGTGGTGAAGATCGCCTGGTCCGGGACGATGCTGCCCGCGACCGAGCAGCCGTTGAACAGCGCGCCGCTGCGGGCGGTGGCGACCAGGCCGGTGCCCTGCAGGATGGCGAGCGCCACGGTCAGGTACCGGGTGTACTGCGTGATCTTCGTCGTGCCGGCCTGGCCCTCCTTCTTCAGGGCCTCCAGGCGCGGGATGACCACGGTCAGCAGCTGAAGAATGATGCTGGCCGTGATGTACGGCATGATGCCGAGCGCGAAGACCGTGATCTGGAGCAGCGCACCACCACTGAACATGTTCACGAGGCCGAACAGGCCCTGGTTGGCCCCCGCCTCGCTCACACACTGCTGGACGGCCTTGTAGTTGACGCCGGGGATCGGGATGTGGGTACCGACGCGGTAGACCACGATGATGGCCAGCGTGAAGAGCAGCTTCTTGCGCAGGTCGGGCGTCTTGAACGCCCGGGCGAACGCGGTGAGCACGGTGCCTCCTGCGACCCCCGCGCAACAGCGTCAAGGGTGACGGTCTTGAGGTTCGACGACTACGAAAAAAGAACAGTGCAGGCCACCTTACCGGCGACACTGCCTCCCTTGGAACGACCGACCGGGGATACCTCATTGTGAGGTACCCCCGGTCGGGTTCGTTTACGTCCTCAAGCTCAGACGAGCTCGGTGACCGTACCGCCGGCGGCGGTGATCTTCTCCTTGGCGGAGCCGGAGACGGCGTCCACCGTCACCTGCAGCGCCACGGAGACCTCGCCCTGGCCGAGGACCTTGACGAGGCTGTTCTTGCGAACGGCACCCTTGGCCACCAGACCCTCGACGGTGACCTCGCCACCCTCGGGGTAGAGCGCGGCCAGCTTGTCGAGGTTCACGACCTGGTACTCGGTCTTGAACGGGTTCTTGAAGCCCTTCAGCTTCGGGAGGCGCATGTGCAGCGGCATCTGGCCACCCTCGAAGCGCTCCGGAACCTGGTAGCGGGCCTTGGTGCCCTTGGTACCACGACCGGCCGTCTTACCCTTCGACGCCTCACCACGACCGACACGGGTCTTGGCGGTCTTGGCGCCCGGGGCGGGACGGAGGTTGTGGATCTTCAGCGGGTTCTGCTCCGCCATGATCAGTCGACCTCCTCGACCGTCACGAGGTGACGGACATGGCGAACCATGCCGCGGAACTCGGGGCGGTCCTCCTTGACGACCACGGTGTTGATCCCCTTGAGACCAAGCGACCGCAGGGTGTCACGGTGGTTCTGCTTGCTGCCGATGTAGGACTTGACCTGCGTGATCTTGAGCTGCGCCATGATTACGCACCCGCCCCGGCACGCGCACGGAGAAGAGCCGCGGGAGCGACGTCCTCGAGCGGCAGACCGCGGCGGGCCGCGATCTCCTCGGGACGCTGCAGACCCTTCAGGGCCTCCACGGTCGCGTGCACGATGTTGATCGCGTTGTCGGAGCCGAGCGACTTCGACAGCACGTCGTGGATACCGGCGCACTCGAGCACGGCACGCACCGGGCCACCGGCGATAACACCGGTACCGGGGGACGCGGGCTTGAGCAGCACGACGCCGGCAGCCTTCTCACCCTGGATCGGGTGCGGGATGGTGCCCTGGATACGGGGGACCTTGAAGAAGTGCTTCTTGGCCTCCTCAACGCCCTTGGCGATGGCGGCCGGCACCTCCTTGGCCTTGCCGTAACCGACACCCACGGTGCCGTCACCGTCGCCCACCACGACCAGCGCGGTGAAGCTGAAGCGACGACCACCCTTCACAACCTTGGCGACGCGGTTGATCGCGACGACGCGCTCAACGTACGCGGTCTTCTCGGCGGCAGCAGCGCCGCCGTCACGGCCCTTCCGGTCCCGCCGCTCGCCGCCACCGGCACCGCTTCCGCGGCGCTGGGGTCCAGCCATTGGATTACCTCTCTCTTTCCGCTAGCTACAAGCGGCTCAGAACTTGAGCCCGGCCTCGCGGGCGGCGTCCGCCAGGGCGGCGATGCGCCCGGCGTACTGGTTGCCACCACGGTCGAACACGACGGCCTCGACACCGGCGGCCTTGGCACGCTCGGCGACCAGGGCGCCGACCTGCTTGGCCTGCGCGGACTTGTCGCCCTCGCCACCGCGGACCGACGCGTCCAGGGTGGACGCCGACGCCAGGGTGTGGCCCTTGAGGTCGTCGATCACCTGCGCCACGATGTGGCGGTTGGAGCGGGTCACGACCAGACGGGGACGCTCCGCCGTACCGGAAAGGTTCTTGCGGATCCGGATGTGACGGCGCTTGATCGCGGCGCGCTTGTAGGCGTCGCCCTTGAGGATCTTCTGCCCGTATGCCATGGCTTACTTACCCGCCTTTCCGACCTTGCGGCGGATGACTTCGCCCTCGTACTTGACGCCCTTGGCCTTGTACGGGTCAGGCTTGCGCAGCTTGCGGATGTTGGCCGCAACCTCGCCGACCTTCTGCTTGTCGATGCCCTCGACCGAGAAACGGGTCGGGGTCTCCACCTTGAAGGTGATGCCCTCGGGGGCCTCGACGACGATCGGGTGGCTGTAGCCGAGCGCGAACTCGAGGTTCGAGCCCTTGGCGGTCACTCGGTAACCGACACCGCTGATCTCGAGCTTCTTCACGTAACCCTGGGTCACGCCGGTGATCATGTTCGCCACCAGCGTGCGGGAGAGGCCGTGCAGGGCCTTGCTCTGACGCTCGTCGTTGGGGCGGGTCACCTGCAGGGTGCCGTCCTCGCCCTTGGCGATGTCGATCGGCGCCACGACGGTGTGGGTCAGCGTGCCCTTGGGGCCCTTGACCGCGACCGTACGGCCGTCGATGGTGACGTCCACGCCGGCGGGAACCGCGATGGGGAGCTTGCCGATGCGCGACATAGCTGTTTCCTCCGTTCCCTTCTGCTACCAGACGTAGGCGAGGACTTCCCCACCCACGCCCTTCTTGCCGGCCTGCTTGTCGGTGAGGAGCCCGTGCGACGTGGAGATGATCGCCACGCCCAGGCCGCCGAGCACCTTCGGCAGGTTGGTGGACTTCGCGTACACCCGGAGACCGGGCTTGGAGATCCGCTTGATGCCCGCGATGGAGCGCTCACGGTTCGGGCCGAACTTCAGCTCGAGGGTGAGGTTCTTGCCAACCTCAGCGTCCTCGACGCGCCAGCCCGTGATGAAGCCCTCCTGCTGGAGGATCTCCGCGATGTGCGACTTGATCTTGGACGCCGGCATCGTCACGCTGTCGTGGTATGCCGAGTTCGCGTTCCGCAGACGCGTAAGCATGTCTGCGATCGGATCAGTCATGGTCATGAATTGGCCTGTGGCCTTTCTCGCCGGGGTTTCCTATATGCGCCATCCCTCTCCTCGTACTTCTGAATGACGAGACGGGTGCGGTGCGGGGACCTACGGCGTAGTAAGTCGTAGGGCGGCAGAGGCCCAACCCTCCCAGCCTACGGCATGGAGGGTGGGGCCTCTTACCGGCCCAGTTGCTTACCGAGAGGTCCAGGAATCCCTGAAGTGGGGATTACCAGGAGCTCTTGGTCACGCCCGGCAGCTCGCCACGGTGAGCCATCTCACGAAGGCACACGCGGCAGAGGCCGAACTTGCGGTACACGGAGTGCGGGCGGCCACAACGCTGGCAGCGGGTGTAGCCACGCACGCCGAACTTGGGCTTGCGAGCAGCCTTCGCGATCAGAGCCTTCTTCGCCATCTCGCTCACGCCTCCTTGAACGGGAAGCCGAGGTGACGAAGGAGCGCGCGGCCCTCAGCGTCGTTGGTCGCCGTGGTGACCACGGTGATGTCCATACCCCGGACACGGTCGATCTTGTCCTGGTCGATCTCGTGGAACATGACCTGCTCCGTGAGACCGAAGGTGTAGTTGCCACGGCCGTCGAACTGCTTGGGGGACAGGCCGCGGAAGTCGCGGATGCGCGGCAGCGCGAGCGACAGGGTGCGGTCCAGGAACTCCCACATGCGGTCGCCACGGAGCGTGACGTGGGCACCGATCGGCTGGCCCTCACGCAGCTTGAACTGCGCGATGGACTTGCGGGCCTTGGTGACGGCCGGCTTCTGACCGGTGATCGTGGTGAGGTCGCGGATGGCGCCCTCGATCAGCTTGGAGTCGCGGGCGGCGTCGCCCACACCCATGTTGACCACGATCTTGACGAGGCCGGGAACCTGCATGACGTTCTCGTACTTGAACTCGTCACGCAGCTTGCCCGCGATCTCCTCGCGGTACTTCTGCTTCAGACGCGGAGTGGTGGTGGTAGCCATCAGATGTCCTCACCCGTCCGCTTGGCAACGCGGATCTTGTTGCCCTCTTCGTCGAAGCGGTAACCGACACGCGTGACGACCTTGTTGCCGTCCTTCTCCACGACCAGCTGAACGTTGGACACGTGGATCGGGGCCTCGGTGGTCACGATGCCGCCGGCCTGGGAACCGCGAGCGGTCGGGCCGGCCTTGGTGTGCTTCTTGACCCGGTTGACACCCTCGACCAGGACACGGTCCTCGCGGGGGTAGGCCGCGATGACCTTGCCCTGCTTGCCCTTGTCCTTACCGGTGATGACCTGGACCAGGTCGCCCTTCTTGATCTTCATGCTTACAGCACCTCCGGCGCGAGCGAGATGATCTTCATGAACTTCTTCTCGCGCAGCTCACGGCCGACCGGGCCGAAGATGCGGGTGCCGCGAGGGTCGCCGTCGTTCTTCAGAATGACGGCGGCGTTCTCGTCGAAGCGGATGTACGAGCCGTCCGGACGGCGGCGCTCCTTGACGGTGCGAACGATGACCGCCTTGACGACGTCACCCTTCTTCACGTTGCCACCGGGGATCGCGTCCTTGACGGTGGCGACGATGACGTCACCGATGCCCGCGTAGCGGCGACCGGAGCCACCGAGCACACGGATGCAAAGGATCTCCTTCGCACCAGTGTTGTCGGCGACACGCAGTCGCGACTCCTGCTGGATCACGTCTATCTCCTGTTTGTCTGCCGGTTCCCGGCAGGGGCCGCCTCTTCACGAGGGGAGCCCCTGCCGAGCCTGGCGGAACTGACCTGCGGGGTTAGCCCCGCAGGAAATTACTTGGCCTTCTCGAGGATCTCGACGACGCGCCAGCGCTTCGTCGCGGACAGCGGCCGGGTCTCCATCAGGAGGACGCGGTCGCCGACACCCGCGGCGTTCTGCTCGTCGTGCGCCTTGAGCTTGTTCGTACGGCGGATGACCTTGCCGTACAGCGCGTGCTTGACGCGGTCCTCGACAGCGACGACGACGGTCTTGTCCATCTTGTCGCTGACGACGAGACCCTCACGGGTCTTGCGGAAGCTACCGCGCGCCTCAGTGTTCTCAGTCACGTTGCTCTCGCTCATCAGGCGTTCTCCACCGTTTCGATGCCCAGCTCACGCTCGCGCATCAGGGTGTAGATCCGCGCGATGTCCTTGCGGACCGCCTTCAGACGGCCGTGGTTCTCGAGCTGACCCGTCGCCGCCTGGAAGCGGAGGTTGAACAGCTCTTCCTTGGCCTCGCGGAGCTTGCCCAGAAGCTCCTCGTTGCCCAGCTCGCGCAGCTCGGACGCCTTGGTACCGGCCGACATCACGCTTCACCTGCCTCGCGCTTGACGATCCGGCACTTCATCGGCAGCTTGTGGGCCGCACGAGTGAGGGCCTCACGCGCAATCTTCTCGTTGGGGTACGACAGCTCGAACATCACGCGTCCGGGCTTGACGTTGGCGATCCACCACTCCGGAGAACCCTTACCGGAACCCATGCGGGTCTCGGCAGGCTTCTTGGTGAGGGGACGGTCCGGGTAGATGTTGATCCAGACCTTGCCACCACGCTTGATGTGACGCGTCATGGCGATACGAGCGGCCTCGATCTGACGGTTCGTCACGTACGCCGGGGTGAGCGCCTGGATGCCGTACTCGCCGAACGCAACCGTCGTGCCACCCTTGGCAGCGCCGTCGCGCTTGGGGTGGTGCTGCTTGCGGTGCTTGACCCTACGGGGGATCAGCATGTCGGTCAGGCCTCCGTTCCGGTGCTCTCAGCCGGAGCGGCGGGGGCCTCGGCCTTGGGGGCCTCGGCGCCGGCAGCCTGCTGCGGCTTGCGACCGCGCCGCTCGCCACCACGGCCACCACGGGCCGGGCGGTCGGCACCACCACGGGCCGGGCGGTTACCCGCACGGGCCGCAGCGTTCTCGGCGCGGACCTCGGCGATGTTCTTGACGTCGCCCTTGTAGATCCAGACCTTCACACCGATGCGGCCGAAGGTCGTCTTGGCCTCGAAGAAGCCGTAGTCCACGTTCGCGCGGAGCGTGTGCAGGGGCACACGGCCCTCGCGGTAGAACTCCGAGCGGGACATCTCGGCGCCGCCGAGGCGGCCACCGCACTGGATCTTGATGCCCTTGGCGCCGGCCTTCATCGCCGACTGCATGCTCTTGCGCATGGCACGGCGGAAGGAGACGCGGGAGGAGAGCTGCTCGGCAACGGCCTGGGCAACCAGCTGAGCGTCGGTCTCGGGGTTCTTGACCTCGAGGATGTTCAGCTGGACCTGCTTGCCCGTGAGCTTCTCGAGGTCGCCGCGGATGCGGTCGGCCTCGGCGCCACGGCGGCCGATGACGATGCCGGGACGGGCGGTGTGGATGTCCACCCGCACGCGGTCACGGGTGCGCTCGATCTCAACCTTCGAGATACCGGCGCGCTCCATGCCGGACGTCATCATCCGACGGATGGCGACGTCTTCCTTGACGTAGTCCTTGTACAGCTTGTCGGCGTACCACCGGGACTTGAAGTCCGTGGTGACACCGAGCCGGAACCCATGCGGGTTAACCTTCTGGCCCATTACCGGGTTCCTTCCTTGCTGGCGACGACCACGGTGATGTGGCTGGTCCGCTTGCGGATCCGGTAGGCACGGCCCTGGGCACGCGGACGGAACCGCTTCAGGGTCGGGCCCTCGTCGACGTACGCCTCGCTGATGAACAGCGAGGAGGCGTCCGTGTGGTCGTAGTTGTGCGCGGCGTTGGCGATGGCGCTGTCGAGCACCTTGCCGACCGGCACGGAGGCTGCCTGCGGAGCGAATCGCAGAACAGCCTGGGCCTCCGTGGCGTCCATGCCACGGATGAGGTCCACCACACGGCGGGCCTTCATGGGCGTGACGCGGATGTACCGCGCCTGGGCCCTGGCTTCCATGGTTGTCCCTTCAGAGTTACTTACGTGTCTGAATGCGATCCGCTACTAGCGGCGCTTCGACTTCCGGTCTTCCTTGACGTGACCCCGGAAGGTGCGGGTCGGCGAGAACTCGCCGAGCTTGTGGCCGACCATCGACTCGGTGACGAACACCGGGATGTGGGTCTTGCCGTTGTGCACCGCGAGCGTGTGGCCCAGCATGGCCGGGACGATCATCGAGCGGCGGGACCAGGTCTTGATGACGTTCTTGGTGCCGGCTTCGTTCTGGGCGTCCACCTTCTTGATCAGGTGGTCGTCGACGAAGGGCCCCTTCTTCAGGCTACGAGGCATCTCAACCCGTCCTTAGCGCTTCTTGTTCGTCTTGCGGCGGCGGACGATGTACTTGTTCGACGCCTTCTTGGGCGAACGAGTACGGCCTTCCTTCTTGCCCCACGGGGACACAGGGTGGCGACCACCGGAGGTCCGGCCCTCACCACCACCGTGCGGGTGGTCAACCGGGTTCATGACGACACCACGGACGGTCGGGCGAACGCCCAGCCACCGCTTACGGCCGGCCTTACCCCAGTTGATGTTGCTCTGCTCGGCGTTGCCGACCTCGCCGACGGTGGCGCGGCAGCGGACGTCGACGAGACGGATCTCGCCAGACGGCATGCGCAGGTGGGCGTAGGCGCCCTCCTTCGCGAGCAGCTGCACGGAGGCACCGGCGGAGCGGGCGAACTTGGCACCGCCACCGGGACGGAGCTCGATCGCGTGGATCGTGGTACCGACCGGGATGTTGCGGAGGGCCAGGTTGTTGCCCGGCTTGATGTCGGCCCCGGGACCGTTCTCGACGCGGTCACCCTGCTGCAGGTTGCGCGGGGCGAGGATGTAGCGCTTCTCGCCGTCGGCGTAGTGCAGCAGCGCGATGCGCGCGGTGCGGTTGGGGTCGTACTCGATGTGCGCGACCTTCGCCGGCACGCCGTCCTTGTCGTGACGACGGAAGTCGATCACACGGAAGGCGCGCTTGTGTCCGCCACCCTGGTGGCGAACGGTCACACGACCGGCGTTGTTACGGCCGCCCTTGCTGTGCAGGGGACGGACCAGCGACTTCTCCGGCGTGGACCGCGTGACCTCGACGAAGTCGGCGACGCTGGCGCCACGACGGCCCGGCGTAGTCGGCTTGTACTTGCGGATTCCCATTTCTCAGTCCTCGTCCGATATCGGACGATCCGACCCGCTTACGCGGTCGGACCGCCGAAGATGTCGATACGGTCGCCCTCGGCGAGGGTCACGATCGCGCGCTTGCTGCCGGCACGCTGACCGAAACCGGTCTTCGTGCGCTTGCGCTTGCCCTGGCGGTTGATCGTGTTGACCCCGGTGACCTTGACCGAGAAGACCGCCTGGACGGCCTGCTTGATCTGGGTCTTGTTGGCGTTCGGGTCGACGATGAACGTGTACTTGTTCTCGTCGAGGAGCGCGTAGCTCTTCTCGGAGACGACCGGCTTCAGCAGGACGTCACGGGGGTCCGTGTACGACTTGCTCAGCGGGGTCTCGACGGTGTTCTTGCCCTCGGTGGCGTGGCGACGCGCCTTGGCGACGCGCGCGGCCTTGGCGGCCTTGGCGGCCTTCGAGGCAATGCTCGGGTGACGCGTAGCCATCAGGCCTCGCTCCCTTCGGTGTCAGCGGCCTTGGGGCCAGACACGAAGGACTCGAAAGCGGCCTGGGTGAAGACCACGTCGTCCGAGACGAGAACGTCGTACGTGTTCAGCTGGCCCGGCTCCAGGATGTGGACCTGGGGCAGGTTGCGGGCGGACAGCCACGCGGCCTCGTCGGCGCGGTCGACGACCAGGAGCAGGTTCTTGCGCTCCGAGATCTTGCCGAACAGCGACTTGGCGGCCTTGGTGCTGGGGGTCTCGCCCTCGACCACGCCGGAGACGACGTGGATGCGGTTGTGACGCGCCCGGTCGGTGAGGGCACCGCGCAGGGCGGCGGCCTTCATCTTCTTGGGGGTGCGCTGCGAGTAGTCACGCGGCACGGGACCGTGCACGACGCCACCACCGGCGAACTGCGGCGCGCGGGTCGAACCCTGACGGGCGCGACCGGTGCCCTTCTGGCGGTAAGGCTTCTTGCCACCACCACGGACCTCGCCACGGGTCTTCGTCTTGTGCGTGCCCTGACGGGCAGCGGCCAGCTGCGCGACGACGACCTGGTGGATCAGCGGAACGCTGACCTTGGCGTCGAAGATCTCCGCGGGGAGCTCGACGGAACCGGCCTTGTCGCCCGCCGGCGAAAGGATGTCAACAGTGCTCATCGGTTACCTCAGGCCCCCTTGGCCGCGGTGCGGACCAGGACGAGGCCGCCGTTCGGACCGGGAACCGCGCCCTTGATGAGCAGCAGACCCTTCTCCGCGTCAACGGCGTGGACGGTCAGGTTCTGGGTGGTGACCCGCTCGTTGCCCATGCGACCCGCCATGCGGAGGCCCTTGAACACGCGGCCCGGGGTGGCGCAGCCACCGATGGAACCGGGCGAGCGGTGCTTGCGCTGGGTGCCGTGTCCGGCGCCGAGGCCCTTGAAGTTGTGACGCTTCATGACACCGGCGAAGCCCTTGCCCTTGCTCTTGCCGGTCACGTCGACCTTGATGCCGGCCTCGAACACCTCGGCGGTGATCTCCTGGCCGAGGGTGTACTCGCTGGCGTCAGCGGTACGGATCTCGACGAGGTGGCGGCGGGGAGTGACGTCGGCCTTGGCGAAGTGGCCCTTGAGGGGCTTGTTCACCTTGCGCGGGTCGATCTCGCCGAAGGCGATCTGGACGGACTCGTAGCCGTCGACATCGTTCGTACGGACCTGGGTGACGACGTTGGGGCCGGCCTTGACGACGGTGACCGGAACAACACGGTTGTTCTCGTCCCATACCTGCGTCATGCCGAGCTTCTCGCCCAGGATGCCCTTGATCTGCTTAGCCATTCTCAGCCCACCAGCCTCAGAGCTTGATCTCGATGTCGACACCGGCCGGGAGGTCGAGTCGCATCAGAGAGTCAACGGTCTTGGGGGTCGGGTCGAGAATGTCGATCAGGCGCTTGTGCGTGCGCATCTCGAAGTGCTCGCGCGAGTCCTTGTACTTGTGCGGCGACTTGATGACGCAGTACACGTTCTTCTCAGTGGGCAGCGGCACCGGGCCCGCGACCGACGCACCAGTGCGGGTCACCGTCTCGACGATCTTCTTCGCCGAGGAGTCGATGACCTCGTGGTCGTAGGCCTTGAGCCGGATGCGGATCTTCTGTCCCGCCATGGCTACTCAGTAGTCCTGTCTCTTCTTACGCTCTGACGCTCGGCGATTCTTCGGACCTTCTCCGACCCACGCGGTCGGGCGTGTCGCACTTCCGCTGACACGGATGTCCCTTGTTCGAACATCCCTGCGGGGGAATGCAACGGCCCTTCCGGAACCGCGGACCGAGGACCTCGGGCCCACCGGGCGCCTGGTCGGTGCCGCACCGCACTTCCCGGAAGATTCCCGTACGTCCGCCCCAGCGCTGCCGTGAAGGCAGTTAGGGCGACGAGTACTGTGGGACTCGCTTCCGGTCCCCCCGGCGGGAGGCGCGCAGCATCAACACTCGACCGAGCAACTCGGACAGTCTGCCATATGGGACGGGGGGCTGGCCAATCGGGCCGGAGAGAATACCCCGGGGGTGACGTAGGTCAAACCGGGGCGCCGGTCTCCCCGGCTTCCGCGGTCACCGGAGCTTGTCGAGAGCGTCGCTCCGAGCGGAAGCCGCGGTGTCCCGGGAGCCGTACGCCAGTGAGTCCTGCAGCCCGCTGCCGGCGCCGATCGCCCTGCCCCAGATACGGCTCATGTCCATGCTCTGGGCTTCCAGCCGCGCGAGCGTGTTCTCGGCGCCGGCGTCCCTCAGCTCCTGCTTCCAGGAGCCGATCAGATGGCCGGCGGGGTCCCGGCCGTAGGCGGGCGGGGCGGACGCGTGCGCCGACAGGCGGGCGGCGACATCCCCGCCCCACGTCCGCGCCTCGGTCTGCCCCATGCCGCGCGTCACCTTCTCCGCCACCCCGTCCAGGGAGCCGAGAATCCGCCCGCTGAGCTTCGCACGCACAGTGAGCGCCTCCTTGCCCGCCGTGGCGGGGGTGGCGGCGAGATCGGCGGCGATCCGCCGGGTGGCGGCGTCACGGACCGCGGCGTAGGCCTCGGGGCTGTCTAGTCCGCGTTCACGGAGGTCAGGATCTGGTCCGTGTCGTCGGCGTAGTCGGCCAGCGCCTGGGCGAAGGGAACGGCGAGGGCGGGAGGGATCTGCCGGCCGCCGGTCCCAGCCTCGTCCGCCATGGCCGGCAGCAGGCTCTGCATGGATCGCGCCTGCTGAAGGGAGTGCCTGCCTGGTGTGGCCCCCATGGTGACGTGCTTGACGGCCGCGCCCAGCGCCGGGCAGCTGAGATCACTCCGGTACTCCGCCCCCAGAGCCGACCGCACCCTCTTGTCCCGCAGAAGGTCCTGGCATGGTCCGGACTCCGTGCCCGAGCCGATCCACAGCCAGGTGCCGATCCCCGCGGCCACGGCCAGACAGGCTGCGGCGACAGTGATGGTCTTCACTTCGTGCAGCCGAACTTCTTCGTCTCCCCCGGTACGAAGGCGTCGATGAACCGCTGCAGCTTCTTGTAGCCGGTGGGGGTGTTCTCGACTCGGTCGCCGAAGAAATCGACCCCGAAGACCATGTATGCATTCCGGGAGGTGCAGTTTGCCTGGACCACGGCGCCGTCGCTTCCTATCGCCGCATGTCCCGGGAAGGACACGGCCCGCTCGGCGGCGTACTTGTGCGGTACTGCCCCGGGCTTCCAGTCCGCCGGGTCCAGGGCCCGGTCCGAGCGCGTGATGTCGACATACAGAACCCGGTGGCCGCCGGCGCTCAGGGCGCAGGCCGCACCCGATTGTCCCTCAAGGGCCGTGTAGGTCTGCTTCACCGATCCGTCGTTCGGGATGAGCGGTGACAGGGCCTCCTTCGGCACCGGGACCTTGCAGAACTCGGCGGGGACGGTGGCATGGGTGTTGCTGCTGCAGCCCGCCGCCGCTGCCAGGACGGCGGTGCACATCAGGGCCACCGCCCCACGCCTCGGTCCCGTCGCCATCACTGCGCTCCCGCCATGCCACGGGCGCGTGCGTTGCCGTCGTTGGCCGCCCCGTTGATCTGGTCGTATATGCCCTGGTCGTGAGAGTAGCCGGTGTGGCTGTCGGCCCAGTGCGAGTTGGCCGCGTACCACTTGTCGGCGATCTCGTTGAGCTGGTTCTGGCGCAGGTGGTACGTGGCCTGGCTGTCGCTGGTCAGCTTGGCCGCCTGATCCTGCTGTTCGTCCATGACCCACGCGCTGGTGAGCGCGTCGGCACCACGCTGGTAGAGATCGCCGTACACCGGGATGAAGTTCAGCAGCGCTCCGGACGCGTGGTAGCTCCACGCCTTGTCCCAGGTGTAGTCGTGCTGGTCCCCCTTGAGCGCCAGGTACCGGCCCTCCTCCATGAAGCCGATCGCGGTGCCGGCCGAATGGAGGGTGTCCTCCGGATGGCGCGAGGGGTCGTGAATGTCGGCCATGATCGCGTAGTTCATGCCCTCGTGCAGCATGTTGTACGAGTCCTGACTCCGCGAGATCTGCTTCGTCATCTCCAGGACCTGGTCACGGTCCAGGTTCGGGCCGTCGGCAATGCGCCGCCCGCCGCTCGGGTCACTCATCGCCACGTACGTCTCATGGCCGTGGTTGACCATGATCTTCGCCATGTCGTCGCGCAGCGAGGCCGGCATGTCGTTGCCCTGCTGGGACAGGACGTCCAGCGCGTGCACGAACACCCGGTTGTTGGCGTCGGTGTGCGGCGTCGGCGCCATGGGGCGCTGGCCGTTCGGGTCGATGCCGGTGGCCGCCGCGGCCAGGGCGTCTCCGAAGCCCTTCCGGTCGTCCCCGTCCGGCGCCAGGACCGGTATGCCCGTGGTGGTCCCGCCGGGCGGGGTCGCGAAGTGGTCGATGACGGTGTCCCAGTTCCGACCGTGGAGCAGGTACTGCAGATTGTCGTTGTGGGCCGGGTCCAGGTACTCGGTGCTGGTCTTCGGGTCGTGGGACATGATCCCCAGCACCCCGTCGAGCGGGTCGTTGGCGAACCAGCCCCGGTCCTTGCCGCTGAACTTGTCCCGCAGGGCCCAGATGGACTCGGTCGGGTTGTCCCCCTTGGGCATGTACGACTCCTCGGCGTGCCGGATGTCGTCGGCGGTGTCCTCCAGGAACTTCCCGTTGTAGCCGTGCCCCTGCTGCATCAGCGTGACGAGGCTCTGGTAGCCGCGGACCTTCTCGTCCGGGATGGGGCTGAGGCCGTCGACCTTGAACTGCTCGGTGCCGGCCTTCTGCATGTCCGCGCGGAAGTTCTTGTAGAAGGACGAGTTCGGGTCCTGGGTCGCGGTCGCCAGCGTCGTGGCGAGCCCCTTCTGGATGTCCAGGTACTGGCCGCTGTGCTGCTTGTCGTCGTGGTAGGCGAGACCGTCGAGGCTGTTGGACAGTTGCAGCGTGCCCTTGGCGCCCAGCTCGTCCAGCAGGGTCTGGCTGAACGCCGTGTCGCCGGAGTTGTCGTGGAAGAGGCGCTGCAGCTCCTGGTAGTCGGCCGCCGAGGCCTTGCCGGAGTTGACGCGCTGCGCGATGTCCTTGGCCTCGTCGGCCTCGTACTTCTCGATGTCGCCCTGGGCCTTGCCGTTGAAGCCGTTCATCGTGCCGTCGAGGAGGTCGGAGTCGATCACGACGGCCTGGAATGCGACCTCGACACCCTTGTCGGCATCACCCACGTCGTTCACGCACTGGTCGATGCGGGCCTGCCAGGAGGCGACGGCCTTGCGGATGCTGTCCTGGTAGTCGGGGTCGTGGGCGAGCGCCTGCTTGTCCCCCTGGCTGAGCTTCCCGGTGTCGTACGAGACCACTCCCTGGTCCGACACCTTCATACCGGCGGCAATCGCCTCGTCCCGCGCCGACTCCAGCTTCTTGTGCAGGTCCACGAACTGGGTGTGCGCGTCACGCAGGAGCGAGGCGATCGCCTTGGCCTCGACCTGGGCCTTCTGGAACTCCTTGAGCGTGATCCCGAGGCGCTTTTGTGCGGCATCCCCACTGAACCCCGTCCACGTCGGGCCGAGGGTGATGCCGTGCACATCCTTCCCGTAAGCCGTCTCATGCTTGTGGAATTCCGTCGCCATCCCGTCCCAACGGTCGGCGGCCGTGGTGAGCGTGGACAGGTCGGTCGTCATGATCTCGTGGTACGTCGGCATGGGTCCCCGTTGAGTGCGATGGCGTACGAGTCGAATCGGACAGAGGTCAGTTCTGCGGCGGTTGCGAGTACTGGTCCAACACCGACGGTCTGCGCACCCCTGCGGCGACTTCGCCGTCCGTGCTGATCAACGTGGTGTTGGCGCCCCGCAGAGCCCCCTTGTCCGCCGACAACAGGTTCATGAGGTCCTGGACCTGCTCACCCCAGATCTTGTGCGCCGTCCGAACGGCTCCGGAGGTCAGCCAACCGTGCCCGTCCTTCGCCCCGAACGCCTTGACCACGGCACCCGTTTCGTGGTCCGCCCAGGCCCCTGCCGTGCGGGTGCCCGGCTCGATGTCGTTCTCGATCGCATTCGCCGCGGCCTGCTTCTCGGCCGGCGACGACGTCAGACCCTGCTGACCGCCGAAGGATCCGCCCCCGCCCGGGTCCGCCACCTGATTGAGCCGCATTCCCACGGCACCTTCGCCGCCATGTCCTGCCATGCCGCCAACCCCCGTCTGCCGCTCTGGCGTGTCCGCTTCACGCTAGCAACGGGCTGGCGGCATCAGGCAGTTGGGCTGCACCCCTTGGCGCTTCCTTTACGAGAACATGGTTGATATCGGCAGGCCAGAGGCGCGAGAGATTGGGTCACTCACAGCGGGCGGTATTGGATCTTTGGTTGGGTCCGGTTGCTGCCTAACGTCTCCGTCATGACCGTTTCCGCCCCGACCGGGAGAACAGACCCGAACCAACTGCCGACGGACCAGGCCGCGCCCCACCCCCGCCTGATCACCCTCCTCGCGGCGGCCTGCGGCCTGATCGCCGCCTGTCTCTACTACTGCCAGCCCCTGCTCCCCCGGATCGCGGACTCCTACGGCGCCTCCCCGTCCGCCGTCGGCGCGCTGGTGACCGCCACCCAGGCCGGCTACACCCTGGGCCTGCTGCTGATCGTCCCGCTCGGCGACATCGTCGCGCGCCGCCGGCTGATCGCGATCCTGCTCGGCGCGGCCGGCGCCGGAATGCTCCTGTCCGGAGCGGCTCCCGCACTGTGGGTGCTGCTGGCCGGAGGCTTCGCCGTGGGCGCCGGGGCTGTCGTCATCCAGATCCTCATCCCGTACGCGGCCTCCGTCGTGCCCGCGGACCAGCGCGGCCGGGCGATGGCCACCCTGCTCACCGGCGTCCTGCTCGGCATCCTGTGCTCCCGCACGGCGGCCGGGCTGGTCGGCGGGGCCTTCGGCTGGCGCACGGTGTTCCTGGCCGCGGCCGGAACGCTGGCGGCCGTGGCCCTGCTCCTCGTCCGCGTACTGCCGTCGTCCCCGCCGGACGTGTCCCTCGGCTACGGCGCCCAGCTCGCCGCCACGCTCCGGCTGGCCGCCGCGGAACCGGTCCTGCGCCGCCGCTCACTGATCGGCGCGTGCTGCTTCGCCGCCTTCAGCGTCTTCTGGGCCACCTCGGCGTTCCTGCTCGCCGGCCCCCACTACGGCTGGAGCACCTCCGCGATCGGGCTGTTCGCCCTGGTGGGCGCGGCGGGCGCGATCGCGGCCAAGGCGACGGGCCGCATCGTCGACACCGGCCGCGAGGCGGTGGCCACGGGTGTACTGCTTGCCCTGGGCGTGGCCGCGTTCGCCGCGCTGTGGCCGGGCGGCCGCAGTCTGGTCTGGCTGGTGGCCGGGGTCCTGGTGCTGGACATCGTGGTGCACGGCGTCCACCTGCTGAACATGAGCGTCGTCTACGACCTTCCGGACCACCCCCGGGCCCGGATCGCCTCGGTCTACATGACGTCGTACTACCTCGGCGGCGCGGCCGGCTCGGCGATCGGCGTCACCGCGTACCGGTTCGGCGGGTGGGGAGCCGTACCTGCGACGGGAGCGGCACTGCTGGCGGTGGCGCTGCTGGTGTGGGCGGTCAGCCTTCGGCGGCGTAGGTGACTGCTGTCGCCGCCCTACCAACTGAGGTGAGGCGAGCGCCAATTGGCTTGCCGCCGGCCAGTCCGGCCGGATAGGAAGCCTGCATGCTGAGAGGCGGCAAGGTCGGGCTCAGGGCCCGGCACGAGGAGGACATCCCGATCCTGCGGGCCGAGCTCTACGACGACGTGGTCAACTCCTCGCGGACCGAAGCCGGGCCGTGGCGGCCGATCCCGCCCGGTTCGAAGGACCCGCGGCTCGTCGTGGACGACACGAAGGAGGGGAGCGTCCCGTTCTCCGTGGTGGAGCTGGAGGGCGGCACCCTGGTCGGCACCGCGACGCTGTGGGGCATCGACAACCACAACCGGTCCGCGCACATCGGCCTTGGACTGCTGCCGTCCTCCCGCGGCAAGGGCTACGGCACCGACGTGGTCGCGGTGCTGTGCCACTACGGTTTCGTCGTGCGCGGCCTGCAGCGGCTGCAGATCGAGACGCTGTCGGACAACGCCGCGATGCTGCGCTCCGCCGAGCGCAACGGCTTCGTCCGCGAGGGCGTGCTGCGCTCCTCGGCCTGGGTGATGGGCGAGTTCCTGGACGAGGTGCTGCTCGGGCTCCTCGCCCAGGACTGGAGGCAGGACTCGAAGGCCTAGGGCTGCGGGCCGTGCGGGGGCCACGGGGTGGGCCCGTAGGGCGGCGGGCTCCACTGCGGCGGAGGGGCCCACATGGCGACGAGCCGCCGGCGGTGACGGCTGCGTCGGACGGCGGTGACGACGATGATGGCCACCGCTACGGCGAACGCGGCAAGGAAGCAGCCGACCCCCGCGACGATGTTGCCGGCCATGGCCCCCACCCGGGGCGTGTCCCCCAGCGCGAACTCGGCCGGAAGCTCCGAGGTGCAGGTGAGCGTGTACGCGCCGCTGCTGCCGGGCTTCACCTCGAAGACGCGCTCCCAGGTACGGGACCCCAGGGTGATGCGGAAGGTGCTGTCCGGCCGGGTCATCGACCCGGACCCCAGCTCCGGGATCCGGCACTCGACCCGGCCCTTCCCGGACTGGGAGACGTAGATCGCCTTGGTCTTCCCCTGGACGAAACCGAACGTCCGCGAGTCACCGCTGGAGAAGCTCCGGGCGGTGTCGATCGAGTCCAGCGTGTTCTTCACCGTCACCACGATGACGGCGATACCGGCACCGGCCAGCACGAGCCCCAGCAGTGCGGCCACCAGGTACCAGATGCGCCGGGGCCGCAGGTCCCTCGCCGGGATGGCCGGCAGCGGAGGGGGCGGGCCGCCGTACGGTGGTCCCCACGGATACGGATTCTGTATCGCCACAACGGAGCATCGTAGGGCAGCCCTTGGGTTCTGCCTCAGGTGCGGGTGGCCGGGTCCAGGTTGGTGCCGACCAGGAACTCCTTGGTACGGCGCAGGGCGAGGGCCACGTCCTCCTGGCTCATCCCGCCCACGGCCTTCGCGCGCGGCACCTCGATGTCGTCCGCCCCGTCCGCCCACCGCTGGGCGGGCGAACCGCGGAACGGGTCCTTGCGCGTGGGCAGTCCGGCCTGGGCGACCGCGCCCGGGGCGCTGGACGGCAGCGCCGTCTCGGCAGGCAGCGAGGCGGCCGAGGCCTTGGAGCCGTGGTTACGGCCGGGAAGCCGGTCCAGCAGCAGCGACGGCCGTACGGCTACGACGGCGACCGCCAGCGCCACGCCGATCACCGAGCCCACGGTGCGGCGCCTGCTGTTCCGGCCGCCGCCACCGTCCTCCGTCAGAGGGTGCGAACGAACTCCGACCAGGCCTCCGGCGCGAGGGCGAGGCGGGGGCCGGTGGGGTTCTTGGAGTCGCGGATGTGGATGGTGGTGGGGGTGGGGGCGATCTCGACGCAGTCGCCGGGTTCGTTGGTACTGCTGTAACTGCTCTTGAACCAGTGGAGTTGCGAGGTGCTCATAGTGTCCCCAGCGCTCGCTCGATGAAGGCCTGCGACTCCCTCGGCGTGAGAGCCTGCGCCCGGATCATGCCATAGCGCAGTTCAAGGATTCGAAGATCCTTCGGGTTTGAGACCGGGCGGCCGTTGAACGCGCCGTCGGAACGCCCGATCGCCGTTCCGTCGGCGAACTTCAGTACCTCGATCAGGCCCGCCGCCCCGGCGTGCTCCTCCCGGTCGGTTGGCATGACCTGGAGCGTTACGTTCCTCAACTGCCCCACCTCCAAGAGGTGTTCGAGCTGTCGACGCAGCACCATCTTCCCACCGTAGGGACGTTCGAGCGTCACCTGTTCCTGGACGAAACTGAGCGTCGGGGCGGGATCCCGTCGCTCGAAGACAGCCTTTCGAGCCATGCGCGCGGCGGCTTCCCGCTCAACGACGTCTTCGCCGAGTGCAGGCTGCCTCATCTCATACATCGCTCGCGCGTACTTCGGCGTCTGCAACAGGCCATGGATGTTGTGGTTGCTGTACAGCAGCATCTCCACCGCCCGCGCCTCCATGTCCGCCAGATCCCGCACCTTCTTCGGATACCGGGCCCGCCGCATGTCCTCCATGAACTCCCGGAGGTGCCCCTGCGCCTTTAGGACCCGGTCCGCCTTGTCCAGCGTCTCCGGCCGAGGAATACGCGCCCCGCGCTCCATCTTGCGGATCAGGTCCTCGCCGTACCCGAGGACAGCCGCCAGGTCGGCCACACTCATCCCGGCTGCCTCCCGGCACACCTTGAGCAGGCGCCCCACCGCCTGCACCACCGGTTCGATCTCGTCCCCCGGTTCGACATCCCAACCAGCCTCGTCCACACCGTCGTTCACACTGTCACTCACGGCTCCTCCTCCGACGCGCACTCGTACCCGTACAACGCCTCAGACAGCCGAGACAGCCGAGACAAAACAAGGACAGTGACGCTACGTAAAGGCGTTGTCACTCACCTACAAAAGCAGGCTCGGCCACGCTGAGTGACGTGATTCAAGAAGCCGCCATCCCCAACTTCAGCGTGCTGCTGTCCCCCACGCCTCGCGGCGCCCGCCTCGCCCGCCTGCTCGCCACCGGACAACTCCGCGACTGGGACCTCCCGCTGGAATCGGCGGAGCACATCGTGGCCGAGCTGGCGGCCAACGCCGTCACCCACGGTCGCGTTCCCGGGCGGGACTTCCGGCTCACGCTCTACGTCGTCGGCGACACGCTGCGCATCGAGGTGACGGACACGCGCGGTGACCATCTGCCCCGCGCCCAACACACGTCCCCCAACGACGAATCCGGTCGCGGCCTGCTCCTGGTGCAGGCACTCGCCGACCGCTGGGGAGTGACCGAAGGTCCCACCCCGCGCAAGACCGTCTGGGCGGAGGTGAAGACCGGCCCCGAATCCGCGCGGCATCACCCAACGGCGATCGCCCTACCTGGCGCGCACCCGCGAACGTCTCCCCAGCGGCCGGATCGTCACGCACACGGTGTCGTACAACCAGCCCCTGACCACCGAGCCGCCCACACAAAGAAAGGTCACCGACACGAACATGGTCAGTTCCACCCATGAGGCGCTGCACCGGATCTTCCAGCAGGATCCCGGTCTGTTCGCCCGCGCCGCCCGCGCGATCGGCGCCCCGTTCGCCGATCCCGTGGCCAGCACTCCGTTACCCACCGACCTCACCGAGAACCACCCGGTAGAACGACGCGTCGACACCCTGTTGAAGATCGAGACGGCCGACTCGGGCGAGTACATCCTGGCTGTGGAGGCCCAAGGCAAGAAGGACCTGGCCAAACGGGCGAGCTGGAGCTACTACCTCGCCCATCTCTACGCGAAGTACAAGATCCCGCCCGTCCTCGTCGTCGTGTGCCCGGACCGGTCTACGGCCAGATGGGCCGCCCAGCACGTGGAGATCGGCCCGCCGGAGTGGCCCTGCCTCACCCTCAGGCCACTGGTCCTGGGCCCGAACAACATCCCGGTCGTCACCACACCGGAAGAGGTGGCCCACGATCTGCCGATGACCGTTCTCTCCGCCGCTTTGCACCGCCAGGATCCGGAGATCAAGGCCATACTTGAAGCGCTGGCCCCTGCACTGCTGGAGCTGCAGGAACGCGACAAAGACACCGCAGAAATCTTCATCGAACTGACCCAGCAAGGCCTGGACAGGAGCCCGGCCGCATCCCTCTGGAGGAGCCTCGTGGCTGTCGATCTCTCGTTCTTCAAGTCATCCCTCGCCGAAGAGCTACGGGACGAGGGCCGAGCCAAGGCCAAGGCCGAAGATGTGCTGCGACTCCTCGACAGGCGTGGCGTCGAGATCCAGGACGAGGCTCGCGAACGCGTCACGTCGTGCGACGACCTGGATCTTCTGAACGTCTGGTTCGACCGAGCGATCACCGCCACCTCGGCCTCGGAAGTCTTTACCGAGACCGAGTAACAGCCTGACGCAGGGGCTGGTGGCTGCGCCGATCGCACCTCACACCCTCCGGCTCTCCCTCGGCCCCAAATACAGCTCCGGCATCCCACCCGTATCGATCACCAGCCTCTGCACCACCACCGTCGGATCCACCATCCAGAACTTCAGCCGATGGACCCCGGCCCCCGACCCCACGGAGTGCCGCGTAGCCGTGCGGTTCACGCTGTCCGACGTGTTCCGGGCCCACACCACGTTCAGCGCGCCGTCATCCGCGCCCGCCGTGATGTCCACCGTCTGGATCGGGCCGTCGTCCAGTGACACCCCGTAGCTCAGGCCCGTCACCCCCGGAAGTGCCGGATTACGAGGCGAGACGTACGCCCACACCGTCACCTCCCCGGGATCGGACAGCACGCTCACCTCGTACTCCAGACGTGGTGACGAACCCCCCGGAGTAACGCTCGGGGACGTCACCGGCCACGGAGTCATCCCCGCGCCCGTGCGGCCGATGCCGTCCAGGCGGCGCCAGTCGCCCACCGCGCGGTCGTAGTGCTCGGCGTCGATCGCCACATAGCCGCCCGCTTCCACGAAGCCCCGCACGCCACGGACCCGCGATCCCTCCGTCACGCACCTCACGGTCACCGAGGCCCCCGCCCCGCTCACCGTCAGCGTGCCCTCGGCCCGGCCCGCAGGGGCCTTCGCCCAGTCCGCCCGGACCTCCACCCGCACCTGCTGATCCACCCGGCCCCGCGCCCGGTCCACCACCAGCCAGGGGACGGACGAACGGACCTCGTACACGAACGGCGTACGCCCCCTGTTGAAGATCTCCACGTACTGCTGCGGCCGCGTCTGGTACCGGCTGAACGACGGCAGCACCGGCACGTCCGTCGCCGAACCTCCCGGCCACCACTCCCCCGCGTCCTCCGCCCCGTCGACCGACACCCCCAGCTCCGCCCCGTCCGGCACCTGGATCCGTCGTACCGCCGGAAACAACACATCCGGCAACGCCACGTTGTCCTTCTCCGGCTGCTGCCAGCCCGCATTGGGGCCGTAGCGGTCCACGTCGCCGTAGTCGATGTGCGGCTGGGTCTGGAAGCCCTTCCATTTGCCGTCGGCCACACGGGAGTTGAAGCGGTCGGCCAGCGCGAAGTCCCTCGCCAGGGCTGCCTCCGCCTGCGCCGCGCGGTCGTTCGTCGCCGCTCGGCCCTGGGCGGCGTAGAGGAGATTCCCGAACTCCGCCTCCCGCAGCGCGTACAGGTTCGCGGTCGCCGTCACCTCGTAGCCCACCAGCTCGTACCACGCGTCCTGGAGATCGCCCGGCAGCCGACGGGCGACACGTTCCGCCCGGCCCCCCAGCACCCGCCACTCCTCCGTCACCCGCTCCAGCTCCCGGTGCGCGAAGTAGTACGGGGTCTGCTGGTCGTCGTACACCACCTTGCCGTCCGCCATCATGATCCGGCGGTTCAGCAACTCCGGTTTGCGGCGCGCCTGGAGGCGGCCGTACGTCGCCAGCACCGACGCGATCTCGCGTGCCGGGGTCTCGCCGAAGTTCTGGCGGGCGTAGCGCTCCTCCCATGCGCCGAGGCGTTCCAGCGGCCACGCCTCGGGGTTCCAGGCGTACGACAGGAAGAACTCCGTCGGCAGTTCGTTCCCCTTCAGGTCGCCCACGTTCGCCACCCACAGGCCGTGGTTGCCGTAGGCGTGGGCCTGGTGGAGCTGGTCCCAGACGTTGCGGAGGTTGGCCGTGTCGACCCACTTGTAGTTGCGGCCGGCGCCCACGTAGTCGAAGTGGTAGTACAGGCCGAAGCCGCCCTCGCGTACGCCGTCCGGGTGTTTGCGGATGTTGCCCCAGTTGTCGTCCGTGAGGACCACCGTGACGTCGTCCGGGGCGCGCAGACCCCGGTCCCAGTAGCGCTGCACCTCCTTGTACAGCGTCCACACCTGGGGGGTTTCGGACGCCGGCCTGCCCGTCACCTCCTCGATGATCTTCCGCTGGTCGGCGATGATCTCCTGCATCAGCTCGATGCCGTCGCCGTCGGGCAGGCTGGTGTCGCCGTTGCCGCGCATGCCGAGGGTCACTACTCCCTCGAAGCCCTGATCCACCATGCGCTGGATGCCGGCCCGCCAGTACGCGCGGATCGCTTCGGCATTGCGCCGGTACGACCACTCGCCGGTGCCCCCGTAGGGGTCATGTCCGGGCGAAGCATGGCGGTTCCACTCCTCGATGCCCCGCATCATCGGCGCCTCATGGGACGTGCCCATGACAACGCCGTATTCCATGGCGCGGCGGTGGTTCTCCGGGTCGTCCTCCGCGAAGGCCCGGCCCCACACCGCCGGCCAGAGGTAATTGCCCTTCAGGCGGAGCAGGACCTCGAAGACCCTCGCGTAGAACGCCGAGTTGAGTCCTCCCGGATATCCCGGCGCCTTCCCGGGGCCGAAATACGCCGGGGCCCACGTACCCAGTGCCGGATTCTCGTCGTTGATGAAGAAACCCCGGTACTTCACGGCCGGAGTGCCCTGCGTGTGGCGGCCCGCCCGCACCCACACCCCGGCCCGCCGCACCGGCGGCACGTCGTCCCACCAGTGCCAGGGCGAGACGCCGATGCCGTACGAGACGTCGTACGCGCCGAAGATCGTGCCGCGCGGATCGCTGCCCGCGATGACGAACGCCCGCTCCACGCCGGGCATCGGATGCTCCACGACCGTCTGCAGCGAGGTCTCCCACCGCCCGCGCACACCGGTCACGTCCAGCTTCCCGGACCGCACCAGCCCGTCGATCAGCGCGCTGCGGCCGATCGTGCCCAGGAGGATCGGGAGACGGCTGATCGTCGCCCCCGGACGGACACCCGTCACCCGCTCCAGGTCGTCCCGCAGGTCCCCTGCGACCCGTACGACTCCGGGATGATCCTCCGGGCTGACCACCACGGGAGCGCCGACGAGCGAGAACGCCCCGCCCGTGAAGGAGATGTACGCCCCCGGGTCCGTAACCCGAAGACCCCCGTCACCCGCTGCGAACGCGGCCCCCGAAGCCAACACCGGCACAGCGGCAAGCCCCGCCCCCAGCACCGTTCTGCGCGCCACGGACATGCGTCGTCCCCTCCACCCTCTATTTGCTCAGCGGCATGACAAATAGTGGAGGGAGTGACCGACGGGCGGAACCTGTCGTACGCGCCGAATAGTTTCGGAGCCCCAGAAACAGCGAAGAGGCCCGTACGACCGAAGTCGTACGGGCCTCCCCTTAGGTCAGTCGGTGACCCTCAAGCAAGCGGAACTTACTTGACGATCTTGGTGACCTGGCCGGCGCCCACGGTGCGACCACCCTCACGGATGGCGAACTTCAGGCCCTCCTCCATGGCGACGGGCTGGATGAGCTCCACCTTCATGTCGGTGTTGTCACCCGGCATGACCATCTCGGTGCCCTCGGGGAGGGTCACCACGCCGGTCACGTCCGTCGTACGGAAGTAGAACTGCGGGCGGTAGTTGTTGAAGAACGGCGTGTGGCGGCCACCCTCGTCCTTGGACAGGATGTACGCCGTGGCCTCGAACTCCGTGTGCGGGGTGACCGAGCCCGGCTTGATGATGACCTGGCCGCGCTCGACGTCCTCGCGCTTGATGCCGCGGAGCAGCAGACCGACGTTCTCACCGGCCTGGCCCTCGTCGAGCAGCTTGCGGAACATCTCGATACCGGTGACCGTGGTGGTGGTCTTCTCGGTCTTGATGCCGATGATGTCGACGGTCTCGTTGACCTTGAGGACACCACGCTCGATACGGCCGGTGACGACCGTACCGCGACCGGTGATCGTGAAGACGTCCTCGATCGGCATGAGGAACGGCTTGTCGACGTCGCGCTCCGGCTGCGGGATGGACTCGTCGACGGCCTGCATCAGGTTGAGGACCGACTGGGTCCACTCCGCGTCGCCCTCGAGCGCCTTCAGCGCGGAGACGCGGACGACCGGCAGGTCGTCGCCCGGGAACTCGTACTCGGAGAGGAGCTCACGAACCTCGAGCTCGACGAGCTCCATGATCTCCTCGTCGTCCACCATGTCGGCCTTGTTCAGGGCGACGACGATGTACGGAACGCCGACCTGGCGGGCCAGGAGCACGTGCTCCTTGGTCTGCGGCATCGGGCCGTCGGTGGCGGCGACCACCAGGATCGCGCCGTCCATCTGGGCGGCACCGGTGATCATGTTCTTGATGTAGTCCGCGTGACCCGGGCAGTCGACGTGGGCGTAGTGACGCGCCTCGGTCTGGTACTCGACGTGCGCGATGGAGATGGTGATACCGCGCTGGCGCTCCTCGGGCGCCTTGTCGATGTTGTCGAACGGGGTGGCCTCGTTCAGGTCCGGGTACGCGTCGTGCAGCACCTTGGTAATGGCGGCCGTGAGGGTCGTCTTACCGTGGTCGATGTGACCGATGGTGCCGATGTTGACGTGCGGCTTAGTCCGCTCGAACTTCGCCTTCGCCACTGGGGTCCTCCTGTGGAGTGGTTCTGTACGCCTTACTTCATCGGCGCCAGGTGATCTTTGCTGTAAAGGCCCGGAACCCGGGGCAAACATCCGGTTTTACGGCTGTTTGCCCCTTGAGGCTCCGGAGTCAAGCCTACGGCGTGTGAACGCGGTGCGTTACTCGCCCTTGGCCTTCGCGATGATCTCCTCGGCGACGTTCCGCGGAACCTCGGCGTAGGAGTCGAACTGCATGGAGTAGCTCGCACGGCCGGACGTCTTGCTGCGCAGGTCGCCGACGTAACCGAACATCTCCGAGAGGGGCACGAGGCCCTTCACGACGCGGGCACCGGCCCGCTCCTCCATGGCCTGGATCTGACCACGGCGGGAGTTGATGTCGCCGATGACCTCACCCATGTAGTCCTCGGGCGTGGTGACCTCGACGGCCATCATCGGCTCAAGGAGCACGGGCTTGGCCTTGCGCGCGGCCTCCTTGAAGGCCTGCGAACCGGCGATCTTGAACGCGAGCTCGGAGGAGTCGACCTCGTGGTAGCCACCGTCGATCAGGATGACGCGCACGCCGGTCATCTCGTAACCGGCGAGGATGCCGAACTGCATGGCCTCCTGCGCACCGGCGTCGACCGAAGGGATGTACTCCTTCGGGATACGGCCACCGGTCACCTTGTTCACGAACTCGTACGAGGCGTCGCCGCCCTCGATGGGCTCGATCGCGATCTGCACCTTGGCGAACTGACCGGTACCACCGGTCTGCTTCTTGTGGGTGTAGTCGACGCGCTCGACGGCCTGGCGGATCGTCTCGCGGTACGCCACCTGCGGCTTGCCGACGTTGGCCTCGACCTTGAACTCACGGCGCATACGGTCGACCAGCACCTCGAGGTGCAGCTCGCCCATGCCACCGATGATGGTCTGGCCGGTCTCCTCGTCCGAGTGGACCTGGAAGGACGGGTCCTCCTCGGCCAGGCG
This sequence comes from Streptomyces sp. NPDC020192, assembly GCF_044388685.1. Lineage (NCBI taxonomy): Bacteria > Bacillati > Actinomycetota > Actinomycetes > Kitasatosporales > Streptomycetaceae > Streptomyces > Streptomyces sp. NPDC020192. Next base: position 245,848 of record NZ_JBIRXG010000013.1, on the reverse strand, counting down.
CTGGATCGCGACGCCCAGCTTCTCCTGGTCGCCCTTCGACTTGGGCTCGATGGCGACCTGGATGACCGGCGCCGGGAAGTCCATGGACTCCAGGATGACCGGGTTCTTGTCGTCGGCCAGCGTCTCACCGGTGGTGGTCTGCTTCAGGCCCATGACGGCGACGATGTCGCCGGCGCCCACCGACTCGATCTCCTCACGCTTGTTCGCGTGCATGCGGTAGATCTTGCCGATGCGCTCCTTCTTGCCCTTGACGGAGTTCAGCACCGAAGAGCCGGACTCCAGGCGGCCCGAGTAGACCCGGACGAAGGTGAGCTTGCCGAGGTGCGGGTCGCTCATGATCTTGAACGCCAGCGCGGACAGCGGCTCGTCGTCGGACGGCTTGCGCTTGACGACGACCTCGGGGTCCTTGACGTCGTGGCCCTCGATGGCCTCGATGTCGACCGGGGACGGCAGGTAGCGCACGACCGCGTCGAGCAGGGGCTGAACACCCTTGTTCTTGAACGCGGTACCGCAGAACACCGGGGTGACCGTGGTGTCCTTGGACTTGCCGGACGCGATGGTGATACGACGGATCGCGGCGTACAGCTGCTCCTCGGTGGGCTCCTGGCCCTCCAGGTACAGCTCCATGATCTCTTCGTCGTTCTCGGCCACCGTCTCGATGAGCTTGCCGCGGTACTCCTCGGCAGCCTCGGTGTGGGTGTCCGGGATGTCGACGACGTCGTACATCTCGCCCTTGGTGGCTTCGGCGGACCACACGAGCGCCTTCATGCGGACCAGGTCCACGACGCCCTTGAAGTCGGCCTCGGCACCGATCGGGAGCTGCATGACGATCGGCTGCGCGCCCAGGCGGTCCGAGATCATGTCCACGCAGCGGTGGAACTCGGCGCCCGTGCGGTCGAGCTTGTTGACGAAGCAGATACGCGGAACGCCGTAGCGGTCCGCCTGACGCCACACCGTCTCGGACTGCGGCTCAACGCCGGCGACGCCGTCGAACACCGTCACGGCACCGTCGAGCACGCGCAGGGAGCGCTCCACCTCGACGGTGAAGTCGACGTGGCCCGGGGTGTCGATGATGTTGATGGTGTGGTCGACGTCTTCCAGCGGCCAGTGACAGGTGGTGGCAGCAGAGGTGATCGTGATGCCACGCTCCTGCTCCTGCTCCATCCAGTCCATGGTGGCAGCGCCGTCGTGGACCTCACCGATCTTGTACGACACACCGGTGTAGAACAGGATCCGCTCGGTGGTGGTCGTCTTGCCCGCGTCGATGTGGGCCATGATCCCGATGTTGCGGACCTTGGCCAGGTCAAGTGAAGTGGTAGCCATAAGGCTTCAGTCTTCTCTCGGTCTCGATGTGGGTAGCGACTACCAGCGGTAGTGCGCGAAGGCCTTGTTGGACTCGGCCATCTTGTGCGTGTCCTCGCGCTTCTTCACAGCGGCACCGAGGCCGTTGGACGCGTCGAGAAGCTCGTTGAGCAGACGCTCGGTCATGGTCTTCTCGCGACGGGCGCGGGAGTAACCGACCAGCCAGCGCAGCGCGAGCGTGTTGGCACGACCGGGCTTGACCTCGATCGGAACCTGGTACGTCGCACCACCGACACGGCGGGACTTGACCTCGAGGGTCGGCTTGATGTTCTCCAGCGCGCGCTTCAGCGTGATGATCGGGTCGTTGCCCGTCTTCTCACGCAGGCCCTCCATGGCGCCGTAGACGATGCGCTCGGCGGTGGAGCGCTTGCCGTTCAGCAGCACCTTGTTGATGAGCGACGTGACCAGAGGAGAACCGTAGACCGGGTCGATGATGACCGGGCGCTTCGGGGCGGGGCCCTTACGAGGCATTCTTACTTCTCCTTCTTGGCGCCGTAGCGGGAACGGGCCTGCTTGCGGTTCTTGACACCCTGGGTGTCGAGGGAGCCACGGATGATCTTGTAGCGAACACCCGGCAGGTCCTTCACACGGCCGCCGCGCACGAGCACGATGGAGTGCTCCTGCAGGTTGTGTCCCTCACCCGGAATGTAAGCGGTGACCTCGATCCCGCTGGTCAGACGCACACGCGCGACCTTACGCAGGGCCGAGTTCGGCTTCTTCGGGGTGGTCGTGAACACACGCGTGCAGACGCCACGACGCTGAGGGGAACCCTCGAGTGCGGGCGTCTTGTTCTTCTCGACCTTGTCCTGCCGGCCCTTACGGACCAGCTGCTGGATCGTAGGCACTACTTCTCCGGTTTCTGTGTGCCGATAGGTACAGCTAACCTGGGACTTCGCCGACCCACGCGGTCGGGTGTGTCGAATCCCGCAGACCCTGCCGCAAGGCAAAGGGGCGCAGATTACGGTGGCCATAACACGGCTCGCCATGCGGTTGAAGGCACGCACGAGAGCCAGGGCACACCCCAGGCACAAGGTCTGAGCGTACCTACCTCACGGACTTCGGTCAAAACAAATGGAGCGGGGCCCGACACGCCGGACTTCTCACCTCGTAAGCCGGGTTTCGCCCCAGTTGTCCGACGGCCGGTGATCGGCCGTCCCGTCGCCGCGTCACGCCTGGTCGGAGGGGTCGCGGACGCCCCCCGGACACTCCTGGCCGGTTTCCGCTCTTGCCGGGGAGGGGAAGGGTGCGCTTTCAGTACGTTGATCCGTCCGTCGCGGGTTGTCCGCCACGGGTGAACAACTTCGGGGGGCCGGCATGACGAGCACGTGGACGACCGCGCATGCACGGGACGACGGCGGCCTGGACGACCGGGTGCCCTTCCTGGCCCGGCTGGAGGCGGAGGACCGGGCGGTGCTGCTCGCGCTCGGCCGGGAGCTCACCTTCACCGCCCGGACGGTACTGATCCACCAGCACGAGCCGTCCTCACACGTGATCTTCCTGCTCACGGGCTGGACCAAGGTGACGGCGGCGGCCGCCAACGGCTACGAGGCGCTGCTCGCGCTGCGCGGCCCCGGTGACATCGTCGGCGAGTCGGCCGCGCTCACCGGACGGCCTCGCTCGGCCACGGTGACCGCGCTGGAGCCGGTGCGCTCGCTGGCCGTGGAGCACGAGAAGTTCCGCGACTTCCTCCAGCACTCCCCCGCCGCCGCCTTCGCCCTGCTGGGCCTGACCGCCGACCGGACCCGCGCGGCAGACCGCCGCCGCCTGGAGTTCGCCTCCATGAACGTCCGCGAGCGCCTCGCCGTCCTCCTCCTGGACCTGGCCCGCACCCACGGCCGCCGCACCGACGAGGGCATCGAGGTCTCCGTCCCCCTGAGCAAACAGGAGCTCGCGGGCTCGGTGGGCGCCTCCCGCGAGATGGTCCAGCGCCTGCTGAAGGAACTCCGCGACAAACAGGCGGTCACGACGGGCCGCCGAGCCCTGCTCATCCATCGGCCTGACGTGCTGCGCCGCATAGCGGCGGCAGCCTCGGCCCCGGAAGTCCTGGGAATCCCGGGGATCCCGTCACCGCCGGGGCCGTCCGAGGGGTGACGGGGCGGAAGGGGGCCGCGACCAGGGCCGCGCGAGGCCGCCGACGGGAGTGCGCGAAGAGTGACGTCCGTGGGCCGGGGCCGTCCGGAGGGTGACGGCTGCCGGCCCGGGCCGCCCGCAGAGTGACATCGGCGCCCGGTACACCGGGGGCACCGGGGACTCCGGGAATCCCCTCGCCACCGGCCCCGTCCAAAAGGCGTCGGCGACCGACCGGGGCACGCCAAGCCGTCGGCCGGGCCGCGTGAAGGGCGACCGCACGGACCCGGGCTGTCCTGAAGGGGGACGGCCGCCGAACATGGTCGCCCTGACAGCGGCAGCCGCAGGGTGTCATCGGGGCCCCAAGCACAAGAGGCTCCAAGGATCCCCTCGCCACCGGCCCCGTCCAAGAGGCCTCGCGGCCGACCGAGGCCGCCGACCGGAGCCGCCCTCAGGATGACCGCCGCCCGCCGGATCCGCCCGCAACATGACCGCCGCCACGCTCAGGCCCCCAAGAGTGAGCGCCCCGGCCCGGAACGCCCGCAAGGCGGCATCGGCCCCAATGCACGGGCGCACCAGGGATTGCGGGAATCCCCTCACCGCCGACGCCACCCGAGCGGTGACGGCGGCCGACCGGGGTCACGCGAACCGCTGCCCGGAGCAGGACCCCCACCGCACCCAGGCACCCCGAGCATGAGCCGCCCCCGGCCCGGAACGCCCGCAGAGTGACATCGGCCCCCGGGTTCACTCTGTGCACACGGTCACACTTCGAGTGCGTCATCCGTCCTCACGGGTCGGGCCGTCGTGGCGGCACTCTGCTGGTCTGCACGGCGGAACCACCCGAGAGGCGACCATGACCGAGCCCGTGAGCCGCACGATTCTGCTGCTGGACATCGAGCGGTTCAGCGACCGAGACGACGTGGAGCAGGCCTATCTGCGGCGCATGCTCTACGACCTCACCGACCGCGCCCTGGAGCGCGCCGGCATCGACGAGACCCGGCGGCTGCGGGCCGACCGCGGGGACGCGGTGATGGAGCTGATCGACGCCAACGCCTCGGTCACCGCGCTGCTGCGGGTCCTGCTCACGGAGGTCCCGGCCCAGCTGCGCGCCGTCAACCGCATGGCGTCCCGCTCCGCGCAGATGCGGCTGCGCGGTGTCGTCGCCACCGGCTACGTCGCCGTGGACGAGCACGACGGCTGGGTCGGCGCCGATCTGAACCACGCCTGCCGGCTGCTGGACGCCGCCCTGCTGCGCCAGGCCCTGCGCGAGCGCCCCGACGACTTCGCGCTGTGCGTCTCGGACGCCCTGTACGCCGGTGTGGTGCGCCACGACCACCCGGGCATCCCCGCCGCCGACTTCCGCCCGGTGACGGTGGACAGCAAGAACGGCCCGCTGCGGGCCTGGCTGCACGGATCCTTGCCCGTCGGCCGGGACCGGCAGGAGGACGAGGACCAGGACCCGGACCCCGACCAGGACCACGGTGACACGGGGGAGGTGCCGGGCGGATCGGGGGACCGCCCGGCACCGCAAGCGCCCCCATCAGGTACCCCCACCCAGGGCAGCCCGGCGCCGGGCCCCGTCGTCACCATCCACGGCGGCACCTTCAGCGGCGGAGTGATCGGCGGCAACCAGCACGGCGGCATCAGCGGCGGCCACTTCAGCGGCAACGTCTCCTTCGGCGAGCGTGGCGGCAGGGACAGCGGGCGGGGTGAGGGCGCGTGAGCACGCCGGAGGCGCAGGCGCCGTCCCGTCCCGCCGCCGCACCCCCGTCCGAGCCGGCCCCCGACGAACCCCGGCCGGGCGACGGCACCACGGACCCCGGCGAGGACGAGGAGCGGGACCAGCCGCAGAAGGCCTGGTCGGCCCGGCGCGACCTGGTCGACCACAGTCCGCGCAGCATGAACGTCGGCGCCCGCGCCCGCTTCAGCGGCGGCCTGCTCGGCGGCGACCAGCACGGCGGCATCAGCGGCGGCCACTTCACCGGCGACGTCTTCCTCGGCAGCAAGACCGAGGTCTACCAGCTCGCCGTACCCTCGGCCGCCGCCCCGGCCTCCGGCGAGGTGCCCGAGGCCACCCTGACGGAGCTGGCACGCGGCTTCGCGGCCGACAAGCAGCTGATGCACCGCCTGGCGCGACGGCTGCGCGACGACCGGGTCCTGGTGCTGTCCGGCGGCCGCTTCACCGGCCGGCGCACGGCCGCGCTGATGCTGCTGCGCGGCCTCGGCGCCGTGCCCGTGCGCACCCTGACCCGCGACACCACCGCCGGCAGCCTCGCCGACCAGTTCGGCAGCCAGGGCGGAAAGGCCGCACAGCAGGCCCGCGGGCATGTGCTGTGCGACCTCGCCCCGCGCCGCGACGAACCACTGCGCTGGACCCATCTCCTCGCCGTCCGCGAACGCCTCGCCGACCGCGACGCCTACCTCGTCGTCACCCTGGATCCCGGCGCCGCGCTGGACGACGTGACCCCCGAGGAGTGGCACCCGCCGGCCGCCGCCGACGTGCTCGCCGCCCACCTGCGCGCCCGCACCGACGAGGAGAGCGCGCGGAAACTGCTCGGCCTGCCGCAGGTCACCGAGTTCCTCCGGCACAGCCACCAGCCGCGCGAGGCCGCCGCGTTCGCCCGCCTGCTCGCCCGGTACGCGACCGGAGACGCCGCCGAGGCCGCCGTAGGACAGTTCTCGCTGGTGTCGCTGGAGAAGCAGGTCCAGGAGTGGTTCGAGGCGGAGGAGGCCGCGCTCCATCTGCGGGACAAGGCGTTCCTCGTCGCCCTCGCCGCCTTCGACGGAGGGCCGTACGCGCTCACCGCCGAACTGAGCGACCTGCTCTACCGCTTCCTGCAGGAGACCGACAACCCGGCTCGCGTCCCCGAGGTCCCCGTCTTCGGCACCCATGTCGGCAAACGGCTGCAGTTGGCGCGGGCGCACACCTTCTGGGAGCCCGAGCACACCGAATGGGGCCCGGTCGACCAGCAGAAGGCCGCGTTCCGCGACGCGCGCGCCTCGCTGGTGCTGCTGCGCGAGGTGTGGACCGGCCACCCCTCCGCGCGCCCCGCGCTGATCCGCTGGCTGCGCCGACTCGCCGACGACGGACGCCCGTTGGTGCGCACCCGGGCCGCCTCCACGGTGGCCGTCCTCGCCCGCACCGACCTGCCGTCCGCGATGGCGCTGGTCATCGAGCCGTGGGGCACCTCCAAGCGGTACCGGCAGCGGCTGGTCGCGGTCAACGCGCTCGCTCTGGCCCACCTGGTCGGCACGCCCAACATCCCGCGCATCCTCGACGTCTGGTGCGAGGGCGACGACCCGAGGCTGCGCTGGGTGGCCGTACGGGCGTACGGCCTGATCGGGGCCGAGCGCCCGGAACAGGCCCTGGCCGCCCTGCGCCGCGCCGTACGACGGCTGTACGAGGACACGCCCGACGACATCGACGGCGCACTCGGCGAGGAACTGGCCGAAGCCGTCGAGCTGTTGCTGCTGTCGGCGGCGAGCGACCGCGTCCTCGGCGAGCTGCTGGCCCACGTCGAGGACGACCGTGCCGTACGCGACCTGACGCTGGGCGGCTTCGTCGGCGCGTGCCGGCGTACCGAGGACGACGAGCGGTACGGCACTCCGCTCGTCCTCGCCTGGTTCGCCCGCGCGGCCGCCGAGGGCCCGGCCACCGCCGGCTCGGTCACGGCCCACCGGGCCACCGCCCACTGGCCCGACGACCTCTTCCCCGACTCCGACCCGGCCGCCGACGACGTCGAGACCGACGACTGGATGGCCGCCGCCCGCAGCAGGACCGTCAACCGCCCGACCGCCGACCATCCGACCGCCGCGCAGGGCGTTCCGCTGCTGTGGCGGGCCGCACTGGCCGATCTGGGCACCACCCGGCAGGCACTGGAGGTCCTGCGCGCATGGGTGCTGATCGCCGACCGGTCACCGTCCGTCGAGTGGGCCCTGGCCGCACTCCTGCCCAGGCTCGTCACCACGACCGCCGACCACCAGAGGCTGAGCCATCTGCTGCGCACCATGCCGGGCGAGGACGGCACTCCCCCGCCCGGGGTCGCCGCCCGCCTGCTGACCGTACTCACCGACCACTGACCGACCCCTGACCGACCCCTGGAACCCTGGAAGACACACACCATGCCCTCCTTCCGGCAACCCGAGTGGCAGCAGCCCGCCGACCGGCACACCCAGCTGGTCGACCCGGTGCTCACCGTGCGGCAGCTGTCGCGCTTCGAGTTCAACTTCCGCTCCCTGGTCCGCATCGACCACGCCCTCGTCTTCTCCACCCCCAAGGGCTCCTACGAGGCCTACCTGCCACCCCACCGGCCGACCCGCGCCGAGATCACGGCCAAGCGCTACTCCGCCGTCTACGAGGTGGACATGGGCGTCCACCCGCACACCACGACCCTCACACTGCCCAGCGACAACGACGCCTTCGAGTTCACCGCCGAGGTCGACCTGTCGTGGCAGGTGCTGGATCCGGCCCGGTTCGTGGCGAGCGGCCACCGGGACGTGCCCGCGCTGGTGCACGGCGAACTCCAGCAGGCCGCCCGGCCGGTGACCCGGCGTTTCCCGGTCGCGCAGAGCGCCTCGGCCGAACAGGAGCTGCTGCGGGCGGTGACCGTACTCGGCCCGCTCGGGGCGACGGCCGGGCTCCAGGTCACCTGGACCCTGCGGCTGCGCCGCGACCAGGCCGACATCGAGCACCAGCAGCGGCTGCGGGCCATCGACCACTCCGCCACCGAGCAGGCCTTCGCGGCCCAGCGGGGCATGGAGGTCGACGTCGAGATGGACCGCCGGCTGCGCCAACAGGACGCCCTGCAGATCGAACGGGCCGTGACGTACGGCGCCCAGCAGCACGAACTGCTCCTCCAGCAGCAGCGCCAGCAGCACGAGCTCGCCCTCCAACAGGGGCGCCAGGAAGCCGAGTTGCAGCAGATCGAGGCCCAGAAGATCGCGTTCTACCAGTACCACCTCCAGCAGGGCGGCGTGCACACCTGGGCCCTCCATCTCGCCCAGCACCCGGAGGACTCACACCTGGTGATGTCCAGCATGCGCGAGGACCAACTCCGCATGATCCAGGCCCAGATGGACCTGGTGAAGCAACTGCTGAGCGGCGACACGGCCGAGACGTACGAACTGGAGGGTCCCAAACAACTGGCCCTGCGCACCGTCAGCGACATCCTCAACCAGCGCCTCCCGGGCGTCCCGCAGAACCCGCCGCTGCTGCCGGAGGGATCCGGTCACGGCCCACAGCCGGAGGTGACGGCAGCCCCTCCGGCCACGCCCCCGATGCCCGCGAGCCCACCGCCGCCGGTCGATCCCGCCGCTCCGGTCACCCCACCGGCACCGACCGCCCCGCCCACCGCGCCCTACGCCCCGCCGGGCATGCCCGGGCCGTACGCCACCCCCGGCTTTCCGCCCCTGCCGCCCCAGCCCGCCTACTCCCCGCCGCCCCCGGCCTGGCAGCCGCCGCCCGGGTACGGCACGACGCCGACGGTGCCGGATCCGCGGGCGACGACGGCAGCGGACGGCGCGAAGGCAGCCGATGACGACAGCCGAGAGGGCGGCACATGACCACCACGGACCAGCTCTGTGAGCGGCTGCTCGCCGAGACGCGGAGCGAGATCGCGCACGCCGACAACAAGGCCTCGGTCCTGGTCGCCGCGCTCGGGATGACCGCCGGGGTGTTCAGCGCGCTGCTCGCGGGGCGGAAGTGGGCCCCCTCGGAGCTGTCCGCCGTGGGCACCGCCGTGTGGTGGGCCGGGGCCCTCTCGCTCCTGCTCTCGCTGTTCGCCCTGCTGCTCGCCGTACTGCCCCGCTACCAGCTGGGCACCTGGACGCCCGGGGAACCGCTGTCGTACTTCGGCGACATCCAACAGGCCGTCCAGCAGGGCCGGTTGGACGACGCACTCGCCGACACCGAGCGGCGGCCCACGGTCGGCCTGGCCCGCGCCCTCACCGAGAACAGCCGTATCGCCGCACGCAAACACCAGTGGATCCGCACCGGGCTTCTCGCCTTCTGCGCCGGCACGGTCCTGTTGCCGGCCTCTCTGCTGATCGGCTGAACCGCCCGTCGGCACCCGTCCCCACCGCACGTGAAGGAACGAACGACCACCATGACCCAGCCTCCGCCGCCGCCCCCGGACCACCCCGGGCAGCCTCCGGCCCCTCCCCGGACACCGCCGCCGTATCCGCAGGCCACACCGCAGTACCCGCAGGTGCCGCCCCAGTACCCGGCGGCGCCACCGCAGTACCCGCAGGTGCCACCGCAGCACCCCCACACCGCGCCCCCGTACCCCCAGGCATCCGCGGTGCCGCCGCAGTACCCGACGGCGGCCCCGCCCGCGCCCCCGGTGCCCCCGCCCCCGGCCCAGCACCCGCACCACATCGACACCGACCGAGGGCGCGTCTTCCTGTCCGACAAGCAGCGCCGGACGGACGCCACCGCCGTGGGGAATCTGCTGCTGCACGTGCCCAACTTCCTGTGCAGCCTGTTCGTCGTCGCCCTGGTCTCCCTGTTCTTCGGCGGCTTCGGCATCGTCGTCATACTCGCCTGGCTCGCCAGCGGCGCACTCGTGTTCCACCGGCCCACCGAACGCGCCCTCGCGCGCCATGTGCTCCGGCTGCGCTACCCCACTCCACAAGAACGCGCCAAACTCGAACCGGTCTGGCGCGAGGTCACGGCCCGCGCCGGGGTCGAGGGCCGAAACTACGAACTGTGGGTGGAGGACAGCGACAGCCTGAACGCGGTCGCGGCCGCCGGCCACATCGTCGGCGTCACCCGCTTCGCCATGAACGCGCTGCCCAACGGCGAACTGGCCGCCGTCATGGCACACGAACTGGGCCACCACGTCGGCGGCCACGCCTGGTCCTCGCTGCTCGGCTACTGGTACGCCCTGCCCGGCCGGGTCGCCTGGCGGGTGCTGAAGGCGTGCTCCGGCATCATGTTCAAGGTCTCGAGTGCCTTCGGCTGCGTCGGCGTCGCCGTCCTGGCGGTGACCGTCGGCGCTGTCGCGCTGGCCACGATCACCACGCTCTACGGCCTGCCGCTGCTGATCCTGGCCGTGCCGTACGCCCTGGCCGCCGTGGGCCGCCGGTCCGAGCTGCGGGCCGACGAGCACGCCGCCGCCCTCGGCTTCGCCCCCATGCTGGCGGCCGTCCTCGACCAGATGCACCGGCAGGAGCAGTGGCAGCAGGCCCAGCTGACCGCGCAGAACGGCGGCCGTCCCGTCCAGGAGAGCGCGCCGGCCCGGCTGCTGTCCTCCCACCCGGACCACTACACCCGGCTGCACCACCTCCAGCCGTACCTGCAATCACCCACCCCCTGAACACGCCGAAGGGCGGCCACCCCGTACGAAACGGAGTGGCCGCCCTTCATGCTGCTCGCTTACTGGTTGTACGGACCGTAGTCGTAGTCCTCCAGCGGAACGGCCTGGCCGGAGCCGGTGCCGAACGGCGAGTAGTCGATGTCGTCGTAGCCGACGGCCGAGTACATCGCGGCCTTGGCCTCCTCGGTCGGCTCGACCCGGATGTTGCGGTAGCGGGACAGACCCGTACCGGCCGGGATGAGCTTACCGATGATGACGTTCTCCTTGAGGCCGATGAGGCTGTCGGACTTGGCGTTGATCGCCGCGTCCGTCAGGACTCGGGTCGTCTCCTGGAAGGAGGCGGCCGACAGCCAGGACTCCGTCGCCAGCGAGGCCTTGGTGATACCCATCAGCTGCGGACGACCGGAGGCCGGGTGACCGCCCTCCTGGACCACACGACGGTTCTCGGTCTCGAACTTCGAGCGCTCGACCAGCTCGCCGGGCAGCAGCTCGGCGTCGCCGGACTCGATGATCGTCACGCGGCGGAGCATCTGCCGGATGATGATCTCGATGTGCTTGTCGTGGATCGACACACCCTGCGAGTTGTACACCTTCTGGACCTCGCCGACCAGGTGGACCTGGACGGCACGCTGACCCAGGATGCGCAGCACGTCGTGCGGGTTGGTGGCACCCACGGTGAGCTGCTGGCCCACCTCGACGTGCTCGCCCTCGCTGACCAGGACCTTGGCACGCTTCGAGATCGGGAACGCCGTCTCGTCGCTGCCGTCGTCCGGGGTGACGACGATCTTCTTCGTCTTCTCGGTCTCCTCGATCCGCACGCGGCCGGAGGCCTCGGAGATCGGGGCGACACCCTTCGGGGTACGGGCCTCGAAGAGCTCGACGACACGCGGCAGACCCTGGGTGATGTCGTCACCGGCCACACCACCGGTGTGGAAGGTACGCATCGTCAGCTGGGTACCGGGCTCACCGATGGACTGGGCGGCGATGATGCCGACCGCCTCACCGATGTCGACCAGCTTGCCGGTGGCCAGCGAGCGGCCGTAGCACATCGCGCAGGTGCCGACGTGCGACTCGCAGGTCAGGATCGAGCGGGTCTTGACCTCCTCGATGCCGTGGTGCACCAGCTGGTCGATGAGCACGTCGCCCAGGTCCACGTTGGCCGGCGCGATCACCTTGCCGTCGATGACGACGTCCTCGGCGAGCATGCGGGCGTAGACGCTGGTCTCGACGTCGTCCGCCTTGCGCAGCACGCCGTCGGCGCCGCGCGAGGCGATCCGCAGCTTCAGACCGCGCTCGGTGCCGCAGTCCTCCTCGCGGATGATGACGTCCTGGGAGACGTCGACCAGACGACGGGTGAGGTAACCCGAGTCGGCGGTACGCAGAGCGGTGTCCGCCAGACCCTTACGGGCACCGTGCGTGGAGATGAAGTACTCCAGCACGGACAGGCCCTCACGGAAGGACGCCTTGATCGGACGCGGGATGGTCTCGTTCTTCGCGTTCGACACCAGACCACGCATACCGGCGATCTGCCGCATCTGCATCATGTTTCCTCGGGCACCCGAGTCAACCATCATGAAGATGGGGTTGGTCTTGGGGAAGTTCTCGTTCATCGCCTCGGCGACCTCGTTGGTCGCCTGGGTCCAGATCTGGATGAGCTCCTGGGTGCGCTCTTCCTTGGTGATCAGACCGCGCTCGTACTGCTTCTGGACCTTCTCGTCCTTGGCCTCGTACCCGGCGACGATCTCCTTCTTCGCCTCGGGAACGACGACGTCGGAGATGGCGACGGTGACACCGGAACGGGTGGCCCAGTAGAAGCCGGACGCCTTCAGGTTGTCGAGCGTGGCCGCCACGATGACCTTCGGGTAGCGCTCGGCGAGGTCGTTGACGATCTCGGAGAGCTGCTTCTTGCCCACCGAGTAGTCGACGAACGGGTAGTCCTCGGGCAGCAGCTCGTTGAAGAGCGCGCGGCCCAGGGTGGTGCGCAGGCGGAACGAGTCACCCTGCTGCCACTCGGGCTCGCCCTCCTCGCGGGCCGGCGGGGTCCAGCCGCGCGGCGGGATGGTGCCCACCGGGAAGCGGATGTCCACCGACGACTGCAGCGCCAGCTCGCCGGCGTCGAACGCCATGATCGCCTCGGCCGTGGAGCCGAACGCGCGGCCCTCGCCCTTGGTGTCACGCAGCTCGCCGTCGGTGGTGAGGAAGAACAGACCGAGGACCATGTCCTGGGTCGGCATCGTCACCGGACGGCCGTCGGCCGGCTTGAGGATGTTGTTCGAGGACAGCATCAGGATGCGGGCCTCGGCCTGCGCCTCCGCGGACAGCGGCAGGTGCACGGCCATCTGGTCACCGTCGAAGTCCGCGTTGAACGCGGTGCAGACGAGCGGGTGGATCTGGATGGCCTTGCCTTCGACCAGCTGCGGCTCGAAGGCCTGGATGCCGAGGCGGTGCAGGGTGGGCGCACGGTTCAGCAGCACCGGGTGCTCGGCGATGACCTCTTCGAGGACGTCGTACACGACGGTGCGGCCGCGCTCGACCATGCGCTTGGCGCTCTTGATGTTCTGCGCGTGGTTCAGGTCGACCAGGCGCTTCATCACGAACGGCTTGAACAGCTCCAGCGCCATGGCCTTGGGCAGACCGCACTGGTGCAGCTTCAGCTGCGGGCCGACGACGATGACGGAACGCGCCGAGTAGTCGACTCGCTTACCGAGCAGGTTCTGACGGAAGCGACCCTGCTTGCCCTTGAGCATGTCGGACAGCGACTTCAGCGGACGGTTGCCGGGGCCCGTGACCGGGCGACCACGACGGCCGTTGTCGAAGAGCGCGTCGACGGCCTCCTGGAGCATGCGCTTCTCGTTGTTCACGATGATCTCGGGCGCACCGAGGTCGAGAAGGCGCTTCAGGCGGTTGTTGCGGTTGATCACACGGCGGTACAGGTCGTTCAGGTCGGAGGTCGCGAAGCGGCCACCGTCCAGCTGCACCATCGGGCGAAGGTCCGGCGGGATGACCGGGACGCAGTCCAGGACCATGCCCTTGGGGCTGTTGGACGTCTGCAGGAACGCGGAGACGACCTTCAGGCGCTTGAGGGCACGGGTCTTCTTCTGGCCCTTGCCGGTGCGGATGATCTCGCGGAGACGCTCGGCCTCCTCCTCGAGGTCGAAGGACTCCAGGCGCTTCTGCAGCGCCGCGGCACCCATCGAGCCGTCGAAGTACGTGCCGAAGCGGTCACGCAGCTCGCGGTAGAGCAGCTCGTCGCCCTCGAGGTCCTGGACCTTGAGGTTCTTGAACCGGGTCCACACCTCGTCGAGGCGGTCGATCTCGCGCTGCGCGCGGTCGCGCAGCTGCTTCATCTCGCGCTCGGCACCCTCGCGCACCTTGCGGCGCACGTCGGCCTTGGCACCCTCGGCCTCCAGCTCGGCCAGGTCGGTCTCGAGCTTCTTGGCGCGGCCCTCGAGGTCGGAGTCGCGGCGGTTCTCGATGTGCTGGCGCTCGACCGAGACGTGCGCCTCCAGGGAGGGCAGGTCGCGGGTACGACGCTCCTCGTCGACGTACGTGATCATGTACGCCGCGAAGTAGATGACCTTCTCGAGGTCCTTGGGAGCCAGGTCGAGCAGGTAGCCCAGACGGCTCGGGACACCCTTGAAGTACCAGATGTGCGTGACGGGCGCGGCCAGCTCGATGTGGCCCATCCGCTCACGGCGCACCTTGGCGCGCGTGACCTCGACGCCACAGCGCTCGCAGATGATGCCCTTGAAGCGGACGCGCTTGTACTTGCCGCAGTAGCACTCCCAGTCCCGGGTCGGACCGAAGATCTTCTCGCAGAAGAGTCCGTCCTTTTCGGGCTTGAGCGTGCGGTAGTTGATGGTCTCCGGCTTCTTGACCTCGCCGTGGCTCCACTGGCGGATGTCGTCAGCGGTGGCCAGACCGATCCGGAGCTCGTCGAAGAAGTTGACGTCGAGCACTATGCGTCAATCCCTCTCAGGGTTGTAAGTCTGTGGTCTGAAACGGGGGCCTGGGGGTCGGCGGGGCCCTGTGGGTGAGGGCCCCGCCGGACTCCCGTCAGACCTCTTCGACGCTGCTCGGCTCGCGCCGGGACAGGTCGATGCCGAGCTCCTCCGCAGCGCGGAAGACGTCCTCGTCGGTGTCGCGCATCTCGATGGACATGCCGTCCGAGGACAGCACCTCCACGTTGAGGCACAGGGACTGCATTTCCTTGATGAGCACCTTGAAGGACTCGGGAATGCCGGGCTCAGGAATGTTCTCGCCCTTGACGATGGCCTCGTAGACCTTCACGCGGCCGGTGACGTCGTCGGACTTGATGGTCAGCAGCTCCTGGAGGGCGTACGCGGCGCCGTAGGCCTCGAGGGCCCACACCTCCATCTCACCGAACCGCTGGCCACCGAACTGGGCCTTACCACCCAGCGGCTGCTGGGTGATCATCGAGTACGGACCGGTCGAACGGGCGTGCAGCTTGTCGTCGACCAGGTGGTGCAGCTTCAGGATGTACATGTAGCCGACCGAGATCGGATCCGGGAACGGCTCACCGCTACGGCCGTCGAACAGCCGCGCCTTGCCGGACGGGAGCACCATGCGCTCGCCGTCGCGGTTCGGGATGGTGTGCTGCAGCAGACCCGCCAGCTCGTCCTCGCGGGCACCGTCGAAGACCGGGGTCGCGACGTTGGTGCGCGGGGCGACCTGGTCGGCGCCGATGGCCTGCAGGCGCTGGGCCCACTCGTCCGCGAGGCCGGAGACGTCCCAGCCGCGGCTGGCGAGCCAGCCGAGGTGGATCTCCAGGACCTGTCCCGGGTTCATTCGGGACGGGACACCGAGCGGGTTCAGGATGATGTCGACCGGAGTTCCGTCCTCGAGGAACGGCATGTCCTCGATGGGCAGGATCTTCGAGATGACACCCTTGTTGCCGTGACGGCCGGCGAGCTTGTCACCGTCGGTGATCTTGCGCTTCTGCGCGACGTACACGCGCACCAGCTGGTTCACACCCGGGGGAAGCTCGTCGCCCTCCTCGCGGTCGAAGACGCGCACACCGATGACCTTGCCGGTCTCGCCGTGCGGCACCTTCAGCGAGGTGTCACGGACCTCACGGGCCTTCTCACCGAAGATCGCGCGCAGCAGGCGCTCCTCGGGGGTCAGCTCGGTCTCACCCTTCGGGGTCACCTTGCCGACGAGGATGTCGCCGGCGATGACCTCGGCACCGATGCGGATGATGCCGCGCTCGTCGAGGTCGGCGAGGACCTCTTCGGAGACGTTCGGGATGTCCCGGGTGATCTCCTCGGGGCCGAGCTTGGTGTCACGGGCGTCGACCTCGTGCTCCTCGATGTGGATCGAGGAGAGGACGTCGTCCTGCACGAGGCGCTGCGACAGGATGATCGCGTCCTCGTAGTTGTGACCCTCCCACGGCATGAACGCCACGAGCAGGTTCTTGCCGAGGGCCATCTCACCGTTCTGGGTGGCCGGGCCGTCGGCGAGGACCTGGCCCTCGATGACACGGTCGCCCTCGTTGACGATGACCTTCTGGTTGACCGAGGTGCCCTGGTTGGACCGGGAGAACTTGGCCAGGCGGTACGTGATGTACGTACCGTCGTCGTTGGCGGTGGTGATGTAGTCCGCGGAGACCTCCTGGACCACACCGTCCTTCTCGGCCTTGACCACGTCGCCGGCGTCGACCGCGGAGCGGTACTCCATGCCGGTGCCGACGAGCGGGGACTCGGACTTAATGAGCGGCACGGCCTGACGCATCATGTTCGCGCCCATGAGGGCACGGTTGGCGTCGTCGTGCTCGAGGAAGGGGATCATGGCGGTCGCGACCGACACCATCTGGCGCGGCGAGACGTCCATGTAGTCGACGTCCTCGGGGCTGACGTAGTCGACCTCGCCGCCACGACGGCGCACCAGCACGCGGTTCTCGACGAAGCGGAGGTCGTCGTTGAGCGTGGCGTTGGCCTGCGCGATGACGAAGCGGTCCTCCTCGTCGGCGGTCAGGTAGTCGACCTCGTCGGTGACCTGGCCGTTGTCGACCTTGCGGTACGGCGTCTCGACGAAACCGAACGCGTTGACCCGGCCGTAGGAGGCGAGCGAGCCGATCAGACCGATGTTCGGGCCTTCCGGCGTCTCGATCGGGCACATACGGCCGTAGTGCGACGGGTGCACGTCGCGGACCTCGAAGCCGGCCCGCTCACGGGAGAGACCACCCGGGCCGAGGGCGTTCAGACGACGCTTGTGCGTCAGCCCCGACAGCGGGTTGTTCTGGTCCATGAACTGGGACAGCTGGCTGGTGCCGAAGAACTCCTTGATGGAGGCGACGACCGGCCGGATGTTGATCAGGGTCTGCGGCGTGATCGCCTCGACGTCCTGGGTGGTCATGCGCTCGCGCACGACGCGCTCCATACGGGCGAGACCCGTACGGACCTGGTTCTGGATCAGCTCACCGACGCTGCGGATACGGCGGTTGCCGAAGTGGTCGATGTCGTCGGTCTCGACCATGATCGTGCGACCGGTCTCGGTCACCGTCTCGGTCTCGCCGGCGTGCAGCTGCACCAGGTACTTGATGGTGGCGATGATGTCGTCGGTGGTGAGCACACCGGCGTCCAGCGGCTCGTCCGCGCCGAGCTTCTTGTTCACCTTGTAGCGGCCGACCTTGGCGAGGTCGTAGCGCTTGGGGTTGAAGTAGAGGTTCTCGAGCAGCGTCTGCGCGGCCTCACGCGTGGGGGGCTCGCCCGGACGCAGCTTGCGGTAGATGTCGAGCAGCGCGTCGTCCTGGCCCTGGGTGTGGTCCTTCTCCAGGGTGGCGCGCATCGACTCGTAGTCGCCGAACTCCTCGAGGATCTGCTCGGTCGTCCAGCCGAGCGCCTTGAGCAGCACGGTGACCGACTGCTTGCGCTTGCGGTCGATGCGGACACCGACCATGTCGCGCTTGTCGATCTCCATCTCCAGCCAGGCACCCCGGGACGGGATGATCTTGGCGGAGAAGATGTCCTTGTCGGACGTCTTGTCGATGCTGGAGTCGAAGTAGACACCGGGGGAACGGACCAGCTGGGACACCACGACACGCTCGGTGCCGTTGATGACGAAAGTGCCCTTGCCCGTCATGAGCGGGAAGTCGCCCATGAAGACGGTCTGGGACTTGATCTCACCGGTCTCGTTGTTGGTGAACTCGGCGGTGACGAAGAGCGGGGCGGCGTACGTGAAGTCGCGCTCCTTGCACTCGTCGATGGAGTTCTTCGGCGGCTCGAAGCGGTGGTCCCGGAACGTCAGGGACATCGACCCGGAGAAGTCCTCGATCGGGGAGATCTCCTCGAAGATCTCCTCCAGACCGGACTTGGTGGGGACGTCCTGACCGTTCTCCAGAGCCTCCTCGACCCGACTCTGCCAGGCGGTGTTGCCGAGCAGCCAGTCGAAGCTCTCGGTCTGCAGCGCGAGCAGGTTCGGAACCTCGAGAGGCTCCTTGATCTTTGCAAAGGAGATGCGCAGCGGGGCGGTGCTGGCGCCGTTGTTCGTATTCGCGGTCGAGGCATTGCGCGAGGCGGCCAAGAGGGGGTCCTTCCGAGGGCTCGGACTCACTACGCGCGTGCCGGCCCCTCTCCCATACACAGAGACAGAAATCCCAGGTCAAGGGAACTTTTGTCGTCGGTGCTCGAGTGAGGGCAGACCCCTGGTGACGGGCAGGGGACAGCTAACAGGCAGCGCAAAGGGTCAGTGTAGCCACTCGGCACACTGATGTCCAGTCTCGAGTTTCAGAGACCCTCGTTGTTCTCAACGCCTTCGTCAACGCCCTCGACATGCTGCCCTCAACGCACGTTGATACTGCCCTCTTCGCCGCCGATCCATGCCTCGGATTCGGATCCTTGTGGCGACGCGTCCTGAGAATTGCGCGCTGCGTGCGGTTCGTCAAGGCCCCCCTTGCCCGAACCAGGCATCCGGAGACACGACGAAGATCACCTTACCCCTCACGAACACAGGTGCAAGGCAGCCCAGGCCCGACCCTGGGGAACGCCGAAGGGCGACCACCCGGATGGATGATCGCCCTTCGGTGCGTTCGCGTTACAGCCCCAGGGGGCCGTTCATGCGGTCGCGAAGGTCTTACTTGACCTCGACGGAGGCACCGGCGCCCTTGAGGGCCTCGGCGGCCTTGTCAGCGGCCTCCTTGTTGACCTTCTCGAGGACCGGCTTCGGGGTGCCGTCGACCAGGTCCTTGGCCTCCTTGAGGCCCAGGGAGGTGAGCTCGCGCACGACCTTGATGACCTGGATCTTCTTGTCGCCGGCGCCCGTGAGGATGACGTCGAACTCGTCCTTCTCCTCCTCGGCCTCGGCCGGGGCGGCCGGGCCGGCCGGGCCCGCGACGACGGTCGCGGCGGCGGCGGTGACGTCGAACTTCTCCTCGAACGCCTTCACGAACTCGGAGAGCTGGATGAGGGTCATGCCCTCGAACTCGGCGAGCAGTTCGTCCTGGGTGAGAGCCATGTCGGCTTTCCTTCCACTAATTCGGCTGGTGCCGGATGTACTGGGTGAGGCGGGCGTACGACGGCCCGCTACGACCGCTGCCTGGAGCTCAGGCGGCGATCATGATGCGAGCCGAATTACTCGGCACCGCCCTGCTCGGCCTGCTTGGCGCGCAGCGCGTCCACGGTGCGGACGAGCTTCGACGGGAGCGCCTGGAAGAGCTGAGCAGCCTGCGTCTGCTTGCCCTTCATGGCGCCCGCCAGCTTGGCGAGCAGAACCTCGCGGGACTCGAGGTCCGCAAGCTTCTTGATCTCGTCGGCGGACAGCGCCTTGCCGTCAAGGACACCGCCCTTGATGACGAGATTCGGGTTGTCCTTGGCGAAGTCACGGAGACCCTTCGCCGACTCCACCGGGTCACCGGTGACGAAGGCGACGGCCGTCGGACCAGCGAAGAGCTGGTCGTCCAGCGTGATCCCGGCCTCGTTGGCCGCAATCTTGGTCAGCGTGTTCTTCACCACGGCGTACTGGGCGTTCTCACCGAGCGACCGGCGCAGCGTCTTGAGCTGCGCCACGGTGAGACCGCGGTACTCGGTCAGCACGGCGGCGTTGGAGCTGCGGAACTTGTCCGTCAGCTCGGCAACCGCGGCAGCCTTGTCGGGCCTCGCCATAGAGCCTCGGCCTCCTTCCGGGTGATTCTGACCGCGCGGACCCGAAGGAGGACTGGGGAAAACGAAACGCCCCGGCGCAGGCGCACGGGGCGGACTCGACCGGCCGCACACGCGCTCGGCGCGCGCACTCCGGGAGTTCTTCCACTGTCACCTGCGCGGGTCGTCCACTTTTCAGCGGATCCTTCGGCCACCGCACCCTCACGAGAGCGCACGGCAACGACCAGCGGTCTTTGGCTTCTGTAGGAGAGTACGGGACCACCCCACCCCCAGGCAAATCGCCCCCACCCCAGGTCCGCCCGCCCTGGAAGGCGGGTCGTCCGGTGGCTGGTCGGACGTACGGGGCCACTGGTCCCGCACACCCCGGCCAGCCCCCGGGGCCGTCTGTCCCGCAACTCGACCAGCCCTAGGCCGTCGCACGCGCAGGCCGGCCCGCCGGGGGCCATCAGCCCCGCACGCCGGTCCGCCCAGGGCCTCGCAGCACGGCCGGCCCCAAACCGTCGGCCCCGGACGTCCGTCCACCACCTGGGCCACCGGTACCGCAGGCTGGTCTGCAGGAGAGCGTCGGCCCCGCAGGTCCCGTACGCCGGTCCGTCTCGGGGCCGCACGCCCGCCAGCCCGAACCCGCCGGTCTCGCGTACACGGTCAGCCCGCGGCCATCAGTGCTGTACACGGGTCCGCCCCGGGCCGTCGAGCCTGTACGCCGGTTCACCCAGGGCCATCACCCCACAGCCCGGCCAACCCCAAGCCATCGCGGCTCCGGGACGGGTGTCCCTCCTTCGTCGGCCGTGTCGGTTCGCCGAAGGCCGCGGTGCCGGGCGAAAGCGTGTGCCCGCTGTCGCTTCGCCCGGTCCTTCACCCTCGACCCGGATCCGGACCCGCTCAAGTGCGTGCCCGGTGACCCGGTGGGGTGGCCCCCGGTGTCAGGACGTGGTGGTCGTGCTGCTGCCCGCCACCGTGCCGCCGGAGCCGCTGGACTTCAGCAGCTTGGTGAAGTCCAGCGTGTCGGCGGCCGGGGGTGCCTCGGCGGAGACCGGGACGCCGTAGTCGCTGTAGTAGGCCGTGCTGGTCATGGTGCCCTTCGCCGTCTGGGCCTGCTCGGACTTCTTCACCAGCAGATTCTGGTCGTTGATCCAGATGTCGATGGTGTCGGTGGTGATGCCCGCCTGGTCGAGCTGGCTCTTCAGGGCGGCCAGCTGGTCCGCGCTGAGGTTGCTGCTCTTGCCCGCGAAGTCGGCGACGTTCACCGTGCCCGAGTAGTGCGTCGTACGGACGCCGGAGACCGTCTCCTCGCCGACCTTCTTCACGTCGCGCGAGGCCAGCAGCAGCTTCACCGACTGTTTCGGCGTGGAGTTCTGGAACTGGTCCTTCATGTACGAACCGGAGGCGCCGCCGACCTTGGCGAGGGCGTCGTACGAGTACTTGAGCCAGTGCTTGCCGCCCGTCTTCTGGGCGAATGCATCGCTCATGTGCGCGTAGTAGGCGTCCGGCAGATAGCGGGCCTCCATCGTCGACGTGCCGGCCGCGCGCATCATCTGGGCCGCCTGGCCGCCGGTGTACGTGATGGTGAGGTTGCCCTTGAGGCCGTTGCCCCACGTCAGCGCGCCGTTCCCGGTCGCCGACAGGAGGTTGCCGAGGGACATGGTGGAGCGCACCTTCGCCGAGTCCGCCTTGTCGGTGGACTGCTCGGCGCTGCGCAGCACGGCGGCGATGGGGCTGACGTGGATCGTGCTGCCGCCGGCTGCCTTGTCAGCCTTGCCCGAGCCGGAGGAGGAGCCGCAGGCCGCCACGGAGGTCAGCGCGGCGGCCGCCGCTATGGCAAGGGCCGTACGGCGAACGGTCGTGCTCATCATCTGGTCCCACCCCTATTGCGAGTCGTGTGCCCCGCACCGTATCCCAGGGCACTGACAGTCCTACGAAAGGTCGTACAAAGAAAAGTCGTACGAACAAAGGACGGACCCCGCACCTGGAAGGTTGCGGGGTCCGCCCTCTGCTTACGCGTACCTGACGCGGCTACCGGGCTGAGCTGAAGGCTCAGACGGCGGCCGGGTCCTCCTCGACGAGGAGGTTACGGGTGCGGTTCGGGTCGACCGGGATGCCGGGGCCCATGGTGGTGCTGACCGCGGCCTTCTTGATGTAGCGACCCTTGGCGGCGGACGGCTTCAGACGGAGGATCTCCTCCAGCGCGGCGCCGTAGTTCTCCACCAGCTTGTCGTCGTCGAAGGACGTCTTGCCGATGATGAAGTGCAGGTTCGAGTGCTTGTCGACGCGGAACTCGATCTTGCCGCCCTTGATCTCGGTCACGGCCTTGGCGGTGTCCGGGGTCACGGTGCCGGTCTTCGGGTTCGGCATCAGACCACGCGGGCCGAGGACGCGGCCGAGGCGGCCGACCTTGCCCATGAGGTCCGGGGTGGCGACGACGGCGTCGAAGTCCAGACGGCCCTTCGCCACCTCGTCGATCAGCTCGTCGGCACCGACGATGTCGGCGCCCGCGGCACGCGCGGCCTCGGCACGGTCACCGGTCGCGAAGACCAGGACCCGGGCGGTCTTACCGGTGCCGTGCGGAAGGTTCACGGTGCCACGGACCATCTGGTCGGCCTTGCGCGGGTCGACACCCAGGCGGAAGGCGACCTCGACGGTGCCGTCGAACTTGGTCGTGGAGGTCTCCTTGGCGAGACGGACGGCCTCGAGCGGGGCGTACAGCTTCTCCCGGTCGACCTTGGCGTCCGCAGCGCGGAGAGCCTTGCTGCGCTTGCTCACAACTTGCTCCTGTGTGTTCTGAAAGGAGTCGTGGTCCCTGGGCCGAGCAGGCCCTGCCACGTGCGACCGGCTACGGCCGCATGACTACTGGGGGTGAGGTCAGCCCTCGACCGTGATGCCCATGGAGCGGGCGGTGCCGGCGATGATCTTCGACGCGGCGTCCAGGTCGTTGGCGTTGAGGTCGGGCATCTTGGTCTGGGCGATCTCGCGGACCTGCGCCTCGGTGATCTTGGCGACCTTGGTCTTGTGCGGCTCGCCGGAGCCCTTCTCGACACCAGCGGCCTTGAGGATCATCTTCGCGGCCGGCGGGGTCTTGGTGACGAAGGTGAAGGAACGGTCCTCGTAGACCGTGATCTCCACCGGGATGACCCAGCCACGCTGCGACTCGGTCGCGGCGTTGTAGGCCTTGCAGAACTCCATGATGTTGACGCCGTGCTGACCGAGCGCGGGGCCGACCGGCGGGGCCGGGTTCGCCGCACCGGCGTTGATCTGGAGCTTGATGAGCCCCGTGACCTTCTTCTTCTTGGGAGGCATAGCTCTCCGGGTCCTTTCATTCGGGTCCATGCCCGCGCGAGGATCGAGTCCTGACGCAGGCATACCGCACAACGATAACGGGTATAGATGCGCGGCTAAAAACCGAGCAGGTCAGACCGGCTGAGGCAGCCGGTCTGACCTGCACGGAAGAGCGACGTCCAGAAATGGACTAGTTCTTCTGGATCTGGTCGAAGGACAGCTCGACCGGCGTCTCGCGGCCGAAGATCTCCACCAGGCCCTTGACCTTCTTGGAGTCGGCGTTGATCTCATTGATCGTCGCCTGCAGCGTGGCGAACGGGCCGTCGGTGACGGTGACCGAGTCGCCGACCTCGAAGTCCAGCACCTGGACCTCGACCTTGCGCTGCGGAGCGGGCTTGCCCTCGGCCTCGGCGGCCTCGCGGGCGGCCTTCTCCTCGGCCTCCGGGGCGAGCATCTTGACGATCTCGTCCAGGGTCAGCGGGTACGGGTCGTAGGCGTTGCCGACGAAGCCGGTGACGCCCGGGGTGTTGCGGACGACGCCCCAGGACTCGTTGGTCAGGTCCATGCGGACCAGGACGTAACCCGGCAGCTTGTTCTGCTTGATCGTCTTGCGGTCGCCGTTCTTGATCTGGACGACCTCTTCCTGCGGCACCTCGGCCTGGAAGATGTAGTCCTCGACGTTCAGCGAGACGGCGCGCTGCTCCAGGTTGGTCTTCACGCGGTTCTCGTAACCGGCGTAGGTGTGGATCACGTACCACTCGCCGGGCAGGGTGCGCAGCTCCTCGCGCAGGGCCTCGACGGGGTCGACGGGCGCGGCGGCCTCGACCTCTTCCTCGGCCTCTTCGGCTTCCTCGACCTCTTCGGCCTCGTCCTCGGCGTGCAGCGCGGCCTCCTCGGCAGCCTCGCCCGCCTCGGCGTCGGCAGCCTCGACCTCGTCCAGGTCCTCGTCCGCGCCCTCGACGATGTCGAGCTCGTCATCCACGGACTCGTCCGGCTCGACGGCGTCGTTCAGGTTCTGGTCAGACACGGTGGCTGCTTCTTCCTGGATACATAGGGGTGGAACATGCGAAAACGGGCGCCGGTACCACGGCGCCCTTCGCTCTTGGCTCAGCCGAAGACGTACTTGGCCGCGTGGTTGAGCCCATAGTCAATCACGGTCACCAGGCCGATCATGATGGCGACGAAGAAGATCACCACCGTGGTGTACGACGTCAGCTGGTTGCGAGTCGGCCAGACGACCTTGCGGAGCTCCGCGATGATCTGGCGGTAGAAGGTGGCCAGGCGCTTCAGCGGGCCCTTCTTGGCGCGCTTGCCGCCCTTGCGGGCCTTCTTGGACTCGGACACCTCGTCCTGGGCATCAGGCGTGTCGATGGAGCCCACGGCGTCCGTCATGCGTCCTCACCTGGTCCCGGGTCATGGCCGTGCCGCGCCCGGTTTCTGGAGCCGCACGGCGGTGCATTGCTGTACGTACATGCGCACACATCCTGGCGGTGTGTGTAGCAGGGCCGGAGGGACTTGAACCCCCAACCGCCGGTTTTGGAGACCGGTGCTCTACCAATTGAGCTACGACCCTTTGTGTGTCCCCCAACGTACCGCATCCGGCCGGGTGCGGGGCGTGCACCCGTTTCGGCGGCGGCTTCTGAAGGCCAACGAGGTGAGAGTGTACGTGGTCAACGGCCCGACGTCGAACAGAAAGTACCCGTCCGGGGCAGGGTGGCCGAAGATCGTCCTGGCCGGAGGGCGGATGGGGCCCGGATTCGGACCCGTGTTCATGTCGCGACCCCTGGTTGTTCAGTCTGTGAAACCCGTGTGCCGGGGACATTTCCGGTCTGGAACGATGGGCCGCATGAGCGCTGCAACCCCTCCCACCGAGCGCCGGGTCTCCGCCCGAGTCGGCGCGATCTCCGAGTCCGCCACCCTCGCCGTGGACGCCAAGGCCAAGGCCCTGAAGGCCGCCGGGCGTCCGGTGATCGGCTTCGGCGCCGGCGAGCCCGACTTCCCGACCCCGGACTACATCGTCGAGGCGGCCGTCGAGGCCTGCAAGAACCCCAAGTACCACCGCTACACCCCGGCCGGCGGCCTGCCCGAGCTGAAGGCCGCGATCGCCGCGAAGACGCTGCGCGACTCCGGCTGGGAGCCCGACGTCTCGCAGATCCTCGTCACCAACGGCGGCAAGCAGGCCATCTACGAGGCGTTCGCCGCGATCCTCGACCCGGGCGACGAGGTCATCGTCCCTGCGCCGTACTGGACGACGTACCCCGAGTCGATCCGCCTCGCGGGCGGTGTCCCGGTGGAGGTCGTGGCCGACGAGACCACCGGCTACCGCGTCACCGTGGAGCAGCTGGAGGCGGCGCGCACGGAGCAGACCAAGGTCGTCCTCTTCGTCTCCCCCTCCAACCCGACCGGCGCGGTGTACTCCGAGGCCGAGACCGAGGCGATCGGCCGCTGGGCGCTGGAGCACGGCCTGTGGGTGCTGACCGACGAGATCTACGAGCACCTGGTGTACGGCGACGCGGCCGCGGTGTCCCTGCCGGCGCTCCTGCCCGAGCTGCGCGACAAGTGCGTCGTGGTCAACGGTGTGGCGAAGACGTACGCCATGACCGGCTGGCGCGTGGGCTGGGTCATCGGCCCGAAGGACGTCGTCAAGGCCGCGACGAACCTGCAGTCGCACGCCACCTCGAACGTCTCCAACGTGGCCCAGGTGGCCGCCCTGGCCGCCGTCTCCGGTGACCTGTCCGCCGTCGAGAAGATGCGCGAGGCCTTCGACCGGCGGCGCAAGACCATCGTGCGGATGCTCAACGAGATCGACGGCGTGCTCTGCCCGGAGCCCGAGGGCGCCTTCTACGCCTACCCCTCGGTCAAGGCCCTCATCGGCAAGGAGATCCGCGGCAAGCGCCCGCAGGACACGGTCGAGCTGGCCGCGCTGATCCTGGAGGAGGCCGAGGTCGCGGTCGTCCCGGGCGAGGCCTTCGGCACGCCGGGCTACCTGCGGCTGTCGTACGCCCTCGGTGACGAGGACCTCGTCGAGGGCGTGAGCCGGATGCAGAAGCTGCTGGCGGAAGCCCGCGACTGACCGGTCCGAGCAGTCCGTTTTTGGACGAGGGGCACCTACCCATGCCGGTAGGTGCCCCTCGTTCATTCGTGCGAGCAAGACCACGTTCAGGGAAACGGCTACCGGGAATTCGGGGACGTACGGCAGGATCCTGGGATGGAGCGTGTACGTGATCTCTCTGAACTGCCGAAAGCCCACCTGCACCTGCACTTCACCGGCTCGATGCGACCGGCCACCGTGCTGGAACTGGCCGACAAGTACGGCGTACGGCTGCCCGACGCCCTGACGGAAGCGCTGACCAGCGGCGAGCCACCGAAGCTGCGGGCCACCGACGAGCGGGGCTGGTTCCGCTTCCAGCGGCTGTACGACGCGGCGCGCTCCTGCCTGCGCGAACCGGAGGACATCCGGCGCCTGGTCCGGGAGGCCGCCGAGGAGGACCTCAAGGACGGCTCGGGCTGGCTGGAGATCCAGGTCGACCCGACGTCGTACGCGCCCCGGCTGGGCGGGCTGCTCCCGGCGCTGGAGATCATCCTGGACGCGGTGGAGACGACCTCCCGGGAGACCGGGCTCGGCATGCGCGTCCTGGTCGCCGCCAACCGCATGAAGCACCCGCTGGACGCGCGCACGCTGGCCCGGCTGGCGGTGCGGTACGCGGACCGGGGCGTGGTCGGCTTCGGGCTGTCCAACGACGAGCGGCGGGGCATGGCGCGGGACTTCGACCGGGCCTTCCACATCGCGCGCGAGGGCGGCCTGCTGTCGGCCCCGCACGGCGGCGAGCTGACCGGCCCGGCCTCGGTGCGGGACTGTCTGGACGACCTGCACGCCTCCCGGATCGGGCACGGGGTGCGCGCGGCGGAGGACCCGCGGCTGCTGAAGCGGCTGGCGGACCGGCAGGTGACCTGCGAGGTGTGCCCGGCGTCGAACGTGGCGCTCGGCGTGTACGAGAAGCCGGAGGACGTCCCGCTGCGCACGTTCTTCGAGGCGGGCGTCCCGATGGCCCTCGGCGCCGACGACCCGCTGCTGTTCGGTTCCCGGCTGGCCGCCCAGTACGAGATCGCCCGGCACTATCACGGCTTCTCGGACGCCGAACTCGCCGAGCTGGCCCGCCAGTCCGTGCGGGGTTCGGCCGCGCCGGAGGACGTCAGGGCGCGGCTGTTGGCCGGCGTGGACGAGTGGCTCTCCCGAGAGGCTCGCCCGGCCGTCTGAAGTGGGCGTACGGCGGATAGGGCTTGAAGCAGATCAGCACGTCGAGGGGGTGCCCGCCGCCGGGCGGCTGTACCAGCGCCGGGATCTCCCCCATCATCGTCATACGCCCCTTGGCGACGCCCTTCTGGTACGGCCCGTGGCCGGCCGCGTGGGCGAACCAGCCGGCCGTCTCGGCGAACACGTCCCGGCTGCCGAAGAGAAAGAACGTACGCGCGTGCGTGGCGTGCCGCAGCACGTCCCGGAAGCCGGTGCGGCCCACGCGTGCGTGCCAGGCGGCAGCGGCCCGCGCGGTGCGCGCCTCGTCGGTGCGGACCGTCAGCGGGGTGCCGTGCCGCAGCCTCCCGCGCAGGTCGGGCCACTGGCTGGGGCGCAGGCCGAGGGTGTGGTGGGCGAGGACGAGGTCGACGGTGTCGCCGACGCCCTCGTCGGGCGGTACGCCGTCGCGCAGCGGCAGATGCACGATCGTGTGCCGGGAGTGCGCGGCGAAGGAGAACAGTCCGGCGAGCCGGTTCAGCCCGTCGTGGTCGCCGAGCAGCCACCCGATGGGGTCGGGGGCGCGCAGCGAGGTGTGGCGCAGGGGCCGCCAGGGCTGGACGACCCGGTACTCGTAGGGGCCCGTCCGGAATCTGAACTCGCGCAGCCTCAGCCGCATGTGCGCCGCCTCATGGCCTCAGGGTCGCGGCTGTGACGGCTCCTCGGCAACGGAGATTCCGCCCAGCAGCGTCCTGGCGAGCCGCGCGGCGAACGCGTCGACCGGCGGCCGCTCCCCCGGGCCGGTCGCGTCGTAGGCGAACGCGCGCTGCGCACAGGCGCCCAGCAGCAGGGAGGCGGCCGCGAAGGTGTCGGCGTCGGAGCGGACGCGGCCGGCGGCCTGTTCCGCGCGGAGGTAGGCGTCCAGGTCCTTGATCGGCCGGTGCGGGCCGGAGCCGAGCTCGCGCAGGGCCTCGAAGTGGCGTTCCTTGAGCTGTGTCTCGGCGTACAGGGAGGCGGCGATCGGGAAGCTCTGCTCGTAGAAGAGGGCGGCCTGGCGGGCGATCTCGGTGAGGTTGTCCTCCAGGGTGCCCTGTCCCGGTTCGGCGGCGAGGCTGCCGAGCAGCGGGCCGAGGCGGGGCAGCCGCTCGGCGAGCACCCGGACGAACAGCTCCTCCTTGCTGTCGAAGTACTTGTAGAGAGCCGCTTCCGAGCAGCCGGCCGCGCGCGCGATCTCCTTGGTGGTGGCACGGGCGAGTCCGACGGTGAGCATCAGCTCGTGGGCGGCGTCGAGGATGCGGACACGCGCCGGCTTCGGCTCCATGGGACGTCCAATCGGGCTTGACGAGTGGGTGAGTGCTTACCCACTCTAGGGGAGACAGGGTGAGTAAATACTCACCCACCTCGGCGGAGTACGGGAGACACCATGAAGCTCACGGTTTTCGGCGCCACCGGAGGAATCGGGCGGGAACTGGTCGGCCAGGCTCTCGGCGCGGGTCACGCGGTCACGGCCGTCGTACGGGACCCGGCCGGGCTCGACATCACCGGCGACCGCCTCCAGGTCGTCCGCGCCGACCTGACCGACCCGGAGCCGCTGCGGGCCGCCGTCGCGGGCCGGGACGCCGTCCTGTCCGGCCTGGGCGCGCGCAGCCGCAAGGACGCCGGGGTCGCCACCCGCCTGACCCGCACGGTCCTGCGCGCCATGGAGGCCGAGGGCGTACGACGGCTGCTGGTGGTCAGCGCCGGCCCGGTCGGCCCGGCACCCGAGGGCGACGGCCCCCTGGACCGCACCGTACGCGGCATCGTGGAGGCCGTCCTGAAGGACGTCTACGCCGACCTGAGCGAGATGGAGGCCGAACTGGCCCGCAGCGGCACGGACTGGACCTCCGTACGCCCCCCGCGCCTCCAGGACAAGCCGCTCACCGGCCACTACCGCACGGTCATCGGCGGCTTCCCGCGCAAGGGCCGTTTCATCGCCCGCGCGGACGTCGCCCACGCGATGCTGTCGATGATCGACGACGAGGGGACGGTGAAGCAGGGGGTGGGGGTGGCGTATTAGTGGCTTTCAGCGGCTTTTCGGGCCGCTGTGCCTAGAGACTGACGCCCACCGTGACGGGCTCGTTGACCAGCGTGATCCCGAAGGCCTCGCGGACACCGGCGACGACCTCGCGGGCCAGCGCCAGCAGGTCCTCGGTGGTGGCGTCGCCCCGGTTGGTGAGGGCGAGGGTGTGCTTGGTGGAGATGCGGGCGGGCCCGGTGCCGTAGCCCTTGGTGAAGCCCGCCTTGTCGATCAGCCAGGCCGCCGAGGTCTTCGTACGGCCCGCACCCGCCGGGTACGCGGGCGGCTCGACGCCCTCCCCCAGCCGCTCCCGCACGCGCGCGTGGAACGCGGTGAACTGCTCGTCGGTGAGGATCGGGTTGGTGAAGAAGGACCCGGCCGACCAGGTGTCGTGGTCCTCCGGGTCGAGGACCATGCCCTTGCCGGCGCGCAGCTTCAGCACGGTCTCGCGGGCGTCGGCCAGCGGCACCCGGTCGCCGGGTTCGACACCGAGCGCGCGGGCGGCCTCGGCGTACTTGATCGGCGCCGACAGCCCGCCCGCGTCCTCCAATCCGAAGCGGACACGCAGCACGACATAGCGCGCGGGGTCGGCCTTGAAGCGGCTGTGGCGGTACGAGAAGGCGCACTCCTCGTTCGTCAGCGTGACTGTCTCACCGGCGCGCCGGTCGTAGGCGATCACCTCGGTGATGGTGGAGGAGACCTCCTGACCGTAGGCACCCACGTTCTGGATCGGCGTGGCGCCCGCGGAGCCCGGGATACCCGCGAGGCACTCGACCCCGGCGAGTCCGGCCTCGACCGTGCGGGCCACGGCGTCCGTCCACACCTCACCGGCGGCCAGCTCCAGCGTCGTACCGCGCAGCTCCACACCGCGCGTGGCGATGCGTACGGCGGTGCCGTCGAAGCCCTTGTCGCCGATGACCAGGTTCGATCCGCCGCCGATGACCAGCAGCGGGGTCCCGCTGTCGTCGGCCTCGCGGACGGCGTCGATCACCTCGGCGTCGGTCACGGCGGTGACCAGCCGTGTCGCGGGACCGCCCAGCCGGAACGTGGTCAGCGGGGCGAGGGGGGCGTCGTGGAGTACCTGCACGGGCCCAAGACTACGAGACACCTACGACAGCCCCGCACACACACGGGCGGCTTCCCGACCCACGCCCACCGCGGCCACGCCGCGTCGCTCGTCCGGGCACACGGGGGCACCCGGGCCGACGCACGCGCGCGTGGCCCCGCCCCCAGGGCCACGCGCGCGTGCGGCGATTCGCGGTGTACTGCCATCCGACGGCCTCTGTCCGCAGGCGCCGTTCCGCCTCCACCCAGCCCGGCGGCAACCGGTCGCCGGCGGTCTGTCAGGTGGCGAAGAAGACGTCTCGTATGTGGGCGGCCAGGGCGCGGGAGGTCGGCCGGTGGGGGCCGGAGTGCGCGAAGGCCTTCAGCGTGACGCGGGCGCCGCGGGCGGCGGCGGCACGGGCGAGGAAGCGCAGCGCGCCCCACAGGGTGCGGGTCTCGAAGCGGGAGGCGAAGACGTACACCTCGGCGTCCCGCAGCACGACGGCCGGCACGGTCCAGGGAAGAACGGGCATCACGGGATCCGTTCGGCGAGTTTCGGCGAGACGCCGGATCAGCGGGCGGAGGTCTCCAGCGATCCGGTTTCCGGCGAGGCGTTTTCCGGGGAGCCGATCTCCATGACCTGCCCGGACGCCAGCTCCTCCCCCGCGCCGACCGGGCCGGCCGGGCCCGCGCTGCGGCGGGCCGGGATCACCAGGGCAGCCAGCGCGGCGGCGGCGACCACCGCCGAGCCGGTGACCAGGGCGGGCCGCAGGCCGTCCACGAAGCTCTGCGCGCTCTGGTAGCCGCCCCGCGCGGAGAAGATCGACGACATCACGGCGATGCCGAGCGCACCGCCCACCTCGCGCAGCGCGTTGTTCGCGCCGGAGGCGATGCCCTGCTCCTGCGGGCGGACGCTGGACATCACGAGGTTGGCGGCCGGGGCGAAGTACAGGGCCATGCCGACCCCGCTGACGATCAGGGCGGGCAACTGGGCGGCGTAGGAGGCGTCCACGGTGGCCACGACGGCCATGTAACCGAGCCCGACGGCCTGCAGGAACAGGCCCGCGGCGACGACCGGTCGGCCGCCCATGCGGTCGGAGAGGATGCCGGCGACCGGCGCGACCAGCATCGGCATGCCGGTCCACGGCAGCATCCTGAGGCCCGCCTCGGTGGGCGAGTAGCCGAGCACGCCCTGCATGTACTGGCTGAGCAGGAAGATCGAGCCGAACATCCCGACGAACATCAGCAGACTGGCCGCGTTGATCCCGGAGAAGGCGCGGGAACGGAACAGCCGCATGGGGAGCATCGGGTGCTCCGCGCGCGAGCTGTAGATCACGAACCCGGCCAGCAGGGCGGCGCCGGCGGACAGCGCGGTGAGGACCACGGTGTCGTTCCAGCCGTCGGCGGGCCCGCGGACCAGACCGTAGACGATCCCGAAGAGCCCGCCGCTGGCGAGCAGTGTGCCGGGGACGTCGAGCGGGGCGCCGGTGCCGTAGGACTCGGCGAGCCGCAGCCGGGCGAGCGGCAGCACGGCGAGGCCGAGCGGCACGTTCAGCCAGAAGATCCAGTGCCAGGAGACATGCTCGGTGAGGCTGCCGCCGATGAGCGGTCCGGAGGCGACGGCGAGGCCGTTGACGGCGCCCCAGATGCCGTACATCATCCCGCGCCTGGCGGCGGGCACGGCCGCGGTCAGCAAGGTCAGCGTGAGCGGCATCATCACGGCCGCGCCGACGCCCTGCACCGCGCGGGCGGCGATCAGGGAGCCGATGCCGGGTGCCATGGCCGCGGCGGCGGAGGCGCCGGTGAAGACGGTGAGTCCGGCGATGAAGAGCCGGCGGCGCCCGAAGCGGTCGCCGAGCGCGGCGCCGAACATCAGCAGGACCGCGAAGGTGAGCGTGTAGGCGCTCACGGTCCATTCGAGGTCGTCCAGCGCTCCGCCGAGGTCCTTGCGGATGGAGGGCAGGGCGGTGGTGACGACGAGGTTGTCGAGGGCCGCCATGAATCCGGCGACGCTGGTGATGACGAGGGCCCAGGCGGCGCCCCCGCGGCCTGTGCTCGGTGCGGTCTGCTGTGACATCTCTCCCCCAGAGAGCAATCTAGTTAGTTATTGATGACTAACTTTCGTGGGCAGGAAAAGAGGCAGGACAGCCCGCCTCGTTCCGCTACTTGTTCAGCCGGCCCGTGATCCGGGCCGACGGATACATCCCCTGCCAGACCCGGTGCTGGGGTGGAAACCCCATGGCCGTGAGGGTGTTGATGAGCATTCCGTACGCCAGGAAGGTCGTGGTCTCGCCGTCGTCCGCCCCCAGCGGCAGGTGAACGGTGTCCCAGAGCTTCATCCAGCCGGCCCGTACGGCCTCACCGAACTCGTGGTCACCCTCCGCCTCGGCCGCCGCGACCGTGATGTACGTCTGCATCTGCATCTGCAGCCTCTCGGGCTGCTCCGTGATCAGCCGCACATAGGCGTTCGCCATGGCGTGCAGGGCCTCTTCGCCCTCCAGCCCCGCGGCTGCCTCCTCGAAGACCCGACAGGTGTCCTCCACACAGCGGAGCGACGCGGCGGCGAAGATCGCCTTCTTGCCCGCGAAGAGCCGGAAGAGGTACGGCTGCGAAACGCCCACGCGGCTCGCGATCGCCTCCGTCGAAGTGCCGTAGTAGCCCTTCTGCGCGAACTCCGCGATCGCCGCACGAATGACGCTCTCGCGCCGCTCTTCCGCACTCATCCTGGGCATGCAAGTAAGTTAGTACTCAATCACTAACTTGGCAAGCCCCTCTGACCCGAGATGCACGTAAGGGACGCCTCGCCATGGAGGACGCCCCTTACATCCGGTTCCGGTGAAGCCGTCAGGCCAGTCGTACGACCGCCCGGGACATGCCCAGCACCTTCTGGCCGCCGCTGGTCGCCGTGAGGTCCACGCGGACGGTGTTGTCGTCCAGCTTGGCCGCCACCTTGCCGCTGACCTCGATCCGGGCACCCTGGTCGTCGTTCGGCACGACGACGGGCTTGGTGAAGCGCACGCCGTACTCCACCACCGCGCCGGGGTCCCCGGTCCAGTCGGTGACCACGCGGATCGCCTCGGCCATGGTGAACATGCCGTGCGCGATGACGTCCGGCAGGCCGACCTCCTTGGCGAACTTCTCGTTCCAGTGGATCGGGTTGAAGTCCCCGGAGGCACCCGCGTAGCGCACGAGCGTGGCACGGGTCACGGGGAAGGTCTGCGCCGGCAGCTCGGTGCCGACCTCGACGTCGTCGTACGCGATCTTCGCCGTCATCAGGTCCTCACGCCTCCTCGGCCGCGCGGGCCACGAGCTTGGTCCAGGCGGTCACGACGTGCCCGCCCGCCTCGTCGTGGACCTCACCGCGGATGTCCAGGATGTCGTTGCCCGCGAGGGACTTGATCGCCTCGATGGTGGAGGTGACCGTGAGCCGGTCACCGGCGCGCACCGGGCGGCTGTAGGCGAACTTCTGGTCGCCGTGCACCACGCGGCTGTAGTCGAGGCCGAGCTGCGGGTCCTCGACGACCTGGCCGGCGGCCCGGAAGGTGATGGAGAACACGAACGTCGGCGGAGCGATCACATCGGAATGCCCGAGCGCCTTCGCGGCCTCCGGGTCCGTGTACACCGGGTTGGCCTCTCCCAACGCCTCGGCGAACTCACGGATCTTCTCCCGGCCCACCTCGTAGGGCGCGGTGGGCGGGTAGGTCCGTCCTACGAAGGACTGGTCGAGCGCCATGGCCCGGCACCTCCTGATGTCTGCTGTGATGGCCCCGAACGAGCCGTGGACCAGCCGGTGAAACGCCATGAGGCCGCCCCCTCGAAAGGGGACGGCCTCAGGTACGAGCCTGTTTATCGCGTCTCGCGGTGCGCGGTGTGCGCGTTGCAACGCGGGCAGTGCTTCTTCATCTCAAGACGGTCCGGGTTGTTACGCCGGTTCTTCTTGGTGATGTAGTTCCGCTCCTTGCACTCCACGCAGGCCAGCGTGATCTTCGGGCGGACGTCGGTGGCAGCCACGTGAGTGCTCCTAAGACGAACGGGTGGACTGATTCAACGCAAAAAAGAGTAGCCGATCGAAGGACCGACCCCGCAATCGGCTACTGTCAGTAGCGGTGACCGGACTTGAACCGGTGACACAGCGATTATGAGCCGCTTGCTCTACCGACTGAGCTACACCGCTTTGATGCGATCGGGCCCCGTCTTTCGACGGGAACCTCTCACACCAGAGCCCCAAAACGGAATCGAACCGTTGACCTTCTCCTTACCATGGAGACGCTCTGCCGACTGAGCTATTGGGGCGAGCGATGAAGACATTACACGGTCCGCCGCCGTTCACCCAAATCCGTATCCGGCGGCCCGTCACACCCCCCATCTCGGCCCGCGCAGCCGCCTCCTGAGACGCAGGAGAGGCCGGGCGGAGGGCGGGCGGGGACGCCATCCCGCGTCTCACGCAGGGGCTGCCGGTTGGGCTCGCGCTCGGAGTCGGGCACTCCGGTCTCGGGCACTCGGGTCGCACTCGGGCCCTGCGGCGAGCGGCGGGGCACGCGCGCGTGGCGTCGGCAGGGCACCCAGGCATGGCCGTGCGCGAGCACGCGCGCGTGGGTGTCGGAAGGGGCGTCGAGGCCACGCAGGTGGGCGACGCGCACCCCGCCGTGGGCGGACCACACCGGTACGACTATTGCGCTCCTGCGCGACCCGCGCGGCTCGCCACCCTAGGCTCGACTCACTCTGCGTGATCTTGGGGCCCCGCGCCCCCGCCCCCCTCACGCGGGCCCGCCCCGAGCCCCCGGCCCCGACCCTGGAGCGCGATGCCCGACAGCCAGCCGCAGCCCCATCCGCCGTCGAACTCCCCGGGCTCCTCCGGGCCGTCCGACCCGCCCGCCCTGCTGCTGTGCGGGGCGCGGCTCGCCGACGGCAGGACCGTGGACGTACGGCTGAGCGGCGGGCGCATCGAGGCGGTGGGCACGGCAGGCAGCCTGGCGCCGGGCCCGGCCCGTGCGAGCGCCACGCGCGTGGACCTCAGCGGCTATCTGCTGCTGCCGGCCCCGGCCGAACCGCACGCCCACGGCGACACAGCCCTGTCCGCCGAGCACTCCGGCCCGGTGTCGTACACCCCCGAGGACGTCCAGCGCCGGGCGACGGAGGCGGCCCTGCTGCAGCTCGGGCACGGGGCGACGGCGGTACGCGCGCACGTGCGCGTGGGCGACGTCCAGGGACTCGGCGCGCTGGGCGCCGTCCTGCAGGCGCGGCGGTCGCTGCGGGGTCTCGCGGAGCTGACGACGGTGGCCACGCCACGCCTGCTGACCGGCACGGCCGGGGCCGACGGGCTCGCGATGCTGCATGACGCGATGAAGATGGGCGCCTCCGTGGTGGGCGGCTGCCCGGACCTGGACCCCGATCCCGCGGGCTATGTCGAGGCGGTCCTGGAGCTGGCCTCCGAGCACGGCTGCCCGGTGGACCTGCACACGGACGCGGCCGACCCGGCCCGGTTGTCCCGGCTCGCGGCCATGGCGGGGGGCCTGCGCCCCGGCGTGACGATCGGGCCGTGCGCCGGTCTCGGGCGCCTGCCCGCCGACGCCGCCTCGCGCGCGGCCGACCAGCTCGCGGCGGCCGGGGTCACGGTGGTGTGCCTGCCCCAGGGCAGTTGCTGCGCCGCCGAGCGCCGGGGCACACCTCCGGTACGGCTGCTGCGCTCGGCCGGGGTACGGGTGGCGGCCGGCAGCGGCGCCCTGCGCGACGTCTCCAACCCCGTCGGCCGCGGCGACCCCCTGGAGGCGGCCTATCTCCTCGCCTCCGCCCACGGCCTGCGCCCGGAGGACGCCTACGACACCGTGAGCGCCTCGGCCCGCGCGGTCCTGGGCCTGCCGGAGGTACGCGTGGAGGCGGGCTTCCCCGCCGACCTGCTGGCCGTACGCGGCGACCGCCTGCCCGGCGCCCTCTCCTTGGCCTACAGCCGCATCGTGGTCCACCGGGGGCGCGTGGTCGCCCGTACCAGCGCGGTCCGGGAGTACTGCAACTCGGCGGCGGCAGCGGAGCTGGGACTGCCCCGGCAGGGGCGCGGCGAGCTGTCGTGAGGGGCGCGGGGCTCTGAGAGGGAGCGGAGGGGTCCTGAGGGGGAGCGGAGGGGTCCTGAGGGGGCGAGGGGGCTGAGAGCGGCGCGGAACACTGGGAAGGCGTGAAGCACCGGGGAGACGCAGGGCCGCCCTGATCGCACGCTGAGCGCATGCTCCCGAGCGCGCGCCCTGCACTCGTCGCGCACGCCCGGCGCGTGGCCATGGGCGCGAGCCCGGCGCGCTCCGGCCATGCCGGTTAACTCGTGCGGCGGATGCGCCTCTTCGGGCGTACGGTCGGAATCATGCGCATTGTCATCGCTGGTGGTCATGGTCAGATCGCGCTGCGGCTGGAGCGGCTGCTCTCCGCGCGCGGGGAAGAGGTCGCGGGCATCATCCGCACGCCGGAGCAGGGCGACGATCTGCGAGCGGCCGGCGCCGAACCGGTCCTGCTGAACCTGGAGTCCGCCTCGGTGGAAGAGGTCGCGGCGCATCTGCAGGGCGCCGACGCGGCGGTCTTCGCGGCCGGCGCGGGCCCGGGCAGCGGCACGGCCCGCAAGGAGACGGTGGACAAGGGCGCGGCGGTGCTGTTCGCGGACGCGGCGGTACGCGCGGGCGTACGCCGTTTCCTGGTCGTCTCCTCGATGGGCGCGGATCCCGCGCACCAGGGCAACGACGTCTTCGACGTGTACCTGCGGGCCAAGGGCGAGGCGGACGCGTACGTGACCCGCCAGGAGGCCCTGGACTGGACGATCCTGCGCCCCGGCTCGCTGACGAACGACGCCGGCACCGGCCAGGTCCGCCTGGAGGCGCACACCGGGCGCGGAATGATCCCGCGGGACGACGTGGCGGCCGTACTCGCGGAGTTGGTGGACACCCCGGCGACGACCGGCCTGACGCTGGAACTGATCAGCGGATCGCAGCCGGTGTCGGTCGCGGTGAAGTCGGTGGCCGGGAACTGAGCCGGCCCGCCGGCCGTTGAACGGTCGGAGCCACCCCCCGCCCACCACCGAGCCGCGCGGCCACCCCCCGCTGTCGCCCCGTCAGGCTTCACCACGTCAGAACAGGGGCAGCTGTCCGGGAAACTCCGGTACGGCGTATCCGTCCAACGCCGGCTGGACCGCCCCGAGTTGTGCCTGTTGCCGCGATCCTGCGCAGGAGACGAGCTCGCCGTTCTCCCGCGCCCCGGGTGGGTCGTGCCGCGCGAAACGGCCCGCGACGACGGCGATGTCGCGGCGGCACACAGGACAGGTTCTGCGTCGGGAGGACATGCCGTCAGTGTGCCCCCGCGGACAGACGCGGGCGACAGCGCCGTCAGGTGCGGGTCTCGGCCTCCCAGCGGTCGGGCCCCACCCCGCGCCAGTCGATCAGGGGCGAGTCGGCCACCTGCTCCGGCTCGAGCTCCAGCCCCGCGCGGCGCAGAAACTCCACCAGGTCCCGCACGCTGTGCGCCAGACCGAGGATCTCGCCGTCCACACGGACCCGACGCCCACCGGTCGGGGACGGCAGGTGCACGATGATGGGTCGCTTCCCGGCCATGGCTCCAGCAT
Organism: Streptomyces sp. NPDC020192; assembly: GCF_044388685.1. Taxonomy (NCBI): domain Bacteria; kingdom Bacillati; phylum Actinomycetota; class Actinomycetes; order Kitasatosporales; family Streptomycetaceae; genus Streptomyces; species Streptomyces sp. NPDC020192. Next base: position 207,789 of record NZ_JBIRXG010000013.1, on the reverse strand, counting down.
CGTCCGCTCCGCCGAGCCCCGCACCCGGACCGGTCATTCCAGAATCCCCAAGCAATCGTTCACGCGTTCGATTCTAGCGAAGGGTGATCGGTCTGGGCAGCGGACAAACGACGAGAGCCCGTGATCTGTTCTCACAGATCACGGGCTCTCGTTTCCCGTGTGGCGGCGCCAGGATTCGAACCTGGGAAGGCTGAGCCGGCAGATTTACAGTCTGCTCCCTTTGGCCGCTCGGGCACACCGCCGGGTAGTGCTGCCATTCGAGCCCGCTTTCGGCGGTGCTCCCTGGCAACGACGTAAACAATACCCGATGCGTAGGGGTGCTTCGCCACCCCATTGATCTCCACCCGTCGGCCCCCGGGGTGGCTAGGCTGGTGCGGATGCGGCCCGGTGTCATGCCGGGCCCGGCGGCCGCCGCCGCGCACGCCGGCACGCACCCGATTCACACCCGATACAAGGAGCCACAGGACATGGCCGACTCCAGTTTCGACATCGTCTCGAAGGTCGAGCGGCAGGAGGTCGACAACGCCCTCAACCAGACCGCCAAGGAGATCTCGCAGCGCTACGACTTCAAGGGCGTGGGCGCCTCGATCGCGTGGTCCGGTGACAAGATCGAGATGCGGGCGAACTCCGAGGACCGGGTGAAGGCTGTCCTCGACGTCTTCCAGTCCAAGCTGATCAAGCGCGGCATCTCGCTGAAGGCCCTGGACGCGGACGAGCCCCAACTGTCCGGCAAGGAGTACAAGATCTCCGCGTCGCTCCAGGAGGGCATCTCCCAGGAGAACGCGAAGAAGGTGGCGAAGATCATCCGCGACGAGGGTCCGAAGGGCGTGAAGGCCCAGGTCCAGGGCGACGAACTGCGCGTCAGCTCCAAGAGCCGCGACGACCTGCAGGCCGTGATCTCGCTGCTGAAGGGCCAGGACTTCGACTTCGCGCTGCAGTTCGTGAACTACCGGTAGGAGACCGGCAGAAGCGCGGAAGGATGGGCCGTCCGGTGCAGGCCGGGCGACCCACCCTTCCGCGCTTCCGTACTTCCGTACGGCACTCAGTCGCGTGAGTTGCCGAACAGGATGCGGTAGACGATCAGCAGCACCAGGGAACCGCCGATGGCCGCGGCCCAGGTGGCGCCGTCGTAGAAGTTCTTGGTGATCGGGTGGTGCAGCCAGCGGGCCGAGATCCAGCCGCCGATGAACGCCCCCGCGATGCCGATCACGGTCGTGCCGATGAAACCGCCGGGGTCGCGGCCCGGCAGGAGGACCTTGGCGATGACTCCGGCCACCAGGCCCAGAATGATCCAACCGATGATGCTCATGCCGTGAACCTGCCCTTCCCAGCTGTCCTCGCACTGTCCTGCCGCTGAGAATCCGGTGAGGACCTGCTGTGCACGCGCGCGTGTTCGTGCCCCGTTGACGGAGAGGACGCCACCGGTCCATCACCCGGTTGCCGTGGTCAGTAGGGTGCGGCGCATGACACCTTCCGAGACCGGTCTGCGACGCACGCTGGGGGTGCGGGACGCCGTGGTCGTCGGTCTCGGATCGATGGTCGGCGCGGGCGTCTTCTCGGCCCTGGGGCCGGCCGCGCGCGCGGCCGGGTCGGGGCTGCTGCCCGGGCTGGCGCTCGCGGCCTTGGTGGCCTACTGCAACGCCATGTCCTCGGCCCGTCTCGCCGCCCGCTATCCGGCCTCCGGCGGGACGTACGTGTACGGGCGGGAGCGGCTGGGCGCCTTCTGGGGGTATCTCGCCGGCTGGGCGTTCGTGGTCGGCAAGACGGCGTCCTGCGCGGCCATGGCGCTCACGGTCGGCGCGTACGTCTGGCCGGGGCAGGCGCACGCGGTGGCCGTCGCGGCCGTGGTGGCGCTGACGGCCGTGAACTACGGCGGGATCCAGAAGTCGGCGTGGCTGACGCGCGTGATCGTGGCCGTCGTACTGGCCGTCCTCGCGGCCGTGGTCGTCGTGTGCCTCGCCTCCGGGCGGGCCGACACCGGGCGGCTGGACATCGGGCTGTCGTCCGGGGCGGGCGGGGTGCTTCAGGCTGCCGGGCTGCTGTTCTTCGCGTTCGCCGGGTACGCGCGAATCGCGACCCTCGGCGAGGAGGTACGGGAACCGGCGCGGACGATCCCGCGCGCGATCCCGCTGGCCCTGGGGATCGCGCTGGCGGTGTACGCGTGCGTGGCCGTCGCGGTGCTCGGTGTCCTCGGCGTGGACCGGCTCGGGCACGCGGCCGCCCCGCTGGCCGACGCGGTGCGCGCGGCCGGAGTGCCGGGGCTCGTGCCCGTGGTGCGCGCGGGGGCCGCGGTGGCCGCGCTGGGCTCACTGCTCGCGCTCATCCTCGGGGTGTCCCGTACGACGCTCGCCATGGCCCGGGACGGGCATCTGCCCGGGGCGCTGGCGGCCGTACACCCCCGGTTCCAGGTGCCGCACCGGGCGGAGCCGGCCGTGGGCGCGGTGGTCGCCGTGCTGGCCGCGACGGCGGACGTACGCGGCGCGATCGGCTTCTCGTCCTTCGGCGTGCTGGCCTACTACGCCGTCGCCAACGCCTCCGCGTGGACACTGAGTCCGGCCCCGCTGTCCCGCGTGGTGCCCGTGCTGGGCCTGCTGGGCTGCGCCGCGCTGGCGTTCGCACTGCCCGCCGTCTCGGTGACGGCGGGAGCGGGCGTGCTCGCCGTCGGTGTGGCGGCCTACGGCGTACGACGGTGGTGGGCAGACCGGCACGGCACGTGACGTGCCGTCAGAGCGTCGGCAACCGCCTTCCTGCGGGCCCCTGGGGCACTCCAGCGCCACGCGCGCGTGGCGCCCTGCCGACGCGCCGGTTCAGCGGGTCGCGAACGGCTGGTCCGTGGGGACGATCTCGCGGCCCAGCGGCAGCAGGGAGACCGGGATCAGCTTGAAGTTGGCGATGCCGAACGGGATGCCGATGATCGTGATGCACAGGGCGATGCCGGTGACGATGTGGGCGATCGCCAGCCACCAGCCGGCCAGGATCAGCCACAGGACGTTGCCGATGCAGGAGGGGGCACCCGCGTCGCGGCGCTCGACCGTGGTGTACCCGAAGGGCCACAGGGCGTAGAGGCCGATGCGAAAGGCGGCGATGCCGAACGGGATACCGATGACGGTGATGCACAGCAGGACGCCGGCGAGCAGGTAGCCGAGGAACAGCCAGAAGCCGCTCAGGACGAGCCAAATGACGTTCAGGATGGTCTTCACCGGGTACGTCCTGCCATCTTCTCGAGCCGGGCGATGCGGTCCGCCATCGGCGGGTGTGTGGAGAACATCTTCGTGAGTCCCTGGCCCGCGCGGAAGGGGTTCGCGATCATCATGTGGCTGGCGGTCTCGATCCGGGGCTCGGGCGGCAGCGGGAGCTGCTGGGTGCCCGTCTCCAGTTTGCGCAGGGCGCGGGCGAGGGCCAGCGGGTCGCCGGTGAGCTGAGCGCCGGAGGCGTCCGCCTCGTACTCGCGCGAGCGGCTGATGGCCAGCTGGATGAGGGTGGCGGCGAGCGGGCCGAGGATCATGATCAGGAGCATGCCGAGCAGGCCGGGTCCGTCGTCGTCGTCCGAGCGGCCGATCGGGATGAGCCAGGCGAAGTTCACCAGGAACATGATCACCGAGGCCAGGGCGCCGGCTACCGAGGAGATGAGGATGTCCCGGTTGTAGACGTGGCTGAGCTCATGGCCGATGACGCCGCGCAGTTCGCGCTCGTCCAGCAGGCGCAGGATGCCCTCGGTGCAGCACACGGCCGCGTTGCGCGGGTTGCGGCCCGTGGCGAAGGCGTTGGGGGCCTCCGTCGGCGAGATGTACAGCCGGGGCATGGGCTGGCGGGCCTGCGTGGACAGCTCGCGGACCATCCGGTAGAGCGCGGGGGCCTCGAACTCGCTGACCGGGCGGGCGCGCATGGCGCGGAGTGCCAGCTTGTCGCTGTTCCAGTACGCGTACGCGTTCGTGCCGAGAGCGACCAGGACGGCGACGACCAGTCCGGTGCGGCCGAAGAAGCTGCCGATGACGATGATGAGTGCGGACAGTCCCCCGAGGAGTACTGCGGTCCTGAGCCCGTTGTGCCGGCGGTGCACCGTACGCCCTCCAAATCGTGCAGCTGGGGAACACTTCGGTCCAGTGGACCCTCCCGCTTGTGACAACGCCAGGCGGCGGTCACGAGTTCCCTGTGCCCGCGCGGGCGCCGCTCGGCTGTACGGGTGACGTGCGGCTTCACGCGCACGCGCGCGTGGGGCACGGATACTCCACGCGCGCGGGGCGGCTTCTCCGAATCCGGCTCAGAACAGTCCGGTGGCCGCGAAACGGAGGACCAGCTGGGGCGCTCCGGACAGGGCGACGCCGAGGACCCCGGTGAGCGCGAGGGCTGCCGTGAGGGGGGCCGGAACGCGGTGCCGGGCGGGCTCGCCCTCGGGGGCGCGGAACAGCAGGGCCGTCCACTGCAGGTAGTAGAAGAGGGCGATCACCACGTTGACGGCCATGACGACGGCGAGCCAGCCGAGGCCCGCGTCGACGGCCGCCGAGAACACGGTGACCTTGGCGAACAGGCCGATGATGCCCGGCGGCAGCCCGGCCAGGCACAGCAGGAAGAACGCCAGGAGGAGCGCGGTGAGCGGGTTGGTGGCGTACAGGCCCCGGTAGTCGCTGATCCGGTTCAGGGCGCGGCCGCGGCCCACCAGGGCGGCCACCGCGAACGCGCCGAGGTTCACGGCCGCGTACATCAGCGCGTAGGCGACCGTGGAGCCGATCGCCTTCTGCGGGTCCTTGGCGTAGCCGGCGGCGGCGATCGGCACCAGCAGGTAGCCGGCCTGGCCGACGGAGGACCAGGCGAGCAGCCGTACGGCGCTGTACGCGCGCGTGGCCTGCTGGCGCAGGGCGGCGACGTTGCCGACGGTCATGGTGAGGGCGGCCAGGGCGGCGAGCGCGGGCCCCCAGACGTCGGCGTACGACGGGAACGCGACGACGGTGACGAGGATCAGGCCGGAGAAGCCGACCGCCTTGCCGACGACCGACAGATAGGCGGCGACGGGCAGCGGCGCGCCCACGTAGGTGTCGGGCACCCAGAAGTGGAAGGGCACGGCGGCCGTCTTGAACGCGAAGCCGACGAGGGTGAGCACGACACCGGTCTGGGCGAGGGTGTGCAGCTGTCCGTCGACGTGGGGCAGGCGCTGGGCGACCTGGGTGAGGTAGAGGGTGCCGGTGGAGGCATAGACGAAGCTGATGCCCATCAGGCTGACCGCGGTGGCCGTGACCGAGGACAGGAAGAACTTCAGGGCGGCCTCGGAGGAGCGCTTGTCGCCGTGCCGGATGCCGACGAGGGCGAAGGCCGGCAGGGAGGCGACCTCCAGGGCGACGATCAGGGTGGCCAGGTCGCGGGAGGCGGGCAGCAGGGCGGCGCCGGCCGCGGAGGACAGCAGCAGGAACCAGAACTCCCCCGGTGGGACGCGCCGCTCGTCGTCCTTGAGGTTCGTGACCGACAGCAGGGCCGCGAGGAGGGCGCCGCCGAGGACGAGGAACTGGATGACGAGCGTGAAGTGGTCGGCGGTGTAGCTGCACGCGCGCGTGGCGCCGTTCACGCAGAAGGTGCTGCGGTCGCCGTCCAGGAGTGGCAGGAGCATCAGCGTGGCCACGGCCAGTCCGGCGATCGAGAGCCTGCCCAGCACGGCTTTGCGGGCCTCGGGCAGGAACAGGTCGGCGACCAGCACGACGAGGCCCACGGCGGCGGCGATGACCGGCGGGGCGACGGCGAGCCAGTCGACGGACTGGACCAGCGACTCGGCGAGGGGCTGGGCGCTCATCGGGTGCCTCCTGCGAGGAGCTGGTGCACGGCCGGGTCGGTCAGGCCGAGCAGCGCCCTCGGCCACAGTCCGGCGCCGACGGTGAGGACGACGAGCGGGGTCCAGGCGGCGAACTCGTAGCCGTGGACGTCCGCGAGCTTCGGAACCTCCTGCTCCACGCCGCCCATGCAGACGCGGCGGACCACGATCAACATGTACGCGGCCGTCAGCAGGGTGCCGAACGCGCCGATCGCCATGAAAGTGAGGAACGCGGGCCGGCTGAGGTCGGCGGCGGGCTTGAACGCGCCGAACAGGGCCAGCATCTCGCCCCAGAACCCGGCGAGTCCGGGCAGGCCGAGCGAGGCGACGGCGCCGAAGGCGAGGAGGCCGCCGAGGCGCGGGGCCTTGCCGTACAGGGCGGCGCCGGTCTCCTCGGCAAGGGCGTCGAGGTCGGTCGTGCCGGTACGGTCCTTCAGCGCGCCGACCAGGAAGAACAGCAGGCCGGTGATGAGGCCGTGGGCGATGTTGGCGAACAGGGCGCCGTTCACGCCGGTCGGGGTCATGGTGGCGACGCCCAGCAGGACGAAGCCCATGTGGCCGACGGAGGAGTAGGCGATCAGCCGCTTGAGGTCGCCCTTGGCGCCCCGCTTGGCGAGAGCCAGGCAGGCCAGGGACCCGTAGATGATCCCGACGACGGCGAACGCGGCGAGATACGGCGCGAAGGTGTGGAAACCGTGCGGCGTGATCGGCAACAGAATCCGAACGAACCCGTACGTACCCATCTTCAGCAGGACACCGGCCAGCAGGACCGAGCCGACGGTCGGGGCGGCCGTGTGAGCGTCGGGCAGCCAGCTGTGCAGCGGCCACATCGGCGCCTTGACCGCGAGCCCGATCCCGATCGCCAGAACGGCGATGACCTGCACGGATGCGGTGAGTGACCGGCCGTTGTCAGTGGCGAGTGCCACCATGTCGAATGTGCCCGCCTTGATTCCGATCAGGAGCAGGCCGAGCAGCATGACGACGGAGCCGAGCAGCGTGAACAGGATGAACTTCCACGCGGCCCGGGTCCGGCCCTCGCCGCCCCAGCGGGCGATGAGGAAGTACATCGGGATGAGCACCATCTCGAACGCGAGGAAGAACAGCAGCAGGTCGAGTACGGCGAAGGTCGCGAGGGTGCCGGACTCGAGCAGGAGCAGCAGTGCGACGAACGCCTTCGGGGAGCCGCCGGCCGGCGGCTTGGAGTAGGAGTACAGCGCGCAGAGGAAGGTCAGCAGCGCGGTAAGGACCAGAAGGGGGAGGGAGATGCCGTCGATGCCGAGGTGGATCCGCACGTCGAGTGCGGGGATCCAGCTGATGTCGGTCGTGGCCTGCATCTTCGACGGGTGGTCGTGGTCGAAGCCGAGCGCCAGGGCGATCGCGGCGATGAGGATCGCGCCGGTCACGGTGACGCCGTGGCGGAGCACGGCCTGCTCGGGCGACTTCCCCTTCAGCCCGGGCGGGGCGGGCAGGAGCGCGGCGACGGCACCGAGGAGCGGGCCGACGACGACGAATGCCAGAAGGAACTGCATCACGGACTCGTTGATATCGATCACGCCTGCTCACGCTCCCGTGGCGACGAGGACGACGGCGACCGTCAGGACGACGGTGCCGGCGAGCAGCGCGCTCACATAGGTTTGCACATTGCCGGTCTGCGCCCGCCGTACGGCGGCCCCGAGCAGCCGGGGCAGGGCGGCGGCGCCGCGTACGTAGGTCTCGACGACCTCGCGGTCGAGGAACCGGACGAGACTCGCTCCGGCCTGGACCGGGCGGACGAACAGCGCCGTGTACACGGTGTCCAGGTGGAAGCCGGCGGCCGCGGGCCGGTACAGCGGGCCGAGCAGCAGCCGCCCGGGGTCCGCCGGGTCGGGCGCGGCGGCGATGTCGCCGTAGGCCGGCGCGTGACTGGCGATGGTCTCGGCCTCGACCAGACCGGCGTAGCTCTCGGGGTGGGCGGCGACGGCTCCCATCGGGACGCGGGCGGCGAGCGCGCCGGTGCGCTGCCAGGCGCCGTAGGTGAGCAGTCCGCCGACCAGCGCGAGGCCGGTGCCGAGGACGGAGGTGAGGAGCGTCGGGGTCAGGTCGCGGCCGTCGAACCAACCGGGCAGCGCGCGGTAGGCGAGCCCGCCGAAGGCCAGGGAGGGCACGGCCAGGACCCACAGCACCACGGTCATCGTCAGCGGCTGGCGGCCGTGGTCCGGGGCTTCGGCGCCCCGGCCGCGGAAGGCCAGCAGCCACAGGCGGGTCGCGTAGGCGGCGGTGAGCAGGGCGGTGAGCAGACCGGCGACGAGGACGGTCCAGCCGGCGGCACCGGGCGCGTGGTCGGTGTTCCCGGTGGCGACGTGCTCGGCGGCGCCGAGGACGGACTCCTTGGAGAAGAAGCCGCTGAACGGCGGGATCGCGGCGAGCGCGAGCAGCGCCACGGTCATCGTCCAGTAGGCGTCCGGGACGCGGTCGCGCAGGCCGCGCATGCGGGACATGGCGGCCAGCGAGTTGGTGCCGGCGGCGTGGATGATCACGCCGGCCGCGAGGAACAGCAGCGCCTTGAAGGCGCCGTGGGACAGGAGGTGGAAGACGGCGGCACCGCGGTCGCCGACGGCGAGGGCGCCGGTCATGTAGCCGAGCTGGCCGATCGTCGAGTAGGCGAGGACGCGCTTGATGTCGTCCTGGGCGAGAGCGGCGAGCGCCGAGCCGGTCATCGTGACGGCGGCCATGACGGCGAGGACGATCATCGCGGCCCGGGAGGCCTCGAACACCGGAAGGAGACGGGCGATGAAGTAGACACCGGCGGCGACCATCGTCGCGGCGTGGATCAGCGCGGAGACGGGTGTGGGGCCGGCCATCGCGTCCGGGAGCCAGGTGTGCAGCGGGAACTGCGCCGACTTGCCGGCCACGCCCGCGAGGAGCAGCAGGGCGATCACGGTCGGGTGGTCGAGGCCGCCGCTCGTGACGGTGCCGAGGATCCGGGTGATGCGGAACGATCCGGCGTCGGTGCCCAGGGCGAACAGGCCGATGAGGAACGGCACGTCGCCGAGCTTGGTGACCAGGAAGGCCTTCAGGGAGGCGGCGCGGGCCTCGGGGGTCTCCCAGTAGTGGCCGACGAGGAAGTAGGAGCAGATGCCCATGACTTCCCAGCCGACGAGCAGCACGATCAGGTCGCCGGAGTAGACGACCAGGAGCATCGCGGAGGTGAACAGGGAGACGAGAGCGGCGTAGGAGGGGTAGCGCGGGTCGTCGCGCAGGTAGCCCGTCGAGTAGATCTGCACGCAGGTCGCGACGAAGGCGACCAGGATCGCGACGAGCGCGGCGAAGCCGTCGAGGTGCAGGGCCAGTTCGATCGGGATCGAGCCGGTGGGGGTCAGCTCCGTGTGGGCGTCGATCGCCCGGCCGCCGCCCTGGTGGGCGGCGACCACCGCGGCCAGCACGAGCGAGGCCAGCGGCGGCAGCACGGCGAGCGGGCGGACGAACCCGGGGGCGGTACGGCCGAGCAGCAGCCCGGCCGCGGCGCCCAGGAACGGCAGGAGGGGGACGAGGACGGCGAGGTGGGTCGTGGTCACGCGGTGGCCTCAGCCTTCTCGGCCGCGGAGGTGCCGGGGCCCTCGGTGCCGGGGCCACCGGTCTCGGGGCCTTCGGCGGTGTCGCGGAGCTTGTCGATGTCGGAGGTGCCTCGGTTGCGGTAGACAGCGAGCACGATGGCCAGGCCGATGCCGATCTCGGCGGCGGCGATGGCGATGGTGAACAGGGTCAGTGCCTGGCCGGAGTGCAGGGTCTCCCGGGCGGTCCGGCTGAGCCAGACATCGAACGCGACCAGGTTGAGGTTGACGGCGTTGAGCATCAGCTCGACCGACATCAGGACCAGGATCGCGTTGCGGCGGGCGAGGACGCCGTACAGGCCGGTGCAGAACAGGAGGGCGGAGAGTACGGCGGGGTAGGCGAGGTGCATCAGCGGGCGCCTTCCTTCTCGTCCGGGTGAATTCCGGAATCCGTGACGGAAGGGGAACTCTGGGTGACCGCTCGGGAGTTCACAGGGGGAGGGCTCGACTCCGCCTTCGCCTTGCGGGACAGGACGATCGCGCCGACCAGCGCCGCGAGGAGGAGGACGGAGAGGGCCTCGAAGGGCAGGACCCAGGTGCGAAAGAGGCTCTCGCCGGTGACGCGGGTGGTGCCGGCGGCGGGGCCGCTCAGGTCGATCCACGTCGTGCGGAAGGCGTCGACGACCACCCACACCAGGGCCACGGCGGCGGCGGCCGCGACGCCGAGGGCGACCCAGCGGTTGCCGGAGTCGGCGTCCGGGGAGCGGCCGATCGGCGCCCTGGTCAGCATCAGACCGAACAGGAGGAGGACGACGACGGAACCGACGTAGATGAGGACCTGCACCCAGGCGATGAACTCGGCGGTGAGCAGGAGGTACTCGACGGCGAGCCCGCCGAGCGCCACCACCAGCCACAGGGCGGCGTGCACCAGCTGGCGGGTGGTGACGGTGACCAGGGCCGCGCCGAAGGTGACCAGGCCGACGAGCAGAAAGGCGATCTCGACACCGGTCGGGGACAGAAAGCCGTGCCGGGCTGCCGCCAGGCTCACGGCTGCGGCGCGGCTCACGGCTGTCCCTCCCCCGGTTCGGCCTGCGCGGCCGCCAGCTTCTCGGCGGTCTTGCGGGCGGCGGCGATCTCCTTCGGCTCCTCGGCGGCGGGGTCCAGGGCAGGCGGGGCCGGCACGGTCCACATCCACTCGCGGAGCTTGTCCCGCTCGTGGGTGAGATCGCGGATGTCGGTCTCGGCGTACTCGAACTCCGGGGACCAGAACAGGGCGTCGAAAGGACAGACCTCGATGCAGATACCGCAGTACATGCACAGGGAGAAGTCGATCGCGAACCGGTCGAGGACGTTACGGCTGCGCTCGCGGCCGCCGGGGGCGGCGGGCGGGACGGTCTCCTTGTGGGAGTCGATGTAGATGCACCAGTCCGGGCACTCGCGGGCGCAGAGCATGCAGACCGTGCAGTTCTCCTCGAACAGGCCGATCACGCCACGGGTGCGCGGCGGCAGCTCGGGCTGGGCGTCCGGGTACTGCTCGGTGACGGACTTCCTCGTCATCGTGCGCAGGGTGACGGCCAGGCCCTTGGCCAGGCCACTGCCAGGAATGGGAGCCACGGTTAGGAGATCACCACCTTGACGACGCCGGTGAGGGCGATCTGGGCGAGGGAAAGGGGGACGAGGAGGGTCCAGGAGAGCTTCTGGAGCTGGTCCTCGCGCAGGCGGGGGTAGGTGACGCGGAGCCAGATGACGACGAAGGCGAGGATCGCGGTCTTCAGCAGGGTCCACAGCCAGCCCAGGCCGTCATGGCCCCACGGGCCGTGCCAGCCGCCCAGGAAGAGGACGGTGGTCAGACCGCACAGGACGACGATGCCGGCGTACTCGGCGAGGAGGAACAGTGCGAAACGCAGACCGGTGTACTCGGTGTACGCGCCGAAGATGATCTCCGAGTCGGCGACGGGCATGTCGAACGGCGGGCGTTGCAGCTCGGCGAGACCGGCGACGAAGAAGACGAGCGCGCCGACGATCTGCCAGGGCACCCACCACCAGTGGAAGGCGTGCAGGATGCCGGGCAGGGAGACCGTGCCCGCCGCCATGGCGACCGAGGCGGCCGCCAGCAGCATCGGGAGTTCGTAGGCGAGCAGCTGGGCGGCCGTGCGCAGGCCGCCGAGCAGGGAGAACTTGTTCGCGCTGGCCCAGCCCGCCATGAGTGAGCCGAGCACGCCGACGCCCATCACGGCGAGCACGAAGAAGACGCCCGCGTCGAGGACCTGGCCGACCGCGCCCTCGCTCGGGCCGATCGGAATGGCGAGCAGGACGAGGAGGTACGGCAGCAGGGCGACGGCGGGGGCGAGCTGGAAGACGCGGCGGTCGGCGCCCGCCGGGACCACGTCCTCCTTTTGCGCGAACTTCACGCCGTCCGCGATGAGCTGGGCCCAGCCGTGGAAGCCGCCCGCGTACATCGGGCCGAGGCGGCCCTGCATGTGGGCCATCACCTTGTGCTCGGTCTGGCCGACGATCAGGGGGAAGGTGAGGAAGACGACGAACACGACGAGGAGTCGCAGGGCGACGTCCAGCACGTCGTTCACTGCGGGCCTCCTGCGGTGTCATCGGGGGTGCCGTCGGGGGATTCGGCGGTGGGCGGTTCGTTCTCGGGAGTGGGCTGTTCGGGTTGCGTCGGCTCGTCGAAGGCCGGGCGGGCGTGGTGCCACGGGGCGTCCGAGCTGCGCGGGGCCGTGCTGCGGCGGGCGGGGCGGGCTGTGCCCTCCGGTTCCGTCGGCTCGGCAGGCTCCGGGGCCTGCTCCTGCGGCCCCTCCTCCTGCTCCGGCGTCCGCGTCGGCTCCTCGGCCTCGGCCCGCTGTGTGGCCGAGCCCTCCGAGACGCTGCGCGAGCGGCGCGGGCGGGCGGGTACCGGGCCGGGCGTCGGTGCCGCGGAGGCCTCGGCGCCGGCCGAACCCTCCGCCGTCTGACTGGCCGTCTGACCGGACTCGCCCTCGGCCGCAGGCTGCGCCGCTGCCTGGCTCACCGAGCCCTGGCTCGCGCTCCGCATCCGACGCGGCCGCGCACCCGCAGCGGGACCGGGACCGGCGGCGGCACCGGTCTCCCCCGGCGCCCCGGTCGTCCCGGCCGACGGCGCGGTCTGGCTCGCCGAGCCCTCCGCCGCCGTGCGGGTACGCCGTACCGGACGCTCGCCCGTCGCACCCGTACCCGCGCGGGCCGGGCGTTCGCGCGCTGGGCGGGACGGGGCGGGTGGGAGCTGGCCCTTCAGGGGGCCCCACTCGTTGGGGTCGGGGACGCCCGGGGGCAGCATCTGTCGGCGCTTGGGGCCGCCGTGCTCGGATTCGCCCGGCTCCTTCGCGCCGGGCCAGGCCTTGGCCACGCGGGCGACGAGGACGAAGTCCTTGCGGAGGGGGTGGCCCTCGAAGTTCTCGGGGAGGAGGAGGTGGTCCAGGCCCGGGTGGCCCGCGAAGCGGACGCCGAACATCTCGTGGGTCTCGCGCTCGTGCCAGCCGGCGCCCGCGTAGACGCCGACGGCGGTGGGCAGTTCCGGCGCCTCGTACGGGACCGTCGTACGGACGAGGAGGCGGCGGACCGGGTGCAGGGCGACGACGTGGGCCGAGACGCGCAAGCCCGTGCCCGGTTCGTCGACCGCGCTCAGCCAGTCGAAGTAGGTGCAGCCCAGGGTCGTACGGGCCGTCTCCAGGGCGGTGAGCCAGGCGGCGGGCGGTACGTCCACGGTCAGGAGGTCGTACGACTCCTCGGCCGTGGCGTCCGTACCGAAGAGGTCCTCGACCGGGGCGGGCAGCCAGCCGACCGTGCTCATCGGGCGTCCCCCTCACCGGCTGGGACAGGCGGCTTCACCAGGTCGCTGGTGAGCGCGGCCACCGACGGCCGGGAGTCGCCGTACCGCTCGCCGAGCGACTCGCGGGCGATCTTCTCCTGGAGCTTGAGGATGCCCTGGAGGAGCGCCTCGGGGCGGGGCGGGCAGCCGGGGACGTAGACGTCCACCGGGATGATCTGGTCGACGCCCTTGGTGACGGAGTAGGAGTCCCAGTACGGGCCGCCGCAGTTGGAGCAGGCGCCGAAGGAGATGACGTACTTCGGCTCGGGCATCTGCTCGTACAGGCGCTTCACGGCCGGGGCCATCTTGTCCGTGACCGTGCCCGACACCACCATCAGGTCGGCCTGGCGGGGACCCGGGGCGAAGGGGATGACACCGAGCCGGATGAAGTCGTGGCGGGCCATCGACGCGGCGATGAACTCGATCGCGCAGCAGGCGAGGCCGAAGTTGAAGACCCAGAGCGAGTAGCGGCGGCCCCAGTTCAGGATCACCTTCATCGGCTCGGGGGCCAGCCGGGCGAGGGCGCCCAGCCGCTTCGGCTCGGGCAGGTAAACGGGGTCCGGGTTCACGTCCATGCCAGGACGCCCTTCTTGTATGCGTACAGCAGGCCGACGGCGAGGAAGCCGAGGAAGAGGAACATCTCCACCAGCGTCGTCGCGCCGTAGCCGGGGGCGGCGAAGACCGTCGCCCAGGGGAACAGGAAGATCGAGTCGACCGCGAAGATCACGTACAGGAAGGCGTAGACGTAGTAGCGGACCTGGGTGTGGGCCCAGCCCTCGCCGACAGGGTCGACGCCGCACTCGTAGGTCAGGAGCTTCTCGGGGGTGGGGACCACGGGCCGCAGCAGGCGGCCCGCGCCGAAAGCGACCGCGACGAACAGCACGCCGACGAGCGCGAGCAGGCCCACGACCGAGTAGGACCGGAAGTAGCCGGCCGCGATGACGTTCGCCGTGGCGACCGCCCCGTCCCCCAACGTCTCCCGCACCGTCCGCGCCTCGCTCCCTGACCTGGTGACCTGAGTGAAGTGTGTGATCCCGCATATTCGAGGATCCGTACGCACCGGAGTCTAGGCCCTGATAAAGGACCAGTAAGCAGCTCGTCACGGGGTGGGACAGGTGGTGGAGGGCCAAGGACGGGAGGGGGGTGGGGTTTTCCCCCGCGAGCGGAGGGCGGTGTACCGCATGGCGCGGACGGTGCCGCGCACGGCAGGCTGACCGGTATGACCGCTCCCAGCTCAGCCGCCCGGCCCGACCGCACGGACCGGGCCGACGGCACCGACCGCCTGCCTCCGCCCCGGCCGGCCTTCGACGCGCACACGTGGAAGGAGATCCTGCATCTCCTGCTGAACCTGCCGGTGACGGTGTTCGGCTTCGTCTACGCGATCACCGCGCTGTCCGTCGGCGGGGCGCTCACGATCACCGTGGTCGGCCTGCCGCTGCTCGCACTCAGCCTGCTGGGCGCCCGGCAGCTGGGCAAGCTGGAGCGCGCCCGGGCCCGCAAACTGCTCGGGGTGCGGGTGGAGGAGCCGACCCCGCTGCCGCTCGCGAAGGGCGGCGGGCTGACGCAGCGGCTGTGGATGGCGCTCAAGGACCCGGTCGGCTGGCGCACGCTGCTGTACGACCTGATCCGGCTGCCCTGGGGCATTCTCACTTTCTGCACCGCGCTGACCTCGCTGTTCGTGCTGTGGCCGGTGCTGCCGTATCTGGCCCGGGGCCTCGCGAACGTGGACCGGTTCATGGTGCGCGGGCTGCTGTCGCCCTCGGACGAGCTGGAGCGCCGTATCGCCGAGCTGGAGTCGGACCGCGGGATCGTGGTCGACACGGCCGCCGCCGATCTGCGCCGGATCGAGCGGGATCTGCACGACGGGGCGCAGGCCCGGCTGGTGAACCTGGCCATGGGGCTCGGTCTGGCCAAGGAGAAGCTGCTGGAGGACCCCGACTCGGCGGCGGACATGGTGGAGGAGGCGCACGGGGAGGTGAAGCTGGCCCTGCAGGAGCTGCGCGACCTCGCCCGCGGCATCCATCCGGCCGTGCTCACCGACCGGGGTCTGGACGCGGCCCTGTCCTCGGTCGCCACGCGGTGCACGGTTCCGGTGAAGGTCACCGTGGACCTGGCGGACCGGCCGGCGCCGGCCATCGAGGGCATCGCCTACTTCACGGTCTCCGAACTCCTCCAGAACATCAGCAAGCACAGCCGGGCCCGCAGCGCCTCGGTCGACGTGTGGCGCGCGGAGGACCGGCTGCTGATCCAGGTCCACGACGACGGGCAGGGCGGCGCCCGGCTGGAGGGCGGCAGCGGGATGCGGGGCCTCGCGGAGCGGCTGGGCGCGGTGGACGGCCTGTTCGTCCTCGACTCCCCGGCCGGCGGCCCCACGGTCGTCACGGCGGAACTCCCTTGGCGGGACCGGACGGAATAGCCCCCTTACGGGCTGCGGGGTGGGGAGAACCCCCGGGTCGAGACGCCGACGGACTCCATGGCCCGGGAACCCGCGGCACACGACCCTGGAGATACGGCACGCCGGGAAGACGACGAGAACGGAACGAGATTCGATGGCCATGGAGTACGGACACGGGTACGGACAGGGGTACGGACGGGAGCAGGGGCGGCCCGCCGGCACCGGCCACCGGCTGCCCGCCGGCCTGCGGGCGCCGTTCGAGGCGCGCACCTGGCGCGAGTTCGGGTACGTCCTGCTGAGCCTGCCGGTCTCGATCGTGCTGTTCACCTGGACCGTGACGACGGTGTCGCTCGGGGCGGGCCTCCTCGTGACCTTCCTCGGTGTCCCGGTGCTCGCGGCGGCGCTCGCCGGCTGCCGGGGATTCGGCGCGCTGGAGCGGGCGCGGGCGCGCGGGCTGCTCGGCCTGGACGTGGCCGCGCCGGAGCCGCTGCGGGTGCGCAAGCCGGGCGCACTGGCCTGGATGGGCGCGGTCCTCAAGAGCGGCGCCTCCTGGCGGAACCTGCTCTACACGCTGGTGCAGCTGCCCTGGGCGGTGTTCTCGTTCTCGGTGGCGGTGAGCCTGTGGACGCTGAGCCTGTCGCTGCTGACGTACCCGCTGTGGTTCTGGGTCTTCCCGATGTACGGCGGCCATGGCGGCATCCAGCTCTACGGCGACGAGCACCACAGCGTCTATCTCGACAACCCCTTCGAGATCACCGTGGCCGCGCTGGTCGGGCTGCTGTTCACGCTGGCCACGCCGTGGATCGTACGGGCCCTGACGACCGTGGACGGGCTGCTCGTCCGTGGGCTGCTGGGGCCGTCACCGCTGTCGGCGCGGGTGGTGGAGCTGGAGTCGGACCGCGGGGTCGTGGTCGACACGGCCGCCGCCGACCTGCGCCGGATCGAGCGGGATCTGCACGACGGGGCACAGGCTCGGCTGGTGAACCTGGCCATGGACCTGGGGCTGGCGAAGGAGAAGCTCCGGGAGGATCCGCGGGCGGCGGCGCAGATGGTGGAGGAGGCGCACGGCGAGGTGAAGACGGCCCTGCGGGAGCTGCGCGACCTCGCCCGCGGCATCCATCCGGCCGTACTGACCGACCGCGGGCTGGACGCGGCCCTGTCCTCGGTCGCCACGCGGTGCACGGTTCCGGTGAAGGTCGAGGTCGATCTGCCAGGCCGCCCGGCGCCCGCCATCGAGGGCATCGCCTACTTCACGGTCTCCGAACTCCTCCAGAACATCAGCAAGCACAGCCAGGCCCGCAGCGCCTCGGTCGACGTGTGGCACGCGGAGGACCGGCTGCTGATCCAGGTGACCGACGACGGTGTGGGCGGCGCGGACGCCTCCCGCGGCTCGGGCCTGGCGGGCCTCGCCGGACGCCTGGACGCGGTGGACGGCGTCCTCGTGGTGGACTCCCCCGTGGGCGGCCCCACCCGGGTGGTCGCGGAACTGCCCTGGCGGGCCTGACCCTCGTACCCCCTACGACCCCCTGCCCCACCAGTGAACTTCCCTGGTGGGGCGGCGGGCCGTGGCGATTGCTGTAATGCTTGACCCCCGTACGGACCGTAGAGACGAACTGCAGGGAAGTCCGGGAGCGGGCATGGGGGGCCGGGAGATCGTGGAGGACAGGGTGCGGGTGGTCATCGCCGAGGATTCAGTGCTGCTCAGAGAGGGCCTGACCCGGCTGCTGACCGACCGCGGGCACGATGTCGTGGCCGGTGTCGGGGATGCGGAGGCGCTGGTGAAGACCATCGCCGACCTGGACGCGCAGGGGACGATGCCCGACGTGGTGGTGGCGGACGTACGGATGCCGCCGACCCACACCGACGAGGGCGTGCGCGCGGCCGTACGCCTGCGCAAGGCGTATCCCCGGCTCGGGGTGCTGGTGCTGTCACAGTATGTGGAGGAGCGCTACGCCACCGAACTGCTGGCCGGTTCCAGCCGGGGCGTGGGCTATCTGCTCAAGGACCGGGTCGCCGAGGTGCGCGAGTTCGTGGACGCGGTGGTGCGGGTCGCCGAGGGCGGTACGGCGCTGGACCCGGAGGTGGTCGCGCAGCTGCTCGGCCGCAGCCGCAAGCAGGACGTATTGACCGGGCTGACCCCGCGCGAGCGCGAGGTGCTCGGGCTGATGGCCGAAGGGCGGACGAACTCGGCGATCGCCCGGCAGTTGGTGGTCAGCGACGGCGCCGTGGAGAAGCACGTCAGCAACATCTTCCTGAAGCTCGGCCTGGCCCCGAGCGACGGCGACCACCGGCGGGTCCTGGCGGTCCTGACGTATCTGAACTCATGACCCCCGTGCCGGAACCCATGACCCGTCGGCATCTCGGCTCATGACCCCGTCCGGATCCGGACTCACGACCCCGTCAGCCGCGCGTCAGACCGTCCGGCTTCCGCGGGAGGCGGGCGGAGAACCGTGGAACGCGCGGGGAGCGCCTTGATCGGCGCCCGAGTGGCCGCGCGCCATCATGGAAGGCGATGAAGAAGGCAGCGCGACACGCCGTCTCGAAATGTCGTCCAATGCGTGGATGACCTCGGGAAGGCGACCCTAACCGACGTAGGGTTGATCTGGGATGGTCCGTGGGACGACCACACCCCGGACAGCCGCCTCGAAGGAGGTCCAGTTCAGTGACCAGCCAGGTCAGCAGCCCAACGGAGCAGGCCGACGGATCCGTCGTCGGAGAGCAGCGCAACCCGGGCGACGCGAAGGACGTGCGGCGCCTGGACCGGGTGATCATCCGGTTCGCGGGGGACTCGGGCGACGGCATGCAGCTCACCGGAGACCGTTTCACCTCGGAGACAGCCTCCTTCGGCAACGACCTCTCCACTCTCCCCAACTTCCCCGCCGAGATCCGAGCCCCCGCCGGCACCCTGCCCGGCGTCTCCAGCTTCCAGCTCCACTTCGCGGACCACGACATCCTCACCCCGGGTGACGCGCCGAACGTGCTCGTCGCGATGAACCCGGCTGCCCTGAAGGCGAACATCGGCGATCTGCCGCGCGGCGCCGAGATCATCGTCAACACCGACGAGTTCACCAAGCGTGCCCTGCAGAAGGTCGGCTACGACGCCTCCCCGCTCGAGGACGGCTCGCTGGACGGCTACAACCTGCATCCGGTGCCGCTGACCACGCTCACGGTGGAGGCGCTGAAGGAGTTCGACCTCTCCCGCAAGGAGGCCGAACGCAGCAAGAACATGTTCGCGCTGGGCCTGCTGAGCTGGATGTACCACCGGCCGACCGAGGGCACCGAGAAGTTCCTGAGGTCGAAGTTCGCGAAGAAGCCGGAGATCATGGCGGCGAACATCGCCGCGTTCCGGGCCGGCTGGAACTTCGGCGAGACGACGGAGGACTTCGCGGTCTCCTACGAGGTCGCCCCGGCCGCCAAGGCCTTCCCCGTGGGCACCTACCGGAACATCTCCGGCAACCTCGCCCTCGCCTACGGCCTGATCGCGGCCTCCCGGCAGGCGGATCTGCCGCTGTTCCTGGGCTCGTACCCGATCACCCCGGCCTCGGACATCCTGCACGAGCTGAGCAAGCACAAGAACTTCGGCGTGCGCACGTTCCAGGCGGAGGACGAGATCGCGGGCATCGGCGCGGCGCTGGGCGCGGCGTTCGGCGGCTCGCTGGCGGTGACGACGACGTCCGGCCCGGGTGTGGCCCTGAAGAGCGAGACGATCGCTCTCGCGGTCTCGCTGGAGCTGCCGCTGCTGGTGGTGGACATCCAGCGCGGCGGCCCGTCCACGGGTCTGCCGACCAAGACCGAGCAGGCGGACCTGCTGCAGGCGATGTTCGGCCGCAACGGCGAGGCGCCGGTCCCGATCGTCGCCCCCCGCACCCCGGCCGACTGCTTCGACGCGGCCCTGGAGGCGGCCCGGATCGCGCTGACGTACCGCACGCCGGTGATGCTGCTGTCCGACGGCTACCTGGCCAACGGCTCGGAGCCCTGGCGGATCCCGGAGCTGGAGGAACTGCCGGACCTGACCGTCCAGTTCGCCTCCGCCCCGAACCACACCCTTGCCGACGGCACCGAGGTCTTCTGGCCGTACAAGCGGGACCCGCAGACCCTCGCCCGGCCGTGGGCCGTCCCGGGCACGCCGGGTCTGGAGCACCGCATCGGCGGCATCGAGAAGCAGGACGGCACCGGCAACATCTCCTACGACCCGGCCAACCACGACTTCATGGTCCGCACCCGGCAGGCCAAGGTCGACGGCATCGAGGTCCCGGACATCGAGGTCGACGACCCGGACGGCGCGAGGACGCTGGTGCTGGGCTGGGGCTCGACGTACGGACCGATCACGGCGGCGGTACGGCGGCTGCGCCGGGCCGGCGAGTCGATCGCCCAGGCCCACCTGCGCCACGTCAACCCCTTCCCGCGCAACCTCGGGACCGTGCTGAAGGGGTACGACAAGGTCGTGATCCCCGAGATGAACCTCGGGCAGCTCGCCACCCTGATCCGGGCAAAGTACCTGGTCGACGCCCACTCCTACAACCAGGTCAACGGCATGCCGTTCAAGGCGGAACAGCTCGCCGCGGCGCTGAAGGAGGCCATCCATGACTGACGCCGGCAACGCGCTGCTGCAGCTGGTCCCCAAGGCCGAGGCCAAGCAGTCGATGAAGGACTTCAAGTCGGACCAGGAGGTGCGCTGGTGCCCGGGCTGCGGTGACTACGCGATCCTGGCCGCCGTGCAGGGCTTCATGCCGGAGCTGGGGCTGGCCAAGGAGAACATCGTCTTCGTCTCCGGCATCGGCTGCTCCTCCCGCTTCCCGTACTACATGAACACCTACGGGATGCACTCCATCCACGGCCGCGCCCCGGCGATCGCGACCGGCCTGGCCACCAGCAGGCGGGACCTGTCGGTGTGGGTGGTCACCGGCGACGGCGACGCGCTGTCCATCGGCGGCAACCATCTGATCCACGCCCTGCGGCGCAACGTCAACCTGAAGATCCTGCTGTTCAACAACCGGATCTACGGCCTGACGAAGGGCCAGTACTCGCCCACCTCCGAGGTCGGCAAGATCACCAAGTCGACGCCGATGGGCTCGCTGGACGCGCCGTTCAACCCGGTGTCGCTGGCGATCGGCGCGGAGGCGTCCTTCGTGGCGCGCACGATCGATTCCGACCGCAAGCACCTGACCGAGGTGCTGCGCGCGGCAGCGGACCACCCCGGCACGGCCCTGATCGAGATCTACCAGAACTGCAACATCTTCAACGACGGCGCCTTCGACGCCCTGAAGGACAGACAGCAGTCCGAGGAGGCGCTGATCCGTCTCGAGCACGGGCAGCCGATCCGCTTCGGCGCCGACGGCGCGCGCGGTGTCGTACGCGACCGGGCCACCGGCGACCTGGAGGTGGTCACGGTGACGGCGGAGAACGAGTCGGACGTCCTGGTCCACGACGCGCGCGCCGCGTCCCCGACCACCGCCTTCGCGCTCTCCCGGCTGGCCGACCCCGACACCCTGCACCACACCCCGATCGGTGTCTTCCGCAACGTCGAACGGCCGGTCTACGACACCGCGATGGCCGACCAGCTGGACACCGCGATCGAGCAGAAGGGCAAGGGTGACCTGGCCACGCTGCTGGCGGGCGGGGACACCTGGACGGTCGTCGGCTAGACCGTCGCCCGCTTGACTACGAGGCCCGGGACTTGATGCCCCGGGCCTCTTCGTGTGCGAGGCGTGCGCTGAGCACGTCGGGCATGCGCTGCTCGGTCCACTGCGCCAGCGCCCGCACCTGCTCCGCCGCCTCGCGGCCCAGTTCGGTCAGGGAGTAGTCGACGCGCGGCGGGATGACGGGCTTGGCGTCCCGGTGGACCAGGCCGTCGCGCTCCAGGGTCTGGAGGGTCTGGGTGAGCATCTTCTCGCTGACGCGGCCGATCGCCCGGCGCAGTTCGCTGAAGCGATACGGGCGGTCGAGGAGCTGGATCAGCACCAGCACGCCCCAACGGCTGGTGACATGCTCCAGAAGCAGGCGCTGGGGGCACATGGCCTCGCCGTCACCCTTCCACTCACTTACCGGCATGCCCGTACCTTACTTCAAAGTGGGTACTTTCCGATAGTTAGCGCACCTCCTAGGGTTAGCGGTAGAACGCACCCGAGAAGGAGATGGCACATCATGAGCATCGTCGTCACCGGAGCCACCGGACACCTCGGCACCCACGTGATCGAGGGCCTGCTCGAGAAGGTCCCGGCCGAACAGATCACCGCGGTCGTCCGCGACGAGGCGAAGGCCGCATCGCTGGCGGCACGCGGGGTGAAGCTGGCGGTCGCCGACTACGACACCCCGGAGTCCTTCGACGGCGTGTTCTCCGCCGGTGACAAGGTGCTGCTGATCTCCGGCAGCGAGGTCGGCAAGAACCGCGTGGCCCAGCACAAGGTCGTCATCGAGGCGGCCAAGGCGGCCGGAGTGGCGCTCCTCGCCTACACCAGCGCGCCGGGCAGCCTGACGGCCGCGCTCGCCGACGACCACCGCGGCACCGAGCAGGCGCTCCTCGCCTCCGGCCTGCCGTACGTGCTGCTGCGCAACGGCTGGTACAGCGAGGTCTTCACCGAGAACCTGGGCCCGGTCCTGGCGCACGACGCCGTCACCCACGCCGCCGGCGAGGGCCGGGTCTCCACCGCCGCCCGCGCCGACTACGCGGCCGCCGCCGTCGCCGTCCTGACCGGCGAGGGTCACGAGAACACGACGTACGAGCTCGGCGGCGACGTCGCCTGGAGCTACGCGGAGTACGCGGCGGAGCTGAGCCGGCAGACCGGCCGGACGATCGCCGCCAACCCGGTCACCGTCGACGCCTACGCGGCCATCCTCACCGGCGCCGGGCTCCCCGAGCCGTTCGCACAGATCCTGGCCGGCGTCGACGCCTCCATCGAGAAGGGCGAGCTGGTCGTGACCAGCGGTGACCTCACCCGCCTGATCGGCCGCCCGACCACGCCGATCGCCGAGTCGGTCGCCACGGCGCTCAAGGGCTGAGCCTCGCCTTCCGCGCCAACCCGGCTGTCATGACCGTATGACGATACGGGCATGACAGCCGGGGGTGCTCGGCGCTACCTTCTTTCTCGCGTGCGAGAGCTCGGAACGCACCACGAGGAGGAGGGGCCGTGAGCGGGACGTCCAAGGATTCCAAGGGTGAGGACCGGATAGGCCTGCTGAACGGCTTCGCCGCCTACGGCATGTGGGGGCTGGTCCCCCTGTTCTGGCCACTGCTGAAGCCCGCCGGGGCGGTGGAGATCCTCGCCCACCGCATGGTCTGGTCCCTGCTCGTCGTCGCCGCCGCGCTGCTCTTCATACGGCGCTGGGCCTGGGCGGGCGAGCTGCTGCGCCAGCCGCGCCGGCTCGCGCTCATCGCCGTGGCCGCCGCCGTCATCACCGTGAACTGGGGCGTCTACATCTGGGCCGTGAACTCCGGCCATGTGGTCGAGTCCTCACTCGGGTACTTCATCAACCCGCTGGTGACCATCGCCATGGGCGTGCTGCTGCTGAAGGAGCGGCTGCGGCCCGTGCAGTGGGCGGCGGTCGCGACCGGCTTCGCCGCCGTCGTCGTGCTGACCGTCGGCTACGGCCGCCCGCCGTGGATCTCGCTCACCCTCGCCCTCTCCTTCGCCACCTACGGCCTGGTCAAGAAGAAGGTCGGCCTCGGAGGCGTCGAGTCGCTGGCCGCCGAGACCGCGGTCCAGTTCCTGCCCGCGCTCGGCTATCTGCTGTGGCTCGTCGCCCACGGCGAGGCCAGCTTCGTCAACGACGGGGCCGGCCACGCCGCCCTGCTCGCCTCCACCGGCCTGGTCACCGCGGCCCCGCTGGTCTGCTTCGGCGCGGCCGCGATCCGCGTGCCGCTGTCCACGCTGGGCCTGCTGCAGTACCTCGCGCCCGTCTTCCAGTTCCTGCTCGGCATCCTGTACTTCCACGAGGCCATGCCGCCCGAGCGCTGGGCCGGGTTCGCGCTGGTCTGGCTGGCGCTGGTCCTGCTCACGGGCGACGCGCTGCGCACGGCGCGACGGACGCGGGAAGCGCTGGCTGTACGGCGCGTGGAGCGGGCCGAGCCCGCCGAGCCGGCCGGGTCGACCGAGTCGGCGGCGGTGGACGTCTGACGGGATGTCGGCCTGAGGTTCTGTCGGCCTGAAGGGTCAATGTGAGTGCCGCGCGCTATAAGTGGCGACCATGTCGACACAGACGCCCGCACCTCTGCACTGGAAGCTCGTCATCGACGCGGCCGACCCGCACGCCCAGGCCGACTTCTGGGCTGCCGCGCTGCACTACACCGCCGAGGACAACAGCGCCCTCGTCGAACGGCTGCTGTCCGCCGGCGCGCTGCCCGGCGAGGCCACGGTCGAGTACCACGGCCGCCCCGCCTTCCGTGACCTGATCGCCGTACGACACCCCGACGACCCGTACGACCCGGAGACCGGCACCGGTCTGGGCCGGCGCCTGCTCTTCCAGCGTGTCCCGGAGCCGAAGACCGTCAAGAACCGGCTCCACCTGGACCTGCACGCCGGCCCGGAGCGGCGCACGGCGGAGGCGGCACGCCTGGAGGCGCTGGGCGCGCGGGTGGTGCGCGAGGTGAAGGAGCCGGCTGGGGAGTGGCTGATTCTGACAGACCCGGAGGGGAACGAGTTCTGCCTGCAGTGAGGCTGGTGGTGCCGGTCCCGGTCAGGACTGTGCGGCCCGGGCCGCCCGGTCGGTCAGGCGGACCATCCGGGCGCGGGCGGACTCCAGGGGCCGCAGATCGTCGGAGGCCGGACCCGGCTCGGCGCTGAGGTCCGTCCACAGCTCGATCAGGTCGTGGCCCAGCCGCAGGCCCTCCTCGGGGTCGCGCACCGCACGCCAGGCGGTCGCCGCGCTCTGCACGTTGCCGTAGGCGGCCTCCGTGTCCCGGGCCTGCCGGCGCAGCCGGGCGAGGTCCAGTGACTGCCGGAAGGCACGGACCGGGTCGCCGCCCAAGTAGGCGATGTAGGCCGACAGTTCGCGCAGGTGCAGCACCTCGGCATGGCCGGGGCCCAGCACGGCGGCCGCCTCGGTGACCGTACGGTCGGCGAGTTCGGCCGCCGCCTCGATACGGCCCGCCCGCACAGCCTCGTTGATCCGCGTCATCGGCTCGGTCAGCAACTCGGCCCCCTCCGCCGTCTCCGTCACGGGCCCGTCCCCGAGCACCTCCTCGGCAACGGCATCGAAGCCGCGGGCGGGGGTGTGGGCGGTGCTGGTGGGTTCCTCGGCGTCGGGGAAGCCGGTCACGGGGAAGCCGGTCTTCGGGAGATCGGTCTTCGGGAGATCGGTCTTCGGGAGGTCGGCCTCCGGCACACCAGCCTCCGGCACGCCGGCCTCGCGGGCACCGACCTCCGGAGCAGCGGACTTCGGGACACCTGCCGTCGGGACGCCGGTCCCCGGAACGTCGGTGACGGCCGCCGGAGTCGGGGCAGGGGGCGCCGCCATGACCGGCGGGGGGCCGAACTGCCCGGTCGGCGTCTGCACCGTCCCGGCGGGTACGCGCACCGGCCCCGGCTCCTGCGCCGACGCCCTGTCCGACACGTCCGCCACGCCTTCCCGCGCAGCCACGCCCGCAGCGCCCGGCTTCTCCGGCGGAGCCACGCGGACCGGCTCTCCCGCGACCCGGCTGGAGCCGTCCGCCGAGACCTCCAGGGGGACCACGAGGCCCGTCCGGTCGTCGTGGATCGTGGCGTGTATGGGGGCGCCGAGGCTGATGGCAAGGCGCTGGAGGTGGTTCAGGACCGCCTGCTGGATCTCCTCGCCCGGCGCGGCGACCACCGACGTCCCGCCCACCGAAGCGCCTCCCGCGCCGAACACCCGGACCGGTACCACCGCCGGATGCGCCGCGGGCTGCTGCGCCCGCTTCTTCTCGAAGCTCAGTCGAGCCATCGGTTTTCCCTCACTCCCCCGGCGTCGCGATCCGGTCGTACGCGTCCTGCCCACCAGTGTGTCGGCTCCCCACGGCTTCCGCGTCACCGCGGCGTCACAGCCTCGCACCAGCCGCACTCGGGTGGCCCTGGAGAAAATTACTTGCGTGTGCATAAAATGCACACGCCTTAATTCCTGGTACGACAGCACTCCCCTGGGGGACCCATGAACCGCCGTTTCCTCTTCGTGCTCGGCAGCGCCCGCACCGAGGGCAACACCGAACTGCTGGCCCGTGAGGCGGCCGAGCAGCTGCCCGGTGACATCGAGCAGCGCTGGATCCGACTCGCCGAGCACCCGCTGCCCGATTTCGTGGACCTGCGGCACGGCGCCGACCACACAGTGCCGCCGGAGGGCAGCACCACCCGTCTGCTGCTGGACGCCACCCTCGCGGCCACGGACATCGTCATCGCCTCGCCGCTGTACTGGTACTCGGTGTCCGGCCTCACCAAGCGCTACCTCGACCACTGGTCGGGCTGGCTGCGCATCCCCGGCCTGGACTTCAAGGCGACCATGGCCGACCGCACGCTCTGGGGCGTCGCCGCGCTGGCCGACCGCGAGCCGTCGGTCGCCGATCCGTACGTCGGCACGCTCAACAACTCGGCCGCCTATCTGGGCATGCGCTTCGGCGGGGTGCTGCTGGGCAACGGCAGCGGGCCCGGTGACGTACTGCGGGACATCGACGCGCTCACCCGCGCGAAGACGTTCTTCGCACAGGACACGCCCCTCGCGCGCTTCCCGTACCAGGTCGCCTGAGACCGTCTCCAAGGCTCTCGCAGCGGGTCAGGCGCTGATGTCCCTCGTCGTGAACCTCGCCCAGGCCGCCGAGCCGAACACGGCCGCGTACAGCGCCTGGAGGCCGAGGTTCTTCACGAGGTCGTCCCAGTAGACGGGGTCGCGCATCAGGTCGGCGAAGGACAGCCAGTAGTGCGAGAACAAGTACGGCTGCAGCGCGTGCAACTGGGGTATCTGGTCGAGGATCTGGACGGTGATGACCAGGCCGACCGTGGTCGCCATCGCCGATATACCGCTGTTGGTCAGGGTCGACACGAACAGGCCGAGGGCCGCCACGCCGACCAGTGAGGCGGCGACGACCAGGGCGATCAGCAGGGCCCGGCCGAGGCCTTCGGTGAAGCTGATCTGCGTGCCGGAGATGGTCGTGAGATCGCCCAGCGGGAACAGCACCGCGCCGACGATCAGTGCCGAGACGGCGACGACCAGGGTGGCCAGCAGACAGAAGGCCATCACGGTCGTGTACTTGGTGAGCAGCAGTCTGGTCCGGCCGGCCGGGGCGACCAGCAGATAACGGAGGGTGCCTGCACCCGCCTCGCCCGCGATCGCGTCGCCCGCGACGACACCTACGGCCATCGGCAGGAAGAACGGCAGCGTCGCGGCCAGCGCGGTGAAGACCAGGAACAGGCCGTTGTTGGTGATCTGCGAGATGAACGCCGGGCCCTGGCCGCCGTGGTCAGCGGATCCGCCGCCGCGCGTCTGGATCTTCACCGCGATCCCGACCAGTACCGGCACCGCGGCCAGCACCCCGAGCAGGGCAAGGGTGCGCCAGCGGCGGACGGTCGTGACCAGTTCGCTGCGCAGCAGCCCGAACGTCCACAGCGGACTCGGCCGCCGTACGACAGGCTCGTACGCCGTCTCAGCCCGCGACATCGAAGCCCTCCCCCGTCAGTGCCACGAACGCGTCCTCCAGCGAGGCCCGTTCGAGCGTGAAGCCGCGGACCCGCACGCCCGCCGTGACCAGGGCGGCGTTCACCTCGGCGAGGTCCCGCGCGGGCGGGTCGCCGGTGACCCGGTCGCCGTCGGCGGTGACGTCCGCGACGCCCTGCTCCTTCAGCACCCGGGCCGCCTCGGCCGCGTCCGGGGTGATCACCAGCAGCCGGCCGCGTGCCCCGGCCGCCAGGTCGGCCACCGCGCCCTGGGTGACGAGCCGGCCCCGCGCCATGACCGCCGCGTGCGTGCACACCTGCTCGATCTCGTCGAGGAGGTGGGAGGAGAGGAAGACCGTCGTGCCGTCGGCGGCCAGCTCCCTGATCAGGGTGCGGATCTCCCGCATGCCCTGTGGGTCGAGGCCGTTGGTGGGCTCGTCCAGGACGAGCAGCCGGCGCGGCTGGAGCAGCGCGGCCGCGAGACCGAGGCGCTGCTTCATGCCGAGCGAGTACGCCTTCGCCTTCTTGCCGGCGGCGGCCGCGAGGCCCACCCGGTCCAGGGCGGCTCCGACGCGGACGCGCCGGGTGCGCGGGTCGGCGGTCGGGTCGGCGGCGTCGTAGCGCAGCAGGTTGTCCCGGCCGGAGAGGAAGCCGTACAGGGCGGGGCCCTCGATGAGCGCGCCGACCTGGGGCAGAACGGCACGGGCCGCCCGGGGCATCGGGCGGCCCAGCACGCTCGCCGTGCCGGCGGTCGGCTCGATCAGGCCCATCAGCATGCGGATGGTGGTGGTCTTGCCCGAGCCGTTCGGACCGAGGAAGCCGAAGACGCTGCCCGCCGGTACGGCCAGGTCGAGGCTGTCGACGGCGAGCTGTCCGCCGCGGTAGCGCTTGGTCAGGCCGCGGGTGGCGATGACGCTCGCCTCCGCCTGGCCCGGGGCACGCTCGTGCGCGTGCCCCGCCTCCCGCTCCGGCTCCGGCTCCGGCTCCGCGGCGGACGGTCCGTCCATCGGCTCCCCCTCGATTCGTGCTCCCGTGAAGAGTCAACGCACGGTAAACGGTCCGTAGTGCCCGAACGGGGTCACTTTCCCTCGTTCGCCGCCTTCACCAGGGCGCCCTTGGTGACCGCGCCGGCGTAGACCTTGCCGTCGTCGGTCATCAGGACGTTGACCAGGCGGGTGGAGAAGACCGTGCCCTTGCCGAACTTTCCGGAGACCTTGTCACCCAGCGAGCCGAGGAAGCCGCCGAGGTCACCGGCCTTGGAACCGCCGGTCGGCAGGCCGCCCTTGGCGCCGGTCTCGAAGGTGGCGATGGACGTCCAGCCCTTGCCGAGGACGGTGCCCTTGCCGTGGTCCTCGCCGAAGCCCATGCCAGGCGCGTGCTCCCGGTCCTTGGCGTCCTTCTTCTGCTCCGTCACCTTCGCGCCCTTGGGCGGGGTGAAGTCGAAGGTGGCGGCGGACGGCTTGGCGAAGGAGACCTCGGTGAAGCCCGCGTCGACGACGGCCGCGCCGCCGCTCTTCGGGGTCAGCGTGAACTTCAGCGGCATGCCCGTCTTCGAGTCGACCGCGATGCTGATCGCGCCGACCGTGGTGCCGGACTGGCGGGGCTTGATCAGCAGCTTGTAGGCGGCGCGGCCGGCGACCTGCTCGGTGCCGTCGACGGTGACGGACGTGGTGTCGTCCACCGCCTTCAGCGCCTGGTCGGCGAAGTCCTTGGGCGTGGCCGGGGGCTCGGCCTTGCGGTCCTTGCCGGAGTCGGCGGAGGTGCCGTGGACGACCTCGTTGGTCTTGCTGTCGTAGCCCCACACGTTCGTGCCGTCGTGGAAGACGCTGTACTCGGAGCCGCTCTCCAGCAGCGACACCTTCTGCTTGTCCGGGCCGTCGGCTGCCACGCGCAGCGTGTGCGTGCCGGAGACCAGTTCGGTGAGCTTGGCCTGGGGGTCGGCGGAGGAGCCGTCGCCGGAGCCCTTGGTGGCCCCGGAGGCCAGGCTGTTCTCCAGGCCGCCGAGGTTCGGCAGGCCGAGGTCGGTGCTGATCTTCACCGTGCCGGACAGCTGCTGCACGTCCGACTTGGCGATCTTGTCGATGAGCTGCTTGGCCGTGATCTTGGGCAGGTCGGGGTCGCCGGAGGCGGCGAGCGCCGGGACCAGCCCGATCGTGGCCGCCGCCACGCCCACCACCGCGACCGGGACCGCGTACCGCGCGGCCTTGCGGCGTCCGGTGTGCGGGTTCTCGTCCCGTGCGCCGTCCACTGCGTCGTCGGATTCGTACGGTGCCATGTGTGCCTTACCTCCGTCGTCGGCGGCGGCTGTCCTCACGCTGGTCCACCCTGAGCCGCCATTCTCACCCGAATCGGTGAGGAGTGGTGATGTCCGTGTTCTCCATCTCACCAAACCGGCCATGAAGAAGCGTCAGACCACGGAGCCAACTCCGTGTACGACTGCGGTATGACACCCGGGGGCGACGACTCCCGTGACCCCTAGGGGGCCCGGACCGGATCGCACGGATGCCGTAGGACGCCGTACGGCCGTTTGCCGGGCACAGGCGGCCGTATGCGGCGGGCAGGCGGGCATCCGGACGTGGCGGGTGGCCGGCCGTCAGCGGCGGATCGACCGACGCCGACGGCAGGTCGTGGACACGTCAGCCGACGTTTCCACGGATCCGGCGCCGGGCGTCAGCCCGCGCGGTGCACCACCGCGTCGCACAGCTCCAGCAGGGCCGCCTTGGCGTCGCACTCCCGCAGCGGGGACAGCGCGGCCCGGGCCTCCTCCGCGTACCGCACGGTGTCGCGGCGGGCCTGCTCCAGCGCGGGGTGGGCGCGCAGCGCGGTCAGCGCCTCGGCGTGCCGCGCGTCGTCGCTGAGGTCGGAGTCCAGCAGCTCGCACAACGCGAGGTCCTCGGGCAGCCCCAGCCGGGCCGCGCGCTCGCGCAGCCGGAGCACGGGGAGGGTCGGGATGCCCTCGCGCAGGTCGGTGCCCGGGGTCTTGCCGGACTCGTGCGAGTCGGAGGCGATGTCCAGGACGTCGTCGGCGAGCTGGAAGGCGACCCCGAGCCGCTCGCCGTACTGGGTGAGCACGTCGACGACCGTCTCGTCGGCGCCGGACATCATCGCGCCGAACCGGCACGACACCGCCACCAGCGAGCCCGTCTTGCCGCCGAGCACGTCCAGGTAGTGCTCGACCGGGTCACGGCCGTCGGAGGGGCCCGCGGTCTCCAGGATCTGGCCCGTGACCAGCCGCTCGAACGCGAGGGCCTGCACCCGGACCGCCTCGGGCCCGAGGTCGGCGAGGATCTGGGAGGCGCGCGCGAAGAGGAAGTCGCCGGTGAGGACCGCGACGGAGTTGCCCCAGCGGGTGTTGGCGCTGTCCACGCCGCGCCGCACGGCCGCCTCGTCCATGACGTCGTCGTGGTACAGCGTCGCGAGGTGGGTCAGCTCCACGACGACGGCCGACGGCACCACGCCCGGCGCGTAGGGGTCGCCGAACTGCGCCGCGAGCATCACGAGCAGCGGCCGGAACCGCTTCCCACCGGCCCGCACGAGGTGCTGCGCGGCCTCCGTGATGAACGGAACCTCGCTCTTGGTGGCCTCGAGCAAGCCTTCCTCGACAGCCGCCAATCCGGCCTGGACATCGGCTTCGAGAGCCTGGTCCCGCACGCTCAGCCCGAACGGCCCGACGACGGTCACGAGGGGTCTCCTGTCTGCTGGTGTCTGCTGGCGATTACACGGTTTGTCGATAGGTCGCTGCCATCACTCGAGTCAGCGTATCCGGTCCTGTTTCGATCACCGATAGCGCCCACCGGTCCAGCCCGGGCGGTATTGGATCATGACCGCTATGCGTGAGATCGGACAGTAAGAACGGATATTTATCGACTTAACAGGAAGTCAGCCACTTTGTCGCGAACCAGGGGGCGAGCGGAGTAACACCTCCACCCCACCCCCCCGAGACCATCCCCGAGATCACCCGCCGGCCGCCCCTCCCCCGCCGGTCGTCGCCACCCCATGAGCAAACCCCCAAATCCCTGATGCCCGTTTTGGAGCGATTTGCTATTTCGTGAGTTGGGTCACGTCCTTGATCCCCACACCCCTGGCCGCCGAACACCCCTCCCCTCTTGCCCTGTCGGCGAGTTGAGGGTTGGCAACAGCAAAGGATCAAGTGCCACATAGGGCGCAGACCAAGGTCAAATGGGGCGTTGTGTGAATCTGCTACTTGTTCCCGACATGTGCTCTCGCATACGTTCCGGGCCGTCGGGCGGACGCCGAATCCTGCCGCCGCCCGCATAACCATCCACGAACCATTTCGTACGGCAGGAGCGGGGGACCCAGGTAAGTCGCCGGACCGGACGGCACACGTCGCACCGGAACGGCTTGGGGTGAAGCCGTGCCTTCCCCAAGGCACGGCCGGGCACCTCCCCGCCCGAACCCGACAGCTCACCTCGCAGGCGACGGAGAGGAACATCCCCATGCCTGCTGCCGCTCAGCACCGTCGCACCCGGACCAGCCGCCTCGTGCGCACCCTCGCCGTCGTCGGCACCGGTGCCGCCGTCCTCGCTCTGCCGCTCGTCGGCGCCACCAGCGCCTCCGCCGCCACGACCACGAAGGCCACCAAGGCCTCCACCACCCTCGCCGGGTACCCGAACAACCTCGACGGCTGGATCCGCGAGTCGCTCGCGATCATGGCGAAGAAGGGCATCCCGGGCTCGTACAACAGCATCTACCGCAACATCATCCGGGAGTCCTCGGGCAACCCGTGGGCCATCAACAACTGGGACTCCAACGCCGCCGCCGGCATCCCGTCCAAGGGCCTGCTCCAGGTCATCGCCCCGACCTTCAACGCGTACCACGTGGCCGGCACCGCGTTCAACATCTACGACCCGGTCGCGAACATCACCGCGGCCTGCAACTACGCCGCCGCGCGCTACGGCTCGATCGACAACGTCTACAGCGCGTACTGACCGTCGCCCGACCCGTACGTGACCGGCGCGTGCTGAAGCGCCGGCCGGTCGGTCGGAGAGTCCGGGAAGAGTCTTTCGAGGACGACGGCGATGCCGTCGTCCTCGTTCGACAAGGTGACCTCGTCGGCCACCGCCATGAGTTCGGGATGCGCGTTCGCCATCGCCACCCCGCGCCCGGCCCAGTCGAACATCGGGATGTCGTTGGGCATGTCCCCGAACGCCAGGGCCTGTTCGGCCGTGATCCCCAGCCGGTCGGCGGCCAGCGCCAGCCCGGTCGCCTTGGTCACCCCGGCGGGCTGGAGCTCCACGGTTCCCGGCCCCGACATGGTGACCGTCGCCAGCGAACCCACCACCGCGCGCGCGACGGCCGCCAACTCGTCGTCGGACAGGTCCGCATGGCGCAGCAGCACCTTGCTGATGGGCTCGCGCCACAGGTCGTCGCGCCGGCCGACCCGCACCGCGGGTAGGGTCGGGTGCGGCATCCGGTAGCCGGGCTCGATGAGTGTGCGCCCGTCGACGCCGTCCTGGTCGACGGCCGCGAAGACCTGTCCCACCTCGGCCTCGATCTTGCCGAGCGCCTCCTCGGCCAGCTCCCGGTCCAGCCGGACCGACCACAGCAAACGCCCGCTTCCGGCGTCGTAGACCTGCGCGCCCTGCCCGCACACCGCGAGCCCCGTGCAGCCGAGGTGCGCGAGCAGCGGCCGTACCCGCGGGGCCGGACGGCCCGTCACCACCAGGTGCCGTACACCGGCCCGCGCCACCCGCGCAAGCGCGGCGAGCGACCGGCCGGAGACCGTGTCGTCGCCGCGCAGCAGCGTTCCGTCCAGGTCAGTGGCGATCAGTGCATATGCGGGGGAGGCTGCCATGATCAGAGAATACGGACGGGACGCCGGTCCGACTCATCTTGTCGTGCCGCGTACTTACGTGCTCATCAGCCCCAAGTGGTGCCCGCCGGCTTCCTGGTGGCGGTGTTGACCCGGTTGAAGAGGTTGACGAGCGAGATGCTCAGGAGCAGTGCGGAGATCTGCTTCTCGTCGTAGTGGCCGGCGACGTCGTCCCACAGCTCGTCCGGCACCGGTTCCTCGGAGCGGTCGGCGAGCCGGGTCATCCGCTCGGCCAGCCGCAGCGCGGCGCGCTCGGCGTCGGTGAAGAGGGGCGCCTCGCGCCAGGCGGCGACGGAGGAGATCCGCTCCTCGCTCGCGCCTTCCTTCCTCGCCGATGCCCTTCAGGAGCATGTCGATGCCCTTCATGGCGGAGGGGAGATGGGTGGCCGCGTTCGTCGTCCGTGCCTGCATGGTGGTGTCTCCCGCCGTGTCCGTGATGCGCGCCGGTCGCCGCCGCCGCGCTGTCCTTCGCTGTCACCGCACTGACGGAGCACGGGCGGGAGATGTGACGGTCCCGGCGGACCTTTCCGCGCGGGCCGACGTGCGTCACGCACGCGTGGCGCACGTCACGCACGGGGCCGGCGCGGACGTCAGCCGTGGGCCGCCGCCAGGTGTTTCGCCAGACGCGGGGAGGCGAACTCCGTGCCGCAGACGAAGCGCATCACCGGGCCGTACGACGACGCCGCCGGCAGACCCGTGAAGTACAGGCCGGGCACGGAGGAGACGAAGCCCGGGCCGAGTTTCGGCGTGCCGCGGCTCACCGCGAGCCGGGTGCGCAGCCCGTGGCCGAGGAAGTCCATCGCCGCGACGGCGGCGCGGTAGCCGGTGGCCGCGATGACGTGGTCGGCGGCGAGCCGCTCGGTACGGCCCCCGTGCGTGCGAACGGTGAGGACCGGGCTGCCGTCCGGCGCCTCGGCGCTCACGATCCGCTCGACCTCCCGCACCTGTACGGCGCTCTCGAAACGCTCGCGCAGCCACCAGGCGCCGAGCGGTCCGAGGACCCGGCGGACCAGGTAGTGGCGGGCGGCCTCGGGCAGGTAGCGGTAGGGGTGCGGGTAGTAGCTGAGCGCCCACAGCGACCAGGCGTTGCCGAAGGGGGACTCGGGGCGCAGCTTCGGCTGCTTCCACGGTGGGGCGCCGAAGGCGACCCGGCCCCGGCCACGCGCGACCACGCGCACGCGTGCCCCCGCTTCGGCGGCGAGTGCCGCCGTCTCCAGCGCGGACTGGCCGGCGCCGACGACGATCAGCTCCTTGCCGGCGAACCGGCCGAGGTCGTGGTGCTGGGAGCTGTGCGAGACCGGGCCGGTCGCGGTGGGTCCGTCGGCCGCCGCGCCCGCCAGCTCCGGCGGAAGATGGGCGAGGCCGGACAGCCCGGTGGCGACGACGACCGCGCGCGCGGTGAACAACTCCCCGGAGTCCAGTTTGAGTTCGAAGCCGCCGCTCCGGTCGCTGTCCGTGGCGCGGTCGACGGAGACGACCCGCACCTGCTCCAGGCCGGGCAGCAGGCGCTGCTGGAACCACTCGCCGTAGGCGATGAAGGTCTCCACCGGGATGATGTCCTCGTCGGCGGCCAGACGGCGGATGCCGGCCGCGTCGCAGTAGTCGGCGAGGGTGTGACCGGGCTGTGGGCAGTCGAGGCTGGAGGCGGCGGGGGTCGATTTCAGCAGCATGCCGTCGGGCATGTGCGCGCGCCAGCTGACCATGGGGTCGCCGAAGACGCGGGCGGGGATGCCGCGCGCGCGGAGATGGGCGGCGGTCGACAGGCCGAACGGCCCGGCGCCGATGACTGCAACCGGTCGAGTCACGAAGTCCCTCCCCAGGACACGGTGCGCCACGCGTGGTGGCCTTGCCTGCTTCGTGGATGCCTGCTTCTCGGATGCCTAGGTGGTGGATGCAGGCTTCTTGGCGGTGCCGTTGCCGCGGCGGTTGGTGCGCCACAGCTGATAGAGGTGCTTCGCGCCCGGGCGCACGAAGCGGGCGAGCATCGTGAGGAACGGCAGCGGGTCGTCACCCGCGAGCCAGGCCAGCTCCGTCCCGCTCGCCCGCGCCGGCGCGTGCGGCGTCGTATAGCCGCTGCGGCGGTAGGCGAGGAGGGCGGGCAGGTCGATGTTCTCCACGATGTAGCGGTGGCCGGCGCGCTGCTCCCCCTCCGGTACGGCGCGGCCGGTCAGGCTCAGGTGCAGGGCGCGTACGACGTCCACCCCCGACTCGTTCTCGAAGAGCCGGAACTGCGCGCCCATGCGGGGGTTGAAGTCCAGGAGTTTGTACTGTCCGTCGCGCCGGTCGAAGCGCAGGTCGAGGTCGATGACGCCGCTGAAGCCGATCTGCTTGATGAAACGGGCGGCGAGGTCGGCGAGTTCCGGGTTGTCGACGACGTACGCGTTCGCCGTCATGCCGGCGTGCGGCGGCCACGAGCGGACCTTGACGCCGGTGAACAGCGCGAGCGGAGTGGAGTCCGGGCCGAAGCAGGCGTGCACGATCCAGTCCTCGGCCTCCTCGCGCGGCAGGTACTCCTGGAGAATCACGCCCGGTTCCTCGCCCCAGTCGCGGGCCAGGGCGAGCAGGCCCTCGCGGGTGGCGATGCGTGTGGTGCCGTTCACGGCGGGCCGTCGGCGCCGTACGAACGCCTCGCGGTTCTTGGCCACCACCGGGAAGCGGGCCGTGTCGGCGAAGGCGACGATGTCGTCGTACGACTCCGGGAACGCGGCGGACGGGCTCGCGATGCCGTGTTCGACGCACAGTTCGTGCAGCCCCTGTTTGCTGGCGAGCCGGCGCGGCAGCGCGGGGTCGACCCCCGGGAAGAGAAAAGATCCGGCCAGCTCGTCCTGGTGCTCGGCGATCAGGACGGCGGCCTCTTCGTCGGTCGGTATCAGGACGGCCGGGCGGCCTATCCGGCGGCCTATGCGCAGCATTCCCTCGACCAGGTGGCCCGGGTCCTCCGCACCGGTTGTCGGCCACACGAACGCCTTCTTCAGATAGCGCGAGGAGGCCGCCGGCGTGTACGGATCCTCGGTGATGGCATACATGGGCACGCCGAGGCGGCCCAGACTGCGGATCGCACCGACCCCGCCGTGGTGCAGCGGATAGTCGCCGAACTTGACGATGAGTCCCGGCACGTCACGGTCCGGCTCGAACGGCACACTGACGGCGTCTCCGGCCACGGGTCCCCCCACGTGTCCCCCCAACGGAACGGATCCATCCGTCCATGTCCCCAAAGGACGCTAAGCCGGAATTGCCCGCTCCGACAAGGCTTTTCCGGACATTGCGAACCCTTTAGGCATCGTGCGGGCAACCTTTCGAACACTTCGCAGGCAGCCCCTGGGTTACTTGAGGCTCTGCCCAAGACATGCGTCACGGCCGTAACGTGTGGCGCGACCACATGGAACGCATCGCCATGCATGGCCCGGATGAGAGTGAGGCAGCACCCCATGCCCCCCTTCGACGTCCCCGAGGGCGACCCCTTCGGTCCGCACAACCTTCCCTATGGCGTGTTCACGCCCTCCGGCAGCACGGAGCGGAGGGTCGGTGTCCGGCTCGGGGACCACGTCCTCGACGCGGGCGCCGCGGCCGCCGCCCTCGGCTCGCCGTACCAGTCGCTGCTCGCCCGCCCCACCCTCAACCCCTTGCTGGCCGCCGGCCGCACAGCCTGGTCGGAGGTACGGCGCACGATCACGTCCTGGGTCACGGACCCCGTGCACCGCGCGGACCTGGAACCGCTGTTCCACCCTCTGTCCGAGGTGACTCTGCACCTGCCCTTCGAGGTCGCGGACTACGTCGACTTCTACGCCTCGGAGAACCACGCCAGAAACGTCGGCCGGATCTTCCGCCCGGACGCCGAGGACTCCCTCACCCCCAACTGGAAGCATCTGCCGATCGGTTACCACGGCCGCTCCGGCACGGTCGTCGTCTCGGGCACCGACGTCGTACGGCCGTCCGGGCAGCGCAAGGGCCCGGGCGACCCGGCACCCGTGTTCGGCCCGTCGATCCGGCTGGACATCGAGGCCGAGGTCGGCTTCGTCGTGGGCGTCCCGTCCGAGCTGGGCTGCTCCGTCGCACTCGGTGACTTCCGTGACCACGTCTTCGGCCTCTGCCTGCTGAACGACTGGTCCGCGCGGGACATCCAGGCCTGGGAATACGTCCCCCTCGGCCCCTTCCTCGGCAAGTCCTTCGCGACCTCCGTGTCGGCGTGGATCACCCCGCTGGAAGCGCTGGAGCACGCGCGCGTGGCCGCGCCGGAACGCACGCACCCCCTGCTGCCCTATCTGGACGACTCGGCGCCGGACATCGAGCCGAGCGGCTACGACCTGCGGATCTCCATCGCGATCAACGGCCACGTGGTCTCCGAGCCCCCGTTCTCGACCATGTACTGGACAGCCGCCCAGCAGCTCGCCCACATGACGGTGAACGGCGCCTCGCTACGCACCGGCGACCTGTACGGCTCCGGCACGGTGAGCGGCCCCGAGGAACGCCAGCGCGGCTCCCTGCTGGAGCTGACCTGGAACGGCCGCGAGCCCCTCGAACTCCCCGACGGCAAGCGGACCTTCCTGGAGGATGGCGACGTCGTGACCCTGTCCGCGTGGGCCCCCGGTCCGGACGGGCGCCGGGTCGGGCTGGGGGAGGTCCGCGGGCGGGTCGTAACACGGTGACCAGCACCTTGTAGCAAGCCGACCGACGCGTTGGGCGGACCGGGGACCGCTCCGGTGAACGGCGCCTTCGTACGCGTCGACGCCACCTGCCCCGTACCGCCCCGCGACCGGCCGCCCGCACCTCCCCGCCCCGGCCGAACTGACCGCGCTGACCAGAACGTTCGCCACCCAGACACAGGCCCTGGGGGCGGACGACGACGAGCGGCTCGATGCGGTACGTGGAGCGCTGCGGGAGTAGCGGGGCCGGGCCTTGCGGGAGCGGCTGCGGGAGTGGCGGGGCGGCGCCGCGCGGGAGCACCGGCGGCCGTTATGGGCGTCCACACGCGCGTGGCGGGCCGCGAACCGGATCGTCGCCGACACCTGACTCGTGCCCACGGTTTTCGTCATACTGGCAGGGACACGCACCATACGCGGCGCGCACCCGCGCGGCGCACCCTCGGCACCACCCGCCCCGCACACCTCTGCGACCAGGAACCGGAGCCCCGGCATGACCGTCTGCCTGCTCCTGCTGAGCGTCGTCGCCCTGACGGCCGCCCTGCCGGCGCCGCGCGCGCTGACCCGCGCCGCCTGGCCCGAGCGGGAACCCGTGGTCGCGTTGTGGGTGTGGCAGTGTCTGGTGGCCACCGTCCTGCTGTGCTGCCTCGCCGCGCTGATCCTGGGCACCGCGGCCGTCTTCCACACCGTCCGCGACCGCGTCTTCGCCCCCGCGCCGCCCTCCGTGACCGCCGCGTACGACCTCTCCTCCGCACCGGTGTGGGCCACCGCCCTCACCCTGCTGCTGGCCTTCGGGGCCGCCTGGACAACGGCGATGCTGGCCCGGGAACTCGTCGAGGCCCGCCGCAGGCGCGGCCAGGCCCGGGCGCAACTGCGCGAGCGCGCCCCCGACCTGCCGGCCGGGCTGCCGGCGGCGCGCGGCCCGATGCTGGTGCTCGAGGACGAGTACCCGGACGCCTGGTGGATGCCGGGGCACCCGCCGCAGCTGGTCGTCACCACGGGTGCGCTGCAGCGTCTCACCGACCACCAGCTGGACGCCGTCCTCACGCACGAACGCGGGCACGCGCGTGCCCATCACGACTGGCTGCTGCACCTGTCCACCGCGCTCGCCACGGGCTTCCCGCGCGTGCCGGTCTTCGCCCACTTCTGTGACCAGACGCACCGCCTGGTCGAGCTGGCCGCCGACGACACGGCATCCCGTCGCTGCGGCCACCTCACCACAGCCCTCGCGCTGATCGAGCTGAACCAGCACCGGGGCGTCCTGTCCTGCGACTCCAGCCGCCGCCTGCTCGGCGAGCGCGTGGACCGCCTGCTGGAGCCCCCGCCGCGCCTGCTGCGCCGGCACCGGGCCCTGACGACGACGGTGGCCGCCCTGGTGCCACTGCTGCCCCTGCTGATCACATTCGCCCCGGGGCTGACGGCGCTGTCCTGACAGGCCCGCAGGGTGGCAGATCTTGCCGCACAAACGGGAGAACTCCCAGCTCAGCGCCCCACCTCACACCCCCTCACCTGGCGCAACACTGCGGCAACACGACTTTCCCCACCGCATCAGTATGGTTCCAGCCATGTCAGTCACCGACCGCCCCCGCGACCACGCCGGTCAGGGCGCCGCGACCACGGTCGCCGCCCACCGCGCGCGTCGCCGGCTGCGCGCGGACCGGGCCCGGCAGCTCGCCGACCTGCTGCGCCGCCAGCTCCTCACCGGCGCCTTCCAGAACGGCACCCTCCCGCACGAGTCGACCCTCGCCGCCGACTACCGCGCCTCCCGCAACACCGTCCGCCAGGCCCTGGACCTGCTCCGGGCCGAAGGCCTGGTGGAGCGGCTGCCGGGCGTCGGCACCGTGGTCGTCGCCCAGAAGTACCCGCACGGGCTCGACCGTCTGATGGGCCTCGCGGAAACCCTCCGCGAACACGGCCACGTCACCAACGAGGTCCGCACCATGGGCCCCGCCCCCGCACCCGCCCCGGTGGCCGACCGCCTCGGTGTCCCGGCCGGCGCCGACGTGCTCTACATCGAGCGCCTGCGCCGCCTGAACGGCCTCCCACTCTCCCTCGACCTCACCTACATCCCGCTCGACCTCGGCACCGCCCTGCTCGGCGCCGACCTGGAGAACACCGATGTCTTCCGCCTCCTGGAAGCCATCACCGGCCAGCGCCTCGGCCACGCCGAGATCACCCTGGAAGCGGTGAACGCGGACGCCCACTCCGCCGCCGTGCTCCAGGCCCCGCGCGGAGCCGCCGTACTCATGCTGGAACGCCTCACCCACCTCGCCGACGGCCGCCCCGTCGACCTGGAGTTCATCCGCTTCCGCGGCGACCGCATCACCATGAGCGGCCTGCTCCACCGGTCCCTGTAACCGGCCGCCGCACCCACCCCGCCTGCACGTTTCCTGGAGACAGCCATGCCCTTGGCGCCCCAGCGGGCCGACGTGCCCGTGACCATCGACGAGTCGAAGTGCATCGACGGCTGCACCCTCTGCGTGGACATGTGCCCGCTGGACTCCCTCGCCATCGACGACAGCAGCGGCAAGGCGTACATGCACGTCGACGAGTGCTGGTACTGCGGCCCCTGCGCGGCCCGCTGCCCCACCGGAGCCGTCACGGTCAACATGCCCTACCTGCT
This sequence comes from Streptomyces sp. NPDC020192, assembly GCF_044388685.1. NCBI lineage: Bacteria > Bacillati > Actinomycetota > Actinomycetes > Kitasatosporales > Streptomycetaceae > Streptomyces > Streptomyces sp. NPDC020192. Next base: position 167,539 of record NZ_JBIRXG010000013.1, on the reverse strand, counting down.
GCGGTGAGAGGTACAACCACCATGAAACGCACAGCAGTCGCCCTGCCCGCCATCGCACTCCTCCTTCCCCTGACCGCCTGCGGCGGCAGCGCCGAGGCGGGCAGCGGCGCCACGGTCACCGTGACCGTCGGCTACCAGTCCAAGACCATCAACACCGTCACCGCGGGAACACTGTTGCGCTCCCTCGGCTACTTCGAGCAGCGACTCAACTCCCTGCACGACGGCCACACCTACAAGGTCGACTGGCAGGACTACGCCACCGGCGCCCCGATCACCGCTCAGATGACCGCCGGGAAGATCGACATCGGCTCGATGGGCGACGTCCCGCTGCTGTTGAACGCGGCCCGCGGCAAACAGCTCGGACGCCCGACCCACCTGGTCTCGGTAACCGGCTACAACCTGCGCGGCGGCCTCAACACGGTGGTCACCGCCCCTGGTTCGAAGCTCGCCTCGCTGCAGGACCTGAAGGGTAGGAAAGTCTCCACAAGCATCGGCTCCGCAGCCGACGGCACCCTCGTACGGGCCCTGCAGCGCGCCGGCATCGACCCGGACAAGGGCATCTCCAAGCTCAACCAGCAGCCCGCCGTGGGCGCCTCGGCGCTCTCCTCCGGCAGCGTGGACGCCCTGTCGCAGTTCGTCGCCTGGCCCGGCCTGCTCGCCTACCAGGGCAAGGCGAAGGCCCTGTACGACGGCGCGCAGCTGAACCTGCCAACGTTCCACGGCGTGACCGCCCGCGAGGACTTCACCCACCGGCACCCGGCCGTCCTGGAGGCCTTCCTCAAGGCCCAGACCGAGGCGACGGACTACCTCAACGCCCATCCCGTCACCGCAGCGGAGAAGGTCGCCCAGGCCACCGGCCTGCCCGCCGAGGTCGTCTACCTCTACAACGGCGCCCATGGCATCGCCACCTTCGACCCGGCCGTCAAGCCGCAGCTCGTCTCCGCACTGAAGCAGGACGTGTCCGTACTGAAGGCCGCCAAGCTGACCGGCGACATCGACGTGGACTCCTTCGTCGACGACCAGTACGTGAAGAAGGCCCTCGGCGCCTCCTACACCAAGCGGCTCGCCGCCGCACCTCCGCCGGCCGCGAGTGAGGTGTGGGTCAAAGACAGCGAGAAGACGCTCTCCTTCAAGTCCGCGAAGGAGCTGCTGACTTACGTGGCCGGGCACCAGGACGGGATCCGTGCCGCCTACGTGGCCGACGTCACCACCGGCACGCTCTGGTTCGCCGACAAGGCGGTGTGGGTCGCCGACGGCGATCGGCTGCTGCCCTTCGTCGCCCCGGCGACCGCGCAGGCCTATGTCACCGCCCACGGCGGCGCCCGCACCATGTCGTACCGCGAGGCTCTGGAGCGGGCCTCATGACCCGGCGTCCCCTGGCCCGGTATGCGCTGCGGACCGCCTCCCTGGCCGCGTTCCTCGGGCTGTGGCAGCTGCTGACCAGCCTGAAGGTCGATCTGTGGCTGCGCTTCTCGCAGTTCCCGACGGTCACCGACGTGGCCCGCGCCTTCACCGACCGGCTCTCCGGTGACGACTACTGGACCGACCTCACCGACAGCCTCACCCGGATCCTCGCCGGCTTCGCGCTGGCGGCCGTCCTGGGCGTGGCAACCGGCGTGCTAGTGGCCCGCTCGCGGCTCGCCGAGGATCTGCTCGGCCCGGTCCTGGAGGTCGTCCGTCCCATCCCGGCGATCGCCCTCGTCCCGGTCGCGATCCTGCTGTTCCCCTCCAACGAGCAGGGCATCGTCTTCATCACCTGCACCGCCGCCTATTTCCCCGTGCTGGTCTCCACCCGGCACGCGGTCCGCGCGCTGACCCCCGTCTGGGAGGAGGCGGTGCGCACGTTGGGCGGCGGGCGGCTGCGGGTTCTCGGGTCGGTGGTGCTGCCGGGCGCGCTGCCCGGGATCTTCGGCGGGCTGTCGGTCGGCATCGGCGTGTCGTGGATCTGTGTGATCTCCGCCGAGATGATCTCCGGCCAGTACGGGGTCGGTTACCGCACCTGGCAGGACTACACGGTGGTGAACTACCCCGGCGTCTTCGTCGGCATGGTCACCATCGGTGTCCTCGGCTGGGTCACCTCCACGGCCGTGGAGCTCCTCGGCCGGCGCCTGACCCGATGGCTGCCCCGCACCTCGTACGTCCCCGGCGGCCGCGCCCGCGTGGCCCGGCCCGCCGTCGCCCCCGTGCGTGCCGACCGTGATTCCGAGCAGCATGCCCAGCCCGAGCAGCAGGGCCAGAAGGACACCGAGGAGGCCCGCGATGAGCACCTCGTCTGAGACCGTCACCGCTTCCGCCGCGCCCGCATCGGAAGGCGTACGCGGTACCCGGCTCACGTTCCGTTCCGCCGTGCTCGGCCGGCCGGACGCGCCGGTGCTGTACGACGTCGACCTGGACGTCGCGCCCGGTGAGATCCTCACCGTCGTCGGCCCCTCCGGCTGCGGCAAGTCCACACTGCTACGCACCCTCGCCGGGCTGCTGCCTCCGCTGGGCGGCACGGCCGAGGTGGACGGCGGCCCGCTGACCGGGCCGTCGGCCGACCGTGCGCTGGTCTTCCAGGAGGACGCGCTGCTGCCCTGGCGCACCTTGCGCGGGAACGTCGAACTGCCGCTCGCCATCAGCGGTGTTCCGCGCGGCGTGCGCCGGGCGAGGGCAGCCTCCTGGCTCGAACGCGTCGGACTCAGCGCGCAGGCGGCGCAGTTGCCGCACCGCGTGTCCGGCGGGCAGCGCCAGCGTGCCCAGTTGGCCCGCGCACTGGCCGACAGCCCACGCGCGGTCCTCATGGACGAGCCCTTCGGCGCCCTCGACGCCCAGACCCGCTCCGGCATGCAGGACCTGCTGGTGGAAGTGCTGCGCGGCACGGGCGCGACCGTCGTCTTCGTCACGCATGACGTGGACGAGGCCCTCTTCCTCGGCGACCGCGTGGCTCTGCTCGGCTCCGGCCGGGTGGCCGCCGTACGCGACATACCCGGCCCCCGCGATCGCGGGGCCCTGGACGATCCGGCTCGCACGGCCCTGCGCCGCGACATCCTCACCTCGCTCGGCTCCTGAAAGGCACCCCGGTGACCACCCCCGCCACCACTCCCCTGGAGATTCCCGACGTCACCGACGCCGAGGAGCTGACCTGCGACGTCCTCGTCATCGGCGGCGGCACCGCCGGCACCATGGCCGCCCTGACCGCCGCCGAGCGCGGCGCGGACGTCCTGCTGCTGGAGAAGGCCCACGTCCGTCACTCCGGCGCGCTCGCCATGGGCATGGACGGCGTCAACAACGCGGTCGTCCCGGGGCGCGCCGAACCCGACGACTACGTCGCCGAGATCACCCGCGCCAACGACGGCATCGTCGACCAGTCCACCGTCCGCCAGACCGCCACGCGCGGCTTCGCGATGGTGCAGAGGCTGGAGTCGTACGGGGTCAAGTTCGAGAAGGACGAGCACGGTGAGTACGCGGTGCGCCAGGTGCATCGCTCCGGCTCGTACGTACTGCCGATGCCAGAGGGAAAGGATGTCAAAAAGGTCCTCTACCGGCAGTTGCGGCGGCGCGAGATGCGGGAGCGGATCCGGATCGAGAACCGGGTGATGCCGGTCCGGGTCCTCACCGCCCAGGGGCGGGCCGTGGGCGCCGTCGGCTTCCACACGCGCACCGGCGCCTTCGTCACCATCCGCGCGGGCGCGGTGATCCTCGCGACCGGCGCCTGCGGCCGCCTCGGACTGCCCGCCTCCGGTTACCTGTACGGCACCTACGAGAACCCCACCAACGCCGGCGACGGGTACGCCATGGCCTACCACGCGGGCGCCGAACTGACCGGCATCGAGTGCTTCCAGATCAACCCGCTGATCAAGGACTACAACGGCCCGGCCTGCGCCTACGTCGCCAATCCCTTCGGCGGGTACCAGGTCAACCGGCACGGCGAGCGCTTCGTCGACTCCGACTACTGGTCGGGGCAGATGATGGCCGAGTTCGCCGCCGAGGTCGCCAGCGACCGCGGCCCGGTCTACCTCAAGCTCAGCCATCTCCCCGAGGAGTCGGTCTCCGCGCTGGAGTCGATCCTGCACTCCACCGAGCGGCCCACACGGGGCACCTTCCACGCCGGGCGCGGGCACGACTACCGCACCCACGACGTCGAGATGCACATCTCCGAGATCGGCCTGTGCGGTGGCCACTCCGCCTCCGGCGTCCGAGTCGACGACCACGCCCGTACGACCGTCCCCTGCCTGTACGCCGCCGGCGACCTGGCCTGCGTCCCGCACAACTACATGATCGGCGCCTTCGTCTTCGGCGACCTCGCGGGCGCGGACGCCGCCCGGTTCACGACGTACGAGGGTGAACTTCCCGCGGACCAGATCCGCGAGGCGCACGAGCTGATCTACCGCCCGCTGCGCAACCCGGACGGCCCGCCGCAGGCCCAGGTCGAGTACAAGCTGCGCCGCTTCGTGAACGACTACGTCGCACCGCCGAAGTCCGGTGCGCGGCTCTCCCTCGCCCTGGAGGCGTTCGGGCGGATGCGCGCCGACATCGCTGCCATGGGCGCCCGCACCCCGCACGAGCTGATGCGCTGCGCCGAGGTCACCTTCATCCGCGACTGCGCGGAGATGGCCGCCCGCGCCTCTCTCGCCCGTACCGAGTCCCGGTGGGGTCTCTACCACGACCGTCTCGACCATCCCGGGCGCGACGACGCCTCCTGGTTCCACCATCTCGATCTGCACAAGTCCCCCTCTGGTGCGATGGAGTTCACGGCCCGTCCCGTGGCTCCCTATCTGGTCCCGGTCGAGGAGTTCACTCCGGTCGGCGGCCCCTCCCGGTGGATCGGCGAGGTCCGTCCCGAGCACGTGGCCACAGCCGGGCCGCGTGAGGTGGCGCCGGTCGCCGCGGGACCGGCCTCCGCACGCGCCACCGCCTCCGCCGTGGGCGCCGGCGGCCACGGCACCGCCTCGCCCCGGCTCCTCCAGCTGCTGGAACTGGCCGAGGCGGAGCCCGAACTCACCACCCTGGAGCCCTACTTGGCTGACCCCGACCCGGCAGTCCGCCGTACGGCCGTCTCGGTGCTCACCGAGACCGTGCCGCCCGGCACCGGGCAGGCCCTGGCCGGTGCCCTCGCCGACCCCGACACCGGGGTCCGCGCCGCCGCCGCGGCCTCACTGCGCGAACTCGTCGAGACCCTGCCTCCCGAACCCGCCCTGGGCTCCGCCCTCACCGGTGTGCTCGCCCAGGCCGACCCCGTGGTCCGGGCCGCCGCGCTCGATGTGCTGCGCGCGCTGCGGCTCGGCGAGGCCGGTGTGTTCGCGGCGGCGCTGGACGATCCCGACATCGCTGTCCGCACCGAGGCCGTGCGGGCGCTGGTCTCGGTCGACGCCGTCCGGCCGCTCGCCGGTGCCGCGGACGATCCCTCCCGGGAGGTCCGGGTCACCGTGGCCAAGGCGCTGGCAGCCGTCGCCCCGGCGGGGCTCACGGCAGCCGACCGGCGGCTGCTCACCGCCGCCCTGGACCGCCTCACCGAGGACACCGACGCCCTGGTGCGCGGTGCCGCGCTCGGTGCGCTGGCCGGCACCGGCTGCCCGCCGCCGCTCGCCGCCCGTGCCGTGGCCGCCCTGTCCGACCCCGCCTGGCAGGTCCGCTCCGGCGCCGCCACCGCGCTGTCGGCCGCGGCCGCCGAAACCGCCGTACCCGCCCTGGCCAAGGCCCTGGCCGACCCCAACGCCGACGTGCGCAAGGCGGCCGTCCTGGCTCTGGCCCGGCACCGGGACACCGCGGAGGCCCGCGCGGCCCTCGCCACGGCCACGGCCGACTCGGACGCGGACGTCAGGGCCTATGCGGCGCGGGGGCTGTGACGCTCCTCCGCATCGCCGCGGACCGGCGCGCTATATCCAGTCGTCGGGCTCCGGCTCCTCGTCCGGCTCCGGCCAGTCGGCGCCCTGTGCGGCGTCGGCGGCCGGGGCCGGACCGTCCAGGGAGGCCAGCACCGCCAGCACGCCCTCCCCGTACGTCGCCAGCTTCTTCTCGCCGACGCCGCTCACCGTGCCCAGCTCGCGCACCGAGGCGGGTCGCAGGGTGACGATGCCGCGCAGGGTGGCGTCGTTGAAGATGAAGTACGGCGGGACGCCCTGCTCACGGGCCTGTTCGGTGCGCCAGGCGCGCAGGGCCTCGAAGGCGGGCAGCAGCTCGTCGGACAGCTCGGCCACGGCGGCCTTGGCCTTGCGGTCTCCGCCGGACGCACCGGCCGAGCGCGACCGGGCTGCGGCCGGCTTCTTCGGCTCCTTGCGCAGCGGCACCTCCCGCTCCTGCCGCAGGACCGAACCACTCGCCTCGGTGAGCACCAGCGTGCCGTACTCCCCCTCGACCGCGAGCAGCCCCTGGGCCAGCAGCTGCCGGATGACGCCCCGCCACTCGGCCTCGGCGAGGTCCGTTCCGATGCCGAAGACGGAGAGCTGGTCGTGGTCGAACTGGATGATCTTGCCCGTGCGCTTGCCGAGCAGGATGTCGACGATCTGCAGGGCGCCGAACTTCTGCCCCCGCTCGCGCTGCAGCCGTACCACCGTCGACAGCACCTTCTGCGCGGCGATCGTGCCGTCCCAGGTCTCCGGCGGGGTGAGGCAGGTGTCGCAGTTTCCGCAGCCCGCCGGCTCGGGGTCCTGGCCGAAGTAGGCGAGCAGCTGGCCGCGGCGGCACCGGGCGGTCTCGCACAGCGCGAGCATCGCGTCGAGGTGGGCGGCGGCGCGGCGGCGGAACGCCTCGTCGCCCTCACCGGACTGGATCAGCTTGCGCTGCTGTATGACGTCGTTGAGGCCGTACGCCATCCACGCCGTGGATGCCAGTCCGTCGCGGCCCGCGCGGCCGGTCTCCTGGTAGTAGCCCTCGATCGACTTGGGCAGGTCCAGATGGGCGACGAACCGTACGTCCGGCTTGTCGATGCCCATGCCGAAGGCGATGGTCGCCACCACGATCAGGCCGTCCTCGCGCAGGAACCGGGACTGGTGGGTGGCGCGCATGCCCGCGTCCAGGCCCGCGTGATACGGCACCGCCTCGATGCCGTTGGCGGTCAGGAACTCCGCCGTCCGCTCCACCGAGTTGCGCGACAGGCAGTACACGATGCCCGCGTCGCCCGCGTGCTCCTGCTGCAGGAAGGCGAGCAGCTGCTTCCTGGGGTCGGCCTTGGGAACGATCCGGTACTGGATGTTGGGCCGGTCGAAGCTGGCGACGAAGTGGCGGGCCGTCGGCAGGTTCAGCCGCTGGGTGATCTCCTCGTGGGTGGCGCGGGTGGCCGTCGCGGTGAGGGCGAGCCGCGGGACGTCCGGCCAGCGCTCGCCGAGGAGGGACAGGGACAGATAGTCGGGGCGGAAGTCGTGGCCCCACTGGGACACGCAGTGCGCCTCGTCGATGGCGAAGACGGAGATCTTGCCGCGCGAGAGCAGGTCGAGCGTGGCGTCCAGGCGCAGCCGCTCCGGGGCCAGGTAGAGCAGATCCAGCTCGCCGGAGACGAACTCGGCCTCGACCAGGCGGCGCTCGTCGAAGTCCTGCGTGGAATTGATGAAGCCGGCGCGCACGCCGAGGGCGCGCAGGGCGTCCACCTGGTCCTGCATCAGCGCGATCAGCGGCGAGATCACCACGCCTGTACCGGGTCTGACCAGGGCCGGAATCTGGTAGCACAGCGACTTGCCGCCACCGGTCGGCATGAGCACGACGGCGTCGCCGCCGGCCACCACATGCTCGATGATCGCTTCCTGCTCGCCGCGGAAGGCCTCGTATCCGAAGACCCGGTGCAGCGTGGCCAGCGCCTCACTGTCGGCCGCGCCCGGCCCCTCGGTCACCTGTGGCATCTCGCTGATCACGCCCGTCGCTTCCATGGTCCTGTCCCCCGCCGGTCCCCCGTGTGTCGTCTCTCGACCGCTGCATCCACGATAGGGGCCCGCACCGACAGCCAGGGAGTTATCCACAGGCTGCCCCAGGAACCTCGCGCCAAGGACACGAATGTCGTTCACACGTTCGCGGGAGACCTGCCCGTTTCCGGCCGATAGTCTGAATGCACCGGCCAGACTCCGTCCCATGGGAGCACTGATGAGCGTCGCACCGAAGGCGTCCGCGTCCAGCTGGCCGATGCCGCCGAAGGGCGGCTGGACCGCCGACGACCTGGACCGGCTTCCGAATCTTCCTCCGCACACGGAATTGATCGACGGGAGCCTGGTCTTCGTAAGTCCGCAGACCCTGTTTCACGCCCGCGCCGTGAGCTTCCTCGAATGGCAGCTTCAGTCGCTGGCGCCGGAGGAATTCGAGGCCATCCGCGAGTTCACGATCGACATCGACCGGCAGAACCGGCCGGAGCCGGACGTGGTCGTCGTGCGAGCGGATGTGGTGGAGGACCCGTACCAGACCCGCTTCCCGGTGGAATCCGTAGTCCTGGCCATCGAGGTCGTCTCCGAGGACTCGGTCTCCCGAGACCGCGAGACCAAGCCGATGAAGTACGCCCGAGCCAAGATCCCCCACTACTGGCGGGTCGAGAACGAGAAGGGCCGGGCAGCGGTATACGTCTTCGAGCTGGAACCGACGACCGGCACCTACACCGGCACCGGCATCTTCCGCGAGCGTATGAAGTTGGACGTGCCATTCCCGGTGGACCTAGACCTCACGCAGATCAAGGCGCGCCGCGACAGGAATCAGTGACCCCGGAAACACACCGCTGCCCGGCACCCCATCCGAAGGGGCGCCGGGCAGCGGCATGTGCGAGCGGAGCGTCAGCGCACGAACACTCCCGCCTGGCTCGCCAGGTCCAGGAAGTACTGCGGGGCCACGCCAAGGACCAGGGTCACCGCCACGCCCAGGCCGATCGCGGTCATGGTCAGCGGGGAGGGGACGGCGACGGTCGGGCCCTCCGGGCTCGGTTCGCTGAAGAACATCAGGACGATCACGCGGATGTAGAAGAACGCGGCGATCGCCGAGGAGATCACACCGATGACGACCAACGGGGCCGCGCCGCCGTCCGCCGCCGCCTTGAACACGGCGAACTTTCCGGCGAAGCCGGAGGTCAGCGGGATGCCGGCGAAGGCCAGGAGGAAGACCGCGAAGACGGCCGCCACCAGCGGGGAGCGGCGGCCGAGCCCTGCCCACTTGGACAGGTGGGTCGCCTCGCCGCCCGCGTCGCGCACCAGCGTGACCACCGCGAAGGCGCCGATCGTCACGAAGGAGTAGCCGGCCAGGTAGAAGAGGACCGACGAGACGCCGTCCTTCGTCGTGGCGATGACACCCGCGAGGATGAATCCGGCGTGCGCGATCGACGAGTACGCCAGCAGCCGCTTGATGTCGGTCTGCGTGATCGCGACGATCGCGCCGCCCAGCATGGTGACGATCGCCACCGCCCACATCACCGGCCGCCAGTCCCAGCGCATGCCCGGCAGGACGACGTACAGCAGGCGCAGCAGCGCGCCGAACGCGGCCACCTTCGTCGCCGCCGCCATGAAGCCGGTCACGGGGGTCGGCGCGCCCTGGTAGACGTCGGGCGTCCACATGTGGAACGGCACCGCGCCCACCTTGAACAGCAGACCCATCACGATCATGGCGCCGCCGATGAGGAGCAGCGCGTCGTTGCCCATGGTGTTGGCGAGCGCCGGGTCGACGTTGCTGACCGTGCCGTCGACGACCTGCGCGATGCGCCCGTACGACACGGAGCCCGCGTAGCCGTACAGCAGGGCGATGCCGAACAGGGTGAACGCCGAGGCGAACGCGCCGAGCAGGAAGTACTTGACCGCGGCCTCCTGCGACATCAGCCGCTTGCGGCGGGCCAGCGCGCACAGCAGGTACAGCGGCAGGGAGAAGACCTCCAGGGCCACGAACAGGGTCAGCAGGTCGTTGGCCGAGGGGAACACCAGCATGCCCGCGATCGCGAAGAGGAGGAGCGGGAACGCCTCCGTGGTGGTGAATCCCGCCTTCACCGCCGCCTTCTCGCTGTCGCTGCCGGGCACCGACGCGGCCTGCGCGGCGAAGGAGTCGACGCGGTTGCCGTGCGCGGCCGGGTCCAGGCGCCGCTCGGCGAAGGTGAACAGGGCGACCAGGCCGGCCAGCAGGATCGTGCCCTGCAGGAAGAGGGCCGGGCCGTCGACCGCGATCGCGCCCATAGCCGCGATGTGCGCCTTGGTGGTGCCGTAGCCGTCGGCCGCGAGCGCGACCACCGCGGCGAACGCGGCGCACAGGGCGACGACGGACACGAACACCTGCGCGTAGTAGCGGGACTTGCGCGGGACGAACGCCTCGACCAGCACGCCGACCACCGCGGCACCGACGACGATCAGTGTCGGCGACAATTGTCCATATTCGATCTTCGGTGCCGGGATCTTGGAGATCGGGTCGGCCGCGGTTGTCCACAGGCTGTGGACGGCTGCTGTGCTCACTTGGCCGCCTCCACCGAGGGCTTGGGGTCGGTCTTGTGTACGTCGGACATGGTCTGCTTGACCGCCGGGTTGACGATGTCCGTGACGGGCTTCGGATAGACACCCAGGAAGATCAGCAGCACGATCAGCGGGGCGACCACCACCAGCTCGCGCACGCGGAGGTCGGGCATCGCCGAGACCTCGGGCTTCACCGGACCCGTCATGGTCCGCTGGTACAGCACGAGGGTGTAGAGCGCGGCGAGGACGATGCCGAAGGTGGCGATGACGCCGATCGCCGGGTAGCGCGTGAACGTGCCGACCAGAACGAGGAATTCACTCACGAACGGCGCGAGGCCCGGCAGGGAGAGGGTCGCGAGGCCGCCGATCAGGAACGTCCCGGCGAGCACCGGGGCGACCTTCTGCACACCGCCGTAGTCGGCGATGAGCCGCGAGCCGCGCCGGGAGATCAGGAAGCCGGCGACCAGCATCAGCGCGGCCGTGGAGATGCCGTGGTTGACCATGTAGAGCGTCGCGCCGGACTGCCCCTGGCTGGTCATCGCGAAGATGCCCATGATGATGAAGCCGAAGTGCGAGATCGACGCGTACGCCACCAGGCGCTTGATGTCCCGCTGGCCGACGGCGAGCAGTGCGCCGTAGACGATGCTGATGAGCGCCAGTACGAGGATGACGGGCGTCGCCCACTTCGACGCCTCCGGGAACAGCTGGAGGCAGAAGCGGAGCATCGCGAAGGTGCCCACCTTGTCGACGACCGCGGTGATCAGGACGGCGACCGGGGCGGTGGACTCCTGCATGGCGTTGGGCAGCCAGGTGTGCAGCGGCCACAGCGGCGCCTTCACCGCGAAGGCGAAGAAGAAGCCGAGGAACAGCCAGCGTTCGGTGCTGGTCGCCATGTGGAGCGAGCCGTTCGCGCGCGCGTGCGCGATCTCCGCGAGGCTGAAGTTCCCGGCGACCACATAGAGACCGATCACCGCGGCCAGCATGATCAGACCGCCGGCCAGGTTGTAGAGCAGGAACTTCACGGCGGCGTACGACCGTTGCGTCGAGGCCGCCGCCTCACCCTGTGCGTGGGCGCGGTCTCCGAAGCCGCCGATGAGGAAGTACATCGGGATGAGCATGGCTTCGAAGAAGATGTAGAAGAGGAAGACGTCGGTGGCCTCGAACGAGATGAGCACCATCGCCTCGACGGCCAGGATCAGCGCGAAGAAGCCCTGGGTGGGCCGCCACCGCTTGCTGCCGGTCTCCAGCGGGTCGGCGTCGTGCCAGCCGGCGAGGATGATGAACGGGATCAGTACGGCGGTCAGCGCGACCAGCGCCACCGCGATGCCGTCGACGCCCAGCTCGTACCGCACCCCGAAGTCCTTGATCCAGGCGTGGGATTCGGTGAGCTGGTAGCGGGCGCCGCCCGGGTCGAAGCGGACCAGGACGGTGATCGCCAGGGCGAGTGTGGCGAGCGAGACGACCAGCGCCAGCCACTTGGCGGTGGTGCGCCGCGCGGCCGGTACGGCGGCCGTGGCGACGGCCCCTACGGCCGGGAGCACCGCCGTCGCTGTCAGCAGAGGAAAGGACATCGGTATCAGACCGCCCTCATCAGCAGGGTCGCGGCGACCAGGAGTGCCGCACCGCCGAACATCGAGACCGCGTAGGAGCGGGCGAAGCCGTTCTGGAGTCGGCGCAGCCGCCCGGACAGGCCGCCGAAGCCGGCCGCCGTGCCGTTGACGACGCCGTCGACCAGGGTGTGGTCGACGTACACCAGGGAGCGCGTCAGGTGCTCACCGCCACGGACCAGGACCACATGGTTGAAGTCGTCCTGGAGCAGGTCGCGCCGGGCCGCGCGGGTGAGCAGCGAGCCGCGCGGGGCGACGGCCGGAACGGGCTTGCGGCCGTACTGCGCCCAGGCGATGCCGACGCCGATGACCAGGCAGACCATGGTCGCCCCGGTGACCGTCAGGGCGCTGACCGGGGAGTTGCCCTCGCTGTGCCCGGTGACCGGCTCCAGCCAGTGCAGGAAGCGGTCGCCGATGCTGAAGAAGGCGCCGCCGAAGACGGAGCCCACGGCCAGCACGATCATCGGGATCGTCATGACCTTCGGGGACTCGTGCGGGTGCGGCTCGTTGCCGTTCTCGTCCGGCTGCCACCGCTTCTCGCCGAAGAACGTCATCAGCATCACGCGCGTCATGTAGAAGGCGGTGATGGCCGCGCCCAGCAGGGCCGCGCCGCCGAGGATCCAGCCCTCGGAACCGCCCTTGGCGAAGGCCGCCTCGATGATCTTGTCCTTGGAGAAGAAGCCGGACAGGCCCGGGAAGCCGATGATGGCGAGGTAGCCGAGGCCGAAGGTGACGAAGGTGATCGGCATGTACGAGCGCAGGCCGCCGTACTTGCGCATGTCGACCTCGTCGTTCATGCCGTGCATGACGGAACCGGCGCCGAGGAACAGCCCGGCCTTGAAGAAGCCGTGCGTCACCAGGTGCATGATCGCGAAGACGTAGCCGATGGGGCCGAGGCCCGCGGCGAGGATCATGTAGCCGATCTGCGACATGGTCGAGCCGGCCAGCGCCTTCTTGATGTCGTCCTTGGCACAACCGACGATCGCACCGAACAGGAGCGTGACCGCGCCGACGACGGTGACCGCCAGCTGCGCGTCCGGCGCCGCGTTGAAGATGGCTCCGGAGCGGACGATCAGGTACACGCCCGCGGTCACCATCGTCGCCGCGTGGATGAGGGCCGAGACCGGGGTCGGACCCTCCATGGCGTCGCCGAGCCAGGACTGCAGCGGCACCTGGGCCGACTTGCCGCAGGCGGCGAGCAGGAGCAGCAGGCCGATCGCGGTGAGCCTGCCCTGGGAGGCCTCGGTCGCGTGGCCGAGGACCGGGCCGAAGGCGAAGGTCCCGTACGTCGTGAACATCACCATGATGGCGATCGACATCCCCATGTCGCCGACGCGGTTGACCAGGAAGGCCTTCTTCGCGGCCGTCGCGGCGCTGGGCTTGTGCTGCCAGAAGCCGATCAGCAGGTACGAGGCGAGACCGACGCCCTCCCAGCCGACGTACAGCAGCAGGTAGTTGTCGGCGAGGACGAGCAGCAGCATCGCCGCGAGGAACAGGTTCAGGTAGCCGAAGAAGCGGCGGCGGCGCGCGTCGTGCTCCATGTACCCGACCGAGTACAGGTGGATCAGAGAGCCGACGCCCGTGATGAGCAGGACGAACGTCATCGACAGCTGGTCCAGGCGGAAGGTGACGTCCGCCTGGAAGCCGGCCACCGGGACCCAGCTGAACAGGTGCTTGACGAGCGTGCGGTGTTCGGCGTTCTTGCCGAGCAGGTCGGCGAAGAGGATCAGGCCGAACAGGAACGAGGTGGCCGACAGGAGCGTGCCGACCCAGTGGCCGACGCGGTCCAGGCGCCGGCCGCCGGTCAGCAGGACGGCCGCTCCGAGCAGGGGCGCCGCGATGAGCAGCGCGATCAGGTTCTCCACGATTCTTCCGACCCCTTACAGCTTCATCAGGCTGGCGTCGTCGACCGAGGCCGAGTGGCGGGTACGGAACAGCGACACGATGATCGCGAGGCCCACCACGACCTCCGCGGCGGCGACGACCATCGTGAAGAAGGCGATGATCTGGCCGTCGAGGTTGCCGTGCATCCGGGAGAAGGTGACGAACGCGAGGTTGCAGGCGTTCAGCATCAACTCGATGCACATGAAGACCACGATGGCGTTGCGCCGGATCAGGACGCCGGTCGCGCCGATCGTGAACAGCAGGGCGGCGAGATACAGGTAGTTGACCGGGTTCACTTCGACGCCTCCTCGGACCGCTTGAACGTCGCCGGTTCGACCGCCGTGCGCTCCAGGCGCTCCTCGGAGCGCTGCTCCAGCGCCCGCAGATCGCCGAGCGCCTCCGCCGACACGTCACGGATCTGGCCGCGTTCGCGCAGCGTCTTGTTGACGGTCAGCTCGGACGGGGTGCCGTCGGGCAGCAGGCCCGCGATGTCCACGGCGTTGTGCCGGGCGTAGACACCGGGGGCGGGCAGCGGCGGGATGTGCTTGCCCTCGCGGATGCGCTGCTCGGACAGCTCGCGCTGGGTCTTGGCGCGCTCGGTGCGCTCCCGGTGCGTGAGCACCATGGCGCCGACGGCGGCCGTGATCAGCAGGGCGCCGGTGATTTCGAAGGCGAAGACGTACTTGGTGAAGATGAGGGAGGCGAGGCCTTCCACATTGCCGTTCGCGTTCGCCCGGCCGGTGCCGTCGAACTCCTTCAGGGAGGCGTTGCCGATGCCGGCGAACAGCAGGACGCCGAAGCCGACCCCGCACACAAGGGCCAGCCAGCGCTGCCCCTTGATGGTCTCCTTCAGTGAGTCCGCGGCCGTCACGCCGACGAGCATCACCACGAACAGGAACAGCATCATGATCGCGCCCGTGTACACGACGATCTGCACGATGCCGAGGAAGTAGGCGCCGTTGGCGAGGTAGAACACCGCCAGAACGATCATGGTCCCGGCGAGACAGAGCGCGCTGTGCACGGCCTTCTTCATGAAGACGGTGCACAGGGCGCCGATCACCGCGACCGTGCCGAGCACCCAGAACTGGAAGGCCTCACCGGTGGAGGTGGTGTAGGCGGCGAGCTGCGGACTCATACGTCCACCTCCTGCTCCTGGTCCTCGGGGTTCTCTCCCTTGGACACGGCCACCTGGCGTACGGTGCCGGGCGCGGCCTGCGTCACCAGGCCGCGGTAGTAGTCCTGCTCGTCCGTCCCCGGGAAGATCGCGTGGGGCGTGTCGACCATGCCCTCCTCGAGCCCGGCGAGCAGCTGCTCCTTGGTGTAGATGAGGTTGGCGCGGCTGGAGTCGGCCAGCTCGAACTCGTTGGTCATCGTCAACGCGCGCGTGGGGCACGCCTCGATGCACAGGCCGCACAGGATGCAGCGGGCGTAGTTGATCTGGTAGACGCGGCCGTAGCGCTCGCCCGGCGAGTAGCGCTCCTCGTCGGTGTTGTCGGCGCCTTCCACATAGATGGCGTCGGCGGGGCAGGCCCAGGCGCACAGCTCGCAGCCGACGCACTTCTCCAGGCCGTCCGGATGGCGGTTGAGCTGGTGCCGTCCGTGGAACCGCGGGGCCGTGGTCTTCTTCTGCTCCGGGTACTGCTCGGTCAGCCGCTTCTTGAACATGGCCTTGAAGGTCACGCCGAAGCCGGCCACGGGGTTCTGGAAACCGGGCTTGGTCTCCTTGGGCTCCTCAGCCATCGGACGCCTCCTTTCCATCCGAAGTTCCGTCACTGACAGTGTCCGACCCACCACTGACAATCAGCTCGCGGTCGCGGCGCGGGCGGCGCCTCGGCACCGGCGGCAGCTCCTGTCCGGGCAGCGGCGGGACCGGGAATCCGCCCGCCATCGGGTCGAATCCGGCTTCCTGTACGGCAGGCTGTTCGGCCGTCCTGGCCTTCTCGCGGAACATGTCGGCGACGAAGGAGAGCAGCAGCAGGGCGAGGACACCGCCGCCGACGTAGAGGGCGATGTCGGCGAAGTCGTAGTGCTCGTTGCGCAGGGCCCGTACGGTCGCCACCAGCATCAGCCAGGTCACGGAGACCGGGATGAGGACCTTCCAGCCGAGCTTCATCAGCTGGTCGTAGCGCACGCGTGGGAGCGTGCCGCGCAGCCAGATGAAGAAGAACAGCAGCAACTGGACCTTGAT
This sequence comes from Streptomyces sp. NPDC020192, assembly GCF_044388685.1. NCBI lineage: Bacteria > Bacillati > Actinomycetota > Actinomycetes > Kitasatosporales > Streptomycetaceae > Streptomyces > Streptomyces sp. NPDC020192. The sequence continues at coordinate 151,490 of NZ_JBIRXG010000013.1, read as the reverse complement.
CACGAACCAGAGCAGCGGCCACCAGCCGTGGTTCGCGCCCTCCCAGAAGCCGCTGATCGGCCAGGGGGCGCGCCAGCCGCCGAGGAACAGGGTGGTGGAGACGGCCGAGACCGTCACCATGTTCACGTACTCGGCGAGCATGAACATCGCGAACTTGATGGACGAGTACTCGGTGTTGAAGCCGCCGACCAGGTCGCCCTCGGACTCCGGCATGTCGAAGGGGGCGCGGTTGGTCTCGCCGACCATCGTGACGATGTAGAGGATGAAGGAGACCGGCAGCAGCAGGATGTACCAGCGGTCGTGCTGCTGGGCGACGATCGTGGACGTCGACATCGACCCCGAGTACAGGAACACGGAGGCGAACGCGGCGCCCATGGCGATCTCGTACGAGATCATCTGCGCGCAGGAACGCAGGCCGCCGAGCAGCGGGTAGGTGGATCCGGAACTCCAACCCGCCAGCACGATGCCGTAGATGCCGACGGAGGCGACCGCGAGGATGTAGAGCACCGCGATCGGCAGGTCGGTGAGCTGCATCGTGGTGCGGTGACCGAAGATCGAGATCTCGTTGCCGGCCGGGCCGAAGGGGATCACCGCGATCGCCATGAAGGCCGGGATGGCCGCGACGATCGGCGCGAGGATGTAGACCGCCTTGTCCGCGCGCTTGACGATGACGTCTTCCTTGAGCATCAGCTTCACGCCGTCGGCGAGCGACTGGAGCATGCCCCAGGGGCCGTGCCGGTTGGGGCCGATGCGCAGCTGCATCCAGGCGACGACCTTGCGCTCCCAGACGATGGAGAACAGTACGGTCACCATCAGGAAGGCGAAGCAGAAGACGGCCTTGATGACGACCAGCCACCAGGGGTCGTGGCCGAACATCGAGAGGTCTTCAGCGGCGAGGTACGGGCTCATGCCTCCACCTCCTTGGGGGCCTTGTCGGCGTCTGCCGCCGGGCCGATGCGGACGAGGGAGCCGGGCTGTGCCCCGGTGTCGGAGGCGACGCCGCCGCCGACGGAGTTCAGCGGGAGCCAGACCACCCGGTCGGGCATCTCGGTGATCTGGAGCGGGAGTTCGGCGGTTCCCGCAGGGCCGGTGACGGCGAGGATCTCGCCGTCCTCGACGCCCGCCTCTGCGGCCGTCGCCGCGGACACACGCGCGCGTGCGGCGTGCCGGGTGCCGGCGAGCGCTTCGTCGCCCTCCTGTAGCACGCCCTGGTCGAGCAGCAGCCGGTGTCCGGCGAGCACGGCCTCGCCGGCGGCCGGACGCGGCAGTACGCCCGCGGACTCCTGCGGCTCGGTGGCGCGCGGGCCGTCCCAGGAGCCGAGCCGGTCGATCTCCGCGCGCGTGGTGCGCAGGTCCGGCAGGCCCAGGTGGACGTCCATGGCGTCGGCGAGCATCTGCAGCACGCGCCCGTCGGTCGGCGCGAGACGGCGGGTCATCTGGTCGGGCTTGAGCGCGGCGTCGAAGAACCGGACCCTGCCCTCCCAGTTGAGGAAGGTGCCCCCCTTCTCGGCGACCGCGGCGACCGGCAGGACGACGTCGGCACGCTCGGTGACCTCGCTGGGCCGCAGCTCCAGCGACACCAGGAAGCCGACGCTGTCGAGAGCCTCACGCGCGCGTGCCGGGTCGGGCAGGTCGGCGACCTCGACGCCCGCGACCACGAGGGCCGACAGTTCGCCGGTGGCGGCTGCCTCGATGATGTGGTGGGTGTCGCGGCCGTAGCGCAGTGGGAGTTCGGCGAGCCCCCAGGCGGCGGCGACCTCCTCCCGCGCGCGCGGGTCGGTCGCCGGGCGGCCGCCCGGCAGCAGCGACGGCAGCGCGCCCACCTCGACGGCGCCACGCTCTCCGGCCCGGCGCGGGATCCACACCAGCCGGGCGCCGGTGGCGGTGGCGGCGCGTACGGCGGCGGTGAGGCCGCCCGCGACCGAGGCGAGCCGCTCGCCGACGACGATGACCGCGCCCTCGCCGCGCAGGGCCTCGGCGGCACGGGCGCCGGGCTCCTCCAAGCCGACGCCGCTCGCAAGGGCGTCGAGCCACTCGGTCTCGGTACCGGGCGCTGCGGGCAGCAGGATGCCGCCCGCCTTCTCCAGCCCGCGCGTGGCGTGCGTGGCCAGCGCGAACACCTGCTGCTTGTGCCCCCGCCAGGCCTTGCGCAGCCGCAGGAAGACGCCGGGCGCCTCCTCCTCCGACTCGAAGCCGACCAGCAGGACGGCGGGCGCCTTCTCCAGGGAGGTGTACGTGACGCCCGTACCGTCGAGGTCACGGCCGCGGCCGGCCACCTGGGAGGCCAGGAAGTCGGACTCCTCGCCGCTGTGCACGCGCGCGCGGAAGTCGATGTCGTTCGTGTCGAGCGCCACGCGCGCGAACTTGCTGTAGGCGTAGGCGTCCTCGACGGTCAGCCGGCCGCCGAGGAGGACGCCGGCCCGGGAACGGGCGGCGCTCAGCCCGCGCGCGGCCGCGTCCAGGGCCTCCGGCCAGGAGGCGGGCTCCAGGACGCCGTGGGCGCCCCGCACCAGCGGGGTGTCGAGGCGGTCCTTCGCCTGCGCGTACCGGAACGCGAAGCGTCCCTTGTCGCAGATCCACTCCTCGTTGACCTCGGGGTCGTTCTCGGCGAGCCGCCGCATGACCTTGCCGCGCCGGTGGTCGGTGCGGGTGGCGCAGCCGCCGGAGCAGTGCTCGCACACCGACGGCGAGGAGATGAGGTCGAAGGGGCGGGAGCGGAACCGGTATGCCGCCGAGGTCAGGGCGCCGACCGGGCAGATCTGGATGGTGTTGCCGGAGAAGTACGACTCGAACGGGTCGTCCTCGCCGGTGCCAACCTGCTGCAGTGCGCCCCGCTCGAGCAGCTCGATCATCGGGTCGCCCGCGATCTGGTTGGAGAAGCGGGTGCAGCGGGCGCACAGCACGCACCGCTCGCGGTCGAGCAGCACCTGGGTGGAGATCGCGACGGGCTTCTCGTAGGTCCGCTTCTTGCCGTCGAAGCGGGACTCGGCGCCGCCGTGCGACATCGACTGGTTCTGCAGCGGGCACTCGCCGCCCTTGTCGCAGACCGGGCAGTCCAGCGGGTGGTTGATGAGCAGCAGCTCCATCACACCCTTCTGGGCCTTCTCGGCGGCCGGCGAGGTCAGCTGGGTCTTCACCACCATGCCGTCGGTGCACGTGATGGTGCAGGACGCCACCGGCTTGCGCTGGCCCTCGATCTCGACGATGCACTGGCGGCAGGCGCCGGCCGGGGCGAGGAGGGGGTGGTCGCAGAACCGCGGGATCTCGATGCCGAGCTGCTCGGCGGCCCGGATGACCAGGGTGCCCTTGGGCACGCTGATCTCGATGCCGTCGATCGTCAACGTGACGAGGTCTTCCGGCGGGACCGCCGCCTGCCCCCCTCCGGTGGGGGCGCTGGTGGTCACGGTCATGCGTTCACCTCCGGGCGGTCCGCCCAGGCCGTGGACTTGGCCGGGTCGAAGGGGCAGCCCCGGCCCGTGATGTGCTGTTCGTACTCCTCGCGGAAGTACTTCAGCGAGGAGAAGATCGGGGACGCGGCGCCGTCGCCGAGGGCGCAGAATGACTTGCCGTTGATGTTGTCGGCGATGTCGTTGAGCTTGTCGAGGTCGGACATGGTGCCCTTGCCGGCCTCGATGTCCCGCAGCAACTGCACCAGCCAGTACGTCCCTTCGCGGCAGGGCGTGCACTTGCCGCAGGACTCGTGGGCGTAGAACTCGGTCCAGCGGGTCACCGCCCGCACCACGCAGGTCGTCTCGTCGAAGCACTGGAGCGCCTTGGTGCCGAGCATGGAACCCGCGGCGCCTACTCCTTCGTAATCAAGAGGGACGTCGAGGTGCTCGTCGGTGAACATCGGCGTCGAGGACCCGCCGGGCGTCCAGAACTTGAGCCGGTGGCCGGGCCGCATCCCGCCGCTCATGTCGAGGAGCTGGCGGAGCGTGATGCCGAGCGGGGCCTCGTACTGGCCGGGGCTGGCGACATGGCCGCTGAGCGAATAGAGCGTGAAGCCCGGGGACTTCTCGCTGCCCATCGACCTGAACCATTCTTTCCCGTTTTTCAGGATCGCGGGAACCGACGCGATCGACTCGACGTTGTTCACAACAGTCGGGCAGGCATAGAGCCCTTCGACAGCAGGGAAAGGAGGACGCAGCCGCGGTTGACCACGGCGGCCTTCGAGCGAGTCGAGCAGTGCGGTCTCCTCACCGCAGATGTACGCGCCGGCGCCCGCGTGCACGGTGAGCTGGAGGTCGAGCCCGCTGCCCAGGATGTTCTCGCCGAGGTAGCCCGCCGCGTAGGCCTCGCGCACGGCCTCGTGCAACCGCCGCAGAACGGGGACGACTTCACCACGCAGATAGATGAAGGCATGCGACGACCTGATGGCATAACACGCGATCACAATGCCCTCGATGAGGCTATGCGGGTTCGCGAAGAGGAGCGGGATGTCCTTGCAGGTCCCGGGCTCCGACTCGTCGGCGTTGACAACTAGATAGTGCGGTTTTCCATCACCCTGCGGAATGAACTGCCACTTCATTCCGGTCGGGAATCCCGCGCCACCACGGCCACGCAGCCCGGAGTCCTTGACGTACGCGATCAGGTCGTCCGGTGACATGGCGAGCGCCTTGCGCAGCCCCTCGTACCCCTCGTGCCTCCGGTAGACGTCCAGGCTCCAGGACCGGTCCTCGTCCCAGAAGGCCGACAACACGGGTGCGAGCAGCTTCTCGGGGCTGGTGTCCTTGAGTTCGGCTGCCACGGTCATCACTCCCCCTCCTCTGCGGCCTGGTCCGCGGACGGCGCGTCCTGGGATTCCTCATGCGGACCTCCGCGCGGATGGACCACGCGCGCGGGTGCGGCCTCTCCCCTTGCCAGGCGAAGGCCCACCAGCGACGCGGGTCCCGCACTGCCGCCCTCCTCGACGGCCCCGGGCCGCTCGTCGGGGAAGCCGGCCAGCATCCGCGCGGTCTCCTTGAAGGTGCACAGCCGCGCCCCGCGCGTGGGCTGCACGGGCCGCCCCGCGCGCAGATCGTCGACCAGGCGCTTGGCGCTGCCGGGCGTCTGGTTGTCGAAGAACTCCCAGTTGACCATCACGACCGGTGCGAAGTCACAGGCCGCGTTGCACTCGATGTGCTCCAGGGTGACCTTGCCGTCGTCGGTGGTCTCGCCGTTGCCGACGCCCAGGTGTTCCTGGAGGGTCTCGAAGATCTCGTCGCCGCCCATCACCGCGCACAGCGTGTTGGTGCACACGCCGACCTGGTAGTCACCGGAGGGCCTGCGCCGGTACATCGTGTAGAAGGTCGCGACGGCGGTGACCTCGGCCGTGGTCAGGCCCAGCATGTCGGCGCAGAACCGCATTCCGGTGCGCGTGACATGGCCCTCCTCCGACTGCACGAGGTGGAGCAGCGGCAGCAGGGCGGAGCGGGAGTCCGGGTAGCGCGCGATGACCTCGCGCGCGTCCGCCTCCAGCCGGGCCCGGACCTCGTCCGGGTAGGCGGGAGCGGGCAGTTCGGGCATGCCCAGGCTGACGCCCCGCTCCGAAGAAGAGGTGGTCACCGGTCGACGCCTCCCATCACGGGGTCGATGGACGCGACGGCGACGATCACGTCGGCGACCTGGCCGCCTTCGCACATCGCCGCCATGGCCTGCAGGTTGGTGAAGGACGGGTCACGGAAGTGGACCCGGTAGGGGCGGGTGCCGCCGTCGGAGACGGCGTGCACGCCGAGTTCGCCCTTCGGGGACTCGACGGCCGCGTACGTCTGTCCCGGCGGGACGCGGAAGCCCTCGGTGACGAGCTTGAAGTGGTGGATCAGGGCCTCCATGGAGGTACCCATGATCTTCTTGATGTGGTCGAGGGAGTTGCCGAGTCCGTCCGGACCCAGGGCGAGCTGGGCGGGCCAGGCGATCTTCTTGTCGGCGACCATGACCGGTCCGGGCTGGAGCCGGTCCAGACACTGCTCGACGATCCCGAGCGACTGGCGCATCTCCTCCAGGCGGACCAGGAAGCGGCCGTAGGCGTCGCAGGAGTCGGCGGTCGGGATCTCGAAGTCGTACGTCTCGTAGCCGCAGTACGGCTGTGCCTTGCGCAGGTCGTGCGGCAGGCCGGCCGAGCGCAGGATCGGGCCGGTGGCGCCGAGGGCCATACAGCCGGCCAGGTCGAGGTAGCCGATGTCCTGCATGCGGGCCTTGAAGATGGGGTTCCCGGTGGCGAGCTTGTCGTACTCCGGGAGGTTCTTCTTCATCTTCTTCACGAACTCGCGGATCTGGTCCACCGCGCCGGGCGGCAGGTCCTGGGCGAGTCCGCCGGGGCGGATGTACGCGTGGTTCATCCTGAGGCCCGTGATGAGCTCGTAGAGGTCGAGAATCATTTCACGATCACGGAATCCGTAGATCATGATCGTGGTGGCGCCCAGCTCCATGCCGCCGGTGGCGATGGCGACCAGGTGGGAGGAGAGCCGGTTCAGCTCCATCAGGAGCACCCGGACGATCGTGGCGCGCTCGGTGATCTCGTCCTCGATGCCGAGGAGTTTCTCGACGGCGAGACAGTAGGCGGTCTCGTTGAAGAACGACGTCAGGTAGTCCATGCGCGTGACGAAGGTGGTGCCCTGCGTCCACGTGCGGTACTCGAGGTTCTTCTCGATGCCGGTGTGCAGATAGCCGATGCCGCAGCGGGCCTCGGTGACGGTCTCGCCCTCGATCTCGAGGATCAGGCGCAGCACTCCATGGGTGGAGGGGTGCTGGGGACCCATGTTGACGACGATGCGTTCGTCGTCGGCGCGGGTCGCGGACTGGACGACCTCGTCCCAGTCGCCACCGGTGACCGTGTACACGGTGCCCTCGGTGGTTTCCCGGGCGGCTGCTGACTGGGTGCTGCTCACGAGTACGACCTCCGCTGGTCCGGAGCCGGGATCTGGGCGCCCTTGTACTCGACGGGGATGCCGCCGAGGGGGTAGTCCTTGCGCTGTGGGTGGCCCTGCCAGTCGTCCGGCATCATGATCCGCGTCAGGGCCGGGTGACCGTCGAAGACGATGCCGAAGAAGTCGTAGGTCTCGCGCTCGTGCCAGTCGTTCGTGGGATACACGGAGACCAGGGACGGGATGTGCGGGTCGGCGTCGGGGGCGCTGACTTCGAGGCGGATCAGCCGGTTGTGGGTGATCGAGCGCAGATGGTGGACGGCGTGCAGCTCGCGGCCCTTGTCGTTGGGGTAGTGGACGCCGCTGACGCCGGTGCACAGCTCGAAGCGCAGGGCCGGGTCGTCGCGCAGGGTGCGGGCGACGCGGACCAGGTGCTCGCGCTCGATGTGGAAGGTCAGCTCGCCGCGGTCGACGACCGTCTTCTCGATGGCGTTCTCGGGGAGGAGTCCCTGTTCCTCCAGGGCGCCCTCGAGTTCGTCGGCGACCTCGTCGAACCAGCCGCCGTAGGGGCGGGCAGCCGCTCCGGGGAGCCGGACCGAGCGGACGAGTCCGCCGTAGCCGGAGGTGTCGCCGCCGTTGTTGGCGCCGAACATGCCGCGCTGGACACGGATCTCCTCGCCTCCCTGGCCGCGCTGGCCGGGGAGGTTGGAGGCGGAGAGGTCCTTCTCGGGGTTCACCCCGTTCGCGGACCCGTTCACGCCGCCCGTGCCGTTGCCGTTCGCGTCGCTCACCGCAGCAGCCCCTTCATCTCGATCGTAGGCAGGGCCTTGAGCGCCGCCTCCTCCGCCTCGCGGGCGGCCTCCCTGGCGTTCACGCCGAGCTTGGAGCTCTGGATCTTCTGGTGGAGCTTGAGGATCGCGTCCATCAGCATCTCGGGCCGGGGCGGGCAGCCCGGCAGGTAGATGTCGACCGGGACGATGTGGTCGACGCCCTGGACGATCGCGTAGTTGTTGAACATGCCGCCCGAGGAGGCGCAGACGCCCATGGAGATCACCCACTTGGGGTTGGGCATCTGGTCGTAGACCTGCCGGAGCACCGGCGCCATCTTCTGGCTGACCCGGCCGGCGACGATCATCAGGTCGGCCTGGCGCGGCGAGCCGCGGAAGACCTCCATGCCGAAGCGCGCCAGGTCGTAACGGCCGGCGCCGGTGGTCATCATCTCGATGGCGCAGCAGGCGAGGCCGAAGGTGGCGGGGAAGACGGACGCCTTGCGCACCCAGCCCGCGGCCTGCTCCACGGTGGTCAGCAGGAAACCGCTCGGCAGTTTTTCTTCGAGTCCCATGTCGTTAGGCCCCTCAGTCCCATTCCAGGCCGCCGCGCCGCCATACGTACGCGTACGCGACGAAGACGGTGAGCACGAAGAGCAGCATCTCCACGAGCCCGAAAATCCCCAGGGCGTCGAAGGTGACGGCCCAGGGGTAGAGGAAGACGATCTCGATGTCGAAGACGATGAAGAGCATCGCCGTCAGGTAGTACTTGATGGGGAAGCGCCCGCCGCCGGCCGGCGTGGGGGTCGGCTCGATACCGCACTCGTAGGCCTCGAGCTTGGCGCGGTTGTACCGCTTCGGACCGATCAGCGTGGCCATGACCACGGAGAAGATCGCAAAGCCTGCCCCGAGGGCTCCCAGTACGAGGATGGGCGCATACGCGTTCACCGCTCCTCGCTCCTCTCAGTCGGCGCTGACTGCTGGCGGTTGCACAGGGCTCACAGCCGCCTCACCGGTCCCACGAGCCCCGCTCGTCCCGGGCGAAGATCGAGAACATGTGAAGCAGGTCACAAGCCCAACTGCCACGCATCTTATGCCCGCCGCTCTGTGATCTGCGACACGGGGTATTGCACAAGCTTTGTGATCTCCACCACCTGACGAAGGATCATGAAGTCGGATGATGAGTGATCTTCATACGCGAAGCGTTCAGTTGATCACCAGAAGTGACATTCCAGCTTGTCATCGCAGGCCGGAGGGGGCGTCTCCATATCAAGAGACTTCACTTGCATGCAAATTCGCGCTGGACATGGGTCCTTGATAGAGGACCGCGTTCACACATCAGAGGGAGCGCGGGGTGCGATGTGGACGGAGGGCCGGACGCGTGCACGCGTTCACGAGCTCCACGCGCACGGGACGCCGTCATTCTGGTGACCGTTCCGTGACCTCCGCCACATCGATGAGGGACCTCTGGGAACCGGGCTTGGCCAAGCATCCGAACCAGTGGTAGGCGAGGGGCAATTCGGGCGTAATGATCAAAGAGCGTGATCAAGGGCTTGATCACCACAGTCCGCAATGTCCGTTACGGCGTCAATAAAGAGCGACACGCCCGGGAGTTCAGGTCTCGATTGAGCAACTGTGGCGCAGGACACGTTTCTTGAAGATATGAAGGAGCCCCTGATACCGGTTGTTCCCATGTCCCACACCGCTCACATACGCAGCCACCGGAAGCCCCGCCGCAGCGCGTCGACCCTCGCGATGCGGGCCGGAGTTGCCGGTGGCGTCCTCAGCACCCTGGCAGTCGCCGGGGCGTCCGGCTCGGCGAACGCGGCCGAGCCGGTGACGCAGACCCTCGAACTGCCCACCCTGACGGCCGACCTGGCCGCTCAGGCGGCCCAGTCCGCGGACGCCACGCAGCAGGCCGCCGCGAACTACCAGCTGCAGGCCGAGCGTGACGCGGCCGCCGCGAATGCCGCGAAGCAGGCCAAGGCGGACCTCGCCGAGGCGAAGCAGAAGGCCGCCGAGGCCAAGAAGCAGGCCGACGAGGCCGCCCGCAAGGAGGCCGCCGCGCGCGCCTCCCGCAACGCGGAGCGCACGACCCTCTCCGCCTCGTCGAGCACCGACTCCTCCTCCACGAGCTCGTCCACGGCCACCGGTTCGGCCGCGGCCGTCATCAGCTTCGTCAAGGCGCAGATCGGCAAGTCCTACGTCCTCGGCGCCACCGGTCCGAGCGCCTACGACTGCTCCGGCCTGGTGCAGGCCGCCTTCAAGCAGATCGGCGTCAGCCTGCCGCGTGTCTCCCAGGACCAGTCCACCCAGGGCACCCAGGTCTCGCTGAGCAACCTCCAGCCGGGCGACATCCTGTACTGGGGCAACGCGGGCAGCGCGTACCACGTGGCGGTGTACGTCGGCGACGGTATGTTCGTCGGCGCGCAGAACCCCTCCACCGGCATCGTCGAGAAGCCGCTGTCTTACGACCCGCCCACCGGGGCCGTGCGGGTGCTCTGAGCGCACCACGCACCTCTCAACGCGCGTAGGGCCGCAGCCGCTCGGGGGCAGCGGCCCTTGCGCCATTCCCGCGCGTCAGGCCGGTCGTACCTGACATGCTCGGCTCGGGCCGCCGTCCGGCGGTCCGTCCACGAGTGAAGGAGACCGCGCGATGCCACGCGTGTTCGTCCAGGGAAGCCCCGCCGACTACTACCCCCGTCACGCCCCCGAGGCCGGGCGCGGCGCGGTGCGGCGGATCACCGAGGTCGGCGAGGAGGTCCTGCACAAGCCGTGCCGGGACGTCACGGAGTTCGGACCCGACCTCGCCGCGCTCATCGACGACATGTTCCTCACCATGTACGTCGCCGAGGGAGCGGGGCTGGCGGCCAACCAAGTCGGCGTCGATCTGCGCCTGTTCGTGTACGACTGCCCCGATGACGAGGGAATCCGGCATGTCGGACACATCATCAATCCTGTGCTGGAGTCCGCCTCGGCCGGGCGCCGGCTGATCGACGAGGGCGAGGGCTGCCTGTCGGTGCCGGGTGCCGTGATGGCCGTACCGCGGCCGGAGCGGGCCGTCGTGCGCGGGCAGGACAAGGACGGCGATCCGCTCGTCATCGAAGGCACGGGATATTTCGCCCGTTGCCTGGCGCACGAGACGGACCACACCCACGGGTACGTCTATCTGGACCGGCTCTCCAAGCGGGAGAAGAAGGACGCGCTGCGGCAGATGGCGGACCGGCGGGACGAGGTGTTCGCCCGCCGGACCGCCAGGGCCGAGGAGCTGAGCCGGGCCTGGAGGAGGCTCACGCCTTCGGGGCCACCTTGCTCAGGCCGTTGATGATGCGGTCCATCGCGTCGCCGCCCGTGGGGTCGGTGAGGTTCGCGAGGAGCTTGAGGGTGAACTTCATCAGCAGCGGGTGCGTGAGGCCGCGCTGGGCGGCGATCTGCATGACCTTCGGGTTGCCGATGAGCTTCACGAAGGCGCGGCCGAGGGTGTAGTAGCCGCCGTAGGTGTCCTTGAGGACACGCGGGTAGCGCTGCAGGGCGATCTCGCGCTGGGCGGGCGTGGCCCGCGCGTGGGCCTGGACGATGACGTCGGCGGCGATCTGGCCGGACTCCATGGCGTAGGCGATGCCCTCGCCGTTGAAGGGGTTCACCAGGCCGCCGGCGTCGCCGACGAGCAGCAGGCCGCGCGTGTAGTGGGGCTGACGGTTGAAGGCCATGGGGAGGGCGGCGCCGCGGATCGGGCCGGTCATGTTCTCCGGGGTGTAGCCCCAGTCCTCGGGCATGGAGGCGCACCAGGCCTTGAGGACCTCGCGCCAGTCCAGCTCCTTGAAGGATTCGGAGGTGTTCAGGACGCCGAGGCCGACGTTGGACGTGCCGTCGCCCATGCCGAAGATCCAGCCGTAGCCGGGCAGGAGGCGGTCCTGGGGGCCGCGGCGGTCCCACAGCTCCAGCCAGGACTCCAGGTAGTCGTCCTCGTGGCGCGGGGAGGTGAAGTAGGTGCGCACCGCGACGCCCATCGGGCGGTCCTCGCGGCGGTGCAGGCCCATCGCGAGGGACAGGCGGGTGGAGTTGCCGTCGGCGGCGACGACGAGCGGCGCGCGGAAGGTGACCTCGCGCTTCTCCTCGCCGAGTTTGGCGGTGACACCGGTGATGCGGCCGGTGCGGTCGTCGATGACGGGGCCGCTCACGTTGCAGCGCTCGTACAGCCGCGCCCCTGCCTTCTGGGCGTTGCGGGCGAGCTGCTCGTCGAAGTCGTCGCGCTTGCGGACCAGTCCGTAGTTCGGGTAGGCGGCGAGATCCGGCCAGTCCAGCTGGAGGCGGGAGCCGCCGCCGATGATGCGCAGGCCCTTGTTGCGCAGCCAGCCGGCCTCCTCGGAGATGTCGATGCCCATGGCGACGAGCTGCTTCACCGCGCGCGGGGTGAGGCCGTCGCCGCACACCTTCTCGCGCGGGAACTCGGTCTTCTCCAGGAGCAGGACGTCGAGACCGGCCTTGGCGAGGTGGTACGCGGTCGTGGAGCCGGCCGGCCCCGCGCCGACGACGATCACGTCGGCGGTGTTCTCGGCGAGGGGCTCCTTCACGACGGTCACGGCGGGATCTCCCCAAGTTCGAAATCTGCGTGCCGACCGGCACTGGACATGGGCAGTCTATTCAGCAGAATTGATCACCCGGCTGAAGGGCTGCCCTGTGAACGGACCTCTCCCCGCGGTACGGCTGCGCGTCCCCACGCACGAGGACGCGGTCGCCTGGCATCGGGTCTTCGACGACCCCGAGGTCATGGAGTTCTACGGCGGCAAGCCGGCCGCCCTGTCCGTCTACGAGGAACTCACCGCGCGCCAGCGGCGGCACGACGCGGAACTCGGCTTCTGTCTGTGGACGATGCTGGACGAGTCCGGGGAGGTCATCGGTTTCACCGGCGCCCAGCCCTGGCGGCCCGACTGGGGTCCGGTCGGCGAGACGGAGATCGGCTGGCGGCTCGCCCGTCGGTACTGGGGCAAGGGGTACGTCACCGCGGCCGCGCGCGAGACCCTGGAGCGGGTGCGGGCGGCCGGGGTCGAGGAAGTGGTGGCGTTGGTCCGGCCGGGCAACGAGCGGTCGATCGCGGTGACCCGGCGGCTCGGCATGCTGCCGGCGGAGACCTATCCGCACCCGACGCTGGACGAGCAGGCCCTCTGCTTCCGACTCAGCCTCCATCACGGTCAGTAGTCGTCTGTTACAGAAAGACACCGCCGCCTTCCGGCCGGGGCGCACGGGAGTTACCCTTCCAGTATCGCTGGGGGTGACATCTTTGCGCATAACACCCAAAACACCCGAAGTGCGTGTGCCACGGCTGGTCGGGCTGATGGCCGTGGACGCGCGCGAAACGGCCCAGGCGCGGGGCCTGTTCCTCAACGCGCCGGACCGCCCGGACTTCCATCTCGCCGTTGTCGACTACGTCGTACGCCAGTATCCGCAGCCCGGTGCCGAGGTGCCGCCGGACTCGATGGTGTACGTGTGGTTCGACTTCGGTGAGGGCGAGGGCGGCGGAGGCGTGCGCGAGCCACGCATCCCGCGCCCGCCGAGGGGCGGGATGCAGCGCGAACTCGGCGAGCCCGGGGACGCCTTCGAGATGATCGACCGCTAGGCCGCCCGGAAAAACAGGGAGCTCAGCTCTCCTTGAAACCCCGGTGCAGCGCGACCACACCGCCGGTGAGATTGCGGTACGCCACCTTCGACCAGCCCGCCTTGCGCAGCCGTTCGGCGAGGGCGGGCTGGTCGGGCCAGGCACGGATGGACTCGGCGAGGTAGACGTACGCGTCCGGGTTCGAGGACACCGCGCGCGCGACCGGCGGCAGCGCCCGCATCAGGTACTCGGTGTAGACGGTGCGGAACGGCGCCCACGTCGGGTGCGAGAACTCGCAGATCACCACACGCCCGCCGGGCCGGGTCACCCGGTACATCTCGCGCAGGGCGGCGTCGAAGTCCTGCACGTTGCGCAGCCCGAAGGAGATGGTGACGGCGTCGAAGGTGTCGTCCTTGAACGGCAGCCTCGTCGCGTCGCCGGCCGTGAACGGCAGCCAGGTGTGCTTCTTCTTGCCGACCTGGAGCATCCCGAGCGAGAAGTCACAGGGGACGACGTACGCGCCCGCCTGCGCGAAGGGCAGCGAGGAGGTCGCCGTACCGGCCGCCAGGTCGAGGATCTTCTGCGCGGGGCGCGCGTCGACCGCCTTCGCCACCTCCTTGCGCCAGCGCCGGTCCTGGCCGAGCGACAGCACGTCGTTCGTCAGGTCGTACCGTTCCGCCACGTCGTCGAACATCGAGGCGACTTCGTGCGGCTGCTTGTTCAGGGAAGCGCGGGTCACCCGCCCATTGTTGCAGCAGGGGGTACGGCATCAGCGACGCCGGTACACCAACCGCCCGCCGATCACGGTCGCCACGCAGGTGCCGGCGCCCCGGCGGACCAGTTCGGCGAGGTCCTCGACGTCGAACACGGCGAAACGGGCGGGCCCGCCCTGGACGAGCCGCGGCAGCAGGATCAGCGGGGTCGGGGACAGCGCCGCCGGGCCGGGAAGGCGGTCGGGCCGCTGCCCCACCGCGAGCCCGGCCCTGCGCACGGCGTCGACCACGACCCGTGACCGCAACTCCCCGGCCACCGCCACCGTGCCGTGCGCCAGCATCCGCTGCACCCCGCGCCGCGCGCTCGCGCCGAGGCGCGCGGGATCACCGCGGAGGATCTCCCTCGCCCGTGCCCCGCCGATGGGCTCGGTGCCGAGGGTGTCGGCCTCGCGCGGGTCGGGGTGATAGGTGGCCTCCAGCAGCTCCGGACCGTACGGGTTCAGCAGCCCCGGGGTGAGGATGCCGGGCCAGCGCCGCACCCTCGCCCCGGGTGCGGACGCGGCCAGTTCGTCGTACGGGCCGACCGCGGCGACGGACGCCCCGTCGACCAGAACGGCCGCCTCGGGAGACCGCTCGGCGAGATGAAGTGTCAGCACGGTGGGACTAGTTGGATGCCAGCAGCTTCAGTTCGGGGTGGGCCGTGCCGCCCTCGATGGCCGTGGAGGAGATGTGGGAGACCACGCGGTCGTCGACGGGGTCGTTGGCCGAGTCGTCGTGGACGACGAGGTGCTCGTACGTCGTGGCGCGCTGCGCCGGGACGCGGCCCGCCTTGCGGATCAGGTCGATGATCTCCAGGCGGTTGGAGCGGTGCTTGGCGCCGGCCGAGGAGACCACGTTCTCCTCCAGCATGATCGAGCCGAGGTCGTCCGCGCCGTAGTGCAGCGACAGCTGGCCGACCTCCTTGCCGGTGGTCAGCCACGAGCCCTGGATGTGCTGGACGTTGTCGAGGAAGAGGCGGGCGATCGCGATCATCCGCAGGTACTCGAAGATCGTGGCCTGGGTGCGGCCCTTCAGGTGGTTGTTCTCGGGCTGGTAGGTGTACGGGATGAAGGCGCGGAAGCCGCCCGTACGGTCCTGGACGTCCCGGATCATCCGCAGGTGCTCGATGCGCTCGGCGTTCGTCTCGCCCGTGCCCATCAGCATGGTCGAGGTGGACTCCACGCCCAGCTTGTGTGCGGTCTCCATGATCTCCAGCCAGCGCTCGCCGGACTCCTTCAGCGGCGCGATGGCCTTGCGGGGGCGCTCGGGGAGGAGTTCCGCGCCGGCGCCCGCGAAGGAGTCGAGGCCCGCCGCGTGGATCCGGGTGATGGCTTCCTCCACCGAGACGCCGGAGATACGCGCCATGTGCTCCACCTCGGAGGCACCCAGGCTGTGGATCACCAGCTGGGGGAAGGCGTCCTTGATGGCCTTGAAGTGCTTCTCGTAGTACTCGACGCCGTAGTCCGGGTGGTGGCCGCCCTGGAACATGATCTGGGTGCCGCCCAGCTCGACGGTCTCCGCACAGCGGCGCAGGATGTCGTCGAGGTCGCGGGTCCAGCCCTTGTCCTTGTCCTTGGGGGCCGCGTAGAAGGCGCAGAACTTGCACGCCGTGACACACACGTTCGTGTAGTTGATGTTGCGCTCGATGATGTACGTCGCGATGTGCTCGATCCCGGCGTACTTCCGGCGGCGTACGGCATCGGCGGCGGCGCCCAGCGCGTGCAGGGGCGCGTCGCGGTAGAGGTCGAGCGCTTCCTCGGGGGTGATCCGCCCACCGGCGGCGGCACGGTCGAGGACGGCTGTGACATCAAAAGAGGTGAGGTCGGCCTTCTCGGTCACCGGGGCGTCCCTTTCGTCAAGGGGTGTGGACGAACCGAACCAGCCTACGCCAGCGGTTTCGCCGTAAGGACGTCAGGCCGCGGACGCGCCGATCAGCAGCCCGGCGAAGGTGCCGGCCAGCAGGAACGGGCCGAACGGGACAGCGGTCTTCCGGTCTGCCCGTCGTACGGCGACGAGCGCACCGCCGTAGAGCGCGCCCAGCAGGAAACCGGCGAAGGCGCCGAGCAGCACGGTGGACCAGCCGTACCAGCCGAGTACGGCGCCCGTGCCGACGGCCAGTTTCACGTCGCCGAAGCCCATGCCGCCCGGGTTGATCCGGTACAGCGCGTAGTAGCCGGCGCCGAGGGCGAGGGCGCCGTAGAGCGCGGTGAGCCAGTGGCCGGCGTGGCCGGGCAGCAGCGTGGCGAGGCCCAGCAGGGCGAGGGCGGCCGGGGCGAGCGGCAGGGTCAGCGGGTCGGGCAGCCGCCGTACCCGCACGTCGACCACGGCCAGCAGTACGCCCACGGGCGCGAGCAGCAGCCATGCCGTCAGCTCGGGGCGGGCGCCGGTGGCGGCGGCGAGCGCGGCACAGGTGAGGGCGGTGACGACGGCGGTGGGGACGGACTCCCTCTTCTTTGCGCATGGTCCGCAGCCCGTCGTTCCCACCCACCCCCGGATCGGGTGGCCGGCCGGGCAGTGGTCCCGCCAGGGTTCTTCGGGGGGTACGGCGAAGCGGTGGGCGGCGCGGGGCAGCAGGGCGCCGGCCAGTGCGCCCCACAGCGCGGCGACGGCCGCCAGCGCGCCGGTGCTCATCCGGCCTTCGACAGGCGCGCCACCGGGTTGCCCTCGGCCGAACTGTCCGACGTGAACGTCAGGTCGTCGCCGACCGGGGTCAACTCCACCTGGTGCGGGGTCGGTACGCAGTGCCCGGGGTTGTCCGGGGAGCCCGCCGAGGTCGCGAGGAGCTGGGTCTTCGTCACCTTCTTCAGGGTGAGGATGTCGGTGCACACGCCGCCGATCTGGTCGGTCTGCCGGAGCTGTCCCAGCTCCTGTCCCACCGCCGCCTGATGGACGGTGAGCCGGAACGTGCCCATGGGCACAGTGCCGCCGAGGCCGGTGGCCTGCCCTTCCCAGGTGCCGAGGTAGCGGGCCGGGATCACGCCGGGCCGGGAACTCGAGGTCGGGGTCGACGCCGGGGCGGTCGGGGAGGTCGGGGTGGGGGAAGGAACGGCGCCCGCACCCGAGTCGCTGCCGCCCTGCATCCAGGGCCGCAGCAGTCCGAGGCCCAGGGACCCCACGGCCAGCGCCCCGGCGACCGCGAGCACCACCGTGCAGCTCAGCCGACGCCCCCGGCCGCCCTCCCCCGGAGCGGAGTCCGCCGCGACGCTGACGGAGACCCGGCCGGGGGGCGGGACAGTGGGCGGGACCTGGGGCGAAGAGGGCACACCGGGCGGAACCTCGGGCAACGGGGGCGCGTCGGCCGGCAGGGCGGGGACGTCGGCCGCCACTCCCGAGGGAGTCCAGGAGGAGACCCCGGAATGCATCACAGGAGCAGGGCCGAAAGCTCCGCTCCCGGTGAACGCCCCCCTCTCCCCGGTCTCCCCCTCCACCGAAGCCCTCTCGAACGCCACCGGCCCCGACCACGCCGTCTCCCCCGTGTCCAGGTTCAACAGGTGTACGGCGCTGCGGCTGACCTGTTCCACCAGGGCGCCCGGCAGCCAGCCGCCGGTGATCAGGCGGGCGGCGCCTTCGGGGGCGAGCCGTCGGCTCACCTCGGCGGGGGTGGGCCGGGCCGCCGGGTCCTTGGCCAGGCAGGCCGCCGCCACCTCCCGCAAGCCGGCGTCGAGGGAGTCGAGTTCGGGCTCCTCGTGGACGACCTTGTAGAGGAGCGCGGCCGAGGTGTCGCCGCGGAAGGGTGGTGCGCCGGTGGCCGCGTGGACGAGGACCGCGCCGAGGGAGAAGACGTCGGCGGCGCCCGTGACGCCCTTGCCGAGGATCTGCTCGGGGGACATGTAGCCGGGGGAGCCGATCGACACACCGGTGGAGGTCAGGGACGCCGTGCCGTCCATGGCCCGGGCGATGCCGAAGTCGATGAGGAGCGGGCCGTCCAGGGTCAGCAGGACGTTCGACGGCTTCACGTCCCGGTGGACCAGGCCCAGTTCGTGGACGGCCGCGAGCGCCTCGGCGAGGCCCGCGGCCAGGGCCCGCACCGTGTGCGCGGGCAGCGGGCCGGTGTCGGTGACGGCCGCGGCGAGGGACGGT
Source organism: Streptomyces sp. NPDC020192 (assembly GCF_044388685.1). Classification (NCBI taxonomy): domain Bacteria; kingdom Bacillati; phylum Actinomycetota; class Actinomycetes; order Kitasatosporales; family Streptomycetaceae; genus Streptomyces; species Streptomyces sp. NPDC020192. The sequence continues at coordinate 133,453 of NZ_JBIRXG010000013.1, read as the reverse complement.
CCGGCCGCATAAGCGGTGGCCACCCAGGGCACCGGGGCGTCCGGGTCGGCGTCCAGGACGGGCGCGGTCCAGGCGCCGCCGACCCGGCGGGCGGCCGCCACCTCACGCCGGAAGCGGGCGCGGAACTCGTCGTCCAGGGCGAAGTGCGGGTGCACGATCTTCACGGCGACCGTACGGCCGCCCGCGCTGCGGCCGAGGTAGACCCGGCCCATTCCGCCGGAGCCGAGCCGGCCGAGCAGCCGGTAGGGCCCGACGGTGGCCGGCTCGTCGGCTTCCAGCTGCCGCATGGCGCACGCTCCCCCCAACGCCCCCGACGCCTTCTGGACAGCGGCGTAGTAACGCTTCTCGGGGAGCAGCCTAGTGACGCGTGCTCACGGCTGCAGCAGATCCACCTTCACGTCCGCCGGGAAGCCGGTCGTCGGCCCCACCCGGCGCGCGAACTCCGCGACCGCCGCCAGCTGCGGTGCGCCGAAGCTGAAGTCGAGGGTGGTGAAGTACTGGGCCAGGGTCGCCTCGTCGAAGGCCTCCCAGCGGGCGGCCTGTTCGGCGACCTTGCCGACCTCCTCCAGGGAGAGGTCGCGGGAGTCGAGGAAGGCGCCGTGCACCTCGCGGGTGAGGCTCGGTTCGCGCTCCAGGTAGTCGCGCCGGGCCGCCCACACCGCGAAGACGAACGGCAGGCCCGTCCACTCCTTCCAGAGCGCGCCGAGGTCGTGCACCTGGAGGCCGTAGCGCGGGCCGTCCAGCAGGTTCGCCCGCAGTGCCGCGTCGCCGATGAGCACCGCCGCCTCGGCCTCCTGCATCATCAGGCTGAGGTCGGGCGGGCAGGTGTAGTAGTCGGGGCGTACGCCGTAGCGCTCGGCCAGGAGGAGTTGGGCGAGGCGGACCGACGTACGGGAGGTCGAGCCGAGGGCGACCCGGGCGCCGTCCAGGCGGTCGAGGGGGACCTGCGAGACGATCACGCAGGACATGACGGGACCGTCGCAGCCGACGGCGATGTCGGGAAAGGCGACGAGGTCGTCGGCGTTGCGCAGGAACTCGACGAGCGTGATGGGACCGATGTCGAGATCGCCGCGTACGAGCCGCTCGCTGAGCTTCTCCGGGGTGTCCTTGGTCAGCTCGAAGTCGAGGAGCGTGCCGGTTCTCGCGAGCCCCCAGTAGAGGGGCAGGCAGTTCAGGAACTGGATGTGGCCGACGCGCGGCCGGGTGCGGGGATGGTCCACATCGCGAGACTAGACCCCGTGCTGTACCGTGCTCGGACCGACCCCGCCGTCGAACGGACTAGCAGACGTTCAAACATCCGGGTGAAGTGATCTTGACCTCTATTGCTTTCGGCTGCCCGCGTGCTAGGCTCGCCGCAAGTTGCAGTTTGGTTTCCCTTGCAGTACAGAGCCTGCGGAGCATGTGACCGCGGGCTCTCGTCGTTTTCAGACGAATGCAGTTGTGCAGCACCGTTTCGCACGTGCAGGTTCTGGAGCAGGGCAACCCTTTTGAGCCCAAGGAGGGCTTATGGCTACCGGAACCGTTAAGTGGTTCAACGCCGAAAAGGGCTTTGGCTTCATCGCCCAGGAGGGCGGCGGCCCCGACGTCTTCGTTCACTACTCCGCGATCAACGCCCAGGGATTCCGTTCCCTGGAGGAGAACCAGCAGGTCTCCTTCGACGTGACGCAGGGTCCGAAGGGCCCGCAGGCGGAGAACGTCACCCCCGTCTGATCTCTGCCTGATCGCAGAACCTGAGTGCAGTACCCAAGGAGCCCCGCGCCGTAAGGCGACGGGGCTCCTGCCTTTTCGGCCCACCCACCCGCCGTGTGAATTCCCGGCGAATTCTCTACACGTGCTGCATGACGAGGACGAACGTCGTACCCGGCGCCAGCGCCTCGTAGGAGTGGGCGACATCCCCCCGGTACGCCATGTAATCGCCGGGATCCAGTTCGACCTCTTCTCCGGCCGGGCCCGCCTTCACCCGTCCCGTGCCGACGATCAGATGCTCCACCGTGCCCGGGATGTGCGGCTCGGCCGTGCGCGCCGAGCCCGGCTCGGCGCGGATCTGGTAGATGTCCCGCCGGGCCCCGGGCGGGCTCGCCGACAGCAGGATGCCGACGAAGCTGGCCTGCCCGGAGGCGACTCCCGGGCCCTGTCCGGCGCGGATCACCTGGACGCTCTGCACCGGCGGCTCGACCAGCGCGCTGAACGGCACCCCCAGCGCCACCGCGAGCGCCCACAGCGTCTCCACGTTCGGGTTCCCGCTCGCCGCCTCCAGCTGGGACAGCGTGGACTTGGCGATTCCCGCGCGCTTGGCCAGCTCGGACAGGGACAACCCGGCGCGGGCGCGCTCGCGCTTGAGGGACGCGGCGATCCACTCCATCGGAAGCCGGTCGGGGACCCGGGGAGGCGGCTCGGCCATGTCGTTCGCTCCATCGGTACGATCGTTCGCCTTGACGGACACAAGGTTCTCTGTCCATTGTAGAGAACATGCGTTCGCCACAACGAACAACCACTCCGATGCCCCCGACGCCCCCTGACATGTCCGAGGACCGCTCCCTCGTCCGCGACAGCTCGCTCGTCTGGCTGGCCAGCGGCATCGTCGGCGTCTCCTTCGGCGCGGTCTCCGTCGCCGGCGGGCTGCCGCTGTGGGTGCCGGTGCTGATGTCCGTGGTGGTGTACGCGGGGTCGGCCCAGTTCAGCGCGGTCGGCGTGCTGCTCGCCGGGGGCGGTCCGCTCGCGGCGGCGGCCACCGGGCTGCTGCTCAACACCCGGACGGCCGCGTTCAGCCTGGCCGTGGCGGAGATCCTCGGCACGAGCCGCGCGGCCCGCTTCCTCGGCGCGCACCTCGTCACCGACGAGACGGTCGCCTTCGCCCTCGCCCAGAGCGATCCGGTACGGCAGCGGCGGGCGTTCTGGATCTCCGGGCTCGGCTTGTTCGCCGTGTGGAACATCGGCGTGCTGGCGGGCGCACTGGCCGGCGGCGCGCTTGGCGACACCGCCCGCTACGGCCTGGACGCCGCCTTCCCCGCCGTCCTGATCGCCCTGGTCCTGCCCACCCTGCGCGCGGACGCGGCGGTACGGCGATGCGCCCTGCTCGGCGCCGGACTGGCCCTGGCCGTGACGCCCGCCGTACCGGCCGGGGTGCCGGTGCTGGTCGCTCTGGCCGGGCTGTTTCTGCACCGGGGGCGGAACCGGGAAGAAGGTCGGGCGGTATGAACGCCACCGTCGTGGTGATCCTGGCCCTCGCCGTCGGCACGTACGCCTTCCGGCTGGTCGGGCCGGTGCTGCACGGGCGGGTCGAGATACCCGCCCGGGTGCAGGAGCTGGCCGCGGCCGGGGCCGTCGTCCTGCTCGTCGCCCTGCTGGCCACGGGCGCGCTGACCGAGGGCGGCGACCTCGCGGGCTGGGCGCGGCCGGCCGGGGTGCTGGCGGGAGGCCTGCTGGCGTGGCGAAGGGCACCGTTCGTGGTGGTGGTCGTGGGAGCGGCGGCGACCACGGCGCTGCTGCGAGCGGCCGGAGTCACCTGACCTCCCCCACCCGCTCGGCCGACCGAGACGTCCACCGCGGGCCGGGCGCGGGCGCGCCCTGCCGGGCGTACGCCACCAGGCAAGTCCGGGTGCGCTGCCGTCGGCAGGGCGTACACCGCCGGGCGGCCGCGGGCCCGCTGCCCACAGTCGGCTGGCCGCGCACCGCCACAAAGGTGCGGGCGCGCCGCCGCCGAGCGGGCACCCACGGGACAGGCTCGAATGCGCCGCCCCCGGTGGCGAATGCTCCACTGAGCAAGTCCCGGTGTGCCGCCCGCAGTTGGGCGTGCGCCGCCCAGGGCTCGGTGTACGCCACGTGCTGCCCCCGGATCCGGGCACGTTGTCAGTGGTGGGCGCTACCCTCCGGCCTCATGACCGACACCCAGGACTTCCTGACCGCCACCCGGACCTTCTACGACGCCATCGCCGACGACTATGCCGCCCATTTCCAGGAGGAGTTCGCGCAGAGGCCGTTGGAGGAGGTGCTGCTCGGGTTGTATGCGCGGATGGTGGGGGGCGGCGGGGTGGTGGCTGATCTCGGGTGTGGGCCCGGGCGGGTCACCGGGAGGCTGGCCGCCCTGGGCCTCGAAGTCTTCGGGCTCGACCTGTCCGCGTCCATGCTGGCGGTCGCCCGGCGCGAGAATCCCGGGCTGCGTTTTGTGCAGGGCTCGATGCTGGAGCTCGAGCAGGCGGACGGCTCGCTCGCCGGTGTCGTGTGCTGGTACTCCTCGATCCACACCCCCACGGACCGGCTCCCGGCGCTCTTCGCGGAGTTCCACCGGGTCATGGAGCCGGGCGGACACCTCTTGCTCGCCTTCCAGGCCGGGGAGGAACCCCGTCGCCTGGAGCGCCCCTTCGGCCACCCGGTGACGCTGGACTTCCTCCGCCGGGACCCGGACGCCATGGCTCAACTGCTCACCGCCGCCGGTTTCACCCTGGTGTCCCGCACGGTCCGCGAGCCCGAGGAGCGGCTCGACGAGAAGGTCCCCCAGGCCTTCCTGTTCGCCCGGAAATAGCCACCGCTACCGGTTTTCGCCGGGGGTCCGCGGGCGGATGCGCACGGTGTCCGCGAAGGCCCGGGCGGGCGGGCTGAGCGCGTCCCAGCGGCGCACCGCCCAGCCGACCGGCAGCGGCCGCAGCCCCGGCAGCGGGATCAGCCGCAGCGGGCCCTCGCCGGGCACGGGCAGCCCGGGTACGGCGGGTACGACGGCCCGGCCCGCGCCCAGTTCGGCGAGGAGCAGCGCGGTGTCCCAGTCGGCGACGGAGGCGTCGTGCGCGAGCCGGACGCCCGACTCGGCGCAGGCGGCCTCCAGATGGGCGGCGGAGGCGGAGTTGGGCGGCAGCCGGATGAGCGGGACGTCGGCCAGGTCGGCCGGATCGAGCCGGGACCGGGCGGCCAGCGGGTCGTCGGCCGGTACGGCGAGCACCCAGGGCAGCTCGACCACGGTCCGCTGCTCGATGCCCCTCACCGGCGGGCCGAGGGTGATCCAGGCGAGGTCGAGGGTGCCGTCGGCGAGCGCGTCGAAGGTGCCGCGGCCCGAACTGACCGTGCGGAACTCGAGGTTGACCTTGGGGTGGCGGCGGCGGAAGGCGAGGACCGCGTCGGACATGAAGTGCCGCACGGTGGTGGCGCCGGTAGCCACGCGGACGTGCCCGCTGTGCCCGTCGAGCAGATCGCGCAGCCGTCGTACGGCGAGGTCGAGCCCGGAGATGCCCTCGGCGGCCGCGGCCTCCAGGATCCGCCCGGCCTGCGTCGGTACGACCCCGCGCGGCTGGCGCTCCAGCAGGGCCAGGCCCGTCTCCCGCTCCAGCCGCTTGACGTGCTGGCTGACGGCGGACTGGGTGCAGCCGAGGTCCCGGGCGACGGCACTGAGGCTGCCCGCCCGGCACACGGCCACGAACACACGCAGGTCTTCGAGGGTCACAACACCCAAGCTAACACTGGGGTTTGCCGAGAAAACCCAAGGATTGACTGCACCTTGAGCGCGGTACGAGGATCGGGGGCGGGCCGCAACCGAGCCGACCCAGGCGGCAACCCGCTCCCCGCATCACGCCGACGTCCGGACGCACGGCGTGAGCCGGCCGGGGAGCGGGTGCCGACCCCTCACCGGGAAGCCTCGTACAGCCCCTCCACCGCCTCCGCGAAGTCCCCCATGATCTGCTCGCGCCGAAGTTTCATCGACGGGGTGAGATGGCCCTCCACCTCGGTGAAGTCCCTGGGCAGCACGGCGAAACGACGGATGGACTCGGGCCGCGAGACCATCTTGTTGGCCTCGTCGATCGCGCGCTGCAGGACCTCCTCCAACTCCACGTCGCCGACCAGCAGTTCGGGTGGGACCGGGTGCTTGCCGATCATCTGACGCCAGTGGGTGATGCCGTCGGGGTCGAGGGTGATCAGCGCGGAGACGAACGGCCGGCCGTCGCCGACCAGCATGACCTGCGAGATCAGCGGGTGCTGGCGCAGCCAGTTCTCCAGCGGGGCCGGGGCCACCGACTTGCCGCCCGCCGTGATCAGCAGCTCCTTCTTGCGGCCGGTGATGGTGAGGTAGCCCTCGTCGTCCAGCTCCCCGATGTCGCCGGTCGCCAGCCAGCCGTCCCGGGTCGCGGGTACGACACCGCCGGCCGCCGGATCCCAGTAGCCGCGCAGCACATGGTCGCCGGCGACGAGGATCTCGCCGTCGGCGGCGATCCGGATGCGGGTGCCGGGCATCGGCCAGCCGACCGTGCCCAGGCGGGGCTTGAGCGGCGGTGTGCACGTCGTGGCGGCGGTGGTCTCCGTCAGGCCGTACCCCTCGAAGATCTCGATGCCGGCACCGGCGTAGAACGCGGCGAGGCGCCGGCCGAGCGGGGAGCCGCCGCAGATGATGTGGCGGACCCTTCCTCCCATGGCGGAGCGGATCTTGCGGTAGACGAGCGGGTCGTAGAAGGTGCGGGCCGTCTTCAGCGAGCGGCTCGGGCCGCCGCCGGTGCCGGTCTGCCGGGCCTCCAGCGCCTCGCCGTAGCGCACGGCGACCGCCGCCGCCCGGTCGAAGACGGAGACCCGGCCGCCCGACTCCGCTTTCGCGCGGGCCGAGTTGTAGACCTTCTCCAGCATGTACGGGATGGTCAGCAGGGCGGTTGGCCTGAAGGCGGCCAGGTCCGGCAGCAGGTCCTCGGCGGCGAGGCTCGGCGCGTGCCCGAGCCGCACCCGGGCCCGGATGCAGGCGATGGCCACCATCCGCCCGAACACATGGGACATCGGCAGGAACAGCAGCACCGAGGGGTCCTCGTCCTGCGCCTTGAAGACCGGGTAGAGCAGCTCGATGGCGTTGTCGACCTCGGCGAAGAAGTTGCCGTGGGAGAGCGCGCAGCCCTTGGGGCGGCCGGTGGTGCCGGAGGTGTAGATGAGCGTGGCGAGGGTGTCGGGGCCCAGCATCCCTCTGCGTACGGCGACTTCACCGTCCGGCACCTGCGCGCCCGCCTCCGCCAGCCGGGTCACGTGCTCCTTGTCCATCACCCACAGATGCCGCAGGTCGGGCAGGTGCGGCAGCTCGGGCCCGAGGGCGGCGGCCTGGGCGGCGGTCTCGGTGACGAGGGCACGGGCGCCGGAGTCGTGCAGGATCCACCGGGTCTGGAAGACGGAGGAGGTGGGGTAGACGGGCACGGTGACCAGCCCGGCCGCCCAGGCGGCGAAGTCGAGCAGCGTCCACTCGTACCGGGTGCGGGCCATGACGGCGATCCGGTCCCCCGGCACCATCCCCTCGGCGATCAGCCCCTTGGCCACCGCGAGCACCTGTCCGGCGAAGTCGGCGGCGGTCAGATCGGCCCAACCGCCTTCCGGGACACGGCGGCTGAGCACGACCTCGTTCGGGGCGGCCTCGGCGTTGTCGAACGGCAGGTCCGCGAGCGACCCGTGCTTGACCGGGGGTGTGAACGGCGGCACGTGCACCTCCCGTACGGCGCCGTCCAGCCGCTGGATCCGGGGTTCCACGAGGACCGGGCGGCCGTCGTAGTCGACGGCGGTGACGGCGGCGGAGGAGACGGGGGCGTTCGGGTACGGAGTGGACACGGGCGGCTCCTCTGGCGTGCATACACCTGCGGTGGGCCTCGACAGAAAGGAGTTACCGCTGGTTAGGCAGGTGATCGTACGGGCCCACTGTGAGGGGGTTGTGCGGGTTCGGGGATGGTCCGGGGTCGGGGATGTGCAACCTCGGGGGTTTTGCGACAGGGGCTCACGTTAGACTTACCGACGGTAACCTTACTCCCGAGTAAGCATGAGGCGGCTGGACATGACAGGCGAGTTGCTGCATCTCATAACGGGCGCACTGCGCTCGCCGTTCAAACGCCCCTCCCCCGAGGCGGACTTCCCGCCCACCCGGCTCGTGCTGCCCGGGGTCCGTATCGACCTGGCGCACCTGGCCGCCTACGAGCGCGTCTGCGGCTTCCCCACGGGCGAGCCCACCCTCCCCGTGACCTACCCGCACGTCCTCGGCTTCCCGCTTGCCATGCGGCTGATGAGCGGCCGGGACTTCCCGCTGCCGCTGCTGGGCCTCGTCCACACCTCGATCGACATCGTCCGGCACACCGCCGTACCGGCGACGGAGGAGTACCAACTCGCCGTACACATCGAGGGGTTGGCCCCGCACCGGCGCGGTACGGAGGCCACGGTGGTGACCGAGATGGCGGCGGGTGGTGACGTCGTCTGGGAGTCCCGCAGCACGTATCTCGCCCGGCATCACACCGACAGCCGTACGGCACCCCGGCCGGTCCGCGAGGACACTCCGCTGCCCGTCGTCGCCGAGTGGCGGCTCGCCGGGGACGTCGGACGGCGGTACGGCGCGGTCTCCGGTGACCGCAACCCCATCCACCTCCATCCCCTCACCGCCCGCCTCTTCGGCTTCCCCCGGGCCATCGCGCATGGCATGTGGACGGTGGCTCGCTGCGTAGCCGCCCACGGTATGAGCGGGTCCGTCGGGGTGCGGGCGCGGTTTGTGGCGCCGGTGTTGTTGCCTTGCAGGGTGGCGTACGGGGCGGATGGGTGCGGTCGGTTCGAGTTGCGGGGGGATGGGGGGCGACTGCACTTGGTTGGGGAGGTGGGCTAGGCGCCGTGGAGGTGTGTCGCCGTTGCCGGGTGCGTGGGGGTTGCTCGCGCCCACGCGGCGGAGCCGCACATCGATACAGCCCCGCGCCCCTAGGTTTCTTCAGCCGGCGGAGTCCATCTGTTACCCCTCATCAAGTTGCCCAATCCCGACCACGCGAAGTTCATCAACGTGCCCGCCGCCTGTCGGGCTGTGACCCCCGGTGTCGTGTTGGCCCATGCGGCCAGCGACTCCGCCGCTCCCACCAGGGCCTCCGCCAAACCCGCGACCTCGCCCTCCGCCAGGTCGGGATCCCGGTGGGCCTCGCGGGCGGCTACGGCTACCAGGCGGGTGACGAAGGCGACGATCTCCGTGCGCATCGCGGCGACCTCGGAGGCGAAGGGTTCGCCGTGGGTGCGGGCCTGGAGGTGGAGGACGGACCAGGCGTCCGGATGCTCGGCGGTGTGGGCGAAGAAGGCCAGGAGGCCGTCCCAGAGCTGGCGGTCGGCGGGGCGGTCCGGGCGGACCCCGGCGCGTACCGCCTGCGTCAGCGCGGTGGACTCCCGGCGGATGCAGGCGGTGAAGAGGTCTTCCTTGGAGTTGAGGTAGAGGTAGACCAACGGCTTGGAGACCCCTGCCAGCTCGGCTATCTCGTCCATCGACGCGGCCATGTAGCCACGCTGGCCGAAGATCCGTACGGCGGCGTCGAGCATCTGCTGCTCCCGCACCGCACGCGGCATCCGCTTGGTCCTCGCCCCACCCATGAGGGCAAGACTAGTTGGAGGTGGCGGCCTCGCCCTGCGTGCGGGCGGTGTCGTCGGCGCCGTCCTCCTGGCTGCGGTTCGCCTCCAGGTTGGCCTTCATCCGGTCGACCCGGTTCACGATCTGCACCGAGGCCCGCTCCCGCTCCCGGCGCAGCACCACCCAGCTGATCGGCGCCGACAGCACCAGGGAGAGCAGCAGCACCCAGAGGAAGTTGGAGTCGCCGAAACCACGCGGGAAGATGCCGGAGTAGACGGCTCCCCAGACGACGACGAGGCAGCCGGCGAAGATGCCGAGGCGCATCAGCGTGTAGCGGAGCATCTCAATCCACTCGTCCGATTCCAAAAGGGTCAGCGTCCAGTGAAGCACGCCCGGAGGGCGATCTTGCAGCGGGGTCGGACGAGGGGGTCAGGTGATCGGCAGCAGCATGGTGATGTCGTCGCGGTCGTCGCCCGGCGCGACCCGGATGGCGCCGGGCACCCGGCCGACCTCCTTGTAGCCGCAGGAGCCGTAGAACCGCTCCAGGCCCAGGCCGCCCCGGCAGGTGAGCCGTATCGCCTCTATGCCGTCGAGCGTGCGGGCCGCGTCGGCGGCGGCCGCGAGCAGGTCACGGCCGTACCCCTGGCCCTGGTGGCGGGGGTGGACCATCACCGTGTACAGCCACACCCAGTGCGTCATCAGCCGGTGTGTGTTGTGCGTGAGGAACGCGGTCGCCGCGACCGCGCCCGTCGTGTCCCGGCCCACCAGCAACCGGGTGCGGCCCTCGGCCATGGCGACGAAGTGCTTCACCAGCTCGGGGCGTATGTCGTCCACGGTCACCGGCGGCACGAAGCCCACGGAGCCGCCGGCGTTCGACACGTCCGCCCACAGCGCGAGCACCTCGTCCCGGAAGGCGGGCGAGACCGACGGGTCCAGCTCGAATGTCAACGACACCGGCTCACACCCGCATCGGCTGCGGGGAGTCCCGGCGGGCCGGGTCGGGGCCGTCGAACTCGCGGATGATCTCGTAGCGCGTGTTGCGCTCCACCGGGCGGAAGCCGGCGTCGCGGATCAGGTCCAGCAGGTCCTCGCGGGTCAGCTTGTTCGGGGTGCCGAAGTTGTCCGCGTCGTGCGTGATCTTGTACTCGACGACCGAGCCGTCCATGTCGTCCGCGCCGTGCTGGAGGGCCAGCTGGGCGGTCTGCACGCCGTGCATCACCCAGAAGACCTTCACGTGCGGGACGTTGTCGAAGAGCAGCCGGGAGACGGCGAAGGTCTTCAGGGCCTCGGCACCGGTGGCCATCTGCGTGCGGGCCTGGAGCCGGTTGCGTACCTTCCCGTCCTTCATGTCCACGAAGTCGTGCTGGTAGCGCAGCGGGATGAAGACCTGGAAGCCGTTCGTCTCGTCCTGCAGTTCGCGGAGACGGAGAACGTGGTCGACCCGGTGCCGGGGCTCCTCGATGTGGCCGTACAGCATGGTGCACGGGGTCTTCAGACCCTTCTCGTGCGCCAGGCGGTGGATCCGGGACCAGTCCTCCCAGTGGGTCCTGTGATCCACGATGTGCTGCCGGACCTCCCAGTCGAAGATCTCGGCGCCACCGCCGGTCAGCGACTCCAGACCGGCGTCGATCAGCTCGTCGAGGATCTCGGACGCCGACAGGCCGGAGATCGTCTCGAAGTGGTGGATCTCCGTCGCCGTGAACGCCTTCAGCGACACGTGCGGCAGCGCGGCCTTCAGCTCACGCAGCGAGCGCGGGTAGTAGCGCCACGGCAGGTTCGGGTGCAGCCCGTTGACGATGTGCAGCTCGGTGAGGTTCTCCGACTCCATCGCCTTGGCGAGCTTGACGGCCTCCTCGATGCGCATCGTGTACGCGTCCTTCTCGCCCGGCTTGCGCTGGAACGAGCAGTAGGCGCAGGAGGCCGTGCACACGTTGGTCATGTTGAGGTGCCGGTTGACGTTGAAGTGGACGACGTCACCGTTCTTACGGGTGCGCACCTCGTGCGCGAGGCCGCCGAGCCAGGCCAGGTCGTCCGACTCGTACAGCGCGATGCCGTCCTCGCGGGTCAGCCGCTCACCGGAGCGGACCTTCTCCTCCAGCTCGCGCTTGAGCCCGACGTCCATGCCAACACCTTTCCTCGACAGACTTCGTAAACGGTACTCCCCCACCCTTCGGGCGGGAGGTGCCCCCATACGGCGCTCCGCGCCTAGACCTCTTCCGGAAGTTCCCCGACCCGGTTCTCCCACTTGGTGGAGAGCACGATGGTGGTACGGGTCCGGGAGACACCCTTGGTCCCGCTGAGCCGCCGGATGATCCGCTCGAGGCCGTCCACATCGGTGGCCCGGACCTTCAGCATGTAGGAGTCGTCGCCGGCGATGAACCAGCAGTCCTCGATCTCCGGCAGGTCCCGCAGCCGCTGGGCGACGTCCTCGTGGTCGGCGGCGTCGGAGAGCGAGATGCCGATCAGCGCGGTGACGCCGAGGCCGAGCGAGGCCGCGTTCACCGTGGCGCGGTAGCCGGTGATGACACCGGCCGCCTCCAGCCGGTTGATGCGGTCGGTGACGCTGGGTCCCGACAGGCCGACGAGGCGCCCCAGCTCCGCGTACGAGGCCCGGCCGTTCTCCCTCAGGGCCTGGATGAGCTGCCTGTCCACCGCGTCCATGCGATCGAAGCCTTCCGGTGCAGAGTTCCGAAGTTGAAGAGAGGTACTACGACGTGCCCAGTTCGCCCCGCCACCGCCGGTACAGGCCGTGCTCGACGCCCGCCGCGTCCAGCACCCGACCGGCGACGAAGTCCACCAGATCCTGGATGTGGGTGGCGCCCGCGTAGAAGGCGGGCGAGGCCGGTACGACGGTGGCGCCGGCGTCGTCCAGCGCCACGAGATGGCGCAGCGTCTGCCCGTTCAGCGGAGCCTCCCGTACGGCCACGACCAGGGTCCGGCGCTCCTTGAGGGTGACGCTCGCCGTGCGCTGGAGCAGGTCCTTGGACAGTCCGAGCGCGACCCCGGCGACACACGCCGTGGACGCGGGCACGATGAGCATGCCCTTCGCCGGGTACGACCCCGAGGACGGCCCGGCCGCGAGGTCCCCCGCGTTCCAGTACCGCACCCCGCCGAGGTCCACATCGAAGGTGTCAGGCTTGCCGTCGGCGCCCCGGCCGAGCCATTCCCGCAGGTCGTCGCACCAGTGGGCGTCCCGGAACGATATCCCGGTCTCATCGAGCAGCGTCAGCCGCGAGGCCCGGCTGACCACCAGGTCCACCGCCTCCCCCGCCGCCAGCAGCGCCCGCAGCACAGCCGCCGCATAGGGCGTCCCGGAAGCTCCGGACACCCCCACGATCCAAGGCACGCGCTGCGTTTCTCCTGCGTTCACACCTTGAGCGTACCGGTGGGTCGGACAGGACTCAGGCCGGGTGGGCGTAGTGCGCGATGCCCGGGGAGGTACTCAGACGCTCAGACCCCGAACCAGCAGATCCAGCAGCGCACACACGAACAGGGCAATGCCGATGAAGCCGTTGACGCTGAAGAACGCCCTGTTCAGGCGGGACAGGTCATGCGGGCGGACGATGCGGTGCTCGTAGACGAAGGCGCCCGCGACGATCAGCAGGCCCAACCAGAAGAAGGTGCCGGCGTGCGTGGCCAGGGCGTACCAGACGAACAGGGCCGTCGTCAGGGTGTGGCACACCCGCGCGCCCCAGATCGCGGCCGGGATCCCGAAACGGGCCGGGACCGACATGACGCCGGTCTCGCGGTCGGTCTCGACGTCCTGGCAGGCGTAGATCAGGTCGAAGCCGCCGATCCAGATGCCCACGGCCAGGCCGAGGACCACCGCGTCCCAGGACCAGGTCCCGGAGATGGCCAGCCAGCCGCCCACCGGGCCCATGGCCTGGGCGAGGCCCAGGATGGCCTGCGGGAAGTTCGTGAAGCGCTTGCCGTACGGGTAGACCACCATCGGGATCACCGCGACCGGGGCCAGCGCCAGGCACAGGGGGTTCAGGAGAGCCGCCGCGCCCAGGAAGATCACCAGCGCGATCAGGGCGCCCGTCCAGGCGTGGCGGACCGACATCGCGCCGGTCACCAGCTCGCGGTGGGCCGTACGCGGGTTCCGCGCGTCGATCTCGCGGTCGATGATCCGGTTGACCGCCATCGCGAACGTCCGCAGGCCGACCATGCAGATCGTGACCAGCAGCAGCCGGGCCCAGTGGATGCTCTTGTCCCACTGGTACATCGCCGTGAGCGAGGCGATGTAGGCGAAGGGCAGCGCGAAGACCGAGTGCTCGATCATCACCAGACGGAGGAACGCCTTGGTGCGTCCTGGCTGCGGGATCGCGGCGGTGGTCACAGCCCGTACTCCTTCCAGCGGCGGTCCACGAGAGCCGCCGTATCGGGGTCGGAGAGGACCATGTCCGGCCAGCCTCCGTCCCTCGTGTAACCCTCCTCCGGCCACTTCCTCGTCGCGTCGATGCCCGCCTTGCCGCCCCAGAACTGCTGGTAGGAGGCGTGGTCGAGGTGGTCGACGGGGCCCTCCACGACCGTGAGGTCGCGGGCGTAGTCGGTGTTGCCGAGGGCCCGCCAGGCGACCTCGTGCAGATCGTGCACGTCGCAGTCGGCGTCCACGACCACGATCAGCTTGGTGAGGGACATCATGTGCGCCCCCCAGATCGCGTGCATGACCTTCTGCGCGTGCTTCGGGTACTTCTTGTCGATCGAGACGATCGCGCAGTTGTGGAAGCCCCCGGCCTCGGGCAGGTGGTAGTCCACGATGTCCGGGACGATGATCTTCAGCAGGGGGAGGAAGAAGCGTTCCGTGGCCCTGCCCAGCGGGCCGTCCTCCGTCGGGGGGCGGCCGACCACGATCGACTGGAGCAGCGGGCGCCTCCGCATCGTCACGCAGTCGATCTTCAGCGCGGGGAACGGCTCCTGCGGGGTGTAGAAGCCGGTGTGGTCGCCGAAGGGACCCTCAGGGAGCATCTCGCCGGGCTCCAGCCAGCCCTCCAGCACCACCTCGGCGTTCGCGGGCACCTGGAGCGGGACCGTCTTGCAGTCGACCATCTCGATCCGCTTGCCCGCGATGAAGCCCGCGAAGAGGTACTCGTCGATGTCACCGGGAAGGGGGGCCGTGGAGGCGTAGGTGACGGCCGGGGGGCAGCCGAAGGCGATGGCGACGGGCAGGCGTTCGCCCCTCCTCGCCGCCACCTGGTAGTGGTTGCGGCTGTCCTTGTGGATCTGCCAGTGCATGCCGATGGTGCGCTTGTCGTGGCGCTGCAGGCGGTACAGCCCGAGGTTGCGGATGCCCGTCTCCGGGTCCTTGGTGTGCGTGAGCCCCAGGTTGAAGAAGGAGCCGCCGTCCTGCGGCCAGGTGAACAGCGCCGGGAGCCGGTCGAGGTCGACCTCGTCCCCGTGCAGCACGACCTCCTGGACCGGCGCTTCCTTGATCTTCTTCGGCGGGACGTGCGCCATCGCGCCGAGCTTCCCGAAGGCCTCGCGCACCCCGACGAAGCCGTGCGGCAGTTCGGGCCGCAGCAGGCCGCCGATCTTCTCGGAGATCTCGCCGTACGACTTCAGGCCGAGCGCCTTGAGCAGGCGCCGGTCGGTGCCGAAGACGTTCATCGCGAGGGGCATCGCGGAGCCCTTCACGTTCTCGAAGAGCAGCGCCGGTCCGCCCGCCTTCTGCACCCGGTCGACGATCTCCCCGACTTCCAGAAATGGGTCGACCTCGGCCTTGATGCGCTTGAGGTCTCCCTCGCGCTCCAGCGCCCGCAACAGGGAGCGAAGATCGTCGTAAGCCATGTGTCCCAGTATCTGCCACCCGCTAACCTGAGCCGGTCACCGGGGCCCGGGTCTCATGTGGGGAGTGCACGCGAGCATGCTCAGGTATCTGCCGTTCCTACTGGTCCTGGCGCTGTGGATCTACGCCTTCGTGGACTGTCTGAACACCCCCGAGGAGGAGGTGCGGCATCTGCCGAAGGTGGTGTGGGTGATCATCATCCTGCTGTTCGGCGAGGTGCTGGTCGGTCCGGTCGCCTGGCTGATCACCGGCAAGGTGCGGCAGCCGGTCCCGGTGGGCGGCGCCGTGCCCGGGCAGTGGGTCGCCCCCGACGACAACCCCGAGTTCCTCAGGTCCCTGAACAAGGACGACCCCGAGAAGGGCTGATGGAACTCCGGCTGCTCGTCACCTTCGAGAAGGTCGCCACCGTACTGAGCTTCACCCAGGCCGCGGCCGAGCTGTCGTACGCGCAGTCCAGCGTGACCGGGCAGATCCGCACCCTGGAGTCCTCGCTCGGCGTCGAGCTGTTCGACCGGCTCGGCAGCAGGATCCGGCTCACCGAGGCCGGCGAGCGGCTGCTGCCCTACGCCCGGCAGATCATCGACCTGACCGAGGAGGCCCGCGCGGCGGTCACCGGGGCGCAGGAGCCGTCCGGCGCGCTCACCGTCGGCACGATGGAGTCCCTGACCTCCTACCGGCTGCCCCCGCTGCTGGAGTACTTCCACCACCGCCATCCCAAGGTGCGGCTCGCGCTGCGCACCACCATCGGCGACGAGACCCGGCAGGCGCTGCGTCAGGGCACGTACGACCTCGGGTTCCTGATGGAGGCGGAGACCGAGCACCCGGGCCTGGAGTCCGCCGTGCTCGCCGTCGAACCGCTGGCGCTGGTGGCCGCGCCCGGGCACGAGCTGAGCGCGTCCCCCGTGACGACCGCCGGCCTCACCGGCCAGTCCCTGCTGGCCACCGAGCCCGGCTGCGCCTACCGGGACCTGTTCGAACGGGAGTTGACGGCTCTGCGGCCGGTGCGGTTCACGGAGTTCGGCACGATCGAGGCCACCAAGCGCGCGGCGGCGGCCGGCCTCGGGATCGCGCTGCTGCCCGAGGTGACGGTCGCCGCCGAACTCGCGGAGGGTTCTCTCGTACGGCTGGCCTGGGAGCCGCCGTTCACGCTTCGCACGCAGCTGGCGTGGCGGGCCGGGAAGCGGCTTCCGGCGCATGCGCGGCTGTTCGTGGAGCAGGCGCGGCGGCTGGTCGCCGAGCAAGGGTCACCCTGAGACTGGCGGTGACGATCAGCGGCACGCCCAGTGCCTGGACGAGCCCGATGTGATGGCCGTAGACCAGCCAGTCCATCAGCATCGCGACCGCCGGGTAGACGAAGGCCAGTACGGCGATCTTCGACGTCGGCAGCTCGGCGTACGCGGCGTACATGAGGACGTACATCACTCCGGTGTGGATGAGGCCGAGGCCCACCAGCCAGCCCCAGTCCCAGCCGGTGCCGCTCATCGCGCCGAAGTCCGCGAAGGGGAGCAGGAGCGGGATGCCCACCAGGACCTGGACGAGGGCGATCAGGTGCGGGCGCACTCCCGTGATGCGCTTGGTGACCAGGGTGGACAGGCCGTAGAACAGCGCGGCCAGCAGGGCCTGGCCGATGCCGAGCAGGTACGAGCCGCCGCGCCCGAAGTCGGCCGGGGTGACGCCCGACACCAGGATCAGTCCGGCGAAGGCCACGGCGATCCAGCCGGCCTTCGCGGCGGTGAGCCGTTCGCGGAAGAGCAGGGCGCCGAGGAGGACCACGTAGAAGGGTTGCGTGTGGTACACGACCGTGGCGACGGAGATGGACGTGTTCTCGTACGACGAGAACAGCAGCACCCAGTTGAAGACGATGAACACCCCGCCGAGGACGGCGAGGGAGAGGGTGCGGCGGGTGAAGCCGTGGTCGCGCAGCCAGCCGCGGGCGGTGACATAGCCGCCGAGGGCGAGGGCGCCGAACAGGACGCGGAAGAAGACGACGTTGAAGGGCGAGGCGCCCGACTCGACGACGAAGACGCCGAGGGTGCCGGAGAGCATCATGGCGGTGGTCAGCTGGGCGGTGCCCTTGAGTTCCGGGGTCATGACGTCGACGCTAGGACCGGCCCGGACGTCGATCCACGGGCCAGTACGGGGTGCTGCCGATGGGGGCATCGGCGGCGCCGATACCCGCAGTTCACTGGAAGACGGCCACCGGGTACTGGAGCACGACCTCGCGGGTGTCGGGACGCCAGGTCGTCACCTTGCCCAGGCAGTGCGCCTGGAACTGGCCCTCGGGCAGCTGCCGTCCCGGGGAGCGCAGCCCGTCGACGCGCAGGACGACCCGCAGGTGCGCGGACTGACCGCCGTCGCCGTAGGGGGCCCGCATCACCAGCGTGTCGCCCCGGGAGTCCTCGGCCTCGAACCGGCCGGTGACCATGACGAACTCACCGATCTCGCTGAGGACCACCTCACCGGCCGCCCCGGCCCCGAGGAGGGCGCGGTTCGGCGTGACCGCTCCGGGCTCGTCCCGCCGCAGCCGCACCCGGACGAGCCCGTCCCCCCGCCGCAGGACGGACAGCAGCAGGCCGATCACCGAGATCGGCTCGCTCTCCTCGACGTACTTGGCGACGATCTCGGTGGTTCTGTCCCCGGAGAGCTGGAACATCAGCGACACCAGCGGTATCGACGCCAGACACCCGGTGTTGCGCACGTTGCGTACCTCGACCTCCCGGCGCAGCGCCGACCGGTAGTTGCCCAGCTTGAACACGTCCAGGACCGCGTCGTTGTCGAGATACAGCGGAAGGTAGTGGGGGTCCTCGGGTGTCTTCCTGAGCCGCCTGAGGGCCCGCCGTACGACGCGCACGCCCAGCACGAGCAGGCCGGCGAAGGCCACCAGCCACCAGACCATCGCGCCCCACCAGGCGCTCCACCAGGTGCCGTCAAGAACAGCCACGGATCTCCTTGAACGCGCTGGACAGGGACTGGGCGCGGGCGTCGACCATGCGGCCGCCGGTCACCGAGGCGATCTGGCGCAGTTCGGCCGCGTCGGAGTCGCCGAAGTGGACGGGGTACGTCGCCACGGCGCGGGCGTCGGCGGGCCGGGCCCGGTAGCGGCTGACGAAGGTCGCGCGGTCGATGCCCGCGTTGTTCTCGCCGTCGGTCATCAGCACGATGGACACCACGCGTCCCGGGTCGTCGCGCAGGGTCTTCTCGGCGGTGGCGTAACCGTGGTCCAGGGCGGACCAGACGGCGGTGGCGCCGTCGTAGCCGCCGTCGGCGACGAAGCTGGTGAGGGCCGCGAGGTCGGCGGCGCCGTGCACGGTGACCGTGCGCTCGTCCAGCGGGCGCCCGCCGAAGCGGATCACGGTCAGCCGCTCGCCCTGGTAGAAGCGGACGAACTTGCCTGTGGCGGAGGAGTCCGCCCCGCTGAGCCCGGCGAACGCGGCCCGCAGCGCGGTCGTACGGGAGCCGCGCATGGAGGCGGAGAAGTCCAGCAGGAAGATCACCTGGTCGGCGACCCGGCGCCGGGGGTCGCCGTAGTCGGCGAGCAGCCGGTCGAGGACGGCCGGGTCGTCCGGGAAGTACAGGGCGTTGTCCAGCGGCGCGGTGAGCCGGGGGTCGCGGGTGACGGCGGTGCTGACCGGGCGGCGCAGCGTCCGCCGCATGATCTCCCGCTGGTGGTCGGCGGCGGTCAGCCAGGTCACCACGCGGTCGTAGGCGTCCCGGCGGCGCTGGTCGAGCAGGAGCAGTGGATAGTCGGACAGCACCATGCCGTCGGCGGGGTGGACGATCTCCAGGGGCTGCTTCAGCCGGCCGGAGGCGTTCAGGGTGAGCAGTTCGGACTCGTAGGTGATCAGGGCGTTGGTACGGCCCGGGTGGCTCGCGAAGTCGTCCAGCAGGGCGTGGGAGCTCTCGGCGGTGAGGGTCTGCCCGGAGCGGAAGCCGCGCAGCCGGTCGCAGCTGACGTCCGCCGGGCGCAGCGCGCTGCCCGTGCCGGCGGCGGCGGTGGCGACGCCGACCAGTGCGGCGAGACCGCTGTTGCTGTGCCGGGGGTCGGCCATGCCGAAGCGTACGGTGCCGGTGGCGGCGGCGTCGGCGAGGTCCGCCCAGGACAGGCGTCCGCCGGGCGCCCTGGCGCGCAGCGTGCGGGCCAGGTCCGGGGTGAGGCCGACGACGACCGGGGAGCGCATGGTCGACGTGCTCTGCACGATGGTGGTCGGATGGCTCCCGGTGGCGGCCTGCTTGGCCTTCAGGCGGAAGTAGCGGTCGGAGGAGAGCCAGGCCAGGTCGTAGGAGTGGCGGCCGGTCAGCAGGGTGTCGCCGGCGTCGTTGGTCGGCCGGTAGTCCAGGTCTAGGCGGACGCCGGTGTCCTGCCGGAGCCGGTCCAACAGGGGTTTCATGTCGGCGAGTTCGTCGCTGGCCAGGACGTGCAGGGTGGTGTCGGGGCCGCCGCCCCCGCCTGAGCAGGAGACGAGACCGCCGAGCGCGGCGAGCAGGACCAGGCACAGGGCGGCCCGCAGCCCGCGGGCCCTCATGGCGCCTCCCCGGCCGCCGCCGACTGGGCCACGGGGGTGCAGTCGCCGACGGTCTCGATCATCTTCTCCAGCAGGTCGAGCCGGGGCAGCACCGCCTTGGTGTCGTCGTCCGACAGAACGGGCGCCTGGATGTGGCGGCCGGTGAGGAACCGGGTCAGCGCGTCGCTGGTGGCGGAGGCGCCCTCGGCGTCCCGGACCCGGAAGCCCAGCTCCATCGCCCGCTGCTGCAGCGCCGGGTCCTTGCCGATCAGGTCGCCGAGCCGGTCGCCGTCCGGGGTCAGTGCGATGAGCTGCGGCTCGGTGACGAACCGCACGGACGGGTAGAGCAGCACGCGCTCGTCGTCGAGGTGTCCGGTGTCGGCCTGGGTGTCGATCTGGTGGGCCAGGAACTGGTGCTCGTAGATCACCGCGATCGGCGCGATGCTCTTGCCCTCGGCGGAGACGTAGGTCTCGTTCTTCTCGGAGGACGGCATGCCCTGGTCGTTGAGGAGGAGCCTTATCCGCTCGGCGAACTGTGCCGCCTCGGCCGGGTTCTGCGGGATGTTGTCGTGGTTCCACACGTAGGAGACCAGGCCCAGATAGGTGCCGGCGGAGTTGGCCTCGCAGATGTCGGAGGTCTGCGCGAGCACCTTGTTGCCGTTGTGGATGCCGTGCCGGTCGATGCCGAGCCTGTCCCAGCGGCGGCCGTCGGCGGTCGCCTGCAGGAACTTCTGCATGTTCAGCGAGTAGTAGAGCGGCTTGGCTCCGGCGGGCACCCCCGGTAACGGGGTCGCGATCCCGGCCTCCTGGAGCGTCTCGGCGTACTCGCGGTAGGTGCCGAGCACGATCGGGCTGACGAACGGACGGTACGTCGTCGCCGGGTGGCCCTCGGCCGCGCGCTTCCTGGTGATCAGGTCGGCGGCGGGCTGCCCGGAGGGGAACACGACGTCGTAGCCGTCGTAGCTCTGCGCGGCGATCCCCCGCGAGCCCATGCGGGTGATGTGCACGCGGAAGCCGTGCCGGACGAGCAGCCGCTGGACCTCGGGATCCTCGAAGTAGTCGGCCTTCGAGGCCATCTTCGCCTCGATCGTGACGATATGGGTGAAGGGCAGGCCGACGTGCCCCTGGGCGAGGACGACGATCGCGCACAGGGCGGTGACGGCGGCGACGGCGCGCGGGAACCATCGGCGCGCCGTGGAGCCCGGCGAGGACGCGACCGCCGGAGCCCCGACCCGTAGCCGGGGCTCGCCGGTCGAACGCGGTCTTTCGGTCTCGGCTCTGTCTGTGTACACCCGTGTCTCCTGCGTCAGCGGGGACAGGATCGTGCGCTTGCCGGACGATCCCGGGTCGAACGCCCGGCCAACGCCGGAGGAAAGAAATGCGAAGGTGAGTCTCCATCAATTCATCACCGACAGAGACGACTTCGTTGCTCATAACGACTTGCCACTCGTCGTCTGACCTGTGGTTAATGGTCATCACTGAGTTGCGAGCGATCGCTTGACCTCTGGGGGACAGAGACACATGAACCCGGCCCAGGAGCCACCACCCGTACCTGCCACCCCGCCACCCGCGCCGACGAGCGCTCCACCCGCCTCCGCGCCGTACATGCCGGACGTGCCCGCGCCACCCCGGCAGCCGGCCTCCGCCTCCGTCGATCTGCGGGTCAGCAAGCGGATCCTGTGGATCGGCGCTGCGGTGTACCCGCTGCACAACATCGCCCGCGTCTACACCTTCGTCATGCGCCCCAAGCGCAAGGAGGCGGTGCTGCGCTTCCTGCGCTACACCGCAGGGCTGCTGCTCATCGGGTTCTTCGCGATGGTGCCCGGACTGATCGCGAGCAGTGGCGGCGGGGACAACTCCGGCGCGGCCGGCTACGTCACGGTCGTCTGGATCGCGGCCCTCGGCCTCGAGATCTACTTCATCGTCGAACTGTTCTCGGTCCTGCTGGCCTCCGACCACCACGTCCTCGCGGTGGAGACATCGGGCGCGTCCACCGCGCTGGTGACCAGCCAGAACCCGCAGTATCTGGACCAGGTCGTCGGCCAGATCTCGTACGCCATCGACCATCCGGACACCGAGTTCAAGGTGACGGTGCAGAGCCTGCACTTCTCGCCGAAGAACTACTACTTCGGCGACAACGTCAACATGTACGGCGGCAGCGGAAACGTGGGGATCAGCGGATGAGCGGCGGCAATTACCACTACGGCGACAACGTGAACATGTACGGCGGCCAGGGCAACCAGGGCATCGTCAGGAACTACGGTGCCGCCGGCGCCGGGCAGGACCCGGCGCTGGTCGCGGCCCTCGCCGAACTGCACCGGCTCATCACCGAGTTGCGCGCCCAGGTGCCGGCGGCCGACGCCCAGCTGCTGGACGACTCCCTGCCCGTCCTCGCTCCCGACGCCGCCGTGCCCGCGCAGGCGCGGCGGGGTGCGCTGATGGCGATCGCCGGGATCGCGAGCACCGTCGGTGCGGTCGGCCAGCCGGTCGCCGACGCGGTGCGCGCGATCATCGGCATGATCAGCGGATGACCCCTTACGTCCTCGCCCAGCTCTGCGAGGACGTGCCCGACTGGCAGGTCTGCTCGTCCACACCGCCGCCGAAGGCGAGGTCGAGGCAGCCGCCGTCCATGACCGTGGCCAGGGAGTTGCCGGAACCCGTCGTCCAGCGCAGATTGCCGCCGCCCTGCGAGCAGTCGCCGACGAAGACGGCCTGGCCGTTGCCGTTGGCGCTCAGACAGGCGCCGGTGGAGACGTTGACGACCTTGACGCTGCCGCCTGCGGCACTGCGGAAGGTCCAGCGCGCGGTCGAGTCCGAGCAGGAGCCGAGGCCCGTGGAGCCGTAGGACCACACCCCTCAAGCAGCAATCGACGAACAAGACCAAGGTCACCCGGCACCATGCTGCCTCGGTGGCCATCGGCAGGCGCGCCCTCGGTTACGGGATCCGGCGTCGGCCAGGTGTGACCCCCGCTCACCGGAGGATGAGCGCGGGGAGAGCTACCGGCCAGGCCTCATCCCTGCCGAGGGCGTGCGGGACCGCGAGCCCACCCAGGACAGCGGGCAAGCCCACCACGGGCGGCAAGACCCGACCGCGCCGCAGTGACCAGCTCGCACTGTTCCCAGGCCCTCAGGACCGTCGGGAGGGCCACCGGACCACACGTCCGGATTACGGCGAGTTGGCCAACACCGGCCAACAACCCTAGGAACGGTGCCGTCTGGAGATCGGTCGGCGCGGCGCCGAAGTGAACGGCTTCAACTCTCCACGGTGATCGAGTTCAGCTTCTCCCGCAGGTACACATGCGAGTCCACCGGCGGATACGCCACCCGGCCGACTGGTGCCGGTACGGACTCCACCCGGGTGCCCGGGGTGCACTCGCCGAAGTAGACGAGGGACATCAGCTCCTCGCCCGGCGCGTCGGCGGGCGGCGGCAGCACCCTGTGCCGTCCCGAGCGCCAGCGGTCACCGGTCCAATGGGCCATCAGGTCGCCGATGTTGATGGTGAGCGCGGCCGGATCCCAGGGGGCGTCCTGCCAGCCGTCCTCGTCGGTGTAGACCTGCAGCCCGCCCTTGCCCGTCTGCCGGTCGAGGATCGTGACGGTGCCGAAGTCGGTGTGCGGTCCGATCCGGAACTGCCCCGGTTCCGGCTCCCCGACGACCTCCGTCCCCGGGTACCAGTTGATGTTGAACCCGTAGGTCGGGTGGTCCATGTGGCGGCTGAAGAAGTCGGTCTCCAGGCCGAGCGCATGCCCCAGCAGGGTCAGCAGCTCCTTCTCCAGCTCGGCCATCCGCGCGAGGTACTCCTCACACAGCGGCCGGAGTTCGGGGACCTCCGCCGGCCACACGTTGGGCGCGTACCACTCGGCGTTGACGGCCGGGTCGTCGAAGGGCTCATGCGTGGCGAAGGTCAGCGACTCCTTCAGGTCGGGCGGGGTCTCGGTCCCCTCCGCGTACCCGTTGGCCTCGGCGCCGGGCCCGAGCCAGCCGCGCCCGCCGACCTTCGCCTCGTAGGCCCGCTTGGCCTCGGCGGGCAGCACGAAGAAGCGGCGCGCCGCCTCCCGGATCGCACGGCGCAGACCGGGGTCCACGCCGTGCCCGGTGACCAGCAGGAAGCCGGCGCTCCGCAAGGCCTGGTCGACGGTACGAGCCAGGGCGGCGCGGCGCTCGGCGTCGCCGTCCAGCCAGGGGGCCAAATCGATGGTCGGAATACGCGGATCGTTCAGCTCACTCACCGATGTCCTCGTTCCACAGAGCCGGGTTCTCGTCGATGAAGGCGCGCATCAGCTCCACGCACTCGGGGTCGTCCAGGACGACGATCTCCACGCCGTGCTCCGCGAGCCAGTCGTGGCCGCCGTGGAACGTCGTGGCCTCTCCGATCACCACCCGCGAGATGCCGAACTGCCGGACCAGGCCCGCGCAGTACCAGCACGGCGAGAGCGTGGTCACCATGGTCGTACCGGCGTACGTGCGCCTGCGGCCCGCCGCGCGGAACGCGGCCGTCTCCGCGTGCAGGGAGGGGTCGCCGTCCTGGACCCGGCGGTTGTGGCCGCGTCCCAGGAGGGTGCCGTCGGGGCCGTAGAGGGCGGCGCCGATCGGGATGCCGCCCTCGGCGCGGCCGGCGCGGGCCTCGGCGACGGCGGTGGCGAGCCAGGCGCTGGCCTGTTCCTGGTCCATGCCGTCAGTGTGGCCCCGATCACCGTCGGTTAATCAATCCCGCGTTCGTCCCACCACCCGTTCCGCTGAAATGGACCGGACACGCATGTCCCCGCCCCGTCCCCCGGCATTGCCTTGAAGGGGGCCCGCATCCAGGGGCCCCCTTCTGTGATGGGAGACGCGTGCGAATCACTGACATCCAGCGCTGCGAGGTCCGGCCGGGACGGCTCGTCGAATGGACGCTGAGCCCGGCGACCGTGGCGGCGGCGACGGCGCTCCCGGAGGACTCCCGGCCGCCCGCCTACATCCAGGAGTCGCACATCCGGACCGCCAAGTGCGTCCGGGAGGACGGGCTGTTCGTGCCGACCTGGCTGGGCACCGCCTTCGACCTGCCGGGCCCGGTCGACCTCGATGTGCTCCAGGAGGCGCTGCGTGCCTGGACGGTACGGCACGAGACGCTGCGCAGCGGCTTCCGCTGGGCCGGAGACGCCGGGGACGAGCTGCGCCGGTTCACCCTCGACGCCGCCGATGTGGCGCTGCATCGGGAGGAGGCCGGGGACTTCCCGGACGCCGGTGAGCTGGTCCGGCATCTTCAGCAGCGCTTCGACACCGTCGCGGACGCGCTGCGCTGGCCCAACCTCATCTACACCGCCGTCGTACGGGACGACGGCGTCTCCGTGTACATGGCCTTCGACCACAGCAACGTCGACGCCTACTCCCTGCACCGGCTCCCCGCCGAGGTGCACGACCTGTACACCGCGGGCCTGACCGGCGCCGTGCCCGGCACCTCGGCTTCCCCCGTGGCCAGTTACGTCGACTTCTGTCAGCTCGAGCGGGCGGACGCCGACGGCATCGACGCCCGGCACGCGACCGTCGGCCGCTGGCGGGAGTTCATCCGGCGCTGCGACGGGATGCTGCCGGGCTTCCCCGTCGATCTGGGACTGGAGCCGGGCGGGCCGCTGCCGCGTCAGCGGATGCTGTGCGAGGCGCTGGCGGACGCGGACGCGGCGGCGGCGTTCGAGGCGTACTGCCGGCCCTACGGCGGCAGCCAGGTCGGGCTGCTGGCCGCGACCGCGCTGACCGTGCACGAGCTGGGCGGTCAGCCGGTGTACCGGACGGTGGTGCCGTTCCACACCCGGGTGAAGTCGCGTTGGAGCGACTCCGTGGGGTGGTACGTCGGCGGCGCGCCGATCGAGGTGACGGTCGACCGTACGACGGGGCTGCGGGACGCCATGCGGGCCGTGCGCGACGAGCTGCGCGCGAGCCGGCCGCTGTCCCGGATGCCGCTGGCCCGGGTGCTGAGCCTGCTCGGCGCGGACTTCCGGCCGACCTCGCCGGACCTGTATTCGATCGTCTCCTACTGCGACACCCGGTCCATCCCGGGCGCCGAACACTGGGCCGAACAGCGGGCGGCGGGGCTGATCCGGGTGTCGTACGGCGACCAGGTGTGCGTGTGGGTGAACCGGCTGCACGAGGGGCTGTGGCTGGCCAGCCGGTACCCGGACACGGACGTGGCGGCGAAGAACCTGCGGCTGTACGTGGAGCGGCTGCGCGATCACATCGCCTCGGTCGCCACGCGCGGCAGCCTCACGGCCGTGTCCTGACCGGAACCTACATCGACAGTTTTCGTAACCCAACGGACACCACTGACTCTGGCCCGAAGCAACTGCCCCTTCCTACACTGCTGTTGAGGGGGCGATCGTTGAGGGGGGCGATCGGGTGGGCAGACGGTTGCATGGACGCGGGGCGCTGTTCAACGACGAGCCCGCCGGCCTCGCGCCGCGGCACGTCGGTCTGCGCCCCTGGCACCACCGTGCCCATCCGCCGGAGTACCCCGACGAACTGCCCTTTGTGATGCTGACCGGTGCCCGGGGGCTCGGCAAGAGCGCGGTCCTCGCCGAGTTGCGGGACGCGTACCAGGGGCACACTCCGGTCGCCTTGATCGACTGTGCCGAGGAGCAGTTCGCCGGGCCGCCGGCGGGCCGGTCCGGCGACTCCTGGTCGCCGCTCGCGCAGGCGCTGCTGGTGCTCGCCGAGCAGCTGGCGGCACCGGTGACGGGCGCCGGCCGGATCTCGTTCCCGCGGCTGATGACGGGCCTGGTCGCGGTGGCCGCCAGCGGCTGGGGCGACGCCGACTCGGATCGGATCCGCCGGGAGGTCGAGCGGATCCTGCTGCTGAACGAGGGCGGCTCGCGGTTCGGCGGGTTCGCCGGGCGCTGGGCGGGGAAGGTCGCGGCCAAGGTCGTCGCGGCGGCCACCGGCACCGGACCCCTGGTGTCCGGCGCGATCGAGGCGACCCTGGAGGCCGTCTCGGAGGGCTTCGCGGGCCGGCGGCGCCAGAAGGCGTCGGTGTGGTACCGGACGTATCCCAACGCGGGCGGCAACGCCCAGCGCGGGCTGATCCTGCTGTCCCGGCACTTCGGCGACGGCGGCCCCAACCGGGAGCACGCCGAGCGGTATCTGGTGCGGGCGTTGCTGGAAGACCTGACCGAGGCCTACGCCGGCGTGCTGCCCCGGATGCAGCGGCTCGGCCGGCCGCTGGTGCTGCTCGACAACGCCCAGTCGGCGCCCGGCCCCGGGCTGGTCGCGGCCGTGCTGCGGGACCGCGCCGAGGGCGTGCGGGACCAGGTGGCGTTCGTCGCGGCCCGGCTCGGCGAGGCCCGCGAGGAGCTGCCGGCGGCGGTGCGGCGGCGGCTGCCGGAGGTGGCCCGCAGGTCCGGCTGGGAGCCGGGGGCGGCCCCCTCGTCGCGGGCGCTGCTGGTGGCGCTGCCGCCGCTGAGCCCGGACGACACCCTGCACCTGGTCGGCGCGGTCCGCGGGGACACCGTCCTGCCGCCCCGGCTCCCGCACGCCATCCACCGGCTGACCGGCGGGAACCCGCTCGGCATCGAGCTGCTCGCCGAGTCGGCCGCGCAGAATCCGCCGCGGGTGTCCTCGCCGGCCCGGCTGCTCACGGCGGACGTCCGGCCGGCCGAGGACCTGCCCGGGCTGCCCACCTACCGGGCGCTGCTGGACGGGCTGGTGCCCGAGGCGTATCTGGCGGAGCTGACCGTGCTGGCCGCCGCGCACGACCACGGTTCGGCGTGCGCGCTGGCCTCGGCGCTGCTGCCGGACACCTTCGGTCCGGCGAGCGTACGGGCGCTGCAGGCCCGGCTCGCCGAGGAGGGGCTGCCGGAGGTGCCGGGCCGGTTCGTCGGCGACCCGTTCGTACGCACCCTGCTGCTGCTCCGGCTGCATCTGTGCGAGGAGAACCACGCGTCCTGGCGTACCGCGCACGAGAGGCTCGTCGCGTACTACACGGCGCCCGAGGACGCCCGGTACCGGCTGCACCATGAACTGGCCCTCGGCCGGACCGAGTCGGCGGTCGCGCATCTGCGGGACACCTTCGTCACCGCGGACACCCGGGAGTGGCTGCGCACGCTGCTGTTCGTCGCGTCCGCGCCGTACTTCCACGCGCACGACGCCGAGGGCCGCGACTTCACCGGCCGGGCCGACGACGAGCGGGCCGGCGTGGCGCTCGGCCACACGGACGCCACCCATGCCGTACCGGAGGGCGCGGACCCCGTACTGCACCGGCTGGTACGACGCCTGCTGCACGCGGTGTGGCAGCTGGCGGACCCGCTGGTGCTGCCCGAGCAGCAGGTCGCCGTCCGGCTCGGCTTCGAGCTGGAGCAGTTGTCCAACCTGCATCCGGCGGGCAACGCGCTGCTGTGGCGGGCCTCCCGGGACTGGCCGGCGGCGGCGCTCGCCGGGCGGCCGATGACCGGCCCGGAGGACCCGGAGGACGGGCCGGACGACGACATCGGGGAGGCGTGATGGCAGGCGTGGGGAGCTGGTTGCGGGAGAGCGTGTGGGAGATCCCGCTGCGCCGTTATCTCGCCCTGTTGCTGGGGGCGGTGCTGGTGACCGGCGCGGTGTTCGGGGTCCGCGTCCTCACCCACGAGGACCGCTCCTGCGCGCCCGGGGTGGCCCGGCCGCAGGACAGCGACGAGTGCGTGGGCGTGGCGACGGGGCCGGGGCCGTACGACTTCGGGCAGCCCGCGCTGACGGACGTCGTCAAGGCGATCTGGCGGGAGAACTCCGGCCTCAAGCAGGGGAGTTACGTGACGGTGGCGCTGATGCTGCCGTACACCTCCACCTCCGCCACGAGCGTGAACGACATCCAGCATCAGCTGCAGGGCGCCTACCTGGCGCAGTACCAGGCCAACCACGACTCCAACGGGCAGACCCCGCAGATCCGGCTGGTGCTCGCCAACCCGGGGACGAGCGGCGACCTCTGGCAGCACACCGTGGACCAGTTGACGGCGATGACGAACAGCGCGGACCGGCTGCGGGCGGTCGCGGGCATCGGGCAGAGCACCGACCCCAACAAGGCGGCCGTGGCGCGGCTGACCCAGCGGGGCATCCCGGTGATCGGCTCCTCCATCACCGCCGACGACCTCGCCAACGGCCAGAGCAGCAAGGACCCCTACCCCGGTCTCGCCCGGGTGGCGCCGACCAACACCGACGAGGCGCACGCGCTGGCCTCCTTCGCGAAGGTGACCGCGGGCCGGGCGCTGCTGGTGTACGACAAGCCGGGCGACCCGTACACCCAGACGCTGGAGAACTCGTTCCAGGCGCTGATCAAGGGCTCGCCGTACGGGGCGCAGCCGTTCACCCCGCCCGCCGACCGCAGCCAGGAGGGCACGACCCCGAACACTTTCCGGCAGATCACGACCCTGCTGTGCGGCACCTCCCGGCAGACGGACACGATCCTCTTCGCTGGTCGGCACACCCAGCTGCGGCAGTTCATCAACGCGCTCGGCGCACGCGGCTGCATGGACCGCCAGTTCACGGTCCTGACCGGCGACGAGGCGTCCTACCTCACCCATGACAAGGCGCTGGACCGCGACGCCCTGCGGCACAACCTGTCCGTGCGCTACACCTCGCTCGCCCACCCGGACGCCTGGGTGAAGAACGCTCCGGCGACGGGCGGCTCCACGGCCGACTTCACCACCCTGCAGACCCTGCTGACGTCCGCCACGCGCGCGCCGGTGGGCCCGATCGGACCGGCCGCCCTGGACGACGGCCAGCTGATCATCGGCTACGACACCCTGCGCCTCGCGGTGCACGGCATCCGCGAGGCGGTGCCGGACGGCAGGAGCGTGCCCGCGCTGGCCGACGTGGGCCTGCAGTGGCCGCAGGTCAAGGGGCCGCTGCGGGTGAACGGGGCGAGCGGCTGGATCTGCCTGAACGTGCACGGCAACCCGTACGACAAGGCCGTACCGATCGTGGAACTCACCCCGCAGGGCGGCTCGCGCTTCGTACGGATCGCCTGGCCGGAGGGGCGGCCGCCGGCGAAGGAGTGCCTGCCGCCGGCCTAGGAGGAGCCGAGCTGTTCGATCAGCCGTTCGAACCGACCGCGCCACCGGGCCTCGGACTCCCCCTCCCCCCGGAACTCCCGGGTGAACCGCAGCACGCTGGCCGCGTCCCCCTCCCGCTCCAGATGGAACCGGACCCGCCCCTCACCCTCGAAGGTGTACTCGGCGACCCGGTCCACGTCCCACGCCGTGACCCGCCCGGAGCCCAGCTCGTCCAGGACGACCGCGCCCCCGAGCCGGGGTTCGAGAACGCCGACGGCGGTGCACCACCCCATGAGCCCCTCGCGGGTGGCCACCGCCGGCCAGACGTCCCCCATGGACCGCGGGAGCCGCACCAGGAAGTGGAGTATGTGCGTGTTCCCGTGGGTCTGGCTGGTGCCCTGCGCGATGGAACCGCTCATGACACCAGTGTCACCGACCCGGCGGTCACACGCCCGCGTAGGAGTGCTTGCCGGTGACGAAGATGTTGACGCCGTAGTAGTTGAACAGGAAGCAGCCGAAGGCGAGGATCGCCAGGTAGGCGGCCTTGCGGCCCTTCCAGCCGGCTGTCGCGCGGGCGTGCAGGTAGCCGGCGTAGGCGACCCAGGTGATGAAGGACCAGGTCTCCTTGGGGTCCCAGTTCCAGTAGCGGCCCCAGGCGTCGCCCGCCCAGATCGCGCCCGCGATGATCGTGAAGGTCCACAGCGGGAAGACCGCCGCGTTGATCCGGTAGGCGAACTTGTCCAGCGTGGCCGAGGCGGGGAGGCGCTCCAGGACCGAGGTCGCGAAGGCGCCGGGCTTGCCGCCGGTCTGGAGCTTGGTCTCGTACGAGTCCTTGAAGAGGTACAGGATCGTGGCGACCGCGCCCACGTAGAAGACCGCGCCGCAGAAGATGGCCGTCGAGACGTGGATGTACAGCCAGTACGAGTGCAGGGCCGGGACCAGCTGGTCGCTCGCCGTGTACAGGACCGTGACCGCGAGGCCGAGGTCCAGCAGGACCGAGGTGATCAGGAACAGGCCGAGCCAGCGGACGTTCTTCTTCAGCGCCAGCAGCCCGAGGTACACGCCGACCGCGACCGTGGAGAAGGTGATGTTGAACTCGTACATGTTGCCCCACGGCGCCCGCTCCACGGAGGCCGCGCGGGTGATCACGCCGGACAGCTCCACGAGGAAGGCGAGGACCGTGAGGGAGATCGCGACCCGGCCGTAGAGGTCGCCCTGGGCGTCGCCGCCGTGCGCGCCGGGGCCGTCCGGCACGTCCCGCGCGCCGCTCGCCGAGCGCACGACGACCTTCGGCCGCTCCAGTACGGCGGTCCCCCCGGCCTGCTTGACCGTGACGGCCGGCCCGCTCGCCGCCTTCGTGCTGTCGGCGGTCAGCGCGGCGGCCGTACGGGCCACCTTGCTGCGGCTGCCGAACAGCCACTCGGCGATGTGCGCGAAGAAGGCCAGCATGTAGACGGCCATGGACGAGTAGATGAGCGTGTTGCTCATGCTCGCCAGATGTTCGTTGGTCGCGGCGGCGAGCTCGGTTGCGGCGGCGGGAGTCACTGCTCAGCCCCTTCGGCAGGTACGACGGGAGATTCGGTGGAGTCGTCGTCGGCGTCGGGTGCCCCCGGCGCCTGGTCGTAGAGGGTTCCGGCGAGGGTGCCCAGTTCCTCGGGCACCTTGGCGGACTCGCTGCGGCCGAGGCCGGCCATCTCGACGACCGTCACGCCGTCGGCGCCGCGCACCGCGCGCACCCACACCCGGCGCCGCTGGATGAACAGGGACCCGGCGAGGCCGAAGATCGCGGCGAGGGCACCGCCGAGCGCCCAGCCGCTGCCGGGCTCCTGGACGATCTCGAAGCCGGCCCACTGCTTGATGTCCTTCTCGAAGGTGATGGACCCGGCGCCGTTCGGCAGCGTCATGGTGTCGCCCGGCTGCAGCAGCTTCTTCAGCAGCTGGCCCTTGCCGTCCTTGAACGCCTTCATGTGCTTCGTGTCGAGCTGGTACACGCTCTGCGGGATGCCCGAGTCGACGCCGAGGTCGCCGTGGTAGGCGTTCACCGCGAGCAGCGGGTTCAGCAGCGCCGGGAACTGCGAGAGCATCGTGCCGCTCTTCGGGTCGAAGGTCGGCACGAAGAAGGCCTGGAAGCCGAGCTGCTCCGACAGGCCCCGCGCGTTCCTGTAGCCGTCCATCACCTTGATCACGCCGTTGGAGCTGACGTTGCCGTCGAGCGGCAGCAGCGGTACGGCGTCGTGGTAGACGACGTTGCCCTTGCCGTCGCGGACGGTGATGACGGGCGCGTAGCCGTGGCTGACGAGGTAGACCTTGGAGTCGCCGATGTGCAGCGGCTCGTTGACCTTGACGGTGACCGGCTTCTGGGTGCCGTACGCACCCTCGCTGTAGGCGAGCGTCGCCTGGAAGGTGCGCGGCGTGCCCTTGTTGGGGCCGGCGATCTCGTAGGTGCCGGTGAACTTCTTCAGGTCGAAGCTGAACGGCACGAGGTCGTCGTTGCTGAACAGGCTGCCAGACTTGAAGTCGTCGTACTGGAGGATCGAGTTGGAGAACCCGTCACCCTCGACGACCAGCTTGGTGCCGTCCGACTTGTACAGCTGGCCCCAGGCGAAGGCGATCAGCAGCACGATCAGGGCGATGTGGAAGGCCAGGTTGCCCAGCTCGCGCAGATAGCCCTTCTCGGCGGCGACGGCGTCACCGGCGACATGGGCCCGGAAGCGCTTCTTCCGCAGCAGGGCGAGCGCGGCCTCGCGGACCTTCTCGGGGTCCTCGGTGGTGCGCCAGGTGGTGTAGGCGGGCAGCCGGTTCAGCCGCTTGGGCGCGCCCGGCGGGCGGCCGCGCAGCTGGCCGACGAACTGCCAGGCGCGCGGAATGATGCAGCCGATGAGGGAGATGAACAGCAGGATGTAGATCGCGGAGAACCACACCGAGCTGTAGACGTGGAACAGGCCGAGCTTGTCGTAGACCGGCGCGAGCGTCGTGTGGGCCTTGCGGAAGTCGTCGACCTTGTTGAGGTCGGCGCCCGACTGCGGGATCAGCGAGCCGGGGATCGCGGCGAGGGAGAGCATCAGGAGCAGCAGCAGCGCGACCCGCATGGAGGTCAGCTGCCGCCAGAACCAGCGGGCCCAGCCGATGACGCCGAGGCCCGGCGCGACGGAGGTCTCCTCCTTGGGCGCGGTGGACAGCTGGGAGCCGGCCGCGCCGAGGTCCTCCTGGTCCTGGCTCCTCTCGGCGCCCTGGCTCTTGTCGGTTGTCGCGTTGCTCATCGGTCAGATCCCCACAGTGAAGCCGGTGGACCAGGTCTGCATCTGCTGCACCAGACTGTCCCAGGCGCCGGTCAGCAGCAGCACACCGGTCGCGATCATCATCGTGCCGCCGATGCGCATCACCCACACATAGTGGCGCTTGACCCAGCCGAAGGCGCCGAGCGCCTTGCGGAAGGCGACCGCGGCGAGCACGAAGGGCACACCGAGGCCGACGCAGTAGGCGATCATCAGCAGCGCACCGCGTCCGGCGCTCGACTGGTTCATGGACAGGAGGTTCACCGACGCGAGGGTGGGACCGATGCAGGGCGTCCAGCCGATGCCGAACAGGGCACCGAGGACGGGCGCGCCGATCAGGCCGGCCGTCGGCCGCCTGTGGAAGCGGAACTCGCGCTGGGTGAGCCAGGGCATGAGCCCCATGAAGAAGACGCCCATGGCGATCATGAGCACGCCGAGCACCTTGGACAGAGTGCCCTGGTACTCCTGCAGGGTGGAGCCGAAGAAGCCGAAGAGCGCGCCGCCGGAGACGAACACGGCGCTGAAGCCGAGCACGAACAGGGCGGCCCCGCCGACCATCCGCCCCCGCCGGGCCTCGGCCAGATCGGTGCCGGCGACTCCGGTGACGTAGGAGAGGTAGCCGGGGACGAGCGGCAGGACGCAGGGCGAGAAGAAGGAGACGAGTCCGCCGAGCAGGGCGACCGGCAGGGCGATCAGCAGGGCGCCGTTGAGCACGGTCTGGTTCTCGCCCGTCGCCGCGAGCGTCACGAGGGCGCTCACGTCACTTCTCCGCCAGGACGGGCTGGAGCATCTTCAGCAGGGCGGTGTCGTCGAGCGCCTCCAGGGCCCGCGCGGCGACCTTTCCCTGCTTGTCGATGACGAGCGTGGAGGGGATCAGCTGCGGGTTGAGGGTGCCCTTCTTGAAGCGGAGCATCAGCTTGCCCGTCGGGTCGTACAGGCTCGGGTAGGTGATGCCGTGCTCCTTCTCGAAGTTGACGGCGGGCGTGGTGCTGGTGTCTCGGGTGTTGATCCCGACGAACTGCACGCCCTTGCCCTCGTAACTCTTCGAGACCTTGGCGAAGTACTGCGCCTCTTCCCGGCACGGGCTGCACCAGGAGCCCCAGACGTTGACGACGACGACCTGGCCCTTGAGCGAGGCGACGTCGAGGGTCTTGCCGTCGATGGTCTTGCCGGACAGGTCCGGGGCCGCGTCGCGCTTGCCGGCGGGGGCGGTGGCGATGCCGTTGTGGCCGGTGACGAAGTTGGTGTTGCCACCGCCGCCGGAGGTGCCGCCCTTGCCGCACGCGGACAGGGTCAGGGCCGCGACAGCGGCCACGGCGCTGAGCAGGGCGGCGCGGCTACGGGTACTCATGTGAAAAGTTTCGCATGGCCGTTCCGGGGCTCTCGCGCGCCCCCCTGCCGGGCGGAAAACCGCATTTCAGGGCGTATTTACACGGGACATTTCCGACAGGGGGTCATACGCGTGGGGCGTACGTACGAGGCTCAGGCGAGGAAGGTCTTCCAGCCGCCGGTGGGCATCTGCCCGGGGGCGAGGGTGCGCAGCTTGGCGAGCACCTCGGGCTTCTGCACGTCGATCCAGTCGCAGAACTGCCGGAAGGAGACCATGCGGACGTCGGCGCCCTTCTCCTTCGCCTGCGCGATGTGCTTGAAGGCCTGCTCGACGGCGTCCATGTAGATGCCGCCGTTCCAGTGCTCGAAGTGGTTGCCGATGAAGAAAGGCGCCCGGTTCGAGAAGTACGCCCGCTTGAAGCCGGCGATGTACGCCCCGGCCGCCTGCTCACGCCAGGCGGGGTAGTTGTAGGCCGGCGCCTTGGTGGAGTTCGCCGACTGGTTGAACATCATGTTGTAGTCCATGGACAGGACCTGGAACTTCCTGCCGGGGAAGGGGACCTCCTGCAGCGGCAGGTCCCACAGCCCGTGCTTCTTCGTCGGCCACATCTGGAGACCGCCGGGCGAGGAGGCGTCGTAACGCCAGCCCAGCTCGCGGGCGGTGGGCAGCAGGTTCTCCTGGTTGAGCAGACACGGCGTACGGCCACCGACGAGTTCCTTCTCGTAGTCGAACGGCAGCGGGGGCAGGTCGTGCCAGCCGGTGTTGGTCTTCCAGTTCTTGACGAAGGACTTGGCCTGCTTGATCTCGCTGTGCCACTGGGCGGGCGTCCACCACTTGACCGAGGTGTGGGCGTCGCCGCAGAAGTGGCCGTTGAAGTGGGTGCCGATCTCGTGGCCTTCGAGCCAGGCCCGGCGGACGTTGGTGAGCGTCGCCTTGACGTGCTCGTCGCTGAAGTAACCGATGTCGGAGGCGCCGATCTTGTTGTTCGGCGGGGCGTACAGCCGCTTCTTCGACTCGGGCAGCAGGTAGATGCCCGAGAGGAAGAAGGTCATGGACGCGCCGTGCTCCTTGGCGAGGTCCAGGAAGCGCGGGAAGAGGCCGTTGCCGACCTCGCCGGCGCCGTCCCAGGAGAAGACCACGAACTGCGGCGGGGTCTCACCCGCCTCCAGCGGCCGGGGCGCTTCCGGCTGGTGCGGCTGCTTGCCGGTGTACGACGTCGAGCCGTCGCCGATGAGCTTGCCCTGCGGCGCGCCGCTCGCGTCGCCGCCCTTGCCGCTCTTTCCGTCGCCGGAACCGCCCTTGCCGCCGGCACCGTCGGATGACGTGTGGGTCCCGCAGCCGGCGAGGGTGGCGGCGGCCGCCGCGCCTGCGCCGAGGCCGAGTATGCCCCGGCGGGAGAGGGTCCGGGAGACGGTGCGCATGGAAGATCCCCGATTCGTCGCGCCTGTCGGTGTGAGTCACCCACTGAGAGGGCGCGACGATCGGGGAGGTTCCGATAATTCTTATGTTTTTCGCAATAGTTGCGGCAAAAACGATCCAAGCCCGGTCAAACAGACCGTCAGGCCTTGCCGTTCAGGCCCCGAAGGCCTTGCCCTGAGCGGCGTTGCCGCCCTTCTGCGGCTTGGCGCCGGCCCGCAGATGGGCCGGGACCAGATCGATGGCCGGCTCGCTGTAGCCGACCGACACGATCTTGTCGCCGAGGTAGGTGAACGTCGTCAGGGAGGCGAGGGTGCACTGCCGCTTGCGCGGATCGTGCCACAACCGGCGCCGCTCCACATAGGACCGGACGATCCAGATCGGCAGCTGATGACTGACCAGCACCGCCTCGTGGCCGCGCGCCTTGTCCTTGGCCGCGTTCAGCGCGCCCATCATCCGCACGACCTGGTCGACGTACGGCTCACCCCAGGACGGCCTGAACGGGTTGACGAGGTGCTTCCAGTTGCCCGGCCGCTGCAGCGCCCCGTCCCCGACCCCGAACGTCTTGCCCTGGAAGACGTTGTCGGCCTCGATGAGCCGCTCGTCGGTGTCCAGGTCGAGACCGTGCACCTTGGCGATCGGGCCGGCCGTCTCCTGCGCCCGCTCCAGCGGCGAGGCGCAGACATGGGTGACGTCCCGGGGAGCGAGGTGCTCGGCGACGCGCTCGGCCATCTGCCGCCCGAGCTCGGACAGGTGGTAGCCGGGCAGCCGCCCGTACAGGATCCCGGTCGGGTTCTCGACCTCACCGTGCCGCATGAGGTGGACGACGGTGACGTCCTTGCTGCCGTTGGTGGGGGTGCTCACGCGGTGGCCTCCGCAGCGGCTCGGGCCGCCGCCGGAAGGGCGTCGGCGATGATCTGGACAGCCCGCTCGTCGTGGGCCGTGGACACGAACCAGGACTCGAAGCAGGACGGCGGCAGGTAGACGCCGTTGGCGAGGAGGGAGTGGAAGAACGCGGTGAAGCGGAAGGCCTCCTGCCGCTTGGCGTCCTCGTACGTCCGCACCTGCCGGTCGGTGAAGAAGACGGTGAACATGTTGGAGGCGGTCTGCACCCGGTGCGCGACGCCCTCCTTGTTCAGCGCCTCGCTGACCAGGCCCTGGATCTGCGCGGACACCGCGTTGACCTTGTCGTACGCCGCGTCGTCGAGCAGCCGCAGCTGGGCGAGTCCGGCGGCGGTGGCGACGGGGTTACCGGAGAGGGTGCCGGCCTGGTAGACGGGCCCGGCAGGCGCGAGGTGGGCCATGACATCGGCCCGCCCGCCGAAGGCGGCGGCCGGGAACCCGCCGCCCATGACCTTCCCGAAGGTCATCAGATCCGGCTTGACGCCATCGATCCCGTACCACCCGGCCCGGCTCGTCCGGAACCCGGTCATGACCTCGTCGGAGATGTAGAGGGCGCCGTTCTTCTTGCAGGCGTCCCTGAGCCCCTGGTTGAACCCGGGGTCCGGCGGCACGACGCCCATGTTGCCGGGCGAGGCCTCGGTGATGACGCAGGCGATCTCCCCGGGGTGCCGGTGGAACGCCTCCTGCACGGCCTCGAGATCGTTGTACGGCAGCACGATCGTGTCGCCGGCCTGGGCGCCGGTGACGCCGGGGGTGTCGGGCAGGGCGAGCGTGGCGACGCCGCTGCCGGCGGCGGCGAGGAGCGAGTCGACGTGCCCGTGATAGCACCCGGCGAACTTGATCACCTTGGACCGCTGGGTGAACCCACGGGCGAGCCGGATGGCGCTCATGGTCGCCTCGGTGCCGCTGCTGACGAGCCGGACCTGCTCGACGGGCTCGACGCGCGCGACGATCTCCTCGGCGAGCGTGACCTCGCCCTCACCGGGCGTGCCGAAGGACGTACCGCGCGCGACGGCCTCCTGGACAGCGGCGATGACCTCGGGGTGCGCGTGCCCGAGGATCATGGGCCCCCAGGAACACACGAGGTCGACGTACTCCCGCCCGTCGGCGTCGGTGAGATAGGCCCCCTTGCCCGACACCATGAAGCGGGGCGTGCCGCCGACCGCGCGGAAGGCGCGCACCGGGGAGTTCACACCCCCGGGCGTGACGGCGGAGGCGCGGTCGAAGAGCGCCTGGGAGACGGGCGCATCGTAGGGATAGGGCGTTTCGCTCAGGGCACTCATGACGTGCGGCTTCTCCGGCTTCTCGGACTCCGGTTGCGTGGTGACCTCCTCAGGGTAGGCCGCGGCCCGCCCCGGCAGCGGCCGGCCTCGGATCGCAACCGTGATCACGGCCATGGCATCTGCGAGACTGAGACCTGATACACACAGCTCATGAGCACGTAGTAATAGTCGTGGTCATGGGCTGTCCAAGATCCTGCGGACTGGTGTTTCACCGCACGTTTCGGCGGGCGGCCGTGGGGGAGGTCACTGACACGATGATCGGGTTGCGCGGCGGGGGCCACGCGTCCTAGAAAAGCAGTCGGGTGGAGATATGCATCGCGGTGGCGGACTGGGCGAGGGGACTGATGACCTGGGTCCTCGGCGTGCCCGGCGGGGAAGGCACCGGCGCGACGCGGAGGAAGCGACCGAAGCACGTCAGACACAGGGTGTACCGGGCGAGCCCGAGCGGCACGACCGGCGGGCCGACCGTCTCAGGGCGGGGAGCAGGAATGGTGGTCGGGTGGGGGTGACGTACAAATACTTCGGCGCGCCGGACGGCGCGACCGCGGCCCGCGTCCCCATCTCGATGCGCCCCGAGGAACTCGGCGGCGACGAGCTGGGCATGAACGGCATGTTCACCAAGATCAAGCCGGAGACGATGGCCGCGATGGTGCTGACCGGCATCGAGGGCGTCCCCCTGCACAAGGTGCCGCCCCTCGAACTGGTCGTCCTGCACCCCGACTACGCGGTCGTCAAACTCCCCATGACGGTCGTCGACCCCCTCCGCGGCATCGGCGAGGAAGCGGTCGGCGCGGCAGCCTTCATCTGGTCGACGGTGCCGGACCGGGGCGGTCCGCGGGACGCGTTCAACGTGTATCAGCTGCTGCACGAGTGGCAGGACTTCAGCCATCGGTTGCATGAGGCGGGGCATCAGCCTTATTGCCTTGTTTGGCCCTGATCGGCGCTGAGCTGGGGTTTCTTGCGGGTTGGGCGGGGTCTTCGGGCCTCGCCCTTTTTGGTGGCGGAGGGGGCCGTCAGGCGGCCAGGGCACATTGAGGGCACATGGGTTGCGATCAGGGCACTGGCGTACGCCCGCGCCCTCTCGGTAGCCGGTGCTCTGCCCGTCCCGGTACTGCGCGTGGGTCGATGGGATGCCGGTGACGCGTTGTGCATTCAACATTGCCCATCGTCAGACGCATGCGCCAGAATCGTCGGGCATTTGACAAAACCTCGTGCCACAGACGATCCCGCAGGCTTCCGCGAACTGCTTGGGTGCCCGCTTGACAGGCGGCGTTGGGGGCGAGTGAGTTCCGTTGCGGGAAGGACACTGCTGTGGAGAGCGCCGCTGGAAGCGCGAAGCCAGGAGCCTTACGCGCTCATGCTGAGGCCGCCGTACCTCTTCTGACCGATGACCGCGTCCCTTACCTCGCCCGGCTCCCGGAGGCGGCCTCGGCGGCGTTGATCAGCGCCGGATCCGAGTTGCGTTATCCGGCTCGTACCGTCCTGCTCATGAAGGGCGAGCCGTCCTCCCACGTCCTGCTCGTCCTGGAAGGTTGGCTGAAGGTGACCGACGGTTCCCCCGGCGGGCACGAAGCGCTGCTGGCTCTGCGCGGGCCGGGGGACATCATTGGTGAAAGCGCCGCACTCGAGGACACGACACGGTCCGCTTCGGTGACCACGCTGGAGCCGGTAAGGGCGGTGGTCATCTCGTCGGACCGCTTCAAGGCGTTCCTTGACGCGCACCCGATCGCGGCGCGTCAGCTCATGGCCGTGCTCACAGACCGGATGCGTGCCGGGGATCGCAAGCGGCTGGAGCTCGCGGCCTGCAGTGTCAAGGAGAGACTGGCGCGCCTGCTGCTGGAGCTGGCTCAGTACCACGGTGCGCCAGTACCGGAGGGCGTTCTCGTCAGGGTGCCACTCACCCAGCAGGAACTCGCCGGGGCCGTGGGGGCGTCCCGTGAGTCGGTTACCCGGCTTCTTGGCGAACTACGGGAGCGCGGCTATGTCACCACACGCCGTCAAGCCCTGGTGGTGGTCAAGCCGGAGATGTTGCGGCGGATCGGCGGCTCTGCGTAATCCGTCACATCAACCGTGCGGCAACGATCCTCGCGGCGCACGACGTGCTGGTTGACCCTGGGCATGGAGTGGTCCTGACCGACCAGGTTGGTCGGCCCGGCAGTCGATTGCCCCTCCCGCACTTCGCTTCGGCCTGACGCGCCGGTCGCGCGCTTCTGAGGAGAGACACATGGCGGAACCCAGCAACAAGACGATCCTGCTCATGGACATGGAGGGATCGGGGCGGCGTCGCGACAGCGAACAAGCCGTCATTCACCGCATGTTGTACAGAGTCCTCCATGAGACGCTGTCGACTGCCGCCATCGAGCCGACCGAGTATCG
Source organism: Streptomyces sp. NPDC020192 (assembly GCF_044388685.1). Lineage (NCBI taxonomy): Bacteria > Bacillati > Actinomycetota > Actinomycetes > Kitasatosporales > Streptomycetaceae > Streptomyces > Streptomyces sp. NPDC020192. The sequence continues at coordinate 93,286 of NZ_JBIRXG010000013.1, read as the reverse complement.
CAGCGAGGACCGCGGCGACGGCGTCTTCGTCCTTATCGATCCGGCCGTGCCGAAGCCCGCGCTGCTCAGGGCCTTGCTGACGGCGACACCTGAGCAACTCGTCAGCACCAATCGGCTGGCCGCCGAGGGTGCTCGGATCAGGCTGCGGATCGTCGTCCATACCGGCGAAGTGGCACTGGACGAGTTCGGTGCAGTCGGCGCGGATCTCGTCCATGCTTTCCGGCTCCTGGACGCACCGGCGCTACGAGAGGAGCTTGCCGCGACGTCGGAGCCGAGTGTCCTTTGCGTGTCCAACGCCGTGTATCAGGGCGTGGTGCGTCACGCGCATCCGGGTGTACGGCCCGAGCACTTCCATCCACTGACCGTCGACAGCAAAGAAGGTGCCACGCTGACGGGCTGGTACCACGACAGCTCGCGACAGCACACCGACACCGCCGGATCGGAGCGGCCCACCGCGGAGTCGACCGCATCTTCCATCCCCGCCCAGGCGGCCGTACCGGTACCCAGGTCCGAGCACTCAGCCGGCGCGGCTCCGGCTCCGGCGCTGCACACGCGCACGGGCAATTTCTTCTTCGGGACCGCGAGCATCGCCGGGGACGCCATTGCGGGTGACAAGCACGTTGGTACCAGCTCCACCGAGTCGACTCGGCAGCGGGACGTGGAAGGAACCGGAGAGTGAACCAGCACATGGACGCCTCCTTAGACCCCGAGGACGCCGGCGCCGGACCCGAGGCAGAGAAGGATCCCGGGCGGGCCGCCGACACCGGGGACGTGGCGCCACCGACACCGGATGAAGACCCCGCCCCGGAGGCATGGGAGGCCATCGAGCAGCTCTTTGCTCTCGCCCCGCACCTGCGGTCAGGGCGGGCCAATGTCATGGGGGACACCCAGGTATCCGGCGATGTCGTCGCAGGCGACAAGCGCGTCGATGTACACCTGCACGAAAGACGCCTGCCCCGGTTGCACACTGTCGGCCCTCTGCCGACAGCGGAACTCGACCACTTGGCCGAGACGTTCGCACCGAATCGGCGGTACGACGAGCTGTGCGCGCAACTCAGCGCCCGACGCGTCCTCGTTCTACGCGGGCGGCCCGGCACCGGTCGCAGGACCGCGGCCCTGCACATGCTCATGCAGGTCGGTCCGAAAGCCGGCGAAGTGATTGCGCTGGACCCAGGCACGGAGTCGGCCGATTTCGCCAACCACGTCCAGCCCGGCGGGGCCCATGTGGTGGTGGACCCGATCACCAGCCAGGACAGTCCGTTGCGGGACATCCATCTCAACGCCATCCGCCGCCGTCTCGGGGACGACGGTCTCTTTGTCGTCGTCGCAGCGCACGGCACCGTCATGGAGGAAGTGACAGCGCACGATTGGCAACCGCTTCCCGCCGCCGACATCACACGGGCTCACTTGCTGCACGCGATCCAGGGCTCAGCGGCAGACGGACCGGCCGGTGATGCCGCGGCGGCCGACAGGGTGCGGCGTTTGCTTGAACTGGAGACGACCGTACGGTATTTGAGCTCCGGCCCGTCACCCGCGGAGGCCGCCGACTTCGCTCGGCTTCTCGTGGAGTACGCAGCGGGACGCTGCGACGATGAGGAGCTTTCCGGGTACGGCCGTAGATCGGCCGAGGAGATCGCCAGCAGGTGGTTCAGTGAAGACCAGCAGTCGGGCGGAGCCCCGCTGCGCGACAAGGCGTTTCTGATCTCGCTCGCCGTATTCGACGGATTGCCATATCCGTTGGTGGCCGAACTCGGAGACCTCCTCTACATGCGGCTTCGCACCGTCGAGGAACCCGATCGCACCGCCGGATATCCCGTCTTCGGTTCATCCCCGGAAGACCGATTGAGGTTGGCCAGGGCCCAGGAACACGACGAAGAGACCGACACCGCATGGGGACGCTTGCCCGAACGGGTCGTCGCTTTCCAGAACGACTCCCTTTGGAGCATCGCCCTGCGCCATGTCTGGACCAGCCATCCAGCTGTCAGAAAGCCCCTGTTGGCCTGGCTCGACACCCTCGTGACGGACCGCCGGACCTTCGTACGGCTCCGAGCCGCGGTGGCCTCGGGAGTACTGGCGGCCGCGGACTTCGGTTACGCCTTCGACAGCTTCCTCAATCAGTGGGGTTCTTCGCCGAGGCCGATGCAGCGGCAGCTCGCCGCATGGGCGCTGTACACCGCCGCCGAACATGGCATGGACACAGCCGTCAGGCGCTTACTCTCCGACTGGAGCAGCCGACATCACCTGGCACGGAGGTGGACGGTCGCTCGCTCATACGCTCTGCTGGGCGGGGCCACGGCCCCGAGTGCGCTCCGGGACATCGGGCGGATGACCGCGACCGAACCGCCACCGGACAGCGCGCTCCAGTCAGCGCTTGAGCAGGCACTGGAGGCGCTGCTTCAGGGGCCCGCAGCCGTCACCGTTCTGGAGCGACTCGTGCAGTGGCACGCAAGCCGTGGTCCCCTGCGCGAACTGGCAGTAGCAGGATTTCTGCGGGGTGCGCGCAGGCGCCACCGGGCCGTGAGCAACGAGGCGACGACCTGGCCGAGCCTTCTGTGGCTGGCGGAACACGACGCCCACGCCCGACGGTACGCCGTCGTGATGTGGCGGGCGTTGCTGGACAGTCGCTCCAGCCGCGACGCGGCACGTGACGAACTGGTTCGCTGGGTCCGGGTCGCAGAGCGTGCGTCCGCGAAAGCGGCACGGCACCGAGCTTTTACGACCGAGGCGCCATTCGAGCAGACGGACCGGTACGACACGGTGTCGGACGTAGAGGAGGCGCTGGGCAGACTGCTCCCTCTGCTGGTCGAAAACCAGAACGACTGGGACCGGTTGGACTTCCTTCTGCGCCGGGTCAAAACCCCGGACGGAGGCCAGAGCCCCACGGCCGCCCGGCTCAGGACCGCCCTCGCCAAAGGCCCCGCGGCACTGCCCCGTCCCCTGTGACGGCAGACCCGTCATCCCCGATTCCGGCCGCCGCCGACACTCGGCCAGCCTCACGCGACTCACCGCCTCGTATGCAATGCCCCGAAAACAGGAGAACTCATGGAACTGGTCAACGACCCTGTGCGCCAGATACGGAGCCTGGGCCGCTTCGAATACGTACGCCACCGGCCACCGACCTACGCGGAACGCGCACTCGTGTTCCTGACGTCCGGAGGACGACCGCAGACGTATCTCCCGCATCAGCAGCCCACCCGCGGAGAGCTGGTGACCAGCAACTTCCGCACACTGTACGAAGTGGACATGGGCATCCAACACATGTCGCTGGAGCACCGGCTGCCTAGCGACGGCGATGCCGCGTTCTTCTCCGCGGAGACCGATCTAACCTGGCGGGTCATCGACCCCGCCAAGGTGGTGGAACGGCAGATCCGCGACGTCCGTGCGCTGCTGGAGCCCCGTTTGCTGACCCGGATGCGCCGGGAAAGCCGCCGGTACGCCATCGAGGAGAGCGCCGCTGCCGAGGTCGCAGTGATGGAGGCGCTGGCCACCACGCCTCTGGCGGCCGACGAAGGGCTGGACATCCAATGCGAAGTCAGGCTCAGCCTCGACGAGGAGGCGGTCGGCCAACTGTCCTCACTGCGCTCCCTCGACTACACCAAGCAGCGGACGCGGAGCGAGCACGAACTGACCAGGCTGCGCACCCACAACGAACACGAAGTCATGGAGGAGCGCAGCTCCTTCTACGCCCGGCTGCTGTCTCAGGGCGAGTTCGAGCGCTGGGGCGCGCACCTCGCGCAGAATCCGGCCGACATCCCGCTCGCAATCGAATCCATTCGTGACGACGAGCGCGAGGCCAGCGCCAACCAGATCCGCGTCATCGAGCGGGTCCTCGACTCCGGAGCAGTTGAGGATCACATGCTGGAAGATGCGTCGCGGGCGGCTCTGTCGGCTGTGAAGGAGCGGCTCAACGACGCCGGCCGGGGCCGGACACGCAAACACCCCCTCTACCGGGAACAGCTGGAGCGGGGAACCAGTGATCAGGATGAGCGACCGGACGCATCGGGAGAAGACCGGTGACCACGCCCGCGGACGTTGAACGGGCCCTCGTGCCTGCTCTCGTCGTCGGCATCGCCTGCTACGTGCTGCTCCGCTGGGCTGCGGTACCACTGTTGACGCACCTGGAGACCGGCATGGAGTACGCGATGAATGTCATGGTCGTCGGACTGCTGTTGCCCGAATACTGCTGGACCCGGGCGCAGCGCCGTGTCTCCGGCCACGCCGCCCCCTTCGCCTACACCTACGGAGACGCGGTGTGCGCTGTCGCAAGCGCCGGACACCGCTGTGTCGGCACCGTGCTGTCGGCGCTGCGCGAGGCAGTAGGCCAGCTCGGTCACCGCGGCGCCCTGTGGGGCGGCCTGCTGGTGGCCGGTGCCCTCCTGTGGTCCGGCTTGCCGTGATGTGAAGGCCGCAGGGGATGTCTCCAACCTGAATCGATGTCAGGAGAACCGAAGATGATGGGTGTCACGAGCACAACGTCCTCCTCTCACGGGCCCGCCCCAAGGCTCAATTCCGATCCCGCAGGTGTGCATGCCGCGGAACGCTTGCTGGCCGAGGTGCGAACCGAAATCGGTCGTGCCGACACCAAGGCATCGGTTCTCATTGGCGCGCTGGGTGTGTGTGCCGGAGTCGTCCTGAGCACGTACTGGAGCAGGATGCCAGCCACAGGCTTCAGTCGAACCCTGGGCACGGCCAGTGCTCTGAGCTGGGTTCTTGCGCTGAGCTTTCTACTGTTCGCGACAGCTCCTCGCTACCGGGCGAGCCAGTGGCGGGCCGGCAGTCCCCTAACGTATTTCCTCGACATCCGTCGGGCCGCGGATTCCGGAGTACTCGCTGACGCTCTGCGCACCACCGAAGAGGAGCAGATATCGGGCCTGGTGATCGCGCTCCGCAACACGAGCGACATCGTCGCGGCCAAACACCGGTGGATCAGGACAGGACTGGTCTGCTTCCTCCTCGGAATGATTGCCCTTGGGGGGAGCGTGCTGGCAGCAGTCTGAGCGGCGAACAAGCCAATCGATGCAGGCCGTTTCACCCACCGCCCCGCTCTCGTCATGTGCCGGAAGAGGCTGTCAGGCGGCCAGTGCGCAACGCTGGCACGTTGGTTGCGGTGTAGGCACGGATGCTCCCTCGCCATCGGAAGTGCTACCTCGGTCTTCAGCGTTGGCCTCGGTGAAGGCGTCATCGATCGCCTTGCGGGTGCGGGTCTCGCTGGACGGCAGCAGGTGCGTGTACGTCCGCAGCGTGAAGCCCGGGTCCGAGTGGCCGAGGTACTCGGAGAGCGCCTTGATGCTCTCCCCCGCGTCCAGGAGGACGGAGGCGTAGGCGTGCCGGAGGGCGTGCATGCCGTCCTCGGGGGCCGCCTGGAGGTAGCGCGCGCCGCGCTCGCGGGGTGGGATCACTCCGGCGGCAGCCAGGGCGCGCTTCCAGTCACCCATGTTGAAGACGCTGCGGTTGTAGGCCCGTCCCTTCGCGTCGACGAAGAGGAGACGGAAGGTCTTCGGATCACCGTCTGGCTTGGCCCAGGGCAGGGTGACGGCGACGGGCGGGAACTCCTTCATGTGGGCCTTGAGGGTGGCAGCAAGCTGAGCCGGCAGGGGCACTGACCGGATCTTGTTGCCCTTGGGCAGGGCGAAGACAGGCTTCGTACCGACCAACCGCACCTGGCGGTTGACGTGGATCCATCCGCCCTTGAAGTCGATGTCGTCGACTGCAAAGCCGAACACCTCGCCCTGGCGCAGGCCGCAGCCGAAGGCGAGATTGCCACCGGCCTGGAAGCGCTTCGGGAGTCCGGCGACGACCGCACGTACGCGTTCCAACGACCAAGGGATGATCTTCTTCTTGGTCGCCGTCGGCAGCTTGACCGACTTCGACTTGCAGGGGTTCTTCGGCAGGAGCCCGTCCTCCACGGCCATCCCGAGGATGCTGGAGAGGATGTCGAAGATGCCCTCGATCGTCGACACTTCCAGTTCCGCGTCCTGGAGCGTACGGATCCAACCCTGAATGATCGAGGGCTGGTTGAGGGACCGCAGCTCGCGCCGACCGAGGTGCTCCACGATGTGGTTGCGGACAGTCGCCTCGTAGCGGAGCGCGGTCGTCGGGCCGACGGAGTTCGCGTCGAGCCACTTCTGCGCGTAGACGCCGAGCGTCTGCTTCGTCTCGGCCGGGACGACGTAGGAGCCGCGCCGGATCTCGACATCGACCTCGACGGCGCGGTTGTCCGCCTCGGCCTTCGTGTGGAAGTTCTCCTTGCGCTGATGGCCGTCCAGGTCGCGGTAACGGACCTGCCAGCGCTTGCCGATGCCGTGGTCCGCGGTGGGGACCATCCGCTTCGTACGGCTCTTGTGGTCGCCGCACTCGGCCTCGGCGGGCTTGGGGTGGGACTTGTGCCAGCGGTCGTACACGTCAGCCAAGAAGGGTCTCCTGGATGGGGTTAGGGGACTGGGCGGTGGCGTAGAGCGCGGCGGTGTGCGTCAGCCACGGGAGCAGCAGGGCTGCGGGAAGGGCGGCGAGTTGGTGCTGGGGCAGGCTGCGCATGAGGCGTAGGTGCTCGATGGCGCGGGCGGCGTGGAGGCCGGCGGGGTCTATTTCGGCAGGTCGGTTGGGCATGACAAATAGCTGTAACTTGCAGTCGGCCGCCATGGCAAGAGTTAGTTCTTAAACTCTCCAAAAGTCGTCCGGGGGCGAAGTGGTGTTCGTCTCGTCGAATTCCGGCACATCACGAGCCGTTTTGGCGGGGAGGTTGTGCTACCTTCCCTCCGCGTCAAAAAAGTGGGCGATTTGGGCAACTATCGGATGCAGTGCCCGCTGGACTTGCCACACCATTTCTCATTGCTGGACGCTACGTCTGAGCTGCTGAGGTATCGGATTCCGGCACGTCAGCCGGTTGCTCCTCCGCAGAAAATTTCGGCTTCCGCGGGAGCGATTTCGGCAACCGGGGATCCGCCCTTACTGTTTTGGTCTTCCCCGGCGACGCCGAGGGAAGTAACCGGGGGTTTCAGAATTCACTCTGGACGCTCCCAGGTGGTGTGGCCGTGTTGCCCACGCCTGCCATCCAAAACTCTGATTCCGATATGGAGACCTCATTGCCGAACCACTCCCCGCGCCTCGCCGGCGCCGAGCGTGACCAGCTCGCCACTCCCGCCGACGTGGCCGCGTACCTCGGAGTACCGGTCAGGACCCTCTACCAGTGGAAGTACCGGGGCATCGGCCCCAGCGTCCACAAGGTCGGCCGTCACCTGCGCTACCGCTGGCGGGAGGTGGACGCGTGGCTGGACGCCCAGACGTCGTACGACCTCACGGCCTGACCCCGCGTCTGGCGCGGACAACGAAGCGGCCCCCGGCGCGCCAACGCCGAGGGCCGAAGACTTCCCGACTGATCGCCCATCCCTGAACGAACGAGCTGGTGAGGGGCGGGACTTTGCCCGTCCTGCCTCTCACCGGAGAGGAACGCCTATGGAGGACTCTACGTCCCCCAGCTCCACGAACACCTCCCCGACCGGCTGGCCCACTCCCGCGGTCCCCGGCGAGGGCGTCCCCTGGCGCCGCAGGGATCAGGCGGACACACGGTCCCCTGCGTCGGGGACCGTCGAGCATTCGGCGAATGTGGAAGCAGACGAGGACCGTCCCCAGCCGCCGCCTGATGCCGCTGTTGGGGACCGTCCCGGCGACGTCCCCGCTGCTCGGTCCCCGCACGTCCCGGTCCCCGTATCGGCATCCGGCGCAAACTTGCAGGTCAGCGGCGTCAAAATGAGGACCGGTCCCCAAGAGGCTGCAGTTGCACCAGGGGACCGCAACGGGGACCGTGATCACGGTCCCCGCCAGTCGCTGGGGACTGACAACCCCGTGGCGGGAACCGCCCAGCAGGAGGGGACCGGTCCCGTCGACGTACGGGGACCGGATCACGGGACCGGCTCCCGGTCTCCTCGGGGACCGGGAGACCCTGGGGAACGGGGTTCCGGTGAGGGTGCGGAACTGCTGGATGAGTTGCGGGCGGCGATCGGCAAGTACGTCGTACTGCCCAGTGACGAGGCACTGACAGCGGTCACCCTGTGGGTGGCGGCCACGCACATCCAGACCGCGCTGCAGCACGCGCCGCGTCTGGCAGTCGTCGGCCCGACGAAGGGCTGCGGCAAGTCCCGGGTTCTGGACGTGCTCCACGAGACCGTCCACCAGCCGATCATGACGGTGAACATGTCCACGGCTGTGCTCTTCCGCATCATCGGCAAGAACCCGCGCACGATCCTGGTGGACGAGGCCGACACCATCTTCAGCAAGGCCGGCGAGAACGAGGAACTGCGCGGCCTACTGAACGCCGGACACCAGCGCAACCGGCCCGCCTGGCGCATCTCCGGTCCGGAGCACAAGCCGACCCCGTATCCGACCTTCGCCATGGCCGCACTGGCCTCGATCGGCGACCTGCCCGACACGATCACAGACCGGGCGGTCGTGCTCCGCATGCAAAAGCGCAAGCCGGGCGAGAAGGTGACCCCGTTCCGCTCGCGCCACGCAACACCCGAGCTGAACGCGCTGCGGGACAAGCTGGCCGCATGGCTGGGACCGCTGCGCTGCACGGCCGGCCGCATGGCGCCAACGATGCCGGTGGAGGACCGGGCGGCAGACACCTGGGAACCGCTGGTCATCATCGCCGACCTGGCCGGCGGCCACTGGCCCGCCAGCGCCCGTGCGGCCTGTGTCGCGATGACCCGGTTCGAGGCCGTCCAGGACGAGCAAACCAACCTGAAGACAAGGTTGCTGCGCGACATCCACCGCGTCTTCGAGGCACACGGCAACCCAGAGGCCCTGTCCTCCCTGGATCTGGTCACCGCCCTGCTCCAGGACCCCGACGCACCCTGGGCGGAACACAGCACCAACGGGCTCAACGCCTACCACCTGGGCAGAATGCTGCGGGACTTCGACATCCGCCCGGCCAACTACCGGTTCGACAAGGGCAGGCAGGCCAAGGGGTACGCCCGCAACCGGTTCCTCGACAGCTGGGCCCGGCACTGCCCCGACCTCACCGAGACGGCGCCTGCCACCGCGCACGACGCCGCAACCGCGCGCCAGGTTCAGGGCAAGCCGCCCGCCGCCCCGTCGGGTCAGCTGCCCATCGGCCCGCCCGGCGGCACCGCCGGCCCCCAACGCGCCCGCTAACCCGCCTCCCGCTGGGTCCGTATCACTGCGTCGCATCCGTCCCCGCGCAGGTCAGCGCGGGGACGGATGTCCTCACCGGGACGGACTTCTCCGTACCTGCCCGAGTGTCCGTACCTGTCATGACCAGGCATGGGACGGATGCGACGCACGTGACACATCTCCCGCCCCCTCACCGCCGGAGCCACACCATGCACGAACAGCACCACGAACTCCCCACAGCCCAACAGCCGACGCCTACGACCTCAGCCCCAGACAGCGCAGCAAGTTGTCGGGTAAGGAGTCCTTACCCGGCTTCCGCCCCTGGGGTGGCGGAGGCACCCGGCGCCGAGGGGGCACCGGGATCGGCCGGCCCAGGGGAGCCGACCGGGACGGGAGCCACCACACCCTCACCGCACGCCGCGCAGACGCCAATACCGCAACGCCGTCTGCGTCAGCCCCGCCTGCGCGAGCGCCGCGTCCACCCCCGTTACAACGACAGCGAGTTCACCGACCTCGCCCACGCCGCCGCGCTCAGCTGTATGCAGATCGGCGGCTACGTCGCCGAGGCGTCGCTCGCCGCCGCCCGCGCCGAGGACCCCACAGCAGCGATCGCCGACTACCGCGCCATGGTGAAGGCACTGATGGCCGCCAACCGGCAGCTCGCCGGCCTCGGCAACAACCTCAACCAGCTCACCTGGCACCTCAACAAGGACGGCGCCTGGCCCGAGCCCGACGTCGTCCACCGGCTCCTGGCCCACATCGAAACGTCGATCGCCGACGTGGACACCGCCGTCGCCAAAGTCACCGAGGGAAGGCAGGGCCGGTGATACCGAAGATCATCACCGGCAAGGGCAGCACCCGCCGTCTGATCGCCTACCTCTTCGGCAAGGGCGACGCCAACGAGCACGTCGACCCCCACCTGGTCGCGTCCTGGAACGACTTCGCCCCCGACCCCGGCCGCAGCCCGCACCGCGACCCGAAGGAGGTGGAGAAGCAGCTCTACACCCAGCTCGACCAGCCAGTGGTCATGCTCGGCCGCCAGGCCCCCCAGACCACGGTCTGGCACTGCCCAGTCCGCGCCGCCCCCGAGGACCCCATCCTGTCCGACACCCAGTGGGCAGAGATCGCCCGCCGGATCGTGGCCGCCGCCGGCATCGCCCCCGCCGGAGACACCGAAGCCTGCCGCTGGGTGGCCGTCCGGCACGCCGACGATCACATCCACATCGCAGCCACCCTCGTCCGCCAAGACGGCCGCCGCCCCAAACGGGACTACGACATCCGGGCCGTCCAGCGCGCGGCCCGCCAGATCGAAATCGACTACGGGCTTCGGCGGTTGAAGCCGGGCGACGGCACCGCCGCCAAGCGCCCCACCAGCAAGGAACACTTCAAGGCCAAACGCCAGGGCCAGGACGCCACCGCCCGCGAGATCCTGCGCCGGCGCGTCCGCCGCGCGATGGCCGCCGCCTCTACCGAGACCCAGTTCTTCGTCCTACTGGAGGCGTCCGGCGTGGTGGTGCGGCCGAAGACAGAGCCGTCCGGAGATGTGTCCGGCTACAGCGTCAGCCTGCCCGGCGACGTCAACAAGCAGGGCGAACCCATCTGGTACGCCGGTTCCACTCTCTCCGGCGACCTCTCCCTGCCCCAGGTCCGCAAGCGCCTCGCGACGACCGCTCCTGCGCCGGTCTCCGTCCGACCGGGCAACCCGTGGCACCAGGCCACCGCCGCCACCGAACGCATCCCCCACCACCTCATCCACAGCGACGACGGCATGGCCCAGGGACAACTTTCAGCGCTCGGCGGAGCACTCGACCTGCTCTCCCTCACTGCCCCGGCCGCAGCACGGGCCGAACTGGAACGAGCCGCCGCGGCATTCGAACGGGCCACTCGTTCGCGCATCGACGCCGACCACGCCAGTGCCCGTGCCCTGCGCCGCAGCGTCCAAGCGATCTGGAACGATCCCGTACGCCACGGCGACGGCGCCGGATTGGCGATGCTGATCGACGCCGCGCTCACCGCCGTCGCCTACGCCATGCACTGGCATCGCGTCCGCCAGCACGCCCAACAGCAGGCGGCATCCGAGCAGGCTCTGATCCACCTGCAGGCCGCATACGCGCAGGTCGCGGAACCGGTCCTAGCCGGCCTCGCCATCCGGACACCAGGGGCGCAGACCAAGCGCCGCTATGCCCACTACCTCCTGCGGTCGGCCCCCCAGCACGCCGAACGCATCCTCAACGACCGGGCCTGGGATGCCCTGGCCACGTCGCTCGCCGAAGGGGAGGCCGCGGGCCACAACGTGTCCAACCTCCTCGACCAGGCGCTCAGCCAACGCCCTTTGGACGATGCGCGCAGCCCCGCCCGTGCCTTGACCTGGCGCATCCGCCGCCTCGGTCAGCGCCAGGCACCCGGCCCGCAGGCGCAGGCAGCCAACGCCCGCCACGCTATGCAGCGCCCGACTGTGTCGGTGTCCCCGCTCTCACCGGAGCCCAAGGGGCAGCCAAGGCGCTGATCACGTCCGCGCGGACAGCTCCGGTGCGAGAAGCTCCAGTGCCTCTGCCCACCGAAATCGGTCGGCGCCTCCGCCGGCCTTGGGCTTGTGGGGCTCGTACGAGCCGATCAGGACGCCCATCTCGCACAGCTGGTCCGCACTCCGACGGTAGGCAGGGTGGGCGGCCTGGGCCGAGTTCAAGTACGGCAGGACAGCGGTGGGAATGCCCATGCCGTACGCCTCGCACAGGATGCCCAACGCGAGGGTGTCGGAGATGCCAGCGGCCCACTTGTTGACCGTGTTGAACGTGGCCGGCGCTACCGCGATGGCCCCTGCGGGCGGCAGAGGGCGAGCCTCACCGGGCGTGCGCCAGGCAGAGCGGATCGGGTAGCCGGTCTGCGCCTCGATCGCCTCTACATCGAGGAAGCCCAACCCCTGCGGCGTGGCAACGACGCCGGCGCCCCAGTGCCGCTCCTGCGCGGCGGTGATCAGCCTGCCGACGTCGCCAGCAACTCCGGCCGCACAGACGACAACATAGAGGAAGGGTTTCTTGCCCGAAGGAATCTGCTCGGTCACGCGTGAACTCCAAGGCGGTGAGCTCCCGTTAGGCGGCCAGACGATTCACTTTCGATCGTCCAGAGACGCAAGGCGGGCGCATTACTGGCAATCCCGCCCCCCGCCAGGCGGCCGGAGGCGGGGCACGCCTCAGGTGTTGATGAGGCGGCTGTCGAAGCCGGCGCCCAGGAGGCGCTCGTAAGCGTCATAGACATCCCCTGGTACGTCCTGCTCGACGGCGAAGCCAAGCTTCGGGTATTCGATCACCCGTTGCAGGTCGCCGACGAGCATGTCGACGACGAGCTTCTCGTCGCCGATGGACTTGATGTAGTCGTCCAACTCCAGCGGCTCAGAGGCGCACGCGACTTCCACCTCGGGCCACAGCTTGCGGCAGGTCGCATACGAGCGGCGCTCCATGTACGGCTTGGAGATCAGCATCAGCGACTCGACCGCGATGCCGGCCTCGGCCAGCAGCTCGCGGGAGAAGGTGATGTTCTGGCCGGTGTTGCCGGCCTTCGGCTCGACCAGGACTGCCTCGTCCGGCACGCCCAGGTTCAGGGCGTGCTCGCGGTAGTGGACGGCCTCGCCGCGCGGGAAACGGGCCCGGGTGGTGGGGCTGTTACCGCCGCTGAACACCACGACCGGAAAGAAGCCGGCGCGATAGAGGACGACGGCCGTGGTGGCGACGCCCAGGTGGTGGCTGCCCAGGCCGATCGCCGCCGAGCAGGGCCGCCGCTCGTGGCCCATCCTGTGGTAGTCCCAGATCAGCACCGCGTCGTGGAACTGCTCGTCGGTGATCTGGCGCTGCTCGTACTCCGGCACTCCCTGGCTCATCCCTGCTGGTCCTTCCGGATGCCCTCGATGCTGTGCGGCTGGGGATTCAGCACGTGCTGGAGGGCGACCTTGATTCCTTCCCGCCATGCTGCCCAGTCGAGGTCAGCGAGCAATCGCCTGCCGATCAAGCGGAGTCCTCGGCTTTCAGGCGATGGCCCAACTCGCCATGCCGCAGCAGCATTGGCCGGAGCCTCACCCCTGATAGCGAGCCACCGAGTAGGCGCCTGGACCCAGGACAGGCAGTTCGCCGGTTTCGTTGACCATCTCAAAGACCTCGAAACCGGCGAGGAGCGCGTGCAGCTCCAGTTCGCGAGGGCCGAGAACACGCCTGCGGATGGCATCGTGGCACTCTTCGCCCGAGTCGAACACCCAGTGCCGACGCATGGTGTTGATCTGTGTCCGCAGATCCCACTGGTAGCTGATGGTCACCGTGGCGGCCCCGAGGGGGGTTTCTACGCGGGCCTGTTGAGGGCTCGGAGACTCGATCGGGGCTACCGGGGAGCACAGGACGAGCAGGGTGCCCGGGTGCGCGTGTGCGGCGAAGGTCTGGAACGCTGCCCGGACGTCAGCGTTGTCGTGCACGTAGGCGAGCGAGTTGCCCAGGCACACCAGGACGTCGGCGGTGTGGCCGAGTCGGACGGTGCGCATGTCCCCGACCCGGAAGTCGAGTTCGGGGCGCGTGCGGCGTGCGTAGCCGACCAGGTCGGGCTGAAGATCAACGCCGATGCAGTCGAAGTGCTGGGCCAGCAGTTCCAGGTCCCTGCCGGTGCCGCAGCCGAAGTCCAACAGTGTTCGGGCTTCGGGGTAGTGCCGGTCGATGAGTTCCCGGCAGAGGCTCGCGCTGTCGCTGTCAGCCTGCACGTGGTCGTACAGCGTGGGGTCCCGGTAGAAGAGGTTCGACGCTTCGAGGCGTTCCGCCTCCACGATGTCCAGGCTGCTCATGCAAGGCTCCGGAGTCCGACTTCCAGGGCGAGTGTGTCGCACAGCAGGTCGGGCACCACGGGGGCTCGCTCGGCGTGCTCCCGGGCTCGGGCCAGGGCGACGGGATCAACGTAGCCGAGGTCGACCAGCAGTGACTCGCGGAGCATGTCGTCCAGGAGGGGAAGGCCGTAACTGCGCAGGCCCGACTCCATGACCGCGAGGAAGTTCTCCGGTTCGGTCGGGGCAGCAACGGACTCGGGCAGTCCGGCACGCCGCAGGCGGTCGCGGAACATCGCCTTGCCCTCCTTGTGCTCGTGTGGCAGTTGCTCCATGAAGCGGACGATTCGGGGGTGGACGAGCGGAGCCACCGGCCAGATTCCGAGTCTCAGGTAGGCCGGGTTGTGCAGGCCGAAGGCCATGAGCGTGGGCACCGGGAGCACGGGGATGGGGGCGAGGTTCTCGTCCACCTGGGCCAGGGCCTCGATGGCCTTGTTCCCGAGCCACGGGATGGGCTCTGCCGCGGGGAGTTCGGCGCCCGTACGGGAGTGGCAGGCGTTGACCTCGTCCCCGCCACCGCCCGTGAAGACCACCTCGCAACCGTGGGCGGCCACGTGCCCGCGCAAGACGTCGAATGCCTCCTGGTAGAAGGCTCCTGCCGGGTCGTGCGGCAATCCGCGGCCCCGTACCCCACCGGGCACGAACGGCGGGTGCTGCATGGCCGGGATGGCGGTGTCCCGCAGTCCCAGGTGATCCACAAGCATGCGACGTCGGTCTTGCTGAAGGCGACCGATCCGGCCGCCCATGAGCAGGCCGAATGTGCGGACGGAGCCGAAGCCAGCTGCGGCGGCGGAGAGAGTCACGTTGCCCGAGTCGGCCCCGCCGGACACCTCGACGCCGACGCAGCTCGCCGTAGAAAGCCACCCGGCCGCAACCTCGGTCAGCAGCGCATCGAACGCGTCCACCGGGTCAACACCCGGGCGCAGCCTTCGGGGTTCCAGTACGTGCTGGGCGGGCTCGGGGTAAAGGATCGTGAGTCCCGCGGTCGTGAAGACGGCCGTGGCGCGTTCCGTGAGCCGGTACACGCCGTCGAAGAGGGTGTCGGCGCTGTAGCGGTGCTGGCGGGTCAAGGCGCGTGCCACGGCCTGGGGATTGAGTCGGTCAAGTCCCAGGTGAGGCCGTAGGTCGGCCAAGTCCCACGAGCCGTACAGGTCTTCTCCGACCGCTACCAGATACAGCGGCGCGGTGCCGAACACACCTGCTGAGACCTGAACCTCGTCCGGGCGTAGGAGCAGGGACGTGAAGTCAACCTCCCCGCCTTTGTCCTCCCTCACCAGCGCACAGACGCCGGATCCATCGCCCGGCGCAAGCTCGGCTTCCAAGGCAGCCGCGTGAGCGGGTCTGATCCAGCTCTGCCCGCTGACCCACCGGTCTGTGTTCCAGCGCCAGGCTGTGCTCCGGGTGTCGGCCAGCCGCACACGAAACGAAAGCACCTGCTTCCCCCCTCAGTCATGGGGCGGTGGAGCAGGGCGCTCGGCCCTGCTCCACCGCGTTCACGGGCTGGTCAGCTGCAGTGGTCGCCGTTGTTGTCGCCGCCGCCGGGCATCTTGTCGAGCAGCGCCGCGTCCATGCTGGGGACGCCGGTGATCAGGTCGCCGGTGAACAGTTCGTCGATGTTCATGGTCGTTCCTCTCCTACGGAGTGAGTGGACGAGCCCCGCGAAGTGCGGAGCCCTGGACCCGTCCCGGCCGCGGGCAGGCCGGCGACCGGGACGGGAGCTCATCGAGGGGACTGCCAAGGCGGCAGGGTGCCGCCGGTGATGCCGCCTGATGGGATCCCGCTCTGGCCGCTGGGGAGTTGTTGAGCCCGTCCCGGTGGGGAACCGGGTCTTCCTGAGGGCTCGCGCGGCCAGAGCGGGAGTCAGTGAGTGCCCGTCGAGGGCTAGGGGCGATCGAAGTACCAGAAGGCCCAGGCGACCGGTGAGGTGGAGGCGATGATCAGAGCTGACAGCAGCCACTGGCGCCAGCCATAGGGGCCAAGGCGCAAGTTGTTGCGCCGGCTGTTCTTCATTGTTCGCGGTGACCCTCGGGTTGCCGGACGAAGGGCGGGAGGCCGGGTGGACTGATGAAGAGGCGTCGTGCCCGCTCCTGTTCAGGCAGGGTCGCTCCGGGCGGGCGCATGGGCAGATCGATGGGGGCTTCGTCAGCCATCGGCTGCGTCCTGTTCCTGCGCCTCGCGGTAGACGTCGGCGAAGCGCCTGGTCAGCAGGCCGACTTCACGCATGTACTGGTAGGCGCCGAATTGGGTGGACTCCGCGGTCGGCCGGCGCGTCAGGTCGAGGACCCGGTAGCCCTCCCGGAACAGCGCCTGCACGGCCGGGTCCTCGTCGAAGCCGAGGTCCTCGGCCATCAGCGCTCTGAGGTGGCCGACCAGGGCCCGGGTCGTCGCGTCGATCACCGGGCGATCGGGCATTGCCAGCCCGACGGCGAGCGCCGTGGCCACGCTCTCGTCGACCGCCTCCAGGACGATCGGGAATTGCGCCGTCTCGGACGACATGGCGATCTGCGTTCCCATGCCCGCACCCCTTCTCCGGTGTCCACAGTTGTCGTGGCTGACAACGTCCAGAAAACCGGAACGGGTTGGCGCGGACCACGGCATCCATGAGGCACTCCTGGGACACTCATGGGACAGATCAGCGCCGCCAGGGTAGACACGGACGGGAACGTGGAAAGGGGGCGGCATGGGGCTTGCGGAGCGGCGCAGGGCGCTGGGCTACAGTCAGGAAGAGCTCGCGCACGCCCTCGGCGTCGACCGGCGCACGATCGGCCGCTGGGAGACCCGGACCACCACACCCCAGCCGCCGTTACGGCCACGGCTGGCCGAGCTGCTGCACCTCGACCTTGACGCACTCGACGCCCTGATGGGACAGCCACAAGCAGCCCGTCCGGAGTCGGCAGGGTCGCTGCCTCGCGACCACCACGGCTCAGGGGACCCCGACGACATGATCCGACGCCAGTTTCTGCGCGCCATAGCCGTCACCAGCGCCCTCGTGGCCCTGCCCGCCGACGACAGCGCCGCCCTCACCGACGGAGCCCACCGTGGGATGTCGGAGGACTTCCTGCGCATGAACGGCCACCTTTGGCAGGTGTATCAACTCGCCCGCGCGAAGGGCTCCGTGTACCCGATCGTCCGCGACCAGCTCACCACGCTCAACGACACCCTCGACGGCCAGCCGGCAGCTGAATCCCAGGCCCTGTGCGGCGCGGCCGGCGACCTCTTCCAGCTCGCCGGTGAGCTGGCCTTCGACGGCAACCGCTACACCGACGCAGCGGCGTCCTACACGCTCGCCGCCTCCGCCAGCAAGGAAGCCCAGTCGTACGATCTCTGGGCATGCGCCCTGGTCCGACACGCATACGTCGATCTGTACGAACGGCGTTACGCCGAGGCCGCCACCGCACTCTCGGCGGCTGAGAGGGTGGCGCGGCGAGGAGACAGTTCCCTGTCCACCCGCCACTGGGTCGCCTCGGTTCAGGCCGAGGCTTATGCCGGACTCGGGAACCTGTCCGCCTGCGAGCGCGCCTTGGACGAAGCGGAGAAGGTCACGAACCTCAACGGCCCGTTCCACAACGGCGGCTGGCTGCGCTTCGACGGCTCCCGCCTCGCCGAGGAACGCGGCGCCCGCTACCTCCAACTGGGCCGCCTCGACCTCGCCGAGAAGGCCCTCACCACTGCTTTGAGCCAGGACGTACTCGCCTCCGGGCAGTCCTTCCGGCGCCGCGGCGCCGTCCTCACCGACCTCGCGTCCATCGGCGCCTTGCGCCACGACCCGGACCAAGTCCTCACCTACGGCCGCGAGGCCCTGCAACTCGCCCGAGCGACGTCCTCCGGCTACGTCGCCCGTAAACTCCAGGGGCTACGAACCGACCTCGGCCCCCTCGCCCGCGACGCCCGCGTGGTCGAACTGGGCGCCGAGATCGACGCACTGTGCACGACGTGACGAGAGGGGAAGGCATGTCGCAGATCGAGGGCGCACGCGTGTTCCGCGAGGCTTGGATCACCGGCGTTCGAAAGCACTTCCCCGGCGAACCCAAGCCCGGCTACATCACCCCCTGGGAAGAGACCCCCGAGTGGGAGCGCCAGGCCGCCGGGGCCGTGTACGACCAGGTGCGACAGTTCCTCGACCTCAGCGACCGCCACGCCTCCCGTCTCACCCGCGAGCAGAAGAGCCGCTTCGTCGCCACCTGCTGGACCGCCCAGATGTACAAGCACTTCGAGGACCCCAAGCCCGGCTACGTCGCCGACTGGCCCGACCTGCCCGACTGGCAGAAGGAGACGGACGCCGACATCTTCGAGGCCGTAGAGGACGCTTCGAAGTAGCGTCTTACTGCGAGAAGGAAGCGCCGTCAAACACTCCGCGTTTCTTGTGCCTGCGCTGAAGCAAGCACCAGTGGTTCAAGAGCCTGTTGTTGCCCCGCCCGGACGGCGACGAGCGACAGAGGCAGCGTTGGTGGCGCACGCGGAGTAGGTGGAGCAGACGGAGGAAGCGCTGCCGCCGTCGCCGCGAGATCGTTCAGCGTGGCATTTACCGCCGGCTAGCGCATGTCGAGCGTGTCGCGGTTCGGTACGCGTCCGGTCCGTTTCTCCGCCAGGGATGGACGAGATTCCTGTAGTGCCGGACTTCCACTCCTGTGCAGGCCAGGGCCTGTCCGGTCGGCGGGGAGATACACCGGACAGGCCCTGGCGGCTTCGGGGGCACAGGGGTGGAGATCAGTCCCCGTGCAGCAGGACCGCTGTGTCCGGAGGTAGCAGGCCCTCTTCGCTCAGTGGCCCTGACGCGAGGAGGGGGCCGGAGCCGTCGGGTAGCGGGATCAGCTGGTCGGAGAGGTTGACCGCGCACAGGACGCCGTTGCCGCGTTCGAAGAGGAGCGTGCCGGCGGGGCTGTCGAGCCAGCGGAAGTCCTCGCCGCGCAGACCTGGGTTGGTGCGGCGTAGGCGCAGGGCGGAGCGGTAGAGCTGGAGCATGGAGGTGCGGTCGGCCTGGTTGGCCTCGGCGGTGTAGGACTTCCAGTCCTCCGGCTGGGGGAGCCAGGGGGCGGCGGTCACGGATGTGCTGAAGCCGAAGGGCTGGGTGTCGCCGGTCCACGGGAGAGGGACGCGGCAGCCGTCGCGGCCTCGGAGGGTGTGGCCGGAGCGTTCCCAGATGGGGTCCTGCAACATCGATTCCGGGATGTCCTCGACCTCGTAGAGGCCGAGTTCTTCGCCCTGGTAGATGTACGCGCCTCCCGGCAACGCCAGCATCAGCAGGGCCGCTGCCCGGGCGCGTCGGGTGCCAAGGGTGAGGTCGGTGGGAATGGGCTTGTCCCGGAAGAGGGCCTGGACGCCGGTGTCGGCGCGGCCGTAGCGGGTGACGTGGCGGGTCTCGTCATGGCTGGACAGGACCCAGGTGCTCGGGGCTCCGACGGCGGTTAGGCTGGTGATGCTGCGGTCGATGACCTCGCGCAACTTGCCCGCCTCCAGCGGGCACTTGAGGAAGTCGAAGTTGAAGGCGGTGTGGAGTTCGTCCGAGCGGAGGTAGTCCGGCATGCGACCCGGGCGGACGTGGGCCTCGGCGACGAAGACGCGGGGGTTCGGGTAGCTGTCGGCGATGGCGCGCCAGCTGCGGAAGATGTCGTGCAGGCCGTCGCGGTCCCAGTGCGGGTGGTTCTCCTGGCCCTCTCCCGTCAGGACGGAGAACTCGGTCAGACCGAGGTCCGGCAGGGCGGGGTCCTTGACCATGCCGTGGGCGACGTCGATACGGAAGCCGTCGACGCCGAGGTCGAACCAGAACCGCAGGATCGACTCGAACTCGGCACGGACCTCGGGGTTGTCCCAGTTCAGGTCGGGCTGTTCGGGGGCGAAGAGGTGGAGGTACCACTGGCCGTCTTCGGTGCGAGTCCAGGTGGGGCCGCCGAAGGCCGCGTGCCAGTCGTTGGGGGGAAGCGAGCCTTCCTCGCCCTTGCCCTCGCGGAAGATGAAGCGGTCGCGTTCCGGGGAACCGGGCTTGGCCGCCAACGCCTCCTGGAACCACGCGTGCTGGTCGGAGGTGTGGTTCGGGACGATGTCCAGGATCACCCGCAGGCCGACCTCGTGTGCCTCGGTGATCAGCTGTTTGGCCTCGTCGAGGGTGCCGTAGGCGGGGTGGATGTCGCGGTAGTCGGAGACGTCGTAGCCGCCGTCGGCCAGCGGGGACGGGTACCAGGGGTTGATCCAGATCGCGTCGATGCCGAGGTGGGCCAGGTACTGCAGGCGGGAGCGGAGGCCGGCGATGTCTCCGGTGCCGTCGCCGTCGCCGTCGGCGAAGCTGCGTATGTAGACCTGGTAGATCGCGGCCGTACGCCACCAGTCGGCGTCGGCGGGCAGCACTGTAGGGGTCGGGTTGGTCATGGTGCTCGGTCCTGACTGTTCTGAAGGTGATGGGGGTGGTGGTCAGCCCTTGACCGAGCCCTGTAGCAGCGCCTTGACGAAGTGGCGTTGCAGGAACAGGAACACGAGGATCGTGGGGGCCATGATGAGCAGGGCGCCGGCGTTCAGCAGGACCTGGTCGGTGCTGTATTTGGTGGTGAATGCCTGCAACGCGCCCGCCATGGTCCGCTTGTTGGGGTCGTCGATCAGCACCAGGGCGAGCAGGAACTGGTTCCAGGTGGACAGGAACATCAACAGCGCCAGGGAGGCGATCGCGGGACGGGCCAGCGGCAGGTGGATGTGGAAGAGCGCCCGCCAGGGGCCCGCGCCGTCCATCCCCGCCGCTTCCGACAACTCCTTTGGTACGCCGACGAAGTGCGCCCGCATCCAGAACACCGCGAACGGCATGTTCATCCCGATGAGGGGGAGGATCAGCGCCCACTGGGTGCCCAGCAGGCCCATGGCCTTGGTCTGTTCGTAGAGCGGGACGATCACGATCTCGTACGGGAGGGTCAGGGTGAGGACGAGGATCGTGTAGAAGATCTTGCCGAGCGGGATCTCCAGGACGGCGATGGCGTACGCGGCCATCGTCGAGATCAGGACCGCTACGGGTACGACGCCGAGCACGATGAGGGTGCTGGACTTCAGCAGGGTCGTGATGTTGGCGACGTTCCAGGCGTCGACGAAGTTGTGCCAGTGCGGGTCGGTGGGCCAGCTCAGGCCGGAGGGGAAGGATCCCTGCGGGGCGAGGGCCGCGCTGACCATGCTCAGCAGCGGGACGACCGAGTAGAGCGCGGCGGCGGTGATGAGGATGAGTCCGGGGGCGCGGCGGCGCAGCGTCTGCGTTCGTGCGGGCATGGAACTCACTTCTCCCGGAACAGGCGCTGGAGCGGGGCGATGACGGCGATCACGATCAGCGTCAGGACGACGGCCAGGGCGGAGGCGGCGCCGAGGCGGCTGTCGTTGAAGGCCAGGTTGTAGACGGCGACGCCGGGGACCATGGTCTGGGTGCCGGGGCCGCCCTGGGTGGAGAGGTAGACGACGTCGAAGCTGGCGAGGGCGGCGATGATCGTGATGGTGACGCAGACGCCGATCTCGTTGCGGAGACCGGGGAGGGTCACGGCCCGGAACTGGCGGATGGGTCCGGCGCCGTCGATGCGGGCGGCCTCGTAGAGGCTGTTGTCGATCTTTCCGATGCCGGCCAGGAGCAGCATGGTGCACAGGCCGGTGGACAGCCAGGTGCCGATGAAGCCGACCGCGGTCAGGGCCCAGGTGAAGTCCGCGAGCCACGGGCGGGCGAGCGAGTCGAGGCCGATGGCGCGCAGCAGCTGGTTGACCACGCCGTTGTCGGAGTACATCCACGTCCAGGCCACGCCGGCGGCGGCGCCGGGGATGATCTGCGGCAGGAAGAGCAGGGTGCGGGCCAGGGCGCCGGTGAAGCGGCCCTGCAACTGCCGTAGGACGGAGGCGGTGATCAGGGCCAGGGTGAGCGGCAGGACGGTGAAGAACAGGATCAGGTAGAAGGCGTGGAGCAGGGAGTCGAGTTGCTCGTTGTCGGTGAAGACGGCCGTGTAGTTCTTCAGGCCCACCCAGGTGGAGGCGCCGACGCCGTCCCAGTCGTAGAAGGAGTACTGGATCGACATCAGGACCGGGCGGAAGTTGAAGACGCCGTAGAAGGCGAGGGTGGGGAGGGCGAAGAGCCAGCCGGCCCACCGCCTTGCCCGGAGCCTGGTGCGGCCCCGGGCGGCGGTGCCCTTCCTTGTGGGTCGGGGGGTGGAGGGCATGGTGCTCAGCTGCTCTTGAGTGCGTCGGCGTAGGTGGTCTGCAGGGTCTTGACCATGGCGGCCGGTTCGACCTTGCCGGAGACCAGCAGCTGGAGCTGCTGGGTCAGCTTGGTGCCCACCGCGGGGGCGGAGTTCTGCAGCCAGCTGTCGAAGCCGTTGTCGGCGGCGATGGCGGCGTAACCGGTCTGGATCTGTTCGGTCAGCGTGCCGGACAGGGACGGCTTGGCCGGGGAGGCGGTGCCGGAGGTCAGCGCCGCGTAGCCGTTCTTGACGGCGACCTTCGCGGCCTCGGGGGTGGTGAGGAAGTTCAGGAACAGGCCGGCGGCGTCCTTGTGCTGGGAGCGGGCGGCGATGGAGAAGGCGAGCGTGTTGCTGGTCATGCCCGCGTACGGGCCGTTCTTCTCGGCCGGCGGCATCGGGAAGACGCCGTACCTGCCCTTGAAGGTCTTGTCGATGGTCTGCGTGATCCAGCTGCCCTGGAAGAAGAACAGGCCCTTGCCGCCGGTGAACTGGCCGTACGACGCCTCCTGGTTGACGGAGTTGACGTCGGAGGCGAAGTAGCCCGCCTTGATCCACTTCTGCAGGGTCTCGGTGGCCTGGACCGCCGCCGGGGTGTCCAGGGTGGCGCCCGTCTGGTGGTACACGATGTCGCTGAGCTTGTCGGCGCCCATGTAGTCGCCGAGCAGCAGGTTGTAGAGGTGGCCGATCAGGCCGTCCTGGTTGGAGGCGACGATCGGGGTGATGCCGGACTTCTTCGCCTTGGCCATGACGGCCTCGAGCTCGGAGACGGAAGCGGGCACCTTCGTCATGCCGACCTTGGCGGCCAGCTCCTTGTTGTAGAAGACGCCGACCAGCGGGCCAGCCGAACCGCCCGCCTGGTACAGCTGCCCGCCGCCGATCACTCCGCTCAGCACCCGGCCGGGGGCGAGGGCGGAGGCGGGGACCTTGTCGCTCCAGCCGTACGCCTTGTCGTAGGCGTCGAGGTTGGTGAGCAGGTTGTCTTTCACCCCGCCGAGGAGGTCGTTCGGCGCGACGATGTCGGGCGTGGAGTCGGAGGCCAGCAGCCTTGGCAGCACGGTGTTGTAGTTGTTGTCCGCCTCGACCCGCAGCTTGACCTTGATCTTCGGGTACTTGGCCATGAAGGCGTCGGCCAGGCCCTGCTCGTAGGTCTCCAGACCGGCCGCGGAGAACAGGGTCAGGGTCGCCGGGGTGTTGCCGACGGCAGTGGAGACGGCGGTCGGCGTCGTGTTCGCTGCGGCGCCGGAGCCCGAGTCCGAGCCGGGTGCGCTGCACGCGGCCAGGGTGGACAGCGCGGCCGCGGCGGCGACGGCCGCCAGCGGGGCGCGCAGGCGACGGCCCACGGTTCTGGCGGGGGAGGTGGGGTGCTGCTCAGGCATGATGCCTCCTCGCATCCATGCGGCTGCCGTTCCCATCATGGTCGGCAGACAGAGATCGGATGCTTCTCGGACCGGGCCGCGGGGAGTGCGAAGCGGGTTTCGGAAG
Organism: Streptomyces sp. NPDC020192; assembly: GCF_044388685.1. NCBI lineage: Bacteria > Bacillati > Actinomycetota > Actinomycetes > Kitasatosporales > Streptomycetaceae > Streptomyces > Streptomyces sp. NPDC020192. The sequence continues at coordinate 69,637 of NZ_JBIRXG010000013.1, read as the reverse complement.
CGTTTCCGTTGCCGAAAGACTGAGGGCCGCCATCAGGTCTGTCAAGTAACGAAGCCGCAACATGCAGTTGACGTGGTGAAACGATCAGATGCCCGTACCTTCGGGTAGCCGATGCCCGCCGGGCCATCGGAAACCCTTCCAAGAATCATGGAAGCGTTTCCGAAAGTGAGTTAGCCTTCCGGCATGGCGCAGAGCTCCCAGAAGATCAACATGGCGGACGTGGCCGCTGCGGCCGGCGTCTCGATGGCCACCGCCTCACGCGCGCTCAACAACGAGAGCGGCGTCGCCGAGGCCACGCGCCGTCGCGTCCTCACGGTCGCCGAGGAGCTCTCCTACGTCGTCTCCCCCGAGGCGTCCCGGCTGGCCGGTGGCGACACGGGTCGGGTCGCGGTGGTCGTACCGCACATCTCGCGCTGGTTCTTCGCGGCGCTGCTGGAGGGCCTGGAGTCGGTACTGCGCGCGGCCGACCTGGACGTGTTGCTGTACCACGTGGACGGCATCGAGGACCGGCACGACTTCTTCCACCGGCTGCCCGCGCGACGGAAGGTCGACGCGGTCGTGGTCCTGGCCTTCCCGGTCGGCGAGGAGGAGCAACGGCGGCTGGAGCTCATGGGCGTCACGATCATCGCCGCGGGCGGCCAGCACGCGCCGTATCCGAACGTCTCCATCGACGACGAGACGGCCGGCCGCCAGGCCATGGACCATCTGCTCTTCCTCGGCCACCGACGCATCGCGATGATCGCGGCGGTCGACCCGGACCAGCCGGACGAGGTGCAGCCGTCGGGCCGCTCGAACGCGTACTACGCCGCCCTGCGCGATGCCGGCATCCCCCTCGACGAACGCCTCGTCGTCACCGTCGACTGGGGCGGCGACCAGGGCGCCGACGCCATGGCCAAGCTCCTCAGCCAGCCCGAGCCGCCGACTGCCGTCTACGCCCACTCCGACGAGGTCGCCCTCGGCGCGATCCGCACCCTGCGCCGGGCCGGGCTGCGCATCCCCGACGATCTGTCCGTCATCGGCATCGACGACCATCCGGTGGCCGAGCTGACGGACCTTACGACCGTGCGGCAGCCGGTGCGGGAGCAGGGGGAGTTGGCGGGCCGGATGCTGCTGGGCATCCTAGGCGGGGAGGAGACGGAGCACGACGTGGTCGTGCCGACGCAGCTGGTGATCCGTGGGAGCACGGCGCCGCCGCGCTCCTAGCAGTTTCGAAGCGTGACTCCAGGAGCCAAGTCAGCAGGACAGTCCGTCGACACTCCGGGGCCCGGGGCGAGTCAGAGTTGGCGCAACAGGGAACGCAAGACGGCGGACAGTTGGTCTCGCGGAATTCCGTTCTTCTCATGTTGACGCAAGCGCCGTCCAGATGCCTGTTTCACCTCGATATTACTTCGGCCCCGCGCATCGAGCAGCACGCATACGGCCACCGCTTTTGCCGACTTTATGGCACCTCCTTCGAAGCATCGATCATGGCCACTGTGGGATGGGATGCGCTTCCAAGGCCGACGATGGAGAGAGCACTGAGCAAGCTGGTTGGCAAATTCTTGAGAATTAACCGGTCTTTTTTCAGGGTCCTGAGAAAGTCCGCGTTCGATGACAGCACCCAAGCTTTGCGATACCTGAGGCGCGACGTCCCGCAACTTGTCAAAATGGCCGCTGATAATTCGGTCCCGGCGGGCGGCCGGGCCGAGACTAAGTGGACCGTTCGGGTACTGTCCAGACAGGAGATAGAAGACCGTTGCCGCCAACGAGTAGACATCAGATGCCACAGAGCACATTCTCGTGGTCAGCACTTCAGGGGCAACGGTGGCGAACGTCCCCTCCATAGGCGAGCGACCGTTCGAGTCCATCTGCACGGCCAATCCAAGGTCGCCAAGCAATACGTCACCGCTCGAATCGACGAAAGCATTCCCGGGCTTTACGTCGCGATGCAGTAGGCCAGCGGCATGAATTCGTTCGAGTCCATAACCAATCTGTTGACCCCAATGGACCGCCTTAGCGACATCCACCCCGAAGGGCGCCGCAGCCGCTTCAAGATCACCATCCATTACAGGCATTGTGAGATAGCGAATGTCAGTCCCGGCCGCGATATCTGCGTTGTAGACAGTGAGCAGGTATTCACTCTGCAGTTCCTTCAGAGTCTGCGCTTCGTCCCACGTCGCGGGTTGCCCCGGCATAGGCTCGAAGAGCTTCAGCGCTACCTCCATGCGCAGATGCTCATCCTCAACGCGATAGACCTCGCCGGTCGCCCCACGCCCAAGGCGTTCCAGTACCTGGTAGCGGTTGCTGATGCGGTTCCCGATCTGGCGTTGGCCGACCTGGGCTATCACCGTTCCCGACATGCCCAACACCCTATAGTGCTGAGCATGGTGGTACTCGGGATCAGCGTGGGCTTCCCAACGGCGGGGCGTGGGCCTGTCGTTGTCTGTGCAGTTCTGGAAGGTCAACGAGATCAGGCGCGGTTGGTTGAAGCATGCGAGCTCCGAACGGCGACGTCAGAGCTTATTGATCAAGTTGAAGATTTGGGGCGCAAGCTCAGCAGCAAGTTGTCAGCCTTGAAGCCTGACGCGGTGGTTATCTGCACAGCCGACGTCAGTCCAACTGGGAGCAGAAAGGCGGCGCCCCGTCATCGTCTGATGATCGAAGGCGCCTTGGGGTACATCTGCCGAGATCACAAGATCCAGAAGGTTGCCTACCGCAGTGGCAAAGAGGTAGGTGAGGCACTTGGCCTGCCCAAGGCCGACGCCCTGGCACGGGGAAAGGAGCTGGATCCCAAACGCGCTGCGGCAGCTGCGGCGGCACTCACGTCTTTGCCAACCGCATCTACCACAACCCCGAATCCGTCGTAGAAGAAGGCGGGGCCGCGGGCCGTCGACCCAGCACAGTCAGCGCTTCCACGCCACAGTCTGCAGCTTGAACGGTGGCCGCGGTCACCTGGTGGAGTACGACGGCCTGTACATGCTGTGCACCCAGACCGCGCGCTCGGCGAGCAGCTTGCGCGACGGTGGTACCGCTGGCGAGGTTGATGTCGATGATCAATACGTTGGTCGACAGTCCAACCGCCCGGGAAGACAAGTTGACCAGGTTGGAACACGAGGCCAGCAGTGCCCCTACCAGCCCCTCTGCGGCTGCACTGGCTGCGAGGACTGACTCAGCGCCGCACTGACGAGCGACTTCCATCACTTGGTCGGTGGCAAGGCGGAAGGATCCTGGGTCAGCCAAACGCTCGATGTTGCCCTGAGCCGTGTCCACTGCGTCCAAGAGACCGCTCATTGATACACCCCCGTCGTTTCACTGGCTTAGGCACGTGCTCAGTCTCAATGGGAACGAAGATCGTGCCAACACGGATACCGATTCCGTTACCGATGACACTTCCCTCGGCACGCGCTCTGGACTCGCCGAGCTAGGCCATGGCGTGGCTCTTGCCGTCCGACCCGATGCCGATACGTGCTGAACGTGTCGAGCACCAGCTTGCGCTGACCTGCCATCAAGCTGTGCCCTACGGCCCACTCTGCTGGAGGGACACAGCAGACCCTCCGCGAGGAGCGGGGTGCGTGGGCGCTCTCGATCCCCCTCCTCGCGGCTGCTGCGGCGGCCACTCGGGACGGCTCTGGCCCCGATCCCGAGGGCACATCCAGGGCACATGAGCCTGGGAAACGGCGTTGACCCGTGAGAACTACCGAGGAGAGTTTCCGCAGGTCAACGCACATTTCTCCGAGAAACCCCAGGTCACCGCCCCACCCCTCCCATTCGCTGCACGAGTGGCAGGACTTCTCGCACCGGTTGCATGAGGCGGGGCATCAGCCGTACTGCTTGGTGTGGCCCTGACCTGAGGTTTCGTGGGGTGCCCACCAAGCCCTTCTGATCCGCCTCGCCGTCCGCGAGGCGTGCAGGAAGCTGGGCACCGAGCACCTGACCGGCACCACCCGCGAAGCCTACGAACCGCACGACGTGGACGACCGCAGGTACGTCGAACGCGCCACCTTCTACGAGGCCGCGGCCGTCGGCAAACCCGCGGGCACGCTCGTGCGCACGCTCTGCTTCACCGCCGCCCGCACCGGCACGCCGGCATGGTGGCGCGGAGCGTAGGGGGCGGCTCAAGATGCGGCCTGATCAGCACCTTCGCCGCGTTCGGAGGAGATCACGAAGACAGCGGCGGAGGGATGCAGCACCATGAAAACCGAGCCTGCCGAGCCTGTGGGAGGAGCCATGGGAAAGGTTCTCGGTGACGTGCTGGGTCTTGCGGCCGGCGTCGCGGTCAGCCCACTTCCGGTCATCGCGGTCATCCTCATCCTCGCCACACCCCGGGGACGTCTCAACGGACCGCTCTTCACCGTCGGCTGGCTGCTCGGACTCGCGGTACTGGGCGCAATCATGCTGGCGATCGCTTCCCCCGCAGGCGCCTCCGCCCACAAACACCCGGCCACCTGGGTCGGAGCTCTCAAGCTCGCCCTGGGCGTGCTTCTCGTCCTCTTCGGAGCCCGGCAGTGGCGCCGGCGCCCCGCGGATCCCTCGCAAGCTCAACTGCCCAAGTGGATGGGCGCGATCGACCGTCTCACACCGCTCAAGGTCTTCGGCCTCGGAGTGGCGCTGGCCGCGCTCAACGCCAAGAACGCCCCGCTGACCATCGCCGCAGGCGCCGCGATCGGCTCAGCCGGACTTCCGGTCGGGCAGCAGATCGCGTCGCTGGCGATCTTCGTCGTCATCGCCACCCTCGGCCTGCTGGCCCCGCTGGGGGTCTTCCTCCTCGGAGGAGAGCGAGCGAAGACCACGCTCGGCAACTGGAAGGACTGGGCAGCTCAGCACAATGTCGCCGTGATGGCTGTCCTGTTCTTCGTCCTCGGGCTGAAACTGCTCGGCGACGGCATCTCCGTCCTCACCTCCTGACAGCCCTGAGGTTTCGGGTCAGCGTGGCCGTCAGCCGGCGGCCGGGCGGCCCTTGCGGTGCTGCCCCCCTGTCGTCGGCCCTGCGCCGCACGAGGTCGACGGCCTCCCACGACACGGTGGCAAGGGCCACCAGCGACAGCAGCAGGTAGAAGACGAAGAGCTTGTGCAGATCGTCGAGGAAGTACCAGATCGATGCGGTGGCACTGAACCAGAAGGCGACCAGTGAGCCGACACCGCGCTCCTGGCCGCGTACCGCGCTGACGAGACAGCAGGCGGCGGCCAGGGCCAGCAGGGCGGCGATGGCGACGTACGAGTGGCCCCAGCCGACGTCGGCGCGCCGCAGCTCGGAGTTGACCGCCACGGCCTCGGCCACCGGCCCCCAGCCCATCGCGCACGACAGGCGTGTCGACCAGGGCAGCGTCACGATGCCCAGCACACCGGCCGCGATGGCGACCCGGCCGAAGTGAGCGGTGTCCACCAGTTGGACTCGCGCGCACAGCATCGACAGCAGGCAGCCGAGCAGAGCCAGAGTGCCGTCGGCGGAAGGGCGCAGTGAGATACGGAACCTGTCCCGGAGGGCGGTTCGGCCGCCGGATCGCGTCGCCGGGGGCCGGGGCGTGGTGGCCTGGGCGGTCGGCATGGAGGCCTGTGCCAGGGCGTCGGCGAGGGCCGCGCGCATCTGTCCCGCATCGGCGAATCGTTCCGCCGGGTCCTTGCGCAGTGCGCGCAGGATCACTGCCTCCACCGCCGGCGGTACCTGCGGCCGGAACCGGGAGACCGGCTCGGGTTCGGCGTACAGGTGCTGATGCATGACGGCGAACGGCGAATCGCCACGGAACGGGGTCTGTCCGGTCAGCAGTTCGTGCAGCAGGCACCCCATCGCGTACAGATCGGCGCGGTGGTCGATCTCCGCGCCGCTGATCTGCTCGGGCGAGAGGTAGGCGGGGGTGCCTATGGCCGCGCCGCTGCCGGTGATACGGGTGGCGGCCTCGGCGAACGCCTTGGCGATGCCGAAGTCGAGGACCTTCACGGTGTCGGGTCCGGTGAGCATGATGTTCGAGGGCTTGATGTCCCTGTGTACGATGCCGCGCTCGTGGCTGTGCCGCAGCGCGTCCAGTACCGCGCAGGCCGCGTCGATCGCCGCGGCGACGGGAAGTGGGCCGTCGCGCAGGGCTTCGGCGAGGGTGGCGCCCTGCACGTACTCCATGACCAGGTAGGGCCGCGGGCCGTCCGGGTGCGGCTCCTCGCCGACGTCGTGGATGGTGGCCACTGCCGGATGGTTCAGTGCGGCGGCCGCGTGCGCCTCGCGCCGGAAGCGGGCTCGCGACTGCGGATCGTGGGCCAACTCCGAGGAGAGCAGCTTGACCGCGACGGTACGGCGCAGCTGCCGGTCCACCCCCCGGTGGACCGTTCCCATGCCACCCTGTCCGAGCTTCTCGACCAGCTCGTACCGGCCACTGAGGACCACGTCCCGCCCCACTCGCGCCTCCCCGTGATGTTCAGAACCCCCGGCGCAGCTTACGGCGCGACCTCGACGGGCCGATCGCCGAGTCGGCGGGATCCAGAAGGGCTTGGTGGGCTGATGCCGTCACCGAACTGCTCGTGGACCAGGGCCTTGAGCGTGGTGCCGTAGACCGAGGCGCGTCCGGGCCGTCGCCTCCCTGTCCGGAGGCGAACGCCAGCGCGTGCTGCCGGCCCGCGCCGGCTCAGCGGCCCCGGCTCGTCGCCCTCGACGAGGTCTTCGGCGTGACCACCACCACAGACCACCACAGTACGCACCCCGTACTACGTGACAGGTAGTATCGAGGCTCGTACTATAGGGACCCGGAGGCAAGGAGACGGGAATCGCATGCACAGCAACGACGCCCAGATGCTCGTGCTCACCGTCCTCGCGGACGGACCGCGGCACGGATACGCCATCAACACCGCGATCGAGAAGCTGACCGGCCGCAGGCTCGGCCCCGGCAGTCTCTACGGCGCGCTGTCCCGGCTGGAGGCGCGCGAGCTGATCCGGCCCGCGGACGAGGCGGGCGAGGCCCAGGAGCGGCATCGCACCATGCGGATCACCGACGCGGGCCGCGAGCAACTGCGGGTGGAACTCCAGCAGATGGCCCGCATCTCGGCCGCCGGTCTGCGCGCGCTCGGGATCGGCCCGGCATGAGCGCGGCCACGCTGCTGGCCGGGCTCTACCCGCCGGCCGTACGCGAGCGCTGGGGCGCGGACATCAGGAGCGAGGTGTCCGCGTCCGGCATCCGGTCCTGGCCCGACACCGTCGCGGGGGCTGCCCGGCTGTGGCTCCACCCCGGCGACTGGCCCGAGACGTTCACCGGGCAGACCCGCCGTGTCCTCACCGTCGCCCTGTTCGCGCTGGGGGCGACGGCCGCACTGCTGCTGCGCTCCCTCGAACCGTCCGGCGCCCTGGCCGCCGACCGCCACCACCCGGCCGCCGGCCTGTGGCTCGCCCCGCTGCTCCTCGGCATCGCCCTCGCCGCACCGCTCCCCCTGCTGCGCGGCGCGGCCCTGCGCCGGCTGGTCGCAGCGGCGGTCCGCACCCTGGCGGCCCCGGCCGTCGCGGTCGTAGCCCTGTGCCTGCTGGCCTGGAGCGGCACGCCCGCCCGGACCACCGGCCTCGCCGACGGCGCCATGGTGGGCTATTACTGGCTCACGCTCGGCTTCGTCGCCCTCCGGCTGTGCGTCCTGGTCGCCCGGGTCGCCCGTACGGCCACCCTGCCGTCGACCCGCCGGCTGTCCACGGCCCTGCTGTACCTCGGCGCGGGACTGGCCCTCGCCGCCGGCCGGAATCTCCTCGCCGCTCCCCCCGGCCCGGCCTCCGTCACCGAGACCCTGGCGCTGGCCCTCCTGGCCGCCACGGCCCTGAGCGCCGGCCGCGATCTGCGGCGGAAGAGAGCCCGGGTCCGATGACCGCCGCCCCGACTCCCGTACCACCGAAGGTCGTTGTCGTCGTACCGACCTACAACGAACGGGAGAACCTGCCCGTCCTGGCCCGCCTCCTCGCGGAACTGCCGCTGCCGGACCTGCATGTGCTCGTGGTCGACGACAACTCCCCGGACGGCACCGGGGAGATCGCCGACCGGCTCGCCGCCGAGTCGCCGGACACCGTCGGCGTGCTGCACCGCACCGCGAAGGACGGGCTCGGCCGCGCCTACCTCGCCGGTATGACGCGCGCGCTGGACGAGGGCGCCGACGTGGTGATCCAGATGGACGCCGATCTCTCGCACCCGGCCTCGGCGATCCCGGCGATGGTCGACACGCTGCTGACGCGGGGCGCCGGCGTCGTCCTCGGGTCCCGCTATGTCGCCGGAGGCTCGACCGCCGCCGCCTGGCCGTGGCACCGCAAGGCCCTGTCCGCCTGGGCCAACCTCTACGTCAACGCCATCCTGCGGCTCGGCGTGAAGGACGCCACCGCCGGCTTCAAGGCCTGGCGGGCCGGGACGCTCCGGGCGATCGACCTGCCGACCGTGCGCAGCAACGGCTACTCCTTCCAGGTCGAGATGAACTACCGCGCCATCACACGGGGGTTGACCATCCTCGAGGTGCCGATCCGGTTCGAGGAGCGGATCGAGGGCGCCTCCAAGATGAGCCTGGCCGTCCAGCTCGAATCCGCGCTCACCCCGTGGCGGCTGCGCTTCGGGAACACCCGGGCTTGAGCCCCCCCGCGTACTGGTCGGTACGCCATACCCTCCTGCCCGTTGGGTCCTGGCCCGTCTGGGTCTATCGTCGGAATCCTGAGGTCAGGACGAGGAGGACGGCCGGGTGATGCCGCAGGACGAGGCCGTGATCGGCTGTACGGGCAAGGTGCTCATCGGGACGCGCGGATCCGCGGGTCCCGGAGAGGTCCTGGTACGGGTCAGAGGCGGCTCCGAGACCTTCCTGGCCTGGTCCGAGGAGCCCCTGCCCGCGGGCGCCACGGTCCTCGTGATCGAATCACGGGGATGCCGCGAGGTCGGCGTCATCGAGTGGGTGGATCCACTGGATGCGCTCGGCGGAGACACCGCCGGCGCAAGCTGAGGAGTACAGGCATGTTCGGATACCGCGTTCCCGCGCCCGACGAGGCGATGCTGATCTCGGGCGGCAGGCGGGGACTGGGGGGCGCTCCGTTCCGCGTGGTCACCGGCCACGGCAAGTTCGTGCTTCCGGTCTTTCGCAAGGTCCGCTTCCTCACGCTGTCGATGTGTGAGGCGGAGGTCACCGAGACCTGCGTGACCAAGCAGGGCATCTCGCTGCACGTCCGCGCGGTCATCGCCTTCAAGGTCGGCAACGACCAGGAGAGCATCATCAACGCCGGCCAGCGCTTCCTGTCCGACCAGGAACAGATGTCGGTGCTCACCGGCCGGATCTTCGCCGGCCATCTGCGCGCCATCATCGGCTCGATGACGGTCGAGGAGATCGTCACCGAGCGGCAGAAGCTCGCCGCCGAGGTCCTGGACACCTCGAAGGTGGAGATGGCGAAGATCGGCCTGATCGTCGACTCGCTGCAGATCCAGTCCATCGACGACGGCAACACCGGCTACATCGACGCGATGTCCGCCCCGCACAAGGCCGCCATCCAGCGCCAGGCCCAGATCGCCCAGGCCCAGGCCACCCAGGCCTCGGTCGAGGCGGAGCAGGCGGCGGCCCGCAAGCAGGCCGAGTACGCCCGGCAGACCGCCATCGTCAAGGCCGAGTACTCCGCCGAGGTGGACCGGGCGCAGGCCCAGGCCTCCCAGGCGGGACCGCTGGCGCAGGCTCACGCCCAGCAGGAGGTGCTGGAGGCGCAGACCGAACTGGCTCAGAAGCAGGCCGAGTTGCGCCAGCAGCAGCTGGTGGCCGAGGTCGTCAAGCCCGCCCAGGCCGAGGCCGAGCGGGTCCGGATCCTCGCCGCCGCCGAGGCCCAGCGCATGAAGATCCAGGCGGAGGCCGCGGCCTCCTACGACCGGGTCGCGCTGGACCGCATGCTCATCGACCAGCTCCCGCAGATCGTGAAGGAGGCCGCGGGCGGCCTGGCCGGCGCCAACGTCAACGTCCTCAACGGCGCCGACGGCCTCGGCGAGATCGCCGCCGGCCTGGTCTCCCAGGGCCTGACGATCCTGGACTCGGTCCGCCAGAACCTGAACGGCCAGGACAAGGACAGGAACGACACCGGCAACGGCGGCAACAGCGGCAACCCGACCGCCCTGCTCCAACTGCGCGCGGGCAAGGGGCGGTCCGGGGACGACGACGGCCCGGTCGACGTCGACTAGGCGCTCCGCGGGCACCGGCTTCCCGGCGACCGGCACCGCGCCCGGGGAGCCGGGCATCCGGGGGGCCGTGCGCCGGGCCAGCGCGCTGTCACCAGTGAACCTGGACCCACACGCGGTACCCCGCGCTGGACGGGCTCCGCGGGGCCGCCGTCGTGCTGGTCCTGTTGTTTCACTCAAACGTCCTGACCTGGGGATATCTGGGCGTCGACGTCTTCTTCGCACTGTCGGGCTTCTTGATCACTGTCGTTCTGCGCCAACCTGTATGTCGCCGCGGACCTCGGCGACCTCGGCCCCCTCACCGCGACCTGGTCGCCGGCCCAGGAGGAGCAGTTCTATCTGCTCTGGCCACTCGCCCTCGGCCTGCTCATGCTCCGCCCCGCCTGGCTGCGGCTGCTGCTGACCGGTGGGGCGGTGTGCCTGCTGGCCGGCGTCCTGGCCGTGCACGACCACGTTGTCACGGGCACCTCCGGGTACTTCAGTCCCTATGTGCGCGGAGCGGAACTCCTGATCGACTGTCTGGCCGCCACGGTCCACGGTCCACGGTTCAGCGCGGGTCGAACACCGGTTCCTCGTCGACCGGTTGGGCCTCTGTCGGGGCCGCCGTGCTCGCCAGCAGGCACAGGGCCGCGTCGGACGGGGAGCCGGGCTCGGCCGTGTAGGCGATGAGGCGCCTGCCCGAGGCCCCGGGCAGGCACAGGTTCTCGAAGCTCAGCTCCAGGGCGCCGACCACCGGATGGTGCAGGGACTTGACGCCCGAGGTGCAGGTACGCACCGGATGCCGAGCCCACAGGGAGCTGAACTCGCCGTTCTGGATGGACAGTTGCCCGATCAGTTCGGCCAGGGCGCGGTCGTCGGGATGCCGACCCGCGACCAGCCGCAGGGAGGCGACCGCGAGCAGGGCCTCCTCCTTCCGGTCGGCGTACAGGTCCCGGTACCGCTCGTCCAGGAACAGCATCCGGATCAGGTTGGGGCGCTCACCGGGCGTGTCCGGCGCTTCCCAGGGCAGATGGGGGGCGAGCAGGGCGCGGCCGAGCCGGTTCCAGGCGAGGACGTCACCGCGCCGGTCCAGGATGAGCGCGGGTACGTCCGTCATGGCCGCGAGCAGCTGACGGGCCGAGGCGGTCGCCCGTTCCGCGCGGGGTACGGCGGGGCGGCGGGCGCCGGTGGGGCGGGCCAGGTCCTTGAGGTGGGCGGTCTCGTCCTCGCTGAGCCGCAGGGTGCGGGCGATCGCGTCCAGCACGGAGTCCGAGACACCGGCCGCGCGGCCCTGTTCGAGGCGGGTGTAGTGGGTGACGCTGACCCCGGCGAGCAGGGCCAGCTCCTCGCGGCGCAGCCCGGCGACCCGGCGCTGGTTCGGCGCGGTCGCGAGCCCGACGTCCTCGGGCCGTACGGCGCCCCGGCGGGACTTGAGGAAATCTCCCAGCTCGGACGGGGCGTCCATCGGTGCCTCCTGAAGGGTGTCGGCCGCCGTCCATCATGCCCGCCGGGCCGGGCGGACGGGAGCCGTGAGGGTGGTCATGCGATGACCACCCACGCGGCGACGGGCCCGAAGCCGGTACTGGCTGCCCCGCCGGGACCGGACGAGCCTCTTTCTCCGCAACCCCCTGTCGGAGAAAGGACCCACTGTCATGTCCACCCTTGCCGAGCAACGGGCGGGCACCGCGCCCGCCGCCCTCACCCCCCGGCTCCGCCTGGTGCTGGTGGTGCTGCTCGCGGCCCAGTTCATGCTGGCCGTGGACTTCTCGATCCTGAACGTGGCCCTGCCGGTGATCGGCACGGGCCTCGGCTTCCCGCTGGCCCGTCTCCAGTGGATCGGCACGGCCTTCGCCCTGTGCGCGGCCGGGTTCACCCTGCTGTTCGGCCGGATCGCCGACCTCTTCGGCCGCCGCCGGCTCTTCCTGGGCGGTCTCGTCGTCCTCGGCGCGGCTTCACTGGCCGGCGGACTGGCACAGACCCCCGCAGTGCTGCTCACCGCCCGGGTGTTCCAGGGCCTGGCCACGGCGGCGGTGACCCCGGCGGGCCTGTCGCTGCTGACCACGTCCTTCCCGGAGGGGCCGCTGCGGCAGAAGGCGCTCGGCCTCAACGGGGCGCTGATGTCGGCCGGTTTCACCACCGGCGCGATCCTCGGCGGCCTGCTGACGGACCTGCTGTCCTGGCGCTGGGCGTTCTTCGTCAACGTCCCCGTCGCCGTGGCCGTCCTGTTCGTCGCGCCCGCCGTGATCGCCGAGTCGCGGCCCGCGGTACGTCCGCGGCTGGACATGCCCGGCGCGGTCACCGTCACGCTCGGTCTGCTGGCCGTCGTCCTCGGTCTCACCCAGGCCGGCGAACACGGCTGGGGCTCACCCGCGGCCCTGCTGCCCCTGGCCGCCGGGGTGGTGCTGCTGATCGCGTTCCAGGCGATCGAACGCCGGGTGGCGGAGCCGCTGGTACCGCTCGGCGTGCTCGGCAGGCGGACGGTGGCCTGGGGGAACGTCGCCGGTCTGATCGCGTTCGTGACCGAGACGTCCCTCGTCTTCCTTCTGACCCTCTACCTCCAGGAGGTGCTCGGCTTCTCCCCGCTGGCCGCCGGGCTGTCGTTCGGGGTGCTGGGCATCGGCACGGTCGTGGGCGGTGCGCTCGCCCCGCGCGTGATCGGCCGGACCAGCCCCACCACGGCACTCGTGGCCGGCGGCACGGTCCAGGCGGTGTTCACGGCGGCCCTGCTCTTCCTCGGCACCGGCCACGGCTCGCTCGGGCTGCTGCTGGCCGCCACGTTCGCGGGCGGGGTGGGCAACATGCTGGTGATCGTCGGCTTCATGGTCACCGCCACCTCCGGGCTGGCCGACCACGAGCAGGGCCTCGCCACCGGGCTGGCCACGATGACCCAGCAGATCGGGATCACCCTGGGCACCCCGGTGATGAGCGCCGTGGCCACGGCGGCCATGGCGGGTACGGACGTCCTGGCCGGACTGAAGACGGCGATCGCGGTGAACGCGGCCCTCGTCGTCCTGGGCACGCTCACCAGCGCGGTGTTCCTGCGACGCCGGGCACGCTGAGCGCGCCCTCGTACGACGCGCCGCTACGGCGGTCAGTCCAGCTGGAGCCGGTCCGCCAGCCCCGCCTCGGTGAACGCCGTCACGACCTCCTCGCGCCCCTCCGTGAAGTGGGCCCAGCTGTCGCAGTGGGCCGGCACCACGCGGCGGGCGCCGAGCAGCTCGGCGGCGGTGGCCGCGCCCTTGCCGTCGAGGACGAGGAGGGCGTCGTCCAGGACCGCCAGGCGGGGCGCCCCGGCGAAGAGGACGGCCGTGTCGACGGGGCCGTGCCGGTCGGCGATCTCCTGGACCAGTTCCAGGGAGGCGTTGTCGCCGCTGACGTACACGCTGGGCAGGTCGGCGGAGGTCAGCAGGAAGCCGGTGACCTCGCCGACGAGCGGCTCGGAGCCCTTGGGGCCGTGCAGGGCGGGCGTGGCGGTCACGGTGACCGTACCGCCGTCGGGGCGGGGCAGCTCGGCGGACTGCCAGGGGATGAGCGGCACGGTGCTGCCGCCGAGCCGCTCGGCCGCCGCGGGCGTGGTGAAGGTGCGCGGGGTGGCGGCGAGCACGCTGCGGCCGGAGTGGTCGAGGTTGTCGGCGTGCTGGTCGTGCGAGAGCAGGACGACGTCCACGGGTCCCAGCTCGGCGGCGCTCGTGCGCGGCGGGGCGGTCTTGACCAGGGTCCGGCCGCTCGGCGAGGGGTACTCGCCCCGGTCGTCGAAGGTCGGGTCGGTGAGGACGCGGAGGCCGCCGTACTCGATGAGGACGGTGGGACCGCCGAGGACACGGACGGGGATCCGCTCGCCGGACTCGGAGGACTGGCCAGTCATGACGCTGCTCACCTCACGGATAGAAGGAATGTCATCCGTGAGGAACAGTAGAGGGCGCTCATGGATGAGGGCAAGGGAACCGTGAGAAACGTGGGAACGCGGGAGCACGAGAGAGGGGGCCATGGCGGCCCGGCGGCACCACCCGGAAACCCTACGTATTGTAGGTTCCCAACCGGCAGCGGCCACACGTCTGTGCAACGGGGGAGCCATGCAGGACACCGAGACGAAAGCCGGCGGGGACGTCTGCGCGCACAGCCTCGCGCCGACCGTGACCCTGCTGGTCGTCAGCCTGATCATCGCCGCCGTGGGCGTGTACGAGCTGTGCGGCTTCGGGCTGCACAGCCTCGACCGGCGCCCCCATCTGTTCAGCGACGGCCTCGCGACCGGCGGGGTGATCGTCGCCGCGGTGGCGGCCGGCGCGGCGGTGGGCAACCTGGCCTGGCATCTGACGGCGTCCCGCCGCGGCGCGGGCAGATGAGTCCGCTCAGGTAAGTCCGGGTAAGGCGAGCACAGGGACTTCTCAGGAAGGCGGGCACGGGGAGATCCGGGTAAGAGCGGATGCCGGTACGCTCCCGATAGCCTCGGCGCCGGGACGATTTCCGCCCGCTCGGTATGAATCCGGTGAATGCCGCCGGCATCGGGGCCGCGCTCACGCGCTACCCGCGCTTACCTTACGAGCTGTAGGGTCAGCGTTTGCCCCGTCCCCTCCCCACAAGGTGACCAGTCACCATGCCCGCACAGCAGACGACCGTGACCTCCGCAGAGGTCCCCGGTCAGCGCGGTACGCGCCGCGAGTTCCAGATCCCGAGGCCCAGCCCCCGGCTGCGCTCGGGAGCGGCCACGGCCACCGTGTGGTACCTGCGGCTCCTCGCCGTCTTCAACATCATCGCGGTGATGTCCCTGCCGTTCCGCAAGGAGGTGGAGGAGCACAACGACGGCAAGATCTTCACCGCCCGCCATGTGCACGCGCACACGCACCACGCCGGCCAGTTCTTCACCCCGTACCTGGCCACCGCGGGCCTGGCCTCGGCCGCCGCGGCGATCTTCCTGGCACTGGTGATGCGCCGCGGCAAGCGGGCCGCGTGGGTCGTCAACCTGCTGCTCGCCGGCCCCCTGTTCGTGCTGTACGCCCTCGCGCTCACCCAGCACCCGTACCGCGACCACGTCTTCAACTGGGTCTCCGCCGCCCTCACCGGCCTCTTCGTGGCCGCGCTGCTGATCGGCCGCCGCGAGTTCAACGCCGTGGGCGACCCCTCCAACCCGAAGCTCGCGCTGGCCGTCGGCGCCGGCGGGCTCCTGCTCACCGGCGGGCTCGGCACGCTGCTCGTGCACGCCACCAACAAGCTGCCCCACGCGCCCGTGCTCGAAGAGCTGGCCTACACCCTGCTGCGCGGCATCAGCGTCGGCCCGCTCGCCGACCGGGTCGACTCCGTGCACGCGCCCCGCTGGGCCGACATCATCGTCAACCTCCTGCTGGCGGCCGCCTTCTGCCTGGTCCTGTACGCCTGCTTCCGCTCCCCGCGCGGCCGGAAGCTGCTCACCGAGGAGGACGAGTCGCGCCTGCGGGCCCTGCTGGACAAGCACGGCGCCCGCGACTCCCTCGGCTACTTCGCGCTGCGCCGCGACAAGGCCGTCGTCTTCTCCCCCACCGGCAAGGCGGCCGTCACCTACCGCGTCGTCGGCGCGGTCTCCCTCGCCTCCGGCGACCCCATCGGCGACCCCGAGGCCTGGCCCGGCGCCATCGACGCCTGGCTGACCGAGGCCCGCCGCCACGCCTGGACACCCGCCGTCATGGGCGCCAGCGAGGAGGCCGGCACGATCTACGCCCGCCACGGCCTGGACGCGCTGGAACTCGGCGACGAGGCGATCGTCGACATCGCGGACTTCACCCTGGACGGCCGGGCGATGCGCGTGGTCCGCCAGGCCCACAACCGGGTCAAGCGGGCCGGCTACACCGTCCGGGTCCGCCGCCACGAGGACATCCCCGCCGAGGAGATGACCGTCCTCATGGAGCGCGCCGACGCCTGGCGCGACGGCGCCACCGAACGCGGCTTCTCCATGGCCCTCGGCCGGCTCGGCGACCCGGCGGACGGCCGCTGCGTGATGCTGGAGTGCCGCGACGCGAACGACGAACCCCGCGCCCTGCTCAGCTTCGTCCCCTGGGGCGAGCACGGACTCTCCCTGGACCTGATGCGCCGCGACCGCGACTGCGAGAACGGTCTGATGGAGTACATGGTCGTGGAACTCCTGCTCCAGGCGAAGGAGTTGGGCATCAAGCGGGTGTCGTTGAACTTCGCCATGTTCCGCTCGGTCTTCGAACGCGGCGCCCGCCTCGGCGCCGGCCCGGTCCTGCGCCTGTGGCGCTCCACCCTCACCTTCTTCTCCCGCTGGTGGCAGATCGAGTCCCTGTACCGGGCCAACGCCAAGTACCGCCCCGTCTGGGAACCGCGCTTCCTGCTCTTCGCCAAGTCCAGCGACATCCCGCGGATCGGCCTGGCGAGCGCCCGTGCGGAGGGGTTCCTCACGTTGCCGGGGATGGGTCGTCCTCCGGCGCCATGACGAGTCCGGGGACGTGGGGAAGGGCCGCCTGGACGGCTTCGGCGACCTTCCCCAGGTCCACGCCGAGGCGGGTGAGGGACGGGAGGAGGTCGTCGAGGGGGCGGTCGGCCTCGCGGGCGATGATGAGGAAGTCCTCGATCGGGGCGTCCAGCTCCAGCGGAAGTGATTCCTGATCCGGTCCGAAGTTCTCCTGGCACAGACGGAGATCTTCATCGGTCAGCCCGGCGAGTTCGTGCACCGGGACATCCAGCCCGAACTCGACCAGTCGCCCGATGACCTCTTCCCAGTCCATCAGGAGCGCGGACGAGGCGGCGACGAGGTGGAACAGCGGCACCGGTGCGTCCCAGTCGAGGTATTCGCCGCGCGTCCTGAGACGGGCCAGCTCCCGGTAATTCATGCTCCGCCGCGCCGGTCCCGCGGCATGCGACGTGCGCACGCCGTAGCGGCGCAGACAGTCGATGACGACCTGCGGAGACACGCGCGCTTCTCCGGCGGCCAAAAGGATCCGGAGCATGGGCACGGTGCAGGTGGTCAGGTCGTCCTCGCCGAGGGGCAGTTCGGCGTAGACGCTGGTGAGAATCTCCCCGTCACGGGCCCCCGTGTCCTCGGGGAGTACGACGTACCGCGGCAACAGACCGTACGCGCTCAGGCGTTCGGCCGTCTCCTGAGGCGACAGCCCACTGTCGGCCGCACGCTGCACCAGTGCGTGCAGGGATACCTCCGCCCCGGCCACCGGCGTGCGTTCGGGGTTCTCGCGGAGGCCGAGGAGTGCCTCGTCCGTGGCCGCGATCCGGTCGGGCAGCATGCCGACGGGAAAGCCCAACTCCCGCACACGGCGTGCGATGTCGGCCAGAGCGACACCCGACCGGAGGGACGCGAGAACCAGAAATCCCGGCTGTATGTCCGTCTCCGCGTCGAGCTCGCTCATCACCGACTCGTCCCACCCCCACTCGGCGCTCAGCCACAGCAGTTCCCGCGCCGACCGCTCGTCCAGCGAACCCATCGCGGGGCGGAATCCATAGTCCTCCAGCCGCTCGACGATCTCGGACGGTTCGCGGCCCAGATCGCGCACGGCCCGGAGCACGTGGCCCGCTCGAACGCGTCCGGAATCCAGCCACCGGGGCGAACCGTCCAGCTGGTTACTGAGCAGACGCGCCACCCAGTCCTCGGGCATGTCGGTCCTCATGGTCCCAGGCACGCCGAAGCCCAGCGCCTTCATCCGGCCGGCCGCCTCGCCGATGCCGACGTTCAGCTCCACGTTCGCTTTGACGAGGTGTCCGGGCGGCACGGGCCTCGTGGGGTCGAGCGCGTTGTACACCCGCATGCTCTCGCCGAATCGCAACCGGTACTCCAGCAGCGCGGCCGTGGTGGCGTCGAGGACGACCGGGGCACTGGGCCACGCCGGAACGGGCAGGCGAAGCTGCGCCATGCGCGTGAGGACCTCCTCGTACGCCATGCCACAGGTCAGGGCCAGTCTGAGAACGTCCCCCGGCTTGACCGACTCGTCGGCCTTCGCGGGCTCGGACCGCTCCTTCCAGGGATCGCCCCGTCGGTCCATGGCACACGTCAGGACGTCCGACGGCTTCGCCGGCAGTACGGCGCGGACGCGGGACAACTCCGGAACGACACTGGTCAGTGCCGCCAGTTCGGCATTCGGCGCATGCGCGAGCAGCCGCCACAGCACGGTGACGGCGCTCTGCTGCTCGTACCGGCGCCGGATGGGCCGATCGCGTCGCTGAGCGTCCCCGCCGCCCCAGTGGACGAGATCGACGTCCGGTGGAAAGAACCCCACGGTCGCCACCGGCGCGGTATGCCCGTTCACCTCGAGCTCGACGCCCGCCGCTCCCGCCGCCTCGGTCACGAGGTCCGCGAGGCGGGGACTGCTCTCGGCCACCTCGGCCAGCCACTCGCCCGTCAGCAGAGGCGGATCCGCCGCGAACAGAGCCGGGAGCGCCTCCTTGATCAACCGCTCGACCACGTGGTCCACATCCGGGTCCAGGATCTCCGCACGGTCCACGGACAGGTCCTCGGGCCGGGTCTCCCCCGTCAGGTTCACCACGGCCCCGCGCAACCGGCCGTGCTCCCCCGGCCCGGCCAGCACCCCCTTGCGTACCCGTGGCTCGATGAAGATGCCGTCGGCGAGGATGCCGCCCCCGTGTTCGCACCACACCACCTGGCCGTCGAGGCACCGGACGTCACCCTCGGGCGGCCAGGAGACCGTACGCCCGTGGGCGACGACACCGTCCGCCCGCTCCCCCATGGCCTGCCTGGGCTGGAGGGCGCCGGGTGCCCACGGCACCTTCTGGGCCTCATGACGGGCCTCGGTCGCGAACTCCGCGATACCGAGCAGGCGTCTCAACTCCCGTACGCAGGAAGGCGCGTTGCCCTCGTCCCGTAGATAGAGACGAACCTTGGTGCCGATCCACCCCGGATCCTCCCCGGTCCGCGACACCCGGAAGTAATGCCCCGGCCCGGTGATCAGCACCGTCAGCTTCTCCGGGCGGACGTTCCCTGTGACCATCGGGCGGGTCGTGACCTCGATCTCGTCCGCCAGCATGAAGTAGCTGAGCACGCCGATGCCGAACCTGCTGTTCGCCCGGGCCTTGATCCTGCCGTCGCCCGACAGCAACGGCTCCTCCCGGAAACGGGCATGTTCGCTGAACCGGACCCCGGCCCGGGAGAAGACCTCGGCCAGCACGGTCTCGTCCATGCCGATGCCGTTGTCCTCGCATTCCAGGAAGTGCCGCTGCCCCTCGACTCCCTGCCAAAACGTGATCTCGCCCTGGAACGGGTTCCCGCTGTTCCGCTTGCGTTCGATCGCGCGCCGGTACCGGCAGGCATCCAGCGCGTTCTGGTACAGCTCCCGGATGGCGAGGCTGCGGTCGCGGTACAGGTTCTCGCCCATGAGGAGTTCCTGGACCCGCTCCTCGTCCAGCCGGAAACGGATCACCTCGCCCGTCTGCCGGGGCGCTCCCGAGTGGTCGACCTCGCGGACGCCGTCGGCGTGCGCGTACGCGGGGAGCGCGGCGAGTTCCTGGACGGTGCTCCGGTGTGCCTCACGCAGCAACGCGTCCACGCGTCCCGTGTGTTCGGTCAGCGCGGCCACGACCGCGGGGTGATCGCAGTCGGCACAGAGGGAGAGTGTGTCACCGACCTTCTTCCAGTGAGCCTCCTCCAGCCTGCCGAGCAACTGCTCCGGATCGACGGGGTCCGGAATCCCCACATGCTTGACGACCACCGACGGCAGGGCCGTCACCTCGACCGCCATGGCATGGGCGATCGCGAACAGGGGACCCACCAGACGCTCCCGCACCTCCTGGGTGTCCTGGCCGGGGAAGTGCACCTCGAAGTGGTTCTCGTCCAGCGCCCCTGCCCGTTTCGTGTCGAACAGCTCGCGTGCCCCCTGATGCGCGCTGTCCAGCAGCCGGCCGAGCAGGGACGGCTCCAGCAGGGGCCCCATGTCGTCCGCGACGACTCCCAGGGCGTCCAGTACGTCGTCCAGCCGGGCCTTCTGCTCCGTGCGCGGTCGCACCCACTGGTGGAACAGCCACCAGCCCACCTCGCGCCGCCCGTCGTTCCGGTCCGGCAGGGCGTCTCCGCGCTGCGCCTGGCGGATGAGCCATTTGTGCTCGAGCAGCACCTGGTTGTAGGCGGCCCGCTCCGGACTCCCCTGCTTCCGAGTGTCCAGGTCGCCCGGATCCACGTCGTGAAGCTGGTCCGCGGTCCACGCGAGCCGCACCTGGTGCAGGAACGGCAGAAGCACGATCAGTGCGGCCTCGGCCGGCGACAAAGTCCCCTGCTGCTCCGGGAACTTGATGCCCGCCAGCCGACGATCGACGCGATCCACGGTGCGCACGGGCAGATGTGGGTCGTACCAGGGGTCCCGGCCGAGCAACTCCTCCTTGCGGTCGCGCAGTTCGGCGAGCCGGTCGATCACCTCGAGCGTGCGCTCCCTGACCGCACCGACCTCTCCCGCCCACGCGGGAGAGACCAGCTTCCAGGCCTGCGATCCCTCGGCCGCGTTCAGCCAGTCTCCCCGCGTCCCACTGCGAACGGCCGCCTCCGGCACCCCTCGCCGCCCCTGCAGCCTCTGTCGGGCCTCCTTCAGCAGCCTGCCCCACCCGCTCCGGGACAGCCCCGACCGCTCCCCGGCCAGGGACTCCAGCTCCTGAAGGAACAACTGCACCCTGGGCGACCACCGCGGTACCACCTCGCAGTCGAGCCAGTCGCCGACGGTCCGCGCGGGAATCCCCACCTTGTCGGACAGCAACTGTGCAGTGGGCTCTCCCGCCGCCTTCCGCAGCCGCCTCAGCCGCTCCTCGTACTGCACCCCCGCGCCCTCCCTACCTCACCCCGACCGTCCGCATCACCGTAACCACCAACACCCGTGCCACAGCCACCACTTCACCCAACGAGACACACTCACCCGCGCTGTGCGCCACCCGCACATCCCCCGGCCCGTACTGCAGGGTGGGGATGCCGGCACCGGCGTACAACCGCAGATCGCTGCCGTACGGCGCCCCGCGCTCCCGGGGCCGGGCGGCCCAGCCGGCCACGTCGGCGCACGCGTCGCGCACCTCGTCCCGCAGCCGATGCCCCTCCGGGAGCCGCCCGCTCGCGAACTGCCCGCCCGGCCAGCCGACGTGGGCCGGATGCTCGCGCAGCCACGGATCCCCGGCGCACGCCCGTGCCACGCACCGCTCGAACTCGGCCCGGGCCGCCGCCGGTTCCTCACCCAGCCGCACCCCGAGCCGCCCCTCCGCGACCAGCAGGTCCGGCACGCTGCTGGCCCAGTCGCCGGCCCGTACGGTCCCGACGGAGAGGGCGTAGGGAATCGGGTACTCGGCCATCAGCGGGGAGGGGTCCCGGTTGCGCTCGGTCTCCAGTTCCGCCAGCGCCCGGTGCAGCGGCAGATACGCGTCCACGGCACTGACCCCGGCCTCCCGCGAACTGGCGTGGGCGGCCCGGCCGGGCACGGTGAGCCGGAAGGTCAGAGCACCGGCGTTGGCGGTGACGAGCGTGCCCGCCGTCGGCTCGGTGATCACGCACGCGTCCCCGGTGTGCCCGCGCCGCAACGTCCCGAACGCCCCGAGCCCGCCGTCCTCCTCCCCCACGACGAAGTGCACGGCGACCCGTCCGCGCAGCCGCACCCCGGCGGCCCGTATCGCCGCCAGCGCGGCCAGGTGCGCCGCCAGCCCCGCCTTCATGTCGCAGGCCCCGCGCCCGTACACCACCTCGCCCACGACCCGCGGCACGAACGGATCCCCGTCCCACGCCCGCGGATCCCCGGGCGGTACGACGTCCACGTGCCCCTGCAGGATCAGTGTCGGCCCGTCGTCCTCACCCTCCGCCGTGTATCCGACCAGCCCCCACGCCTCCTCCCGGGCCACCTCCGCCCCCGGGAAGCCCGGGTCGGCGCGCAGCGCGGGCAGGTCCATGGACCACAGATCGACGTCCAGCCCGAGCCGCTCCAGCCGCCCGGCCAGCCGCTGCTGAAGCTCCGACTCGGCCGCGCTCCCGGTCACGCTCGGCACGGAGATCAGCTCCAGCAGCGTCCGCCCGAGCGCCCCCTCGTCCACACACGCGACCGCGGCGGCCTCCGCATCGGTGAGCATCCTGCGGCCTCCCCATCGACTCCGTCGGTTTCTTTCCCGATCATTACCCGCGCCGGCCGCCCCGAACAGCGGGCGGTCAGTGGGCGGGCGAGGGACCGAGAGCGGACGCTGGCACGGAGTCGAGGACGGAGTCGGGGTCCCAGTACCCGACGTCATCGGTCCGCCGCCCGGGGACGTACGCGCAGGGCACGGACGCGAACCCCGTGAAGTACTCCCGGTGCGCGTACCAGACGAACGTCATCCGCGCGTCCCCGCCGTCCCGCTGGGCGTAGAGCTCCACGTCCCCGCCCGCCCGCCCCTCGCGGTACCCCGTGATCCGCCAGCCCTCGTCCGTCAACCGGTCACGCAGCCGCCGCAGCCCGGAGACGGCCTGGCTCTCGGGCACGTGCTCCAGCGCCCATTCGTGGCCCAGCTGGTAGGCGCCGTCGACGGTCTTGTCCTCCATGCCCAGCGGACCGTTGTCGTAGCAGAGCGCGGCACTGAACGTGTTCCCCGCCGCACGCGTGAACCCCAGGACGTCGTACGCCTCCTGGGAGTACCGGAAGACCTGGCGCGCCCGCTCGCCGGGCGCGACCCGGGGATAGTCCGTCTGCTGGGCGTTGCCGATGATCCAGGCGCCCAGGGCGAGAATGACGGCGAGCGCGATGGCACCGCATCCGAAGCCGAGGGCGCGGGTGTGGGTGGGTGTGGTCTGCTCGGGCATACGGGGACCGTAGGCGCCCGGCAGGGCCCGGCGGATGGGCGCGGCTACCCGTCCGGGCCTGGGTACCCGTACTCAACTCGGGCAGGTCAGCTGCCGCCGCTCTTCACGATCCCCCCGCCCACGGTGAACCCGATGACCGCGCCGCCCCCCGCGCGCCGGAAGGCGAACGGGGCTCCGCCATGGGCCATGGCGACCTCACGGACGATGGACAGCCCGAGGCCCGAGCCGGGCAGGGAGCGGGCGTCGGCGGCGCGGTAGAAGCGGTCGAAGATGCGGATGAGGTCGCCCTCGGCGATGCCCGGGCCCCGGTCCAGCACCTCCACCCGTACGGTCCCCGGCCGCGCGGGCCCGGTGATGTTGACCTCGATGGGCGCTTTCCCGCCCCGGTCGAACTTGGCCGCGTTCTCGACCAGGTTGGACATGGCCCGCTGGAGCATCCCGGGCCGCCCGTCGGTGGTCGTGTCGCCGCTGGTGTGCAGCACGATCTGACGGCCGGTACGGCGCCTGGCCAGCCCCACCACCTCCTCGGCGATGTCGGCGAGGTCCACGCGCTGCGGCGGCTCGGTGTCGGACTGCCCGGCGGCGAGGTCGACCAGCTCGTTGACCAGGTCGGTCAGCTCCCGGGCCTCCTGGGTGAGGTCGGCGACGAGTTCCTCGCGGGTGGCGGGGGGCAGCTCGTCGATGCGGCGCAGCAGGGAGATGTTGGTGCGCAGGGAGGTCAGCGGCGTGCGCAGCTCATGACCGGCGTCCTGCACCAGCCGCCGCTGGTCCTCCTCCGACTGGGCGAGCCGCCCCAGCATGCGGTCGAAGGCGCGTCCGAGCCGACCGACCTCGTCCAGTCCGGCCACCGGCACCTCGATGCCGAGCTGCCGGGTGCGGGCCACGTCCTCGGCGGCGGTGGTCAGGATCACCAGCCGCCGTGTGATCCGCCGGGCCAGCCACCAGCCGAACAGCCCGGCCGCGAGCACGACCACGACCATCAGCACCAGCGTGCGCCGCTGCAGCGTGCGCAGCAGGTCCTCGGTGTCGCTGAACTCCTGCGCGACCTGCACCGCGCCCCGCCCGTCACCGAGCGACACGGTGGCGATGCGGTACAGGTCCGAGTCCACCGGCACGTCCTTGTGCTGGACCACCTTCCCGGCGGTCTGCGCGAGGGCCATCGCCTTGTCGCGGGAGGTGACGGGCAGCCGCGGATCGCCGCGGTCCACGATCTGCCCCTGCGCTCCCAGCACCTGCACATCGGTACGGGCGGGCCGCACCAGATCATGCCCGGGCCGCGACGACGAGAAGTCCTCCGGAACCATCTCGTGCTGCCGCACCTCGTCCCGTACGTCCTGCACGACCTGCGAGAACACCGTCTGCTGGTCGACGCGGACGAGACGGGCGGCGGAGCTGTACGACAGGATGCCGACGAGGATCGTGACCGCCGCGGTGACGGCCGCGAAGGAGACGACGAAGGTGGTGCGCAGGGAGACGAGCCCCGGCCGGCGCCGGGCCAGCAACCGCCTGAGCCGCCTGAGGCGGCCCACTCAGTCCTCCCGGAGCACGTAACCCACGCCCCGCACGGTGTGGATCAGCTGCGGCGCGCCGGGCTCGTCGAGCTTGCGGCGCAGGTAGCCGACGTACACGGCGAGGTTCTTCGACCCGGGACCGAAGTCGTATCCCCAGATCCGGTCGTAGATGGTGGAGTGATCCAGAACGATCCCGGCATTGCGCACCAGCAGCTCGAGCAGCTCGAACTCGGTACGGGTCAGCTCCAGCTCACGCTTGCCACGCCAGGCGCGGCGGGCCTGGAGGTCCATACGGATACCGGCGGCCTCGACCTGCCGGTCGGAGATCTGGACGTCGGCGCGCGGGGACTCACTGGCGCCACCGCTGGTAGCGGCCGCGGCGGGCACGGGGCTGGTACGACGCAGCAGCGCACGCAGCCGCGCGAACACTTCCTCCACGTCGAACGGCTTGACGACGTAGTCGTCGGCGCCGGCGTCCAGCCCCGCGATACGGTCGGCGGTCTCCACGAGGGCGGTGAGCATGAGGATCGGGGTGCGGTTGCCCTCGGCACGCAGCACCCGGCACACCTGGAGCCCGTCGATGCCGGGCATCATCACATCGAGCACGAGCACGTCGGGCGGCGTCTTGTGGGCCTGCGCCAGCGCTTCGACGCCATCGGCGACCGCCGTCACCGCGTAGCCCTCCAGGGTCAGGGCACGCTCCAGGGCATGACGGATGGCACGGTCGTCTTCGGCGAGCAGCACAGTCTGGGGCACGTCCCCAGTCTGCCAAGGCCTCCGGCGGTTCGACCGGGACGGGCGGGCCTACGATCACCCTTTTTACCCCTCTCTCACCGTCACAGGGGAACCCACCCCTGCCCCCTACCGTCCTCTCACCGACACAGGGGCTCGGGGGGAGACCGATCCCGGGGGCTGCCGGCTCCGCGTTACCGCAGTGCCGCCAGCTGCTCCGCGAACGGCACCACCGCGGGCGCCGCCCCCCGCACCGCCAGCGGCATCAGCGCGGCCAACTCCCCCGCGGCCCGCTCGATCCGCTCAGCGAGCCCCTCCGCGCCCCAGTCCTCCGACGCCGCGTAGACCCCGGTCGGCACGACAACGGCCCGCAGATAGGCGAACAGCGGCCGCAGGGCGTGCTCCAGCACCAGCGAGTGCCGCCCCGTACCCCCCGTCGCGGCGATCAGCACCGGCTTGCCGGCCAGCGCCTCCTTGTCCAGCACATCGAAGAACGACTTGAACAGCCCGCTGTACGACGCGCTGAACACCGGAGTCACGACGATCAGCCCGTCCGCCCCCGACACCGCCTCCTGCGCGGCGGCCAGGGCACGCCCCGCGAACCCGTTGGTGAAGTTGTGCGCGATCTCCACCGCGAGCTCGCGCAGCTCCACGACCTGGACCTCGACGCCGGCCGAGGCCTGCCGTTCCACCGCCGCGGCCAGCCGGTCCCCCAGCAGCCGGGTGGACGACGGCACGCTCAGCCCCGCCGAGACGACGACGAGCTTCATGCGACGGTCACCCCTTCCTGAGCTTCCTGAGCCTTGAGCAGCGACGCGTGCGTCGGCGCCTCCGGCACGTCCGCCGGGCGGCCGACGGCGAACTCCTTGCGCAGCACCGGTACGACCTCCTCGCCCAGCATGTCGAGCTGCTCCAGCACGGTCTTCAGCGGCAGCCCCGCATGGTCCAGGAGGAACAGCTGGCGCTGGTAGTCACCGGCGTACTCACGGAACGCCAGCGTCTTCTCGATCACCTGCTGCGGCGAGCCGACCGTCAGCGGGGTCTGCTCGGTGAAGTCCTCCAGCGAGGGCCCGTGGCCGTACACCGGCGCGTTGTCGAAGTACGGCCGGAACTCCCGCACCGCGTCCTGCGAGTTCTTCCGCATGAACACCTGGCCGCCCAGGCCGACGATCGCCTGCTCGGGTGTGCCGTGCCCGTAGTGGGCGTACCGGGTCCGGTACAGCTCGACCATGCGCTTGGTGTGGTCGGCGGGCCAGAAGATGTTGTTGTGGAAGAACCCGTCGCCGTAGTACGCCGCCTGCTCGGCGATCTCCGGTGAGCGGATCGAGCCGTGCCAGACGAAGGGCGGCACCCCGTCCAGCGGGCGCGGGGTGGAGGTGAAGCCCTGCAGCGGGGAGCGGAACTTCCCCTCCCAGTCCACGACGTCCTCGCGCCACAGCCGGCGCAGCAGGGCGTAGTTCTCGATGGCGAGGTTGATGCCCTGCCGGATGTCCTGCCCGAACCACGGATACACCGGCCCGGTGTTGCCGCGGCCCATCATCAGGTCCACCCGCCCGTCGGCCAGGTGCTGGAGCATCGCGAAGTCCTCCGCGATCTTCACCGGGTCGTTGGTGGTGATCAGCGTGGTGGACGTGGACAGGATCAGGTTCTCGGTCCGTGCCGCGATGTAGCCGAGCATCGTGGTCGGCGACGACGGCACGAACGGCGGGTTGTGGTGCTCACCGGTCGCGAAGACGTCCAGGCCGACCTCCTCGGCCTTGAGCGCGATGGCGACCATGGCCTTGATCCGCTCCGCCTCGGTCGGCGTACGTCCCGTGGTGGGGTCCGGCGTGACGTCGCCGACCGTGAAGATCCCGAACTGCATGGTCGCTCACCCTCCAGGTTGTTGACCGTTCAACTATACCCCTCCAACGGTCACCCACCCGGCGGTATTCCCCCTCAAGGCCACCCTCAGGGCACCAGCACCAGCCGCCCCCGCAGCCCGCCCTCCGCCAGCCGCGCATGCGCCTCCGCCGCGTCCTCCAGGGCGTACGTCTCGGCCACCCGCAGCGTCAGCGCCCCCTCGTCCACCAGCCGGACCAGCTCCGCCAGCCGCGCCCCGTCCGCCTGGACCGCCACGGAACCCGTCCGCACCCCGCGCACCGCACCCGGGTGCTCACCGGGCCGCACCCCGATGTACACACCGCCGTCCCGCACCCACTCCAGCGCCCGCTCCCCGAGCACCGCCGCGTCCAGCACCGCGTCCACGCCACCCGGCTCGACCCCGTCCGCCGTGAAGCGCGCCGCCCCCAGCGACCGCACCAGCTCCTCGTCCCCCGCCCGGGCGTGCCCGACGACCTCGATCCCCCGGCGTGCGGCCAGCTGCACCGCGAACCCGCCGACCGCACCCGCCGCCCCGGTCACCAGCAGGGTGGACCCCGGCGCGAGATCCAGCAGGTCCAGGGCCTGGATCGCGGTCAGCCCGTTCAGCGGCAGAGTGCCCGCGTGCACCGCGTCCACCGACTCCGGCGCCCTGGCCACCGCGCCCGCGTCGACCACGACGTACTCCGCGTGCCCGCCGAGCGGCACGTCCACCCCCGGCACCAGCGCCACCACCGGATCACCGACCTGCCAGGCGGCGGGCGCGCCCACGGCGTCCACCGTGCCGGCCGCGTCCCAGCCGAGCCCGAGCGCCTTGCCGGCCCCGCCGAAGAAACCGGCCCGCACGGCCGCGTCCACCGGGTTCAGCGCACCGGCCGACACCTTGATCCGCACCTGCCGCGGCCCCGGCTCGGGCACCGCCGCGTCCGCGACCTCCACGACCTCGGGACCACCGAACGTCCGCACCACAGCAGCACGCATGACAACTCTCCTCATTTTCACGGCATTTGATGACGTTCGCGGCACTTTCCGGCCGCACCGCCAACCGTAGGAGAGCTACTATCCATAAGGTAGTAGTTACCTGAGAGTGCGTAGCTGACCCGAAGGAGAGAGCCCCCATGGCGACCATGACCGCCGCCGAGCGACGCGAACAGGCCCGCGCCGACTACGACGCCTTCCTGCGCGAGTGCCCCACCAACCAGCTCCTCGGCCGGCTCAGCGACAAGTGGGTCAGCCTCGTCGTCGCCGCCCTGACCCCCGGCCCCATGCGCTACAGCGACATCGGCCGCAGGATCGCGGGCGTCAGCCCCAAGATGCTCACCCAGACCCTGCGCACCCTCGAACGGGACGGCATCATCAGCCGCACGGTCACCCCGTCCGTCCCGGTCCGCGTCGACTACGCCCTCACCCCGCTCGGCACCAGCCTCGCCGGCCTGCTCACCGCCGTGAAGGAGTGGGCCGAGACCCACTTCGAGGAGGTACGCGACGCCCGCGAGCGCTACGACACCGTTCAGAACGCGTAGGCGTCCCCGGTGTCCAGCACGAGCACCTTCACCTGGTCGTTCGTGTGATCCCTGTCCACCGCGCCCCCGCCCCACGCCGTGTCGACCGACAGCGTGACGTCCGACGGCTTCTGGCTCAGCCGCACCGGCACCTCCACCTGCTCCCCCACCGCGTTCGCCGCCAGCGCGCCCGTCGAGCACACCACCGTCCGCTCGTCCTCCCGCGCACACCGGGCGGGCAACTGCTGCTCCACGGCCAGCGGCACCGACCAGCGCAGCCGCACGGTCGCGTCCGTCACGGCGGCGGGCCCGTTGTTCCGGGGCGTCAGCCGCACGTCCACCATGTCCCCGGCCATCTGCGCGGTCCCGTGAAAGGCCAGATCGGCCTCGGGCAAGGGAGCGGCCACGGCAGCCGCCCCCGCCACCAGGCCGGCCCCGGCACACACCCCCGACACCACCCACACCCGCATCCGCATCCGCATCCGCACGCCACTCACCCGCACTCCACCCTCACGAAAGATCGGACAGTCGTACGGATGTATGCCACCGAGGCAGCCCCTCAGGCGCCCTCCAACAGGTGACAAGCTCGGATGACAAGCTGGTCCCCATGCCGATCCTCCGCTCCGCCGCCCTGTTCGTCGTCGCCGCGCTCTTCGAGATCGGCGGCGCCTGGCTGATCTGGCAGGGCGTACGCGAACACCGCGGCTGGCTGTGGGTGACCGGCGGAGTCCTGGCCCTCGGCGCGTACGGCTTCGTCGCCACCTTCCAGCCCGACGCCCACTTCGGCCGCATCCTGGCCGCGTACGGCGGGATCTTCGTGGCCGGCTCGATCCTGTGGGGGATGATCGCCGACGGCTACCGCCCCGACCGCTGGGACGTCACCGGGGCGCTGATCTGCCTCGCCGGAATGGCCGTGATCATGTGGGCGCCGAGGAACGGCGCCTGAGCCTCACTTACGCTGGACGCAGCCCCACCACGACCACACCCCAGGAGCTGCCCATGGCCCCGGCCCCCGCCTCCCGCATCGCCGTCGTCACCGGTGCGAGCAGCGGCATCGGAGCCGCCACGGCCCGGCAGCTCGCCGAGGCCGGCTACCGCGTCGTCCTCACCGCCCGCCGCAAGGACCGCATCGAGGCGCTGGCCGAGGAGCTGACGAAGGCGGGCCACTCGGCGACGGCGTACCCGCTGGACGTGACGGACCGCGCGGCGGTGGACGAGTTCGCCACGGCGTTCCAGACGATCGGCGTCCTGGTCAACAACGCGGGCGGCGCCCTCGGCGCGGACCCGGTGGCCACCGGCGACCCGGCGGACTGGCGCACGATGTACGAGACGAACGTCATCGGCACCCTGAACGTCACCCAGGCCCTGCTCCCCAGGCTCGAGGCGAGCGGCGACGGCGTGATCGTGGTCGTGTCCTCCACCGCGGGCCACGGCACGTACGAGGGCGGCGGGGGCTATGTGGCCGCCAAGCACGGCGCCCACGTCCTCGCCGAGACCCTCCGCCTGGAGATCGTGGGCCGCCCGGTCCGCGTCGTCGAGATCGCGCCCGGCATGGTCAAGACGGACGAGTTCGCCCTGACCCGCTTCGGAGGCGACAAGGAGAAGGCGGAGAAGGTCTACCAGGGCGTGGCGGAACCGCTCACTGCGGACGACGTGGCGGACACCATCACCTGGGCGGTCACCCGCCCCAGCCACGTCAACGTCGACCTCCTGGTCCTGCGCCCCCGCGCCCAGGCCTCCAACACCAAGGTCCACCGGGAGCTGTGATGCCCGAAGAAGCCTCCGAGCCCCGCGACTCCCTCGATTCTCTGGAAAAAACCCTCGAACAACGCCGCCTGGCCCAGGAGAAGAAGGACGAACGAAGGGTCTGGTGGTTCCTGGGCTACTTCCTCTTCGGCATCCACATCGTGGCCTTCGTCATGATCTACGCCGTCCGCCACGGCAAGTAACCTGCCGGTCCAGCTCCGTTCACTCACACGAGGGAACCTCGCCGATCACCCGATCACCAACCGAACAGGCACCCTAGGCTCGCGCCACACGATCAATTCGACGGCCCTCGGCAGGGATGGCAGTCCCGGCCGAGGGCCTCACCAGCATGGAAGTGGAGGCTTCCTGTGGCTGAATGCGAGCCTAACGCGCACCGGTTCATGGACCTCACGGTGCCCGAGTACGCGTACATGTTCGGGTTCTTGCAGGCGGATGGGCATCTGTCCCAACAGTCGCGGCAACGAGGGCGACTGGCCGTCGAAATCAGCGCCCAAGACATAGATCTCCTGCGGGAGTTCCAGAAGCTGACGCCCTACAACAGCAGCATCACCGAGCGCACCCGATCGACCAACTTCGCCGAAACCCACAACGCCGCCGTCTGGAGCCTGTGTTCCCTGGAAGCCAGGACCAGGATCAACGAGCTGGGCCTGCCGTACGGCCGCAAATCAAAGACGATCGGTCCGCCCGACGTCGAATTCTCACGTCGAGACTATCTGCGAGGCCTGATCGACGCAGACGGGTCAGTCGGCTTCACCAGCAAAGGGTTCCCCTTCGTCTCCCTGACGACGGCCAGTGACGCCATCGCGTCCTGCCTGCGCGACTACGCCCGAGACGTGTCGGGTGCCGAGCGCATCCTCAAGCGCAATGCCCGCGACGACATCTACAACATCTTCTATACAGGCAAGGCCGCGCAAGCACTGACTTCTCGCCTTTACTACCCGGACGGCCTCTCCCTGGGGCGCAAGCAGGCTGTCGCCGACAGGATCACGAACTGGGTCCGTCCGCCAGCCAAGAAACCCGGTCCGGAACGCATCGAGTGGACTTCCGACAAGGACAGGATCCTGCTCTCTGCACCGACAATCGACGACGCCTGCGCCGAGTTGGGCCACTCCCAGAACGCCTGTCGAGCGCGCCTCACGAAATTGCTCGACGGCGCGGTCCCTCTTCCCGACTAGCCAGCGCAGGGGGTGAGGCGCAACGCCCCGCTCCCTGGCTAGCCCTTCACACAGACGAACTGCTTCAGCTTCGCCACGACCTCCACAAGGTCACGCTGCTGCGCCATCACCTGGTCGATGTTCTTGTAGGCACCCGGAATCTCATCCAGTACCCCGGAGTCCTTTCGGCACTCCACGCCTCGCGTCTGCTCCTCCAGGTCCTTGGTCGTGAAGTGCCGCTTCGCCGCGTTACGGCTCATACGCCGACCCGCCCCATGCGACGCGGAATTGAAGGCCTTCTCGTTCCCGAGCCCCTTCACGATGTACGAGCTGGTGCCCATCGATCCCGGGATGATCCCGAACTCACCGGAGCCGGCCCGGATCGCTCCCTTGCGGGTGACGAGCAGGTCCATGCCCTCGTACCGCTCCTCCGAAACGTAGTTATGGTGACAGGAGATCTCCGGTTCGAAGGTCGGCTTGGCCTTCTTGAACTCCTTGCGGATCACATCCTTCAAGAGCGCCATCATGAGCGCACGGTTGTACTTGGCGTACTCCTGCGCCCAGTAGAGATCGTTCCTGTAGGCCGCCATCTGCGGGGTGTCCGAAACGAACACCGCCAAGTCACGGTCGACCAGACCCTGGTTGTGCGGAAGCTTCTGTGCGACACCGATGTGGTGCTCGGCCAGTTCCTTGCCGATGTTGCGGGAACCGGAGTGCAGCATGAGCCAGATCGAATCTGACTGATCAAGACACAATTCGATCATGTGGTTCCCGGATCCGAGCGTTCCCATCTGCTTATGTGCCCGTTCCTGACGGAATTTGACCGCCTCCGCAACCCCCTCAAACCGCCCCCAGAACTCCCCCCACCCCGCCGTAGCGAGCCCATGGAAATCCCCCGGCTCCACCGGATCCTCATGCATCCCCCGCCCCACCGGAATCGCCTGCTCGATCTTCGACCGCAGCCGCGACAGATCCCCCGGCAGGTCATTCGCCGTCAACGACGTCTTCACCGCCGACATCCCGCAGCCGATGTCCACCCCGACCGCCGCCGGGCACACCGCACCCTGCATCGCGATCACCGAGCCGACCGTCGCACCCTTGCCGTAGTGCACGTCCGGCATGACGGCCAGGCCCTTGATCCACGGCAGGGTGGCCACGTTCTGCAGCTGGCGCAGGGCCACGTCCTCGACCGTCGCGGGGTCCGTCCACATCCGGATCGGGACCTTCGCGCCCGGCATCTCCACGTACGACATACGTTCCTCGTTCCCCCGGTTACGACAACAAAAGGCTTAAAAGCAACAAGCACGGCATAGCGGAAAACAAGTGCCAAGGAAGGTGAAATGGGACAGGGGACCGGCGTCCACCGCGGTGCGTGCGATACACATTGTCTCCAGGGGGCGCCCCGCTGCGGCAAGCGATTAACCAGCGGGGACACTGGAGCAGCATGCGAGCGCAGACCCACCGAGAGGAGCCCGTCCGTGCAGCGGAAGGCGTACGTATCCGGCACCGCCGCCCTCCTCGCGGCGCTGCTGGCCGGCTGCACGAGCGGCTCCGGCGGCGACGGCTCGACGGACAACGCCAACCCGGGCGAGGCCGGTACGACGACGGCCGCCGCGCAGCCGGGCAAGTACCGTACGCTGCCGGAGCCCTGTGGCGCGGTCGGTCACGACACCCTCGGCACGCTGCTGCCCGGCATCAAGCAGATGACCGACCCCGGCCAGCAGGACAAGGCCTATCAGGGCGACGCGGAGCTGACGTACGACACGGACCGCAAGGTCGGGTGCCATTGGAAGGTCGACTCCGACGACGCCACCGACCGCCTGTCGATCGACTTCGAGCGCGTGGTGTCGTACGACAACAGGGTCAGCGACGACGACCAGGCGAAGAAGCTGTTCGCGGACATGGAGTCGGCGGCCGATCTGCCGGTGCCGAGCGGGACGCCGTCCCCGTCCTCGTCCCACTCCGGTGGCACCCCGTCCGGCTCCCCCTCCCCCTCGGGCTCCCCGTCGGGTTCCCCGTCCAACTCCCCGAGCGGCAGCCCCTCCGGCTCTCCTTCCGGTTCGGCGTCGTCGTCCC
Source organism: Streptomyces sp. NPDC020192 (assembly GCF_044388685.1). Taxonomy (NCBI): domain Bacteria; kingdom Bacillati; phylum Actinomycetota; class Actinomycetes; order Kitasatosporales; family Streptomycetaceae; genus Streptomyces; species Streptomyces sp. NPDC020192. Next base: position 36,193 of record NZ_JBIRXG010000013.1, on the reverse strand, counting down.
CCGGTTCCACTCCGGCCGATCTGCAGCCGCGTGTGCTGACCGATCTCGGTGACGACGCGTATCTGGACGACCAGCTCGCCGCGTCCGGTTCGACGGCCGAACAGCGGACGGTGACTGTGGTGTTCCGCACGTCCAACGTGCTCGTCACCCTCGTGTACGAGGAGCAGCCGACGGCGACGGGAACGGTCCCGGACAGCAAGGAAATGCAGGACAGGGCCCGTAATCTGGCCTCCAGGCTCGATGACGCGCTGGGCGGCTGACGCCCGGCGCACCCCGCCGTTGCCCCGCTCGCAATGAACGCGAACGGAAACCGCACAGCTCCTTCACCGCGTACCGTGGCCCGGCAGGAACCCGCACCAGCACCGAGCGTAGTGAAGGAACCATGCAGCGAGCAGCCCAGCGACACGACCGTGCCCAGCAAGCAGTGCGTGGCAAGCGCCTGAGCCGTGTGCTTGTCTGCGCGGCAGCCGTTCCCGCGATGCTGATCACCGCCGCCTGTTCGTCGGACTCGGGTGACTCCAAGAGCAAGGGTGGCGGCAGCGGTACGACGCAGTCCGTGGACGCGTCCGGTACGCAGTCGTCGGCGAGCGCGTCCCCGACGGTGCAGGCGGCGGCGTACGGCAGGCTTCCCGACCCGTGCGCGGTGCTGTCGAAGAACACCCTCACCGACCTGGTGCCGAAGGGTATTTCGGGCAAGAAGGGCAGTTCGGACGACCCCTCGTTGCGCTCGTCCTGCTCCTGGAGCAGCCTGGACAACAACGGTGTGAAGGGCTCGCAGTTCCGCTGGCTGAACGTCTCGCTGCTGCGGTTCGACTCGAACAGCACGCGTGGCACCGGTGAGGCGCAGGCGCACACGTACTTCGCGCAGCAGGTCAAGGACGCCCAGGCGGTGGACGGCGCGAAGAACACCAAGGAGGTGCCGCTGTCCGGCACGGGTTCGGAGGCGGCGGCGGTGCGCTACGACCTGCAGAAGAAGGAAGGTCTCTTCAAGCAGCAGACGGTGGTCGCCCGGGTCGAGAACGTGGTCGTCACGCTCGACTTCAACGGTGCCGGTCTCGCGGGTGACAAGACGCCGGACGCGGACGATCTGACGCAGTCGGCGGAGAAGGCGGTCAAGGAGGCGGTCGGCGCGGTGTCCTCCGCCAACGGCGGCTCCTCCTCGTCGTCGTCCGGTTCGTCGTCCTCTTCTTCTCCTTCCCCCTCCAAGTCGGCGTCCGCGTCGCCCTCTTCCAGCGCGTCCGCGTCCAAGCCGGCGGACAAGAAGGGCTGACCGCGGGACCCTCTCCGATGGGCGTGGCGTCGGTGAACTCCCGACCGATGCCACGTTCGCCGCATGCGTGTGCCACCCTGTTGCGCGAACGACAGGCAAGGGGAGGGGAGTACGAGTGGCCGCGCCACCGCAGCTGACCCGGATGCACCGCGTACTCATCGGCGTGGTGGTGACCGGCGCCTTGATCATCGCCGGCATCGGTTTCGCCGGCTCGTACGCGGCCGTCCGTGAGCTGGCACTCAAGAAGGGCTTCGGGAACTTCTCGTACGTGTTCCCGGTGGGCATCGACGCGGGCATCTGTGTCCTGCTGTCCCTGGACCTGCTGCTGACCTGGATCCGTATCCCCTTCCCGCTGCTGCGTCAGACGGCGTGGCTGCTGACGGCGGCGACGATCGCGTTCAACGGCGCCGCCGCCTGGCCGGACCCGCTGGGTGTGGGTATGCACGCGGTGATCCCGATCCTGTTCGTGGTCGCGGTCGAGGCCGCCCGCCACGCCGTGGGCCGCATCGCCGACATCACGGCCGACAAGCACATGGAGGGCGTCCGCCTCACCCGCTGGCTGCTCTCCCCGGTCCCGACGTTCCTCCTGTGGCGCCGCATGAAGCTGTGGGAACTGCGCTCCTACGACCAGGTCATCAAGCTGGAGCAGGAACGTCTCGTCTACCAGGCCCGTCTGCACTCCCGCTTCGGCCGGGCGTGGCGCAGGAAGGCTCCGGTGGAGTCCCTGATGCCGCTGAGGCTGGCACGGTACGGCGTCCCGCTGACGGAGACGGCCCCGGCGGGCTTGGCGGCGGCGGGCATCGAGCCGGTCCTGCTCCCGCCGGCGCCGCGGCAGCCGCAGCTGGCGGCGGCCGACGTGCCTGCCGTGACTGCGGGCGATCGTGCCGCTGGGGCGGCGCCCGTCCCCCAGCAGGCGGCGCTTCCCAGCGAGCAGCGCCCCGCACCTCCCGCGGACGTGGACGACCAGAGCCCTTGGTTCCAGGCCCAGCAGCAGCTGGAGTACCACGGCGGCTACGACCCCAGCTACGACCCGCCCCCGGAGCCTCAGTACGTCCCGGAAGAGGAGTACGGGGAGTGGTACGAGGACCAGCCGCCGGAGCAGTTCCAGCAGCCTTCCCCGGAGGAGACCGGCAGCTTCCCCATCCCGGTCACCGCGAACCGCACCCGTGAACTGGGGGAGGGAGGCGGCTCCGAACCGGACGAGGAGGCGTACTACCAGGTCTTTCGCCAGTCGATCAACGGCAGCTACCCGACCCCCGGTCAGTTCGTCGACAACGTGCAGGCCGAGTTCGGCATCAGCCTCCCCGACCCGGAGGCCAAGCGCATGGTCAGCAACTTCACCGTCCGCCACACCGCGGAACTGGAAGAGGACCACATCGCATGAACAGCAGAAGGCGCCCGGTGCCGAACGGCACCGGGCGCCTTCATCGCCGTAGCGGCGGCCCTACTCCCCGAGCAGGCGCCGCACCCGCTCCTGCCCCACGGCGAGCAGCAGCGTGGGCAGTCGCGGCCCGGTGTCCCGCCCGACGAGCAGGTGGTACAGCAGGGCGAAGAAGGTGCGCTGGGCGGTCTTGATCTCCGGCGGCAGCTCCTTGGGCGTGGCGTCGGCGGAGAACCCGGCCTGCACCTTCGGCACGCCGTAGACGAGGTGGGTCAGCCCGTCGAGCGACCAGTGCTCGGCGAGGCCGTCGAGCAGCAGTCGTACGGACTGCTGGGACGCCTCGTCGAGGGACTTCAGCAGTTCGGCGTCGGGCTCGTCCCGGACGATGGTGCGCTGGTCGGCCGGGACGTGCGTGTTGATCCAGGCCTCGGCCTTGTCGTACCGGGGCCGGGCCTCGTCGAGCGAGGCGAGCGGCTGGTCCGGGTCCAGCTCGGAGAGGATCCGCAGTGCCTGGTCCTCGTGGCCGGCGGTGATGTCGGCGACGGACGCGAGCGTGCGGTACGGCAGCGCGCGCGACGTCTTCGGCAGCTCGCCGGCGGCCGTACCGACGGCACGCGTGTACGCGGCGATGTCGGCCGGCAGGGCGGAACCGTCGGCGACCTTGGCCGCGAGCTTGTCCCACTCGTCGTAGAGCCGCTGGATCTCCTGGTCGAAGGCGATCTTGAAGGACTGGTTGGGCCTGCGGCGGGCGTAGAGCCAGCGCAGGATCTGCGGCTCCATGATCTTCAGCGCGTCGGCGGGGGTGGGCACGCCACCACGCGACGACGACATCTTCGCCATGCCGGAGATGCCGACGAAGGCGTACATGGGGCCGATCGGCTGCTTGCCGCCGAAGATCCCGACGATCTGTCCGCCGACCTGGAAGGACGACCCGGGAGACGAGTGGTCGACACCGCTGGGCTCGAAGATCACGCCCTCGTACGCCCAGCGCATCGGCCAGTCGACCTTCCAGACCAGCTTGCCGCGGTTGAACTCGCTGAGCCGGACGGTCTCGGCGTGGCCGCAGTCGTTGCAGACGTACGCCAGCTCGGTGCTGTCGTCGTCGTACGACGTGACGGTCGTCAGGTCCTTCTCGCAGGTGCCGCAGTACGGCTTGTACGGGAAGTAGCCGGCGGAGCCGGACGAGCCGTCGTCCTCGCTCGCCGCGCCGGAGCCCTCCTCGGCCTCCAGCTCGGCCTCGTCGACGGCCTTCTGCTGGGGCTTCTTCGGGGCCTTCTTCGTGCGGTACTGGGCGAGGACCGCGTCGATGTCGCCGCGGTGCTTCATGGCGTGCAGGATCTGCTCGCGGTAGACACCGGAGGTGTACTGCGCGGTCTGGCTGATCCCGTCGAACTCGACGCCCAGCTCGGCGAGCGAGGCGATCATGGCGGCCTTGAAGTGCTCGGCCCAGTTCGGGTAGGACGACCCCTGCGGTGCCGGGACGGAGGTCAGCGGCTTGCCGATGTGCTGGGCCCAGGACTCGTCGACGCCCTCGATGCCGGCCGGGACCTTGCGGTAGCGGTCGTAGTCGTCCCAGGAGATCAGGTGCCGGACCTCGTACCCACGGCGGCGGATCTCGTCCGCGACCAGGTGGGGGGTCATGACCTCGCGGAGATTGCCCAGGTGGATCGGGCCGGAGGGGGAGAGACCGGACGCGACGACCACGGGTTTGCCGGGGGCTCGGCGCTCCGACTCCTCGATGACGTCATCCGCGAAACGGGAGACCCAGTCGGCGGTCTCGGTGCTCTGAGCCACGATCGGCACGTCCTTCTTTCTGAACGGGGTGGCACTCCATCTGATCGGGGTGACACTCCATTCTCACAGACCGGATCGCGCCCGCGAAAACCGCTTTACCCAACATGGGATACTGGCTGGGACTATCCATCCCCACGAGGAGAACGGCACCCATTCCTATGGCCTCGGTCACGTCCCTCAGCGATTCCGTCCAGCAGCACCTCGCGTCCGCCCTCTCGGCCACCCTGCCGGAGGCCGCCGGCGCGGACCCGCTGCTGCGACGAAGCGACCGGGCCGACTTCCAGGCCAACGGGATCCTGGCCCTGGCCAAGAAGGCGAAGGCGAACCCCCGGGAGCTGGCGACGCAGGTCGTCTCCCAGGTGGTGACGGGTGACGAGCTGATCAAGGATGTCGAGGTCTCGGGCCCCGGCTTCCTGAACATCACGATCGCGGACCGGGCGATCACCGGGAACCTGGCCGCGCGGTACGCGGACGAGACGGGCCGCCTCGGCGTGCCCACCTCGGACCGGCCGGGTACGACGGTGGTCGACTACGCGCAGCCGAACGTGGCGAAGGAGATGCACGTAGGCCACCTGCGCTCCGCGGTGATCGGCGACTCGGTGGTCCAGCTTCTCGAGTTCACCGGCGAGAACGTGGTCCGCCGCCACCACATCGGCGACTGGGGCACCCAGTTCGGCATGCTCATCCAGTACCTGGAGGAGCACCCGCACGAGCTGGACCACAAGGCGTCCGCCGAGGACACGGCCGCCTCCGGCGAGGAGGCGATGTCGAACCTGGACCGCCTCTACAAGGCGGCGAGGAAGAAGTTCGACGCGGACGAGGAGTTCAAGACGCGCTCCCGCCGCCGGGTGGTGGACCTCCAGGCGGGTGACCCGAAGACCCTCGCCACGTGGCAGAAGTTCGTGGACGAGTCGAAGATCTACTTCTTCTCCGTCTTCGAGAAGCTGGACATGGAGATCCAGGACGCGGACATCGTCGGCGAGTCGGGCTACAACGACATGCTGGCGGAGACCTGCCGCCTGCTGGAGGAGTCGGGCGTGGCGGTCCGCTCCGAGGGCGCCCTGTGTGTCTTCTTCGAGGACATCTTGGGCCCGGACGGCAACCCGGTCCCGCTGATCGTGCAGAAGTCGGACGGCGGCTACGGCTACGCGGCGACGGACCTGTCGGCGATCCGTGATCGTGTCTTCAACCTGAAGGCGAGCACGCTCCTCTATGTCGTGGACGCCCGCCAGGCCCTGCATTTCCGGATGGTCTTCGAGACGGCGCGCCGGGCCGGCTGGCTGAACGACGACGTCACGGCGGTGCAGCTGGCGTTCGGCACGGTTCTCGGCAAGGACGGCAAGCCGTTCAAGACGCGTGAGGGCGAGACGGTCCGTCTGGTCGACCTGCTGGACGAGGCGATCGACCGCGCCTCGGCCGTGGTCCGGGAGAAGGCCCAGGACCTGTCCGCGGAGGAGATCGCCGAGCGGGGCGCCCAGGTGGGCATCGGCGCGGTGAAGTACGCGGACCTGTCGACGTCGGCGAACCGGGACTACAAGTTCGACCTGGACCAGATGGTCTCGCTGAACGGCGACACGAGCGTCTACCTCCAGTACGCCTACGCCCGTATCCGGTCCATCCTCCGCAAGGCCGGCGACACCCGTCCGGCCGCGCACCCGGAGCTGGAACTGGCGGCGGCGGAGCGCGCGCTGGGCCTCCACGCGGACGCCTTCGCGGAGACGGTGGCGGAGGCGGCGTCGGAGCACGCCCCCCACAAGCTGGCGGCGTACCTCTACCAGCTGGCCTCCCTCTACACGACCTTCTACGACAAGTGCCCGGTCCTGAAGGCCGAGACGCCGGAGCAGGTGGAGAACCGCCTCTTCCTCTGCGACGTCACGGCCCGCACCCTGCACCGGGGCATGGCCCTCCTGGGCATCAGGACCCCGGAAAAGCTCTGACCCGGGGCCCTCAGGGGCGAGCCGCGTTCTCCTCGGCGAGCTCCCGGGCGCGGCGGGCCAGGGCGTGTCGTACGGCGTCCGGGGCGAGGACGCGCAGGGGTGTTGCCAGGCCCAGGAGGTAGCGGGCGAGGCCGTCCGCGTCCGGGCCGCCGATGTCGACGACCGTCGCGTCCGGGCCGTCGGGGTGGTGGGTGCCGGTCGTGGCGGGGATGAGGCGCAGGGCTTCCCGGAGGGGGACGGGGAGGCGGATGGTCGCCGTCAGCGGGTAGGGGCCGTTGGCGATGTTGCGGGAGACCAGGTGGGCCGGGTCCGGCGGGTCGGTGAGGTCCGCCGGGTGGCCGGTGGGCTGGACGCGGTCGACGCGGTCGGCGCGGAAGGTGCGCCACTGGCCCCGGGCCACGTCCCGCGCGACGAAGTACCAGCGCCGGCCGGTGTGGACCAGGCGGTACGGGTCGATGTCCCGGACGGTGGCCCGCCCCGCTCCGTCCGTGTACGACAGCCGGGCCCGCTCTCCTCGCCGGCACGCCGCCGCCAGCTCCAGCAGCAGGCCGGGGCTGATCTGTGGTCCGTCGGTCCCCGGGAGCCGTACGAAGGCGTCGTCCAGCTCGCCGAGACGGTCGGCGATGCGCCGGGGCAGGACCTGGCGCAGCTTCAGCATCGCGGACAGGGCCGCCTGGTCGCCGCCCAGCGCCGCCTCGCTCAACCCCACCGCCACGGCCAGCGCCTCCTCGTCGTCCAGGATCAGAGGGGGCAGGTGGGAGCCGGCGCGGAGGCGGTAACCGCCCCAGGGGCCGGCCTCGGAGTCCACCGTGTAGCCGAGTTCCCTGAGTCTCGCCACATCCCGGCGGACCGTGCGGTCGGTGACCTCCATGCGCTCGGCCAGTTCGGCGCAGGTCCAGGACGGGCGGGAGGAGAGGAGCGAGAGCAGCCGGAGCAGGCGGGCGGACGCGGCGATCACGGCCGAAGTCTCACACACGATCGGGACAACCAGGACCGGAACTGTCCTGGTCATGTCCTAGCGTCGTCCCCATGAGCACAGACACCCCTTCCGCGCCCGCGTTCCGCTACGCCGCCGTCACCTTCGACTGCGCCGACCCCGCCGAAATGGCCCGCTTCTACGGCGAGTTGCTCGGCTTCCCGGTCCTGTACTCCAGCGACGACTTCGTCCTCCTCGGCAAGGAGGGCGCGGCCGGCCTCGGCTTCAACCGCCTCGCCGACTACCGCCCGCCCACCTGGCCGGACCCGGCGCAGGAGAAGCAGGCGCACATCGAGCTGGGCGTGGACGACCTGGACATCGCCGAGAAGCATCTGCTCGAACTGGGCGCCACCAAGCCGGAGTTCCAGCCGCAGCCGGACCGCTGGCGGGTACTGCTGGACCCGGCCGGGCACCCGTTCTGCATCACGACCCTGGTCTGACGACACCCCGGCTATACACTCCCCGCGGGGGCTCCATTTCTCTGGGGGGACGGTCGCCATGGGCACCGAGATCTACTTCAGCAACAACTACCGTGACCTGTCCGTAGAGCACGGCACAGGGGCGGGTTTCCAGTTCGAGTTCAACTGCTCGCGTTGCTGGGACACCTGGCGGTCGCCGTTCGAGCCGTTCCGGGCCGGGCAGGTCGCCGGGTGGCTGTCCCGGGGCGTGAACGCGGCGTGGTCACTCGTCGGCGGCAGCGCCACGCAGGGCGTGACCAATGCCGCGGACGGGCTCGCGGGGGCGAGCTTCGGCAACCAGCGGGACGCGGCGTTCACCCGCGCGATCGGGAACGCGCAGAGCCACTTCAACCGCTGTGCGCGCTGCACCAGTTACGTCTGCGCCCGCTGCTGGAACGCGGGGCAGGGGCTGTGCCTGAACTGCTCCCCGGACACCGCGGCGGAAGCGCAGGCTGCACAGCAGCGGGGGCTGAACGACATGGTCACCCAGCGGGCGTACGACGCCGGCCAGCAGCAGGGCACCGGGTACGACGTCGCGAGCCCGCGCCAGCTGGTCTGCCCCCACTGCCGTACGGAGACGAGGGGCGGCGCGTTCTGCCATGGCTGCGGCCACCGTCTCGCGCAGACCACGCACTGCTCGTCCTGCAACAGCGCCCTCCCGGACGACGCCGCCTTCTGCCCGTCCTGCGGCACCAGACGCTGACGGCGGGGCGCGGGGAGGAATCAGAGAACGGCTCCTCCCACCGGCCGCTCCCGCATCTCGTTCCCTCCGCCCGGGCCCGGCTCACCTGACCGTCGGCCCCGTTTCGCCCGTGGGGTCCGTTGGGGCCACAGCAGGACGTACGCCGCCGACCCGATGCAGAAGGCCAGCCGGATGAGGCCCCTGGTGGAGTCGGACGGGACCACCAGGGCGCTGCCGTAGAGGGAGATGAGGGCGATCCAGCTGACCCAGGGGACCAGGCGGCGTTGGCCGATGGAGTCCCACAACAGGGTGCCCAGGAGGACCGAGGCGTTGTAGTACGTGTACACGCTCGGGTCCAGCATGATGCGGGCGTCGACCGCCAGGAACACCACCGCCGGCCAGCGGTTGCGGCGTACGGCCAGGGCGCCCAGGGCCACGCCGAGGGCCATCTGGGCGGGGCGGTCCCACGGGGGTGTCGCGGGGTCGTTCACGCCGAACCAGCGCAGGGCGGACGCCGGTTGGTTGGGGATGGTGAAGCGGGCGGCGTGCAGGGTTTCCAGGTGGGTCAGGTAGAAGGGCAGCCACGCCACCGCCACCAGGCCGAACGCCCAGAACGCCGAGCGCAGCCGGTTCGGGCGGGGGACGGCCAGGAGCAGGGGGAGGAAGCCCACCGCCCAGGGTTTCGAGTCCACCGCGAGGGCCAGGAAGACGCCTACCGCCGTGGCATTGCCCCGCACCAGCGCACGTATCGCGAGCGTCGTGAAGAACAGCGCCAGGACGTCGTCGAGATGCGCGAAGCGGACCGAGACCTCCACCCACATCGGGATGAAGGCCGCACCCGCGACCAGGACCCGTTGCTGGAGGCGTTTGTGGTTCAGGCCCGTGCCCCGGTTGTAGTCCGCCGCCGCGCGGCCGATCAGCACCAGCATGTACAGGCCGAGGCCGGACATGAACGCGTCGGCGAGTTTCTCGCCCATCGCGTCGGGGAAGGGTGCGAAGAGCCCGGCCACCAGGAAGCTGACGGGGCCTATCTGCAGCTCGGGGTGGTTGGCGTAGAGGGCCAGGCCACCACCGCCCCGCTGGCCGAAGAGCAGTTGCTCGCCCTCGCGCAGATAGTGCCAGGACACGGCCGCGTGGCGTTCGGCCACCACGAACCACACGGCCGTCCACAACGTGAGCAGCACAATGTGCCACCGCACCGGGCTATTCCCGAGCCGCACGTCTCGTATCCGTCCTTCCCGTCACTGCACCGCCTGTTAAGAGGGGCCACAGGGGCCGCAGGTTCATCGTGCCGGTCTTCGGTAACGGGATTGTCAGTGGGTCCCCCTACAGTCACGGGCATGGCGACTCTTCCCAACCCGCTGCCCAGACTTTCCACCGACCCCAGCGGGCGTTCCCTGGGACTACAGCTTCCTCCCGGACGGCTGGTCGACGCGACGGACGACGGGCCCTGGCACGAGCCTCTGCTGTGGCACGCGGAGAAGCCGGCCGCGCCCGGCACCTGGAAGGCACTGGGCACGCCGGGCGCCCGGGTCGGTCTCCTGCCCGTGCTCGTGGATCTGGGCGCTTGTCGAAGCGGCCCGGAGGACTGGGGACTGCTGCCCGGCGAGCCCTCGTATCCGGGCGACCACGACGCCGAGGTCGTCCTCGGGGAGTACTGGGAGGAGGAGACGGCGGAGCTGGCGGACGGTGCGGAGATCGCGCCGTTCGGGGACGAGTGGCCCGGGCTCGCGCCCGCCGGGCAGCTCGCCGCCGACCCGGAAACCCGGGCCGCCCAGGTCGCCGACGCCCTGGAGAGCGGGCCGGGCATGCTGATCGAGGAGGCGCATCTCGCCCTGGTCCCGGCCCGCCGGTCCGCCGACATACCGGCGGCGATCGGCTGGACCGGCCCGGTGAACTACGAGAGCGACGTGGCCCGGATGTGCGCGGTCCTGCGCTCCTGGGAGGACCGGTTCGGCATCCGCGTCGTCGCCCTCGGCCTGGACGCCCTCGTCGTGTCCGTCGCCGCCCCGCCGACCACCCAGGAGGCCGCCGAGGCGGTCGCGGCGGAGCACTTCGCGCTGTGCCCGGACAACATCGTCCACGGTGAGTACGACGACGCCGAGAGCCTGCGCGCGTACGCCAAGTCCCTGATCGGCGAGCCCCTCTGGACCTTCTGGTGGGACTGACCCGCCCGTGACTCAGCCGCTGAGCCCCCGCTCCAGCCTCCGCAGCCCCTCCGCGATCTCCTCCGGTGTCTGGGTGACGAAGCACAGCCGGAGGGTGGCGGGGTCGGGGGTGCCGGCGTAGAAGGGCGCGCCGGGGACGTACGCCACGTTGTGCTCCACGACGCGCGGCAGCAGGGCGACGGTGTCGTACGACGGTGGCAGCCGGACCCACAGGAACATGCCGCCCTCGGGCCGGTTCCACCGCGAGCCGGCCGGCAGGGCGTCGGGCAGGCCCGCCAGCAGGGCGTCCCGGCGGGCGCCGTAGACCTCGCGTATCCGGGCGACATGGGCGTCCAGGCCGGGCAGGTACCGTGCCGCCGCGAGCTGGTTGAGCGTCGGGGTGTGCAGGTCCGCCGCCTGCTTGGCCACCGCGCACGCCCGGCGCAGCCCGGCCGGGGCGCGCAGCCAGCCGAGGCGCAGTCCGGGGGCCATGACCTTGGAGAGGGAGCCGAGCAGGACCGTCCGGTCCTCGGCGCCGGGCAGGGAGGCGATCCAGGGGACGTGCTCGCCGTCGTAGCGGAGTTCGCCGTACGGGTCGTCCTCGACGATCCACAGGCCCGCGCGGGCGGCCACGGCGGCGATCGCCGCGCGGCGCGGCGCGGGCATCGTACGGCCGGTGGGGTTCTGGAAGGTGGGGACGAGGTAGAGCAGCTTGGGGCGCTCGCGGCGGACCGTCTCCTCCAGGGCGGCCGGATCCACCCCGTCCGCGTCGCCCGGCACGGCGACCACGCGCGCGCCGGCGAGGCCGAAGACCTGAAGTGCCGCCAGATAGCAGGGGTCTTCGACGAGGACGGTGTCGCCGGGTTCGAGCAGGGCGGTGGCGAGGAGGGACAGGGCCTGCTGGGAGCCGGTGGTGATCAGCAGGTCGTCGGGGGCGGTGGGCAGGCCCCGGTCGGTGACGCGCGCGGCCAGGGCGGCGCGGAGCGTCGGTTCGCCCTCCGTCGTGGAGTACTGGAGTGCCTGCGCCGGGCTCTGCGCCAGGACCTCCTCGAAGGCCGCCGCGATGCCCTCGCGGTCGAAGAGTTCCGGCGCCGGCAGCCCGCCCGCGAAGTTGATCACCTCGGGGCGCGCGGTGACCGCGAGGATGTCCCGCACCGGCGATCCGCCCACCGTACGGGCGCGTGCGGCGAGCGGCGGGACGGGGGCGGGTGCTCTTTCAGCGAGGGCAGGGGCAGGGGCTGGCTCGGTGAGGGGCATGGCGCGGCTCTCCTTCGGCGCTTCGGTTCTGGATCCGGCCACCTTAGAGAAGGTGCGTGCCGTCTACACCGGTAATTCCGAGATGCGGACCCTCAGTTGGCTTCGGCCGCCGGCTTCCAGGTGTCACCGCCCAGCGGGAAGGCGTACCCGGGCCGCCCGTTGTCGCCGCTGGTGCGGAACGGCCGGCCGTCGTCGCCGATCAGCAGCGTGCCGTGCCGCGTCCCGCTGGACCATGACAGCTCCAGGTACCAGCTGACGTCGTACGCGGAGGCGTCGGCCGTGACATAGATGACCTCGGGGTCCGAACGGCTCACCTTGAACGGGAAGTTCTGGTGTCCGGACTCCGGTACGACCTGGGGGCGCAGGGCGTCCAGGGCGACCGTGAAGGAACGCGTCGGCACGCCCCCGCCGCAGCCCACGCCCGGATAGCCCATGGCGTAGTCGTTCCAGGCGAGCGGCGCCCGCCGGCCGGCCGTGCGTACGGACATCCCCTCGAGTACGACCGTGTCGGCGCCGGTTCCCTGCACGGTGAGCGTGACGTACTGCTCCCCCGCCGACACCGCCTTGTGCACGGCCACCCAGGCGGGCGCGTCCTGCTCCAGCGGGGGCGGGGAGACGTCGTTCGGCGCGCGGTCGATCAGATAGTGCTGGGAGCAGGGGCTCTGCCAGGAGTACGGGTGGGTGGTGACCGTGAGGGGCACGCCGGTGGCGGTGTCCGAGGCGCCGCTCGGCTTGTCACCGGGCGGGGTCGACGTGCGGGACGGGGAGGACGGTGTGGCCGAGCGGGGGGAGTCCGTCCCGTGCTCCGCACCGGCCGTCGGCGCCTTCTGCCGTACGGGGGCGGAACCCGCGGTGGCCGAGCCGCCCTTTCCGTTTCCGTCCATGTCCGGGCCGGCGGAGGGCCGGCTGAGGGCGAGCGCCGCGGTGCCGAGCAGGGCGGTGCAGGCGAGGGCGGCGAGGAGTACGACGGTGCGGGTACGGCGCCGGGAGCGGGGCCGGGCGTCGGACACCGGGTCGGGGACATCGGACACGGGCGGCACCAGCTCCGGGACGGACACCGCCTCGGGCTCCGGGACAGGCACCGCCTCCGGCTCCGGCTCCGGCTCCGCCTCCGGGACACCCGGACCCGGCTCCTTCCTCCCCCGCCCGGCGTCCGCCAGCACCCACCGCCGATGCAGCTCCACCAGTTCCTCCGGCGTGGCCCTGCACAGGCGGGCGAGGCGTTCGACGGGGGCGTAGTCGGTCGGTACGGCGTCCCCGTTGCAGTAGCGGTGGAGCGTCGACGTACTCATGTGGAGCCGCTTGGCGAGCGTGCCGTAACTGTGTCCGGAGCGGTTCTTCAACTCCCGCAACAGGCCGGCGAAACCGCTGTCCATGGTGCTGTCCGCCACCGTCTCCCTCTCCCCCTCGTCCCATCCCGGCGTTCCAGGGAGGGAATGTTTGCGCAGGTCAGTGCCTATGCGGGCGTTCCAGCGTCCCGGATTGCCGGTAGGCCCTGGCCGCCGGGACAAGGCTCCGCACAGGCTGTGACTCATCCAAACACGCCAACCGGCCCAGCCCGAAAGAGGACTTGCCATGCGTATGCGCCACATCCGTCTGCTCGCCGCCACCGGCACCGCGGTGACCGCCCTCGCGCTCAGCGCGTGTGGCGGCAACGGGACGGGGACGAAGGACGAGGGCGCCGCGCGGTCGGGGTCCCCGACGACGTCGGCGGCAGCCGGCCAGACCCCCTCCGCCACCCCCACCACCGCGGCCGGCGCAGGCACGGCGAACGGCACGTCCGTGACCAGCACCCACGGGCCGGGCACCAAGCCGGGCGGCGGCGGCAAGACGACCGGAACCGGACCCGGCACGGGTAGCGGCACCGCTTCCTCGCCCGTCCTCTGCAACGGCGCGAACACCCGCGTCACCGCCCGGTCGGTCACCCGCCCCCTGAACCACATGCTGATCACGGTGACGAACACGGGCAGCAGGACCTGTGAGCTGCCGTACTACCCGGTGCTGCGCTTCGACGAGATGCAGTGGGCGCCGCAGGGGGCGAAGGCCACCCAGCCGCAGGCGGTGACGACGCTGAAGCCCGGCGAGTCGGGGTACGCGGGCGTGCTGCTGTCGGCCGCCGACGGCAGCGGCGAGGGCGGGACGACCGGTCACCGGCTGACGGTGATGTTCCAGGGCCGCACGCCGAACAGCGACGGCGGCCCGGCCGCGATCCCGGCCCTGCCGGCGAAGGGTGTCTACTACGACAGCTCGCTGACCGTGACGTACTGGCAGCAGAACCGGGAAGACGCCCTCAACTGGTGAGCCCCGCAAGGGACTAGCGCAGCTTCTGCGCCGCTTCCGTCGCCCAGTAGGTGAGGATGTTCCGGGCGCCGGCCCGCTTGATGCCCGTCAGGGTCTCGAAGATGGCCCGGTCCCGGTCCACCCAGCCCTTCTCTGCGGCGGCCTCGATCATGGAGTACTCGCCGGAGATCTGGTACGCGGCGACGGGCACGTCCACGCTGTCGGCGACCCGGGCGAGGATGTCGAGGTACGGCCCGGCCGGCTTGACCATCACCATGTCGGCGCCCTCGGCCAGGTCCAGCTCCAACTCCCGTAGGGACTCGCGCCAGTTGGCCGGGTCCTGCTGGTACGTCTTGCGGTCACCCTCGAGCGAGGAGGCGACGGCCTCGCGGAAGGGGCCGTAGAACGCGGAGGAGTACTTGGCGGTGTAGGCGAGGATCGCCACGTCCTCCCGCCCGATCTGGTCGAGCGCGTCGCGGACGACGCCGATCTGGCCGTCCATCATCCCGCTGGGGCCCACGACATGGGCTCCGGCGTCGGCCTGTACCTGGGCCATCTCGGCGTACCGCTCCAGGGTGGCGTCGTTGTCGACCCGCCCCTGCGCGTCGAGCACACCGCAGTGCCCGTGATCGGTCGTCTCGTCGAGACACAGGTCGGACATGACGAGCAGATCGTCGCCGACCTCGGCGCGTACGTCCCGGATGGCGACCTGAAGGATGCCGTCCGGGTCCGTCCCCGGGGTCCCGAGGGCGTCCTTCTTCCCCTCCTCCGGCACGCCGAACAGCATGATCCCGGAGACACCGGCCTCGACGGCCTCCACGGCGGCCTTCTTCAGGCTGTCGCGGGTGTGCTGCACGACCCCGGGCATGGCGGCGATCGGCACGGGCTCGCTCACGCCCTCCCGGACGAACGCCGGAAGGATGAAGTCGGCGGGATGCAGGCGGGTCTCGGCGACCATCCGGCGCATGACGGGCGAGGTCCGCAGCCGCCGGGGACGCGTACCGGGAAAGGATCCGTACTTCGTCATGCCTTCTACGCTACGCCCGCCCCGCACCCCCCTTTGCCAACACGGTGTCGGCCCGGTCAAGGGCCCATAGAGAACCCACAGACACCGCATTCACGGGCATAGCGGCCCCCGCATACGAAGTCTTTGCGCTCCCCTGGCCGTCTCTGGAACCGCGGGCCTCCCCAGCGTTCTACGCGCGTGGTGTCATGCCCGCGCCACCCCCACTCCGGCGCATTCTCCCCACCCACAGGAGTCACGCATGCTGCGGAAGGTCCTCACCCGTGCGGCCATCGCCCTGACCGCCGGTGCGGCCGTGGTCGTCACCGCCGTCCCCGCGAACGCGGCGAGCTACTCGGCGTTCGCCTTCTCCCGGACGACCGGCCAGCCCCAGATCTACGACTTCATCAACTCGGCCACCACCTCCCTCGACATGACGATGTACGAGCTGGAGGACACGACGGCCGTCAACGACCTCATAGCCCTGAAGAACAAGGGCGTCACGGTCCGGGTCGTCCTCGACCGCCAGCACCAGAGCGCCAACAGCTCGGCCTACACGTCCCTGAAGAACGCGGGCATAGGCGTCGTCTGGTCCTCCTCCGCCTACGTCTACACCCACCAGAAGACGATCACGGTCGACGGCGTCAAGTCCCTGATCCTGACCGGGAACCTGACCTCGCAGTACTACCCGACCGGCCGCGACTACGGCGTCTTCACCGACGACACGCGGGATGTGGCGGCGATAGAGAAGGTCTTCAACGCCGACTACGCCGGCACCTCGGTCACCCCCACCGACGGCGACCACCTCCTGTGGTCCCCCACGGACGCCCGCAGCCGCCTGGTGTCCTTCATCAACTCCGCGACCAAGACCCTGGACGTGGAGGAACTCGAGTTCAGCGACAGCACGGTCGTCAACGCGATCGTGGCCCGCGCCAAGGCCGGCGTGACGGTCCGCGTGGTCCTGGAGAGTCCTTCCAGCTACTCCACCGAGGTCTCCGAGATCAAGGCCGCCGGCGGCACGGTCGTCGGCTACTCCGACCCCAACGGCTTCTACATCCACGCCAAGGCGATGGTCGCCGACTACGGCCTCGCCACCCAGGAGGTCGAGGCCGGCTCCATGAACATCAGCAGCAACTCCCTGAGCAACAACCGGGAGTTGGGCATCATCCTGACCGGCACGGGCGTGGCCCAGCCGGTGGCGCAGACGATCGAGACGACGTTCGCCGGCGACTACGCGGGCGGCACGGGGGCGTGACCGAAGAGGGGCGGCTGGGTGCCGACCTGGGCACCCACCCGCCCCTCAGCGTCCACCGAACCCCGCGAGCACACGATCGACGATCTCCCTCCGGTCGTTGGCGCGCAGCAGCCCGGAACGGAATTGCTCCAGGCGGCGGATCACACTGAGCGGAACCCGCTCCGCCTCCATGTCGTCCACGCATCTGCCCACCGCCTGAAGCGCCCAGTACTGGTTGAAGGGCAACGGTTCGCCGGTCGCCGCCTCCACCAGCGCGCCGAGCACCTCCGGCTCCGGCAGCGCGTACAGGCGCGCGTAGGCCGCCAGGCGCAGTCCGGCGTCCTGGGAGCCGAGCAACGCGCCGGCGTCGAAGTCACGCACCCGCTGTGTCGCGCGCACCAAGCGGGCGAAGATCTGGTCCATCCGGTGATTCCGCGCCGGGCCGCTGCGCCGCTGCAGACGTACGTTCACGTATTCGGCGGCCAGTTCCCGGACCGCGTCCCAGGCGGCGGTGTCGTCCACGGTCCCGCCCTCGGGACCGTCACCGACGAGCGCCGCGTTCGCCGTCCGCTGGACGGCCTCGATCCTGCGCTCGATGTCCCGGAACTCGATCCTCCCGATGCCCGGCACCTCGATGCTCCGGAACAACTCGCTGAGCCACGGCACCACGGCCACCACCAGCAGCGTCACCGTGACCCCGTCGATCCGCAGGCTGGGCGCCAGGACGTGCACGACCGCGAGTCCTGCGCCGACGCATGTCAACACCAATGCGGCGGCACGACGCCGTAACCAATGAGCCCCACCCGAGCGCCGCTCCCGATCTCCCTCACCCATGCGGGTCAGCATCGCAGACAGCGGCAGCGGGGAGATCCAGTTCCGCCCACACCGTCTTGCACGGCACCGGCCCGCGCTGGACGCCCCAGCGGTCGGCCAACGTCTCGACCAGCAGCAGCCCATAGCCGGACTCGGCGGGTACGTCGGCCGAGGTACCGAGAGCAGGCGGGTGATCACCTCGGGCGTCGGTCACCTCGATGCGCAGGAGTCGCGGGGCCGTGACGGAGAGTGTGAGCCGAAAACTCCGGCCGGGCACGCGGCCGTGGAGCGCCGCGTTCGCCACCAGTTCGGCGACGATCAGCCGAGCCGGGTCCAACGGCAGCTCCCACGAACGCAGTTGCTCGGCCGCGAGCAGCCGGGCGAGACGGGCGCCGCGACGGGTCGGGGAGAGAGGGACGAAGAACCGGTGCGTTGGGGTGCGGAGGGTGGAGATTTGCTCATTCACATCACTCAGCGTGTCCACGCATGCATAGCTTGTGAAGAACGGCAGCCCGTGCGGACGGTTACTGTCCGTGCGGTGTCCGGTTCGGTCCGGGCCGTACGGGGTGGCTGGGCGGGGAAGGTGCGGCGGGAGGACGGCGGACGTGAGCGACTGGGACGCAGGGCTGGACGACGACGAGGCCGGGGGCGCGATGCGAGCCGTCGTACGGCAACTGAAGCTGTGGCGAGAGGCGGCGGGCCTCACCCAGGCCCAGTTCGGGGCGGCGATCGGATACGAGGAGGAGTCGGTCTCCTCCGTGGAGCGGATGCGGCGCATTCCACGGCCGGAGTATCTGGACGCGGCGGACGAGGTCCTGGGTGCGGGCGGCAAGATCGCGGCGATGAAGAAGGACGTGGCGGAGGCCCGGTACCCGAAGAAGGTGCGGGATCTGAAGAAGCTGGAGGCGGACGCGGTCGAGTTGTGCGCGTACAACAACTCTGTCATTGACGGGTTGTTGCAGACCGAGGCGTACGCGCGGTCAGTGTTCAGCGCTCGTCGGCCGCCCTTCACCGCGGACGAGTTGGAGCGTCGACTGGCGGCCCGTGTGGCACGCCAGGGGATCATCGACGACAGGACGGCTCGGCCCGTCTTCAATTTTGTCCAGTGTGAGTCGACGCTCCGTCGGCCCATCGGCGGCAAGATGGTCATGCGTGGGCAGCTCGAACGACTACTGGAGGCAGCCGAGTTCCATAACGTCGACCTCCAGGTGCTTCCGCTGGGTCGCGAGGAGAACTCAGGGCTGGCCGGCTCGTTCAGGATGCTCAGGCTCAAGGACGGCACCACGGTCGGACTCGTCGAGGTGCAGCACATCAGCCGGGTGATCGCAGACCCGAAAGAGGCCCAACTCCTCGACATGCGCTATGGAATCATCCGGGCACAGGCTCTCAGTCCACGGGAGTCGATGGCCCTCATCGAGAAAGTGCTTGGAGAGACATGAAGCTGGAGTGGATAAAGAGCAGCTACAGCACGGACGACGGGCCGTCCTGCGTCGAGGTCGCAACCGTCCCCGACCAGATCCTCGTCCGCGACTCCAAGAACCCCACCGGCCCCCGCCTCGCCCTCACCCCCACAGCCTGGGCGACCTTCCTGCCGTACGCCTCCGGGCGCTGACGCACGAGGATGGGCGGATCCGTACCGCGCGGGCGTGTCGCCCTGGCTCTGACGCCAGAGGCGTACGCGGGCGTGATCGCACTCCGCCCCGATGCCTGATCCCCGGCCTCGTCCCCGCTCACCCGCCCACCCTCCAGCCAACAGCTTCGGGTGGGCGGGTGGGCAACGTCAGGTCGTCGTACGGCGCCGCCGAGCCCCCGGTCGCCGCTCGCTCGGCCGCGTCACCGGGTCCCCGGCCTCCGCGGCGGCAGCGCGCCGCTTCATGCCGTACTCCGCCAGCGCTTCCGCCAGCTTGTGGACGGACGGTTCCGGGGCCATGACGTCGACCCGCAGACCGTGTTCCTCGGCCGTCTTCGCCGTAGCCGGGCCGATGCAGGCGATCACCGTCACGTTGTGCGGCTTGCCCGCGATGCCGACCAGGTTCCGGACCGTGGACGAGGACGTGAAGAGGACCGCGTCGAAGCCGCCGCCCTTGATCGCCTCCCGCGTCTCCGCCGGCGGCGGCGAGGCGCGCACGGTCCGGTAGGCCGTGACGTCGTCGACCTCCCAGCCCAGCTCGATCAGACCGGCCACCAGAGTCTCCGTGGCGATGTCCGCACGGGGGAGGAAGACACGGTCGATGGGGTCGAAGACCGGGTCGTACGGCGGCCAGTCCTCCAGGAGGCCCGCCGCGGACTGCTCACCGCTCGGCACGAGGTCCGGCTTCACGCCGAAGGCGACCAGCGCCTTCGCCGTCTGCTCGCCCACCGCAGCCACCTTGATACCCGCAAAAGCCCGAGCATCAAGGCCGTACTCCTCGAACTTCTCCCGGACCGCCTTCACCGCGTTGACCGACGTGAACGCGATCCACTCGTAGCGGCCGGTCACCAGACCCTTGACCGCGCGCTCCATCTGCTGCGGGGTGCGCGGGGGCTCCACCGCGATCGTCGGGACCTCGTGCGGCACGGCGCCGTAGGACCGCAGCTGGTCGGAGAGCGACGCCGCCTGCTCCTTCGTGCGCGGCACGAGCACCTTCCAGCCGAACAGCGGCTTGGACTCGAACCACGACAGCTGGTCGCGCTGGGCGGCGGCGGAACGCTCACCGACCACGGCTATCACCGGCCGGCCGCCGTCGGGGGACGGCAGGACCTTCGCCTGCTTCAGCGTCTGCGCGATCGTGCCGAGCGTCGCCGTCCACGTGCGCTGGCGCGTCGTCGTACCGGCGATCGTGACCGTCAGCGGAGTGTCCGGCTTACGGCCCGCCGAGACCAGTTCGCCCGCTGCCGCGGCCACCGCGTCCAGGGTCGTGGACACGACCACCGTGCCGTCGGAGGCGCCCACCTCCGTCCAGCAGCGGCCGGAGGCCGTACGGGCGTCCACGAACCGGACGTCCGCGCCCTGCGCGTCCCGCAGCGGCACACCGGCGTACGCGGGCACGCCGACCGCGGCCGCCACACCCGGTACGACCTCGAAGGGCACACCGGCGGCGGCGCAGGCGAGCATTTCCTCGGCCGCGTACGTATCAAGTCCCGGGTCCCCGGACACCGCACGGACGACCCGCCTGCCGCCCCGCGCGGCCTCCATGACAAGATGAGCGGCATCCCGGGCAGGAGACGGGGCAGCGGCGGGTGTTGACGTGCCGTCAACGACCGTGAGCTGCGGCGTGCCCGTGCCCGGCGGCGACATGGAAGAAGCGTCCGTCGACACGACGGAGACGCCCTGCCGTGCGTGCGTCCGGATGACGTCGAGCACCTCGTGCTCGGCGATCAGGACGTCCGCGTGCGACAGTGCCTCCACGGCGCGCAGAGTCAGCAGTCCCGGATCCCCGGGTCCGGCACCGAGGAAGGTGACGTGCCCGTGTTCGAGGCCGGCGGGAAGGGTGGTGGGGCTCAATGTGCTCGCTCCCCCATCAGACCGGCCGCGCCCTGGGCGAGCATCCGGGTCGCGAGGTCGCGGCCGAGTGCGATCGCCTGGGTCTCCGTCTGGGGCACGGGACCGGTGGTGGACAACTGCACCATGCGGGTGCCGTCGGTCGTGCCGACGACGCCGCGCAGGCGCATTTCCTTGACAATCTGCCCGTCGGCCAGGAGGTCGGCCAGCGCGCCCACAGGGGCGCTGCAACCGGCCTCCAGGGCGGCGAGCAGTGACCGTTCGGCGGTCACGGCGACCCGCGTGAACGGGTCGTCGAGCTCACCGAGCGCGGCGATCAGGGCAGCGTTGTCCGCGGCACACTCGATCGCCAGTGCCCCCTGGCCGGGGGCGGGCAAAACCGTGTCGACCGACAGGAAGTCGGTCACCTCGTCGATCCGGCCGATCCGGTTCAGTCCGGCCGCGGCGAGCACGACGGCATCCAGCTCGCCGTCCCGCACATACCCGATCCGCGTATCCACATTCCCGCGGATCGGGACCGTCTCGATGTCCAGGCCGTGGGTGCGGGCGTACGCGTTCAGCTGCGCCATGCGACGCGGCGAACCGGTGCCGATGCGCGCGCCGCGGGGCAGGTCCGTGAACTTCAGGGCATCGCGCGCGACGATCACGTCGCGCGGGTCCTCGCGCTCCGGTACGGCGGCCAGGACCAGTTCCTCGGGCTGCGCGGTCGGGAGGTCCTTGAGCGAGTGAACCGCGAAGTCGACCTCGCCGCGTATCAACGCGTCCCGCAGCGCCGTCACGAAGACGCCGGTGCCGCCGATCTGCGCGAGGGCCTCGCGGGAGACATCGCCGTACGTCGTGATCTCGACCAGCTCCACGGGCCGCCCGGTCACCTGGCGGACGGCCTCCGCCACCTGGCCGGACTGGGCCATGGCGAGCTTGCTGCGCCTGGTCCCCAGCCTCAGTGCCTTCTCAGTCATGCCGGTCGGTCCTTCGTGTCTGTGCTGTCCTCGGCCCGGGAGACGGAGGCGACCGTCTCGGGGTCGAGGTCGAACAGGGTGCGCAGCGCGTCCGCGTACCCGGCGCCGCCGGGCTCGGCTGCGAGCTGCTTGACCCGTACGGTCGGCGCGTGCAGCAGCTTGTCGACGACCCGGTGCACGGCCTGCCGGATCTCACCGCGCTGGCGTTCGTCCAGGTCGGGCAGGCGGCCGTCGAGCCGCGCGATCTCACCGGCGACGACGTCGGCGGCCATGGTGCGCAGCGCGACCACGGTCGGCGTGATGTGCGCCGCCCGCTGTGCCGCGCCGAAGGCCGCGACCTCGTCGGAGACGATACGCCGGACCTGGTCCACATCGGCCGCCATCGGCGCGTCGGCGGAGGCTTCCGCCAGCGACTCGATGTCCACCAGCCGCACCCCGGCCAGCCGGTGCACGGCCGCGTCGATGTCGCGGGGCATGGCCAGGTCGAGGAGGAAGAGGAAGGGCGCCGGGCGCTCGGCCACCGGCTCCGGCCTGCGCCGCTCGGGGATCCGGCCCACCGTGGCGGCGGTCGCGGCGAGCGCGGTGATCAGCTCGGCATCCGCCTCGGGCGTACGACGCTCCCGGCGGTCCACCGTGCCGCCCGCGACCCAGGCCGCGTGCTGCTCCAGGGTGGCCGCGTCCATCCCGGCGACGGCGGCCTCGCCCATGAGCGAGAACCCGGGCTGTACGGCGGCCAGGTCCAGGGGGCAGTTCTCGTCGGCGGAGGCGCCGGCGGGCGCGGGCAACGTCTTCGTGCTCACCGCGGTGAACGCGGTCTCGGCGACAGCCTGCCCGGTGCGTCCCTCGACCGCCCGCACGATCGCCTCCGCCGTCAGCACCAGGCCCGTCGCCCCGGTACAGGAGACGACGACGTCGGCACGTGTCAGCTCGTCCGGCACGGCGGACATCTCGACCGCGCGGGCGGTGACCGCGTTGTCGTCGGCGTCGGTCAGGCTGTGTCCATATTGCTCTTCGAGCAGGTGAGCCAGGCGCTCGGCGCGGTCGAAGGTGCGGTTGGCGACGACGACCTCGGCGACCCCGGCCCGCGCGAGCGTGGCGGCGGCCAGTGAGGACATCGACCCGGCGCCGATGACCAGCGCCTTCTTGCCCCGCGCCCAGCCGGGGACCTCGGTCCCGGCGGCCAGCTGCTCCAGGCCGAAGGTGACCAGGGACTGGCCGGCCCGGTCGATGCCGGTCTCGGAGTGGGCGCGCTTGCCGACTCGCAGGGCCTGCTGGAACAGGTCGTTGAGGAGGCGGCCGGCGGTGTGCAGCTCCTGCGCCTTGGCCAGGGAGTCCTTGATCTGGCCGAGGATCTGCCCCTCGCCGACGACCATCGAGTCCAGACCGCAGGCCACCGAGAACAGATGGTGGACGGCCCGGTCCTCGTAGTGCACGTAGAGGTAGGGGGTCAGCTCCTCGAGGCCGACGCCGCTGTGCTGGGCGAGCAGCGTGGACAGCTCGGCGACACCGGCGTGGAACTTGTCCACGTCGGCGTACAGCTCGATGCGGTTGCAGGTGGCCAGCACCGCGGCCTCGGTGGCGGGTTCGACGGCGACCGTGTCCTGCAGCAGCTTGATCTGGGCGTCCGCGCTCAGCGCGGCCCGCTCCAGCACGCTCACCGGAGCGCTGCGGTGGCTCAGTCCGACGACGAGGAGACTCATGCCGGCATCACGGCGGGTACGTCCCCGTCGGGCCCTTGATCGGCGGAGTCGTCACGGGTGCCGGCGGGCAGGGAGCCGACGTCACCGGCCGCGGTCTCCATGGTGGTCTCCTCGCCGGCCTTGCGCTGCTCGTGGAAGGCGAGGATCTGGAGTTCGATCGACAGGTCGACCTTGCGCACGTCGACGCCGTCGGGGACGGACAGCACGGTCGGCGCGAAGTTCAGGATGGAGGTGACCCCGGCGCTCACGAGGCGGTCGCAGACCGGCTGGGCGGCGCCGGCCGGGGTGGCGATGACGCCGATGGAGACCCCGTTGTCCTTGATGATCTTCTCGAGGTCGTCGGTGTGCTGCACCGGGATGCCGGCGACAGGCTTGCCCGCCATCGCCGGATCGGCGTCGATCAGCGCGGCGACGCGGAAGCCACGGGAGGCGAAACCGCCGTAATTGGCCAGCGCGGCGCCGAGGTTACCGATACCGACGATCACGACCGGCCAGTCCTGGGTCAGGCCGAGTTCGCGGGAGATCTGGTAGACGAGATACTCCACGTCGTAGCCGACACCGCGCGTTCCGTAGGAGCCCAGGTACGAGAAGTCCTTGCGCAGCTTGGCGGAGTTGACCCCCGCCGCGGCCGCGAGCTCCTCGGAGGAGACCGTGGGTACCGAGCGCTCCGACAGTGCGGTCAGGGCTCGGAGGTACAGCGGAAGCCGGGCGACGGTGGCCTCGGGAATCCCTCGGCCACGGGTCGCCGGTCGGTGTGTTCGGCCAGTTGCCACGGTGCTCCTGCGGGTAGAGCGGGGCTGCAGGCGGTCATACGTCCCCAGACCGCCCCGTCGACAGCAGGCTATGTCTTTGTGAACGCGTGCACAAAGATGGTGTCCGATTTGCCCGGCAGAAGTGACCGGGGTCACGCGACCGCGGCACCCTCGGCGGGAACCGGCGCACGACCACATCCGTTCCTTCGGTATAGGGGGCAAAACCGCACACTCTCCTCACAAATCCCGCCCCCGAGACCAAACCGCCGTCGATCCTAAGCGACTTTCCGGCCAGTTTGGACTAGTCGGTCAGTGCCCGGCGCAGTCGCTCCTCGTTCACGCGCCAGAAGGTGTGCTGTTCACCATCGATCAGTACGACCGGAATCTGCTCCCAGTACTGATCGTGCAGCGCCTGGTCCTGGGTGATGTCCTTCTGCTCGACGGGGACCCCCAGGTCACCGCAGACCTTCTCGATCACCAGCTGCGCGTCGTCGCACAGATGACAGCCGGGCTTGCGGATCAGGGTGACCAGCCGCTCGTGCGGGGCGGCCTTACGGCGGAAGAGTGGGCTCATGCCGGCCATTCTCGCGCGCGCCCGACGGCCGGTACGCGCGCCTGCTTAACGGCTCGGTAGCGGACTGTTCACACCGTTCCAACCTCTCGACTCCGGAAGCACCGAACAAACTGGCTATGCTCACGGCATGGCCGCTCTAGGATGGCTCACTCCCCGTAGGCGCTCCGCCACGGCGCGGAGCGTGTTGGCAGGCGAGGCCTCGGCGGAGGCCGCCCGCAAGTCCTCGCAGGAGGCGCAGGCGCAGGCGCCGGTCGCGCGGGCGGAACCGGAGTTCCCGGTCATCGGCGACACCAGGGCAGCCGCGTTCTTCGACCTCGACAACACCGTGATGCAGGGCGCCGCGCTGTTCCACTTCGGCCGCGGCCTGTACAAGCGCAAGTTCTTCGAGACCCGCGACCTCGCCAGATTCGCCTGGCAGCAGGCGTGGTTCCGGCTCGCCGGCGTCGAGGACCCCGAGCACATGCAGGACGCCCGCGACTCGGCGCTGTCGATCGTCAAGGGCCACCGGGTCGCCGAGCTGGAGTCGATCGGCGAGGAGATCTACGACGAGTACATGGCCGACCGCATCTGGCCCGGCACCCGCGCCCTGGCCCAGGCCCACCTGGACGCGGGCCAGAAGGTCTGGCTGGTCACCGCCGCCCCGGTGGAGATCGCCCAGGTGATCGCCCGCCGCCTCGGCCTCACCGGCGCGCTCGGCACGGTCGCGGAGTCGGTCAGCGGCATCTACACCGGCAAGCTGGTCGGCGAGCCGCTGCACGGCCCGGCCAAGGCGGAGGCGGTGCGCGCCCTGGCCGCCGCGGAGGGCCTGGACCTCGCCCGCTGCGCGGCCTACAGCGACAGCCACAACGACATCCCGATGCTCTCCCTGGTCGGCCACCCCTACGCCATCAACCCGGACGCCAAGCTCCGCAAACACGCCCGGGAGAAGGACTGGCGCCTGCGGGACTACCGCACGGGCCGCAAGGCGGCGAAGGTCGGCATCCCGGCGGCGGCGGGCGTCGGTGCGGTCGCCGGTGGCACCGCGGCGGCGATCGCGCTGAGCCGACGCCGCCGATAGGCGACGCCACCACTCCCTGAAACCACCTCTGGCCGCGCGCGCCCGAATTATGCCGCGGCCATTTCAACACGCCCTGTACCTCACCGAAACAGGCCTGTTTTCGATCAACAACCGATCAAGCTACGGCACTTGATACGGCGTCAATGTGCAACAGAAGCGACGCAATCGATGATTTGAGCAACTCGGTGTAGCAGTGCCTGCACGAAGCGTTATTCTCCTCAGACGCAAACCGGTACCCCCTCCGTCGCTACGACGGGTGAATGGTCCCGCACTGCACGTGATGGAAGCTCTGCCTCTGGGAGTCCCGTGTACCCACACGTCGGGGTTGACGCCTCGGGCCTGGCTACGCTGCGCGCAACAGTCGCAACGGTCAAAGAGACGCTGCGCGGCCTTGTCCCGACCGCGTACGCCGTCCCCGCCTTCGCCACCGCCGCGCCCGCCGGCCCGTGCTACGCACTGGCCGAGGGCAGCGCCGCAGTCGGCAGACGAGGCCGCGCCTCCGGCGCCGCCACCACCGCCCGCCGCCCGGCCGCCGACAGCGACAGCGCCCGGATGATGGACCTGGTCGAGCGGGCGCAGGCCGGCGAGGCCGAGGCCTTCGGCCGGCTGTACGACCAGTACAGCGACACGGTGTACCGGTACATCTACTACCGCGTCGGCGGCCGGGCCACGGCCGAGGACCTCACGAGCGAGACCTTTCTGCGGGCGCTCCGCCGGATCGGCACGTTCACCTGGCAGGGCCGCGACTTCGGCGCCTGGCTGGTGACCATCGCCCGGAACCTCGTCGCCGACCACTTCAAGTCCAGCCGCTTCCGCCTGGAGGTCACGACCGGCGAGATGCTCGACGCCAACGAGGTCGAGCGCTCCCCCGAGGACTCCGTGCTGGAGTCGCTGTCGAACGCCGCGCTGCTCGACGCCGTACGGCGGCTCAACCCCCAGCAGCAGGAGTGCGTGACGCTCCGCTTCCTCCAGGGCCTCTCGGTCGCCGAGACCGCCCGTGTCATGGGCAAGAACGAGGGCGCCATCAAGACCCTCCAGTACCGCGCCGTCCGCACCCTGGCCCGGCTGCTGCCGGACGACGCCCGCTGAAACG
Organism: Streptomyces sp. NPDC020192; assembly: GCF_044388685.1. Taxonomy (NCBI): domain Bacteria; kingdom Bacillati; phylum Actinomycetota; class Actinomycetes; order Kitasatosporales; family Streptomycetaceae; genus Streptomyces; species Streptomyces sp. NPDC020192. The sequence goes on along the minus strand of NZ_JBIRXG010000013.1, from coordinate 9,345 downwards.
GTCACCACGCTCGGCGACGCTCAACTCACGTTCTGTGAAGGCCGGTTGCCTTTCTGATCCGATCATCCGCCGTCCGTAACCCAAGTGCCGCGCCAGTCGTTGTGCGGGATACAGGCTCCCTGTGGTCACGTCCTGGCCGACCCTGATCGCTCGATCGTGTGGATCGGTCACGGGCGTGCAACCCTCAGGACCCCCTGGGGAGTCGACCGTCATGACGAGAGGAGGTGCCGCCAGTGATCGCGAACGTATCGGCGCACCGGCGGGCGAACGCCTTCGCCCAGGCCCTGGACGAGCAGTCCGACCGGGACACGGCGGCCGAGCGGTCAGCACCGGCGGAATCACCGCCGGCCACCGAGGAACCGTCCGGGCAGGGCGAGCTGCTGGCCCTCGCGGCGGATCTCGGCGCGCTGCCCAAACCGCAGCTCGACCCCGAGGTCAAGGTCGTCCAGCGCGCCCAGCTGGTGGCCGCGATGGAGGCCATGCTCCAGGAGGGAACCGGAGCGGCGGATGCGTCGGTACCCGAACAACGGACCAGAAGCCGGGGTGCGCACCGGGCGAGCCCGCTCGGCAAACTCCGGCCCCGTTCCCGGCTGACCAAGGGGCTCGCGGCGGGCGGGCTGAGCGTGGGCGTGGCCGCCGGAGCCTTCGGCGGAGTCGCCGCCGCCAGCTCCGACGCCCTGCCCGGTGACTCCCTCTACGGCCTCAAACGCGGCATCGAGGACTTCAAGCTCAACTACCTGACCGACGGCGACAACGCCCGCGGCCAGACCTACCTCGACCAGGCGTCCACCCGGCTCAGCGAGGCCCGCCGGCTGATGGAGCGCGGCCGCGGCGGACACCTCGACCACGAGTCCATCGGCGAGATCCGGCGCACGCTCTCCGGCATGCAGCGCGACGTCACCGAGGGCCACCGGCTGCTGCACGAGGCGTACGAGGCCGACCCGGACTCCCTGGGCCCCATCCAGGCCCTGTCGACCTTCTCCCGGTCCCACCGCGAGGCCTGGAGCGCGCTCAGCGACAGGCTGCCGGTGCAGCTCGGGGACGTCAAAGAGCAGGTGTCGTCGGTCTTCGACGCCATAGACCAAGAGGTCGCCCCCCTGGAGTCCCGCCTCCCGAAACCCCCGTCCGGCACCGGGACACACCAGGGCACCGGCTCGACCTCACCGGACCCCTCGGGCAACCACCGCGGCTCCACCGCCCCCAGCGCGTCCGGCTCCACCCCGTCCACCGGCAAACACGCCCGCCCGAACGACCCGACCGGCTCGGCCACCGGCACCACCGGCGACGGCCTCCTCGGCGGCAACACGGGCGGCCTCCTGGACCCGCCCAGGACAGGCACGGGCGGCACCACCACCCAACCCACCGGCAACCCCTCGACCCCGGCCCCGGACGTCACCCTTCCCCCGCTCCTCCCCGGCCTCCTGCCGGGGCTGGGGATCGAGGGTGAGGACGCGAACTAGGGCAGTACACCGGTTACGACAGCGGGGGCGCCCCACCCGAGCATGGGCGCCCCCGCTGTCGTACGGGCAACGTCAGAAGAACACCGACCGCCGCTGCACCAACAACTTGTACAGCGTGTGCTGGATCTGTTCCCGCACCTGGTCGGTGAGGTTGAACATCAGCATCGGGTCCTCGGCGGCCTCCGGCGGATAGCCGTCCGTGAGGATCGGCTCGCCGAACTGGATCGTCCACTTCGTCGGCAGCGGAATCGCGCCCAACGGGCCCAGCCAGGGAAACGTCGGCGTCAGCGGGAAGTACGGGAAGCCCAGCAGCCGGGCCAGCGTCTTCGCGTTGCCGATCATCGGGTAGATCTCCTCCGCCCCGACGATCGAGCAGGGAATGATCGGCGCCCCCTGCCGCAGGGCCGTGGAGACGAAGCCGCCCCGGCCGAAGCGCTGGAGCTTGTACCGCTCACCGAAGGGCTTCCCGATCCCCTTGAACCCCTCCGGCATCACACCGACCAGCTCACCCTGCGCCAGAAGGCGTTCCGCGTCCTCCGCGCACGCCAGGGTGTGACCCAGTTTGCGCGCCAGCTCGTTCACCACCGGCAGCACGAAGACCAGGTCGGCGGCGAGCAGCCGTAGATGACGGTCGGCGGGATGGTGGTCGTGGACAGCGACCTGCATCATCAGGCCGTCCAGCGGCAGCGTCCCGGAGTGGTTGGCGACGATCAGCGCCCCGCCCTCGGCCGGGATGTTCTCGATGCCCTTCACCTCGACCCGGAAGTACTTCTCGTACACCGGCCGCAGCAGCGACATCAGGACCTGGTCGGTCAGCTCCTCGTCGAAACCGAAGTCGTCGACGTCGTAGTCCCCGGTCAGCCGGTGCCGCAGAAAGGCCAGCCCGGCCGCCACACGCCGCTCCAGACCGCCGTCCCGCCCGTCGGCACCCGACGGCCGGTCCGGTGCCTCCTCCGGCTTCTCCGGCCCTTCCGGCTCCTCCGCACGGCTCACCCGCCCATCGTCCCGCACCCGGCCCCGCCCCGGCAGCGGCTGGACCTCGCCCAGCCGCTCACCGGACTCACCGGACTCGCCGAGACCGCCGCGCCGGCCGCCCGCACTCCGGCGCCGCGCCGGGCGCGCTGCGGCGCCCCCGCGGGACCGGTCGTCGTCGAACGGAATGACCTTGGCATCCGCCATCGTTGCCGCTCTCCTCAGTTGGCGCTGTGCGTCGTGGACCGGCCGCCGCCCTTCGCGGCCAGCGCGGCGACGCGGTCGACGGCCCCCGCGAGGGCCTCCGGCGGCAGCAGGCCCGGGCCCTGGCCGCGTGCGAAGTCCGCGAACGTCTCCGCCGTCGTGTACCGGGGCGTGAAGCCGAGCGTCTCGCGCATCTGCCCGGTGTCCACCACCCGCCCGTGCGTGAGCAGCCGGATCTGCTCCGGTGAGAAGTCCGTCATACCGAGCGTACGCACCAGCGAACCCGCCCAGGTGACCGCGGGCAGCAGCAGCGGCACGGTGGGCCGCCCGAGCCGCCGCGAGCACTGCGACAGCAGCAGCACACCGTCCCCGGCGATGTTGAAGGTGCCGCTGTTGAGGGTGCCCCGGCGCGGCTCGTGCGAGGCGATCCGCAGCACCTCGACGACGTCGTCCTCGTGGACGAACTGCAGCCGCGGGTCGTAGCCGAACACGGTCGGCAGGACGGGCAGCGCGAAGTACGAGGCGAGCGGGGTGTCCGCGGTCGGCCCGAGGATGTTGGCGAAGCGCAGCACGCACACCGCGACGTCCGGCCGCCGCCGGGCGAACCCTCGCACGTATCCCTCGACCTCGACGGTGTCCTTCGCGAACCCGCCGCTCGGCAGCGACTTCGCCGACGTCGTCTCGGTGAACACGGCCGGGTCGCGGGGCGCGGACCCGTAGACGTTCGTACTGGACTTGACGACCAGCCGCTTGACAGCCGGCGACTTCTGGCAGGCGCCGAGCAGCTGCATGGTGCCGATGACGTTGGTCTCCTTGACCGTGGCCCGGTTGCCGCCGCCCAGCGCCGTGCCCGTCACGTCCATGTGGACCACCGTGTCCGCGCCGGTCTCGGCGAGCACCCGGGCTATCGTCGGCAGCCGGATGTCGGCCTGGATGAAGTCGGCCCCGCCCAGATGGTGCGCCGGCGGCACCGCGTCCACCGCGATCACCCGGTCGACCTCCGGGTCCCGCTGGATCCGCCGTACGAACCGGCCGCCCAGCTGCCGGGCCACTCCGGTGACGAGCACGACCTTCCCCAAGATCAGCGCCTTCCCTCGTACGTGATGCGTACGGTCAACCTAGCGGGTCGGTGTTGCGCTGTGATGACCCCCCGATGCGCGAGGTGACGGAAATTCACCGATCGGATCGATCGAATATGCGACCGGATATGCCTGTGGCCTCCCACCAATGGTGATGGGAGGCCACAGGGACACGCTCTCGCGCGCCGCCGCTTACTTCTTGTTGCGACGCTGAACGCGCGTGCGCTTGAGCAGCTTGCGGTGCTTCTTCTTGGCCATCCGCTTGCGCCGCTTCTTGATAACAGAGCCCACGACTACCCTCGCTCACTTCTCATCACTCGGTTGTTTGGGCGCCATGGGCCCACACGACCTACGAGGGGCTAGCCTACCCAACCGAGCGCCGAGGTCGTAATCGAGGGTGCTCCGGAACTTCCCGGAAGCGTTGTCAGGCCGTTTCCACCCCCACATAGCTGTCGCGAAGGTACTCGTGTACCGCTTGCTCCGGGACGCGGAACGACCGTCCCACCCGGATCGCGGGCAGATGACCGCTGTGCACCAGCCGGTACACGGTCATCTTCGACACTCGCATCACCGAGGCGACTTCCGCCACGGTAAGGAACTGAACCTCGTTCAGAGGCCTCTCGCCAGCTGCAGCCATGACACACCTGAACCTTCCGCACTCGACGGCCACCGGCTTCCCCTTCCGGTGACTCTTCGTCGCTGCGTGCTCACTCCCCAATGTAGGGGCGGGTGATGCGAGTGGGGAAGAGGTGCACCCATCGCAGGCCTACTGTGACAGACACGCTCGTTTGAGTACGTAGCGGGTAAGCGGGCGGTAGTACGCGGACCGCACACCGTCATCAACCGGAACGGCGACGGACACGGCCCCCTCGGCCTCCCCCACGAACAGCGCGGGATCGTCGACATCACCGAGCCCGATGGCCTCGAACCCCAGCTGACCTGCGCCGCAGACCCATCCATGATCCCCGACGACCAGTTCGGGCAGGGGTCCTGCGCCCTCCGCCGCGGCCTCCAGCACGACCCGAACCGGCAGCGGGGAATGACTGTGGACACCCGGCTCACAACCGGGGCGCTCGGCTCCTGGTTCCCGCACCAAGCCAACCCCTCGAACGTAGTCAAGGTAGTGGGTACGTAGACCGAACCGGGTCAATATGTCGACACAGCGACCCTGCGCCGAGGTGAGCACCTCACACCCCGCCGCCGAGAGCGCGTCCGCCAAGCCGGCGTAGAACCCGAGCAGCCGCCCCGGATGCCCGGTCCCGAACAGCACGGGCGCCCCCCGCCCGGCCACGTCCCGGATACGCTCGGCGAAGGCGTCCAGCGCGGCGACGGTCAGCTCCGGATCGATCACGTCGGGACCGGAAGTGTGCCGAGGATCAGCCGAAACCCCGCACTTCTCCGCCATCAGAGCAATCAAGTCCAGCTGCCCCCACGACCGTTGGGGATCAATCCCGATCAGAACCCGAGGATCCCGGGCAGCGAACAACCGATAACTCCGCAGGCTGTCCTCCCGAGAGGTCCTCACCTCCCCCGCCAGCCCCACAGCCACCAGATGCGCACGCAGACCCTCGGCGGTCACCACGGCTGAGATGCTCGCGCATCGGGGCAGGCGGCGGACGAGGTACGGGGGAAATGGGCACGGTTGGCGTAACGGCCTCCTACGGCAACAGCCCCCGCAGCGGAAACGCCGCCCGCCGAGTCGCCAGTACGGCCTGGTCGAGCCGGTCGGCGGGGTCGTAACCCGCCTCCCAGGACGCCCAGCTCACCGGCCACCGCCCATCGGTCATCCGCTGCGGCCCCAACTGCCGGGTCAAAGCGAACGCGTCCCGCCGCCACGCCTCCGGGATCACCGTCTCCGGAGCCACCGGCTTCCCCGCGGCGATCCCCACCAGATGCGTCCAGGACCGCGGTACGACGTCCACCACCGCGTACCCGCCCCCGCCCAGCGCGACCCACTTCCCGTCGGCGTACTCGTGCGCCAGCTCATGACACGCCACCTGCACCGCCCGCTGCGCGTCCAGCGAAACGGCCAGATGAGCCAGGGGATCCTCGAAGTGCGTGTCGGCCCCGTGCTGCGACACGACCACCTGCGGCCGGAACTCGGCGAGCAGCTCCGGCACCACCGCGTGAAACGCCCGCAACCACCCCGCGTCCCCGGTCCCCGCGGGCAACGCCACATTCACGGCGGCCCCCTCCCCGGCCCCGGCACCGACCTCCTCCGGCCACCCGGTCTGCGGGAACAACGTACGAGGATGCTCGTGCAGCGAGATCGTCAGAACCCGCGGATCCTCCCAGAACGCGGCCTGCACCCCGTCCCCGTGATGCACGTCCACATCCACGTACGCGACCCGCTCCGCCCCCAGCTCCAGCAGCCGGGCGATCGCCAGCGAGGCGTCGTTGTAGATGCAGAACCCCGACGCGCCCCCCGGCATCGCGTGATGCAGCCCGCCCGCGAAGTTCACGGCGTGCTCGACGTCGCCGCGCCACACCGCCTCCGCCGCCCCCACCGACTGCCCGGCGATCAGCGCGGACACCTCGTGCATCCCGGCGAACGCGGGATCGTCGACCGTACCGAGCCCGTACGACCCGTCCGCGCCCGCCGGATCGGCCGACGCGGCCTTCACGGCGTCGATGTAGTCCTCGCGATGCACCAGCCGCAGCGTCGACTCCCCGGCCGGCTTCGCCGCGACGACCTCCATCTCCCGGTCGAGCCCGAAGGCACGCACCAGTTTCCGGGTCAGTGCCAGCCGGACCGGATCCATCGGATGGTCCGGGCCGAAGTCATAGCCCGTTACTGCCTCGTCCCACATCAGCTGTGCGCGGCCGCTCATGCCCGCCACCGTATCGGTCCGGTTGAGCGGCGAACGATCTGGCGTACACCAGCGTCACCAGCACCAACACCATCGGCACCAGCATGGCCCCGCGATAGCTCCACGCATCGCCCAAGGCCCCCACCAACGGCGAACCGACCAGAAAACCCACGTAATTGAAAATATTGAGCCGCGCGACGGCCGCGTCCGAAGCCCCCGGGAACAGCCGCCCCGCCGCCGCGAACGTCTGCGGCACCAGCACGCACAGCCCCAGCCCCAGCAGCGTGAACCCGAGCATCCCCACCCACGCCCCGGGCGCCGAGGCCACGACCGCGAACCCACCGGCCGCCACCAGCGTCCCGAGCCGTACGACCGCCGCCGCCCCGAACCGCCGCACCCCGAAGTCCCCGATGGCCCGCCCCACCAACGTGGTCACCATGTACACGTTGTACGGCACGGTCGCCAACTGCTCGCTGCTGCCCAGCACGTCCTTCAGATACTTCGCGCTCCAGTTGGAGACGGTCGAGTCCCCGATGTAGGCGAAGGTCATCACCAGACACAGCGGCAGCAGCAGCTTGAAGACGACGCCCCCGCCCTGGGTGCCCTGCTCCTCCAAGGGCGCCGGATCCCCGTCGACGTACCACCGGCTCGCCACGAGCGTCGCCGGCAGCAGTACGGCCACCACCGGCAGATACGACACCCACAGCGCGAGATGCCAGTGCGCCCCGACCCAGGCCAGCGAGGCCCCCAGGATCCCGCCCAGGCTGTACGCGGCGTGGAAGCTGAGCATGATGCTGCGCCCGTACGACCGCTGCAGGCTCACCCCGAGCATGTTCATGGAGGCGTCCAGTGCCCCCACGGCCAGCCCGAACACCCCGAGCGCCACGGCCAGTTCGGCCATCTGCCCGCCGGCCCCGGCGCCGAACAGCGCCAGCAGCACCACGGGCTGGGAGCAGCGCAGCAGCCGACTGGGCCGTATCCGCTTCACCAGCTGCTCGGTGGTCACGCTGCCGATCCCGGCCAGGATCGGTACGGCGGCCAGGAAGACGGGCAGCAGCGCGTCGGAGACGCCGTACCGGTCCTGGATGGCCGGGATCCGCGTCACCAGGAGCGCGAAGGTGGCGCCCTGCGCGAAGAAGCTGAACGCCAGCGAGGCCCTACCGCGCCGCAGCACATCAGTCATGGCGGCGAGCGTAGGGCCCCTGGCTACCTGTGGGTAGATCCAGCCAAAGATGAATTTTCTTCAGCTTCATCGGGAGTCTCAGGCGGCGACAGCCACCACAGGCTGTCCGGCCGCCTGCCGGGCCTCGCCGTCCGCCACCTCGGCGGCGAGCATCTCCTCCATCGGCCCGACGGCCAGCCCTCCGCCGACCACGAACCCGATCACCATCGCGCCGATCAGGAAGACGGTGCCGAGCCACACCATCGTGTCCACGGGAATGGTGTACGCGCCCACAACGCGGGCCACGCACTCGGCGAGCAGCACCAGCCCCCAGACGGCCGAGAAGGCCTTCTCCTTGCTCCGGAAGGCGGCCGAGCGGACCGACGCCCCCGAGACGAGCCGCTGCCAGGCGGCCTCCCTGTCAGGGTCGCCCTTCACCAGGAAGGGCTTCATCCCGGCGGTCATCATCGGCTTGCCGAGCCAGACGGAGGCGAGGATCCCGAGGCCGATGACACTGCTGACCCCACTGTCCTTGGCGAGCATCAGCCGCGGGTCGCCGGAGACGAGACTCAGCAGCAGCGAGACGACGTTGACGACCAGGATGAGACCGGCGAGGCCGTTGGTCTTCCGCTCCCGCACCAGGCCCCACAGGGTCCGCACCGCCGGCACCACGCTGCTCCAGGCGAGGGAGGCGAAGGTGCTCATCCCGAAGGCGTCCTTGAAGAGGTAGTACGAACCGAGCGGCACGGCCACGTCCAGGAGCAGCGGCCGGAAGTTCTGGATCCCCGTGTTCTTCGTCATGCCCTCAGCTTCGCCGCCGCGAGGGGTCCGCCAGTAGAAACGATCGTCCGGAGGTCCGCATGACAATTGTCAGCCCCGCTCCGATGGCCGCTGTCATTTCAGCAGGTCAGTCAACTGCCCCATGTCACTGAAGAGTTGCCCGGCCTCGGCACCGGCGCGCAGCAGCCGCGACGGCGGGGTCATGGCGGTGAACCCGTACACGTCCATCCCGGCCGCCTGCGCCGCCAGCACCCCGAGCGGCGAGTCCTCGACGACCGCGCACCGCTCCGGCGCGACACCCATCCGCTCGGCCGCGTGGAGGAAGAGATCGGGCCACGGCTTACCCCGCCCCACGTCCTCCGAGCTGAAGATCCGCTCCTCCTCGAACCACCGGTCGAGCCCGGTCGTCCGATGCCCCACCCGGATCCGCGCATGACTCCCGGAGGAGGCCACACAGTACGGCACCCCGTCCCCGGCCAGCTCCTCCAGTACGTCGGTGACGCCGGCCACCGGCTCCAACTCCCGCTCGAACGCGGCGAACACGCGCGCGTGGAAGACGTCGTCGAAGTCGTCGGGCAACCGCTGCCCCGTACGCTCCAGCACCAGCTCGTGAATCCGGTGCATCGCCGACCCCATGTAGTCACGGATGGAGTCCTCGTACGAGGTCGGGTGCCCCAACTCGGTCAGATAAGCGGCGAGATGCCGATTGGATATGGGCTCGCTGTCGACGAGCACCCCGTCGTTGTCGAAGATGACCAGGTCGTAGCGCATGCTGTTGAGCATAAACGCAGAAAGGCCCACGCCGGATGGCGTGGGCCTTTCTCAAAATTTGTTCGGCGGCGTCCTACTCTCCCACAGGGTCCCCCCTGCAGTACCAT